>NZ_JBVHXR010000029.1:14793-103823 GCF_055569295.1 Streptomyces sp. NPDC029292
CCCTCCTCCTCGCCCCCCCCCCCCCCCCCCCCACCCCCCCCCCCCCCCCACCGGACGGGAGCCGCCCCATGAGCCGGAAGGGAAACCGCACCCATGAGCCGAGAGTCAACCGCCCCATGAGCACACCCGGCGCGCCGGTTCACCGCCACACCGCACGGCACAGCGAGGACGTACCTGCCAGGGGAACCACCGTGGAGGACTCGGCATGATCGAAACAGTTCTCGGCCCCGTCGACGCCGCCGCGCTCGGCCCGACCTCCATGCACGAACACCTGCTGAGTGACAGCCGCGTCCTGCACCGGCCGCCGCGCGAACCGTTGCCCGCCGACCCCAGGGTCACCATGGAAAACCTGGGATTCATGCGCTGGAACCTGCTCGCGCTGGAGGACAACCTCGTTCTGGACGACCCCGACACCGCCGTCGCGGAACTGCAGCCCGCCCGGGCGCTGGGCCAGTCCTGCGTGGTCGACCTGACCACCTGGGGACTCGGCCCGCGGCACGCCGAACTTCCCGCCCTGTCGCGGGCGTCGGGGCTGCACGTCGTCGCCGGGTACGGGGCCTATTTGGGTCGTTCCCATCCGGACTGGCTGCGCGCGCTCGACGAACCGGCCCTCGAGGAGCACTTCCACCGGGCGCTCACCGACCGCATCCCCGGCGTCACCTACCGGGCCGCACTCCTCGGCATCATCGGCACCGGCGCACCCGTCGACCCGGCCGAACACCGCATGCTGCGTGCCGCCGGGCGGGCGGCCGCGCGCTGCGGCGCTGCCGTCGGCGTCCGGCTCGATCCCGGGGCCCGGCTGGGCTTCGACGTACTGGAGGTGCTGGCATCCGCCGGACTGCCGGCCGAGCGGGTCGTCCTCGGCAATGTCGACGAGTACATCGACCCGCCCTACCTGCGTGAACTGGCCTCCGCCGGAGCCACGTTGGAGTGGTGCTTCGGCAACGAGGCCTACTACCGGGACGGCTACAAGGACGCCACCGACGCCGAACGCCTCGACGCCGTCGAGGAGTTCCTCGCCGACGGGTTCGCCGACCGCATGGTGCTCGGCTGCTCCGTGTGGACCAAGACTCAGCTGCGTCGCTACGGCGGCATGGGCTACGACCACCTCCTGCGCCGGATCGTGCCCGCCCTGCGCGGCCGCGGCATCCCCCGACAACAGCTCGACACCCTGCTCGTCGACGTGCCCCGCCGCCTGCTGGACCGGCCCGCGCCGTCCGACTGAACCGGCGCCGACGCGCCGTTCCCGCACACGAAAGGCCATCCATGCCCGTCCACACCGTTCTCGGCCCCGTCGACGCCGCCGCGCTCGGCCCGACCTCCATGCACGAACACCTGCTCAGCGACCTCAGCCTGTGGGCACGTCCCGCCCCGCCCGGCGAACCCCCGCTGACCGGGCCCATCCGTCCGCAGGACATGGCCCGACTGCGCTGGAACGCCCTGTCCGTCCCGCACAACCTGGTCCTGCACGACCCCGGCGTGGCCGTCGCCGAGATGACCGCGCTGCGGCAGGCGGGCGGCGCCGCCGTCGTGGAACTGACCCTGCGCGGCATGGGCCGCCGCTTGGCGGAACTCCCGGACATCTCGCGCCGCAGCGGCGTCACCATCTGCGTCGGCACCGGCTGGTACGTCGACGCCACCCACCCCGAAGACGTCCGCACCGCCGACGCGGACACTCTCGCGGCCAAGCTCCTGACCGACCTGCGCGACGGCATCGACGGCACCGGCATCAAGCCCGCCCTGATCGGGGAGCTGGGCACCAACCACCCGCCGACCGAGGGCGAGTTGCGCGTGGTCGCCGCCGCGGGCCGGGCCGCCGCCGAGACCGGCTGCGCGGTCAACGTGCACCTCTCCTTCCGCGGACAGGACGCCCTGTCCCTCGTCGAACTCCTGCTGTCCGAGGGCATGTCCGCCGACCGCATCGTGCTCAGCCACATGGACGAGGTGCTGGACCGCGCCTACCACAAGGACGTCGCCCAGACCGGAGCCGTCCTGGAGTACGACACCTTCGGCACGGACTTCTCCTACGGCAGCCCCGACCTGCGTTCGCCCGCCGACCACGAGCGACTCGACATGGCCGCCTGGCTGCTCTCGGAAGGCCACCAGGACCAGCTGGTGATCGGCTGCGACGTGTGGACGCAGTCCCACCTGCTGCACAACGGCGGCTACGGCTACGAGCACCTGTTCCGCCGCATCGCGCCCGCGCTGGAGAAGCTGGCCGGTCCCGAGGTGCTGCGCCGCATCCTGGTCGACACTCCGCGCCGCTTGCTGGACCGTCCGTGAGCCGCCCCGCCGAGGGCGCCGAGGCCCGCGCCGCACGGCTCGGTCTGCGCATCCCCGACTACGCCGACCCGCCGTACGGCGGCCGGTACGGCACCGTCAAGGCGTTCCACCGCAGCGGGCGCCTGGTCCTTCTCAGCGGATTCACCCCTGAGGACCGCGCAGGTACCCTCCTGCACCCGGGGCGGCTGGGAGCCGATGTGTCCCTGGTGCAGGGCCGGGAGGCGGCCCGTATGGCTGCGGTCAACGCCCTGGGCGGCCTCCGGCTCGCCCTGGGGTCCCTGGACCGCGTCACGGCCGTGGCCCGCGCCCTGTGCTTCGTGGTGTGCACGCCCGAGTTCGAGGAGGTCCACCAGGTCGCCTCCGGGGCCACCGACGTGTTCACCGAGGTCTTCGGACACGAGGCGGGGGTGGGCGGCCGTGCGGCGATCGGCGTGATGCAACTGGCCCGCGGCAACTGCTTCGAACTCTGGCTGACGGTCGAAGCCGACTCGGCCGACTGAGGTCGGTCGCCGACGGGGAGAGATCTAGAGGTCGAGCTCCAGCACCGGGGAGTCGCAGCGGCTCACGCAGATCATCATCGTGGTGGCGGTGGGACGTTCGGACGGCTCGATCACCGTGTCGCGGTGGTCCGGGAGTCCGGCCGTGACCGGCGTCTCGCAGCTGCCGCAGTAGCCTTCCTCGCAGGAGTAGGGCACGTCCGGCAGCTTCTCCCGGACGACGTCCAGCACGGATCGGTCGGCGGGCACGGTCATCCGCAGGCCCGAACGGCTCAGCACCACCTCGAACTCCCCGCTGCGCGCGCCGGATTGTTCCGGGACCTCGCCGTCGGCCGCGGTGAAGCGTTCCAGGTACGGTGCCCGCGCCGGGTCCGCCGTGCGGCACAGGGCCGTTACCGCGTCGAGCATCGGTTGTGGGCCGCAGGCGTAGACGGCGTGCGTGGGCGGGACGGCGGCGAGCTCGTCAGCCAGGTCCGGCAGGCCCGCCTCGTCCTGCGGCACGAGCAGTACCCGGTCCCCGCCCAACGCCACCAGCTCCTTGGCGTACACGAGACGGGACCGGTCGCGGGCGCCCAGGACCAGCCGCCAGGGCAGGCCGCGGGCGGTGAGTTCGCGGGCCATCGGCAGCAGCGGGGTGACGCCGATGCCGCCGGCCAGCAGCAGATAGCCCGCCGCGGGCACCAGCGGGAAGCGGTTGACCGGCCCGCGCACCTCCAGTTCCCGGCCCACCAGGGCGGCGTCGTGGATCTCCTGTGAGCCGCCGCGCCCGTCGGGTACGCGGTGCACGGCGACCGTCCACGCCTCGGTGTCCGCCACGTCCCCGCACAGCGAGTAGGCCCGCCGCAGCCCGGAGGGCAGGGTCAGTTCCACGTGCGCCCCGGGTGCCCACGCCGGCAGGGCGCCGCCGGCGGGCAGGGTCAGCCGCAGCTCCAGCACGTCGCGGGCGACCCAGCGGGCCTGTTGGACCAGGAGACGTTCGGTGGTGGGTGAGGTCATGGGCACTCCGTCGGCGCGGGGAGGGGGCGGGGGCACGGGACGCTGCGCCCGCGGAAGGCGTCAGAAGACACGGAAGTACTCCCGCTGCTCCCAGTCGGTGACCTCCTGGTCGAAGCGGGTGATCTCGGCGCGCTTGATACTCGCGTAGTAGGAGACGAAGTCCTTGCCGAGGCGGGCCGCCAGCGACTCGTCCGCCTCCAGCGCGTCGAGGGCCTCGCCCAGCGAACGGGGCAGCGGTTCGGCCCGGGTGGCGTACGGCTCGTCGGCCGCGGGACCGGGGTCGAGGCCGCCCGCGACACCGTCAAGACCGGCGGCGAGCTGGGAGGCGAGGTAGAGGTAGGGATTGGCCGCGGGCTCCCCGATCCGGTTCTCCAGCCGTACTGATGACGGCCCGTCACCCAGCACGCGCACCATCGCCCCGCGGTTGTCGCGCCCCCACACCGCGCGGTCGGGAGCCAGTGACAGCGAGCGGAAGCGCTTGAAGCCGTTGAGGGTGGGAGTGGAGAACGCGCTCGTGGCCCGCGCATGCCGCAGCAGTCCGCCGAGGAAGGCGGTCCCGTACGGTGACAGTGGTGGCCCGGACACGGCGCGGCCCCCGTCCTCGGGGGCGAAGACGCCCACGCCGTCCCGCAGTACGCTCTGGTGCAGGTGCCAGCCGCTGGAGAACACCCCTGGCAGATGGGGGCGGCACATGAACGTGGCGTGGTGGCCGTGGCGGGCGGCGACCTGCTTGACGGCGCTGCGCAGCAGCACCATCGCGTCGGCCGTGCCCAGTCCGTCGGCGGGCTGGAGGGTCAGCTCCACCTGGCTCGGGCCGAACTCCACCTCCAGGCTGCGCAGCGGCAGCCCCAGGCCCTCGATGTTCGAGCGGAGGATGTCGAGGATGGGGTCGAGTTCGTCGTACCGCAACTCGCTGAGGTACTGGTAGCCGTGGTTGAGCATGCCGACCTCGGGTGCGGCGCCGGGCTGGCCGAGATCACCGGGACCCAGGCGGGGGTCGTCGAGCCGGAAGAGGTGGAACTCCACCTCCAGACCGGTGCGGTAGGTCAGCCCCTCGGTCTGATCGAGGACCGAGCGCAGCAGCCCGCGCGTGCACAGCGGGACCGGCGCGCCGGAGGTGAAGCGCAGGTCGCACAGCAGCCAGCCCGTTCCCGGCGACCAGGGCAGCATCCGGAAGGTCAGCGGGTCGGGCACCATGACCATGTCGGCGGCGCCGCGCAGTTCGGGCAGTCCGAGCGGCGTCTCCTTGGTGAACAACGGGAAGACGGTCCGCCCCGAGGTGTCCTTGGCGAGCAGGGACGAGGCGATCCCGGTGCCGTCGCGCAGCACGTTGGGCAGTTCGCCCATGGTGACGGTCTTGCCGCGCAGCAGACCGTGCTGATCGGCGAAGACCAGCCGCACCATCGTCATGCCGCCGCCCTCGGCGCGTGCGTGTATCTCCCGTGCTGCGGTGGCCTGTTCGGCGCTCCACAGGCCGTGGCGTTCGATGAATCCCATGCCGTTCAGCCGTCCGTTCCCAGCGGCTGCGCCCAGCTGCTGTCGGCGCGCCGTTTGGCGGCGGCGGCCGCCCAGTGCTGCTGCCAGCCCTCGGTGGGGCCGATGCCGTCGAGAGTCACCGGTCCCTGGATCCGGCCGGCGTCCTCGGGGGACAGCACCAGGGGTGGGTCGTCGCCGCGCTCGACCGCGGCTATGGCCTCGCCGAGCATCCGGCGGTACATCACGATGGCCTTGTCGGACCGGCCCAGGTGTTCGCGGGTACGGTCCTGGACGGCACCCTGACCCTCCACCGCCCACTGGTCGTGCACGTTGATGTCGGTGCCCAGACCGGTGTACGTGGTCGTCAGCTGTTCCGCCGGGTCGTAGCCGTAGCCGTTCGCGCGGTCGAAGCGCGGCCGGTAGTCGGGCAGGGTGACCGCGCCGACCCGCTGCCGGCGCATCTCCTCCTGGTCCACCGGACCGCCGACGCTGGTGAACAGTGCGTACCAGTAGCTGGATGTGTCGTCGATCGGCACGTGCCACTGGGTGATCGCCGTCTCCGCGTCGAGCGGGATATGGAAGGCATGCGGGAAGACCTGGTGGGTGATGCGGACATGGGTACGGGTGCCGTCCATCGGCAGGCCCCGGGTGTCCGTACCGTCGAGGGTGCGCAGGGCGGTGATTCGGATGCCGTACGGGGTGCGGACGGCATCGATGTCGGGTTTGCCGTACTCGCGCAGGATCTTCGTCATCGGCAGGTCGGTGCCCTGGGAGGCGGCGCGGAACTGCTTGCCGTAGCTGTCCTCGGGATCCTCGTCCTGGAAGAAGCGGTGGAGGTAGGAGGCGTGGGCGGGGTCGATGCCGACCTCCAGGGCCTGGAGCCAGTTGCACTCCAGCAGGCCCTTCCAGGCGAAGGCGTGGTCGGCGGGCGCCCGGAAGCAGTCCAGGGCGGGCAGTTCGGGCGGTTCGCCGGGGCCGAGGTAGCCCCAGACGATCCCGTTGATCTCGCGCACCGGATAACTGCCCAGCCGGACCCGGGAGGCGAGCGCGCTCCCCTCCGGTTCGGCGGGCGTGTCCAGACAGGAGCCGTCGCGGCCGAAGAGCCAGCCGTGGAAGCAGCAGCGCAGCCCGCCGTCCTCCAGCCGGCCGAGCGCCAGGTCGGCGCCGCGGTGCGGGCAGCCGCGGTCGACGAGACCGAGTTCGCCGCTGTCGTCGCGGAACAGCACCAGGTCCTGACCCATCACCTTGGGCGCCACCAGGGGCCGTACGCCGTCGAGTTCCTCGCTGAGGGCGATGGGCTGCCAGTAGCGGCGCATCCATTCCCCGGCCGGAGTGGCCGGTCCCGTTCGGGTGAGCCGTTGGTTTTCTTGCTCGCGCATGGGGCGCCTTTCTGTCCTGCTCGGGGCCCGTGGGCCCGGGGGAGAGGGGCCGGAAGGAGGGCGGGAGCGCCGGTCTCCCCGCCACGTCAACGCTTGGAGGAACCGGACATCCAGAAATTGGATCCCATATTTGCGGGTGTAACAGCCCGGAACGCGCGGCGGGCGAACCGCCCGCGCAGCAGGCACCCCGCCATCGCGGCGTCCGCCGTCAGCATGAGCAGTCCGGCACCGGGGCGACCCGTCAGCAGCATGGCCAACCCCAGCGGAACGGCGGCGAGATGAGCCGCCAGGAGGGGGCCGCGGGGCGGGTTGCCGGGTCCGAGCGCCGGGAGCCACAGCAGCAGTCCCGACACGATCCAGCACGTGCCGCGGGCGGCCTCCGCTGCCGGACCGCCCAGTGCGTGCAGGGGCGGCAGGTGCCAGGCGTACGCCGAGACCGTCCAGGCCAGGGCACCCCACGCCGCTTCCGGACGGCGCGGACGGGGGCGCCCGGTGGTGTCGGTCGCGTGGACGGCGTACCCGAGCAGCGCGGGCCCGAGGCCTGCCAGCAGTTCGAACCGCGCCATCGCCCACAGGTGCGGGTCGCTCCCGCCGACCGGCTGTGACCGGAGCAGGGGAGTCGCCAGGACCACGGCGGCGGTCACCGTCACCAACAGGCCCCGGCGCGTCAAACGGCGCCGCTCGGGCCGCAGCGCCACCCGGAGGGCGGGCCAGCTCACGGCGAGGGTGAACGCCAGCGCCGCGGCGAGCAGGCCGACGGCGCCAACGGCGGGGTGACCGGCGGAGTGCTCGTGCGCCGCGCCGCCGCCGGACGTGACGGAGACCGTCGCGAGCGCCACCGCCACCGCCACGACCGCCGGCCCCGCCGCCGGACGGGCCCGCCTCATCCGCAGCACTGGTCCGGCGCCCCGGACCCGTGACCGGCCGCCGCGGGCCGCGGCGCATGGCAGGAGACGGGCGCGGGCACATCCAGGGCCGGGTTGCGGTCGAAGAACCCGTCGGGCTCCAGCCGCAGCCGCGCCCTGGCCACCGGCATCACCGGCCACTCCTCGGGGCGCGGGAAGTGGTGCGAGCCGACGGTGGCCCACAGCACCAGGTCCGTACCGTCCAGCGACCGGTCCTCCTCCTGCCACTTGTGCACGCCGTCCGCGCCCGGCTCGGCCTGATTGGGGTACTCACCGGCGACGAACCGCCGGTCCGGGTCGTAGGCGGTCGCCCACAACTGCCGGCCCACGAACGGGGCCCGGCGGGCGCACACACTGTCCTCCCGCACCGGCAGCACCGCCGTGTTCTCCAGGTGCACCCGGTACGCCGTCGGCTCGCCCATCCGGTTGCGGGCCTCGGTGCTCTCCACCCGCCAGTGCAGCGCCCGTGACGGATCGGTGCGCCGGCCGCCCTCCGCCTCGCTGAGGATCGGACGCAGCACGGTCCGGGCCGCGTTGCCGTACGGGTCCAGCGCCGGGTCGGTCTCGTGCTCGGCGGTGACCTCGACCAGCCGGTTGCGGGGGCCGTCCACCGCCATGTCGAGGCGGACGCTGAAGAAGTGCTGGTGGTTGGTGACCGCGACGTTCGGGGCGACCCGCCGTGCGTAGGGGGTCTCCTCGTCCTCCTCCACGCCGGTGGCGGAGAGGATGCCGGTCATCTTGATCTCCAGCATCACCGAGCCGTCCTGGTACAGCGACCAGTAGAAGCCGTAGTCGTAGTTGGCCACGGTGGCGAACGCCGAGATGATGAGACGGCGGGAACGGCGCACCTCCGTGCGGCCTGTGCGGCCGTCGTGGTGCTTCCACAGGATGCCGTCGTCCTCCTCGTGCACGCAGACGGCGTTGGGAATCAGCCGGGGGACGCCGTCGCCGCCGAGTATCGCGGCGTCGAAGTACTGGATGACGCCCAGACAGTCACAACCGAGGGCCAGGGAGTTGGTGAGCGGACCCGCGCCGTACTCGCCCCAGTCGAAGAAGTTCTTGCGGTACTGGGTGGAGGCGGCGTCGAAGTAGGGAACGTACATCTCGTTGACGGCCGCACGCCGGATCACCTGCCGCGGGCCCTTGCCGGCCGCATCGAAGGTCAGGTCGTGCAGCACCAGGCCCTCGCGGTGGGTGAAGCCGACCCGCACCGACCAGCCCTGCCAGTCGATCCGCTGCCCGGTGACGGTGAAACTGGGCCCCTCGGGCTGGACCACCTCCAGCGGCTTCAGACCCGGCCGCTCCGCCACCGTCTCCGCCGAGAACACCCCGGACTCCTCCGACAGCGGGACCACGCCGTGGTCCTCGATGTGCAGGATCTCCATGGACTCCATATCGATGATCGGCACCACGCCCTGCACCGGGCGGGCGTAGCCGTTGTCGTCCTCGGAGGTGCGGTGCCAGACGCTGCCCCAGGTCAGTCGGCGGCTCGCGTACTCGGGCGGTTCGAAGCCGCCGATCGACTCCGGGTCCACCATCACGAGTGACACGTCGTGAATGCCGCGCAGCGCCAGCGCCTCCCGGAAGCGTGGGTCCGCGCGGCACGCGGCCGCGGCCTGCCGGGCCTCCTCGGAGGAACAGCCCGGACTGCGCACGTCCAGCTCACGCCAGGCGGTGCCCTGTGGCTTGTCGCCGAGTTCGAGATCGACCTCGTAGGCGAGGTGCGCGGAGGGGCAGATCACGACCGCGCGGGCCCGCCGGGCCTCGCCGGGAGCGGCGCGGCGGGCATGGTCCTCGTCCAGGGTCACGCCCCAGAAGCGTGCGTCGTCGGTGACCCGGGTGTCGGCTCGCAACACCTTTGCAGCCGTGGCCAGTTCGGCGGCGGTGAGGGGGTCCAGCGGGTGCGGTACGTCGGCCGGTACGGGTTCGGGGGCGAGGGTGCTCACTGGGTGTTTCCTTCCGGGGTGTGGCTGGAGAGATCTGCTTCGGCCGGGCCGTGCAGCACGGTGCCGCCGTCGGCACGCGGATCGGAGGCGCCGTCCAACAGGCCGTCGGCGGCCAGCCGTACAGCCTGGGTGTGGCCGGCCAGATCGGTGCGTCCGGGCGCGACGACGATCGGCACTCCCGACAGGAAGGCGGTCGTGGAGGCGGGGACGGAAGCGGGCTCGGCCAGCAGCGTCTGCGTCTCGTGGCCGATGTCGCGTGCGCCGACCACCCACCGCGGGCGGTCCAGAACGACGGCCGGTTCGGCGGCCGGGTCCATCAGGTCGGGCACCGTCTGGGCGAGGATCTGCGGCTGGGCCCGGCCGCCCTGGCAGCCGGCCGCGAGCAGCAGGTCGGCGGACCGGCCGAGCACGGGGCACAGGGTGTGCGGGGGCCGCAGCCCGGGGCCGATGAGGGCCGGGTGGCCGGGCAGCAGGCTGAATGCCGAGCCACGGTTGTGCAGCACGATGCCGGTGTCCGGCTCGCAGATGCCAGAGCCGAAGGTCTGGTAGACGCTCTGGATCAGGGAGACGGCCAGCCCTGAGGAGTCCACGGCGGTGATCGCGACGGTGTCCCCGGCGGGCCGGAAGGGCGGCTTCGGTGGTTGTGCACCGGCGAGCGGCGCCGGTCGCAGCAGGCCGTCGAGGTCCACCTCCGCGCCGCGCGGATCGCCCAACAGCCGGTCACGGGCCGCCGACACGTCCTGGCAGCGGGCTACGAGGGCACCGGTCCGGTCCGGCTCGGGGAGCTTCGCAGCCGCGGCCGCGGTCTCCAGTACGGCCAGTAGGCTCGCGCCCTGGCTGGGCGGCGGCGAGGTCCACCAACGGGTGCCGGCCACGTCCAGCGCCAACGGCTCGACGTTTTCCGCGTGGTGGGCCGCCAGGTCGCTCGCGGTCAGTGGGCTCCCGGCTCGGCGCAGCCCGTCCGCCAGTGCCTCGGCGACCGCTCCCCGGTAGAAGGACGACGGATCGTCCGCAAGCGCCCGCAGTACGGCGGCCAACCGTGGCTGGGGGAGCGGGTCGCCCTCGCCGAGCGGTGCGCCGTCGGGGCCGGTCAGCAGCGCGCTGAGCCCGGGGTCCGTGGCGATCTGCGGGGCCCGCTCACGCATGGCGCGCGCCAGACCCGCCGAGACGGTGGCACCGTCCTCCGCCAGCGAGGCGGCGTCCCGCAGGGCGGCGGCCAGAGCGCCCGGAGTGCCGTGGGCTTCGGCGAGCGCGGTCCAGCCGGCCACCACGCCGGGCACGGTCACCGTCTGCGGCCCCTGCGCGGGCATCCGCCGGTCCGCGGCGCGCAGCGCGTCGACGTCGACGGCCTGCGCGGCGGCCCCGGCCGACACCACCGCGCGCACCGTGCCGCCGGGGGAGTGGACGAGTGCGATCAAGTCGCCACCCAGAGAGCACTGGTGGGGGTAGACGACGGTGAGGGCGGCGGCCGCCGCCAGCGCGGCGTCCACCGCGTTGCCGCCTCGCTCGGCCGCCTGCCGGGCGGCCGCCAGCGCCGCCGGGTGCGGTGCGGCCACGATCAGCCGGGAGGCGGCTCTCACGCCTCGTCCCGCGGCAGGAGCACGGTGCGCGACGGGGCGGCCTCGGCGCCCTGCAAGGGCACGGGCAGGGAGAGCATGTCGTACACACCGGCCGGTGTGTACAGCAGGTCGACCACTTCGAGGATCAACACGTCTGCGGCGCACAGCAGTTGGTGGGTCTCCCAGTGGGTGGTGTAGGCGACGGCCTCGATGCTCAGGTAGTCGATGCCCGCGGTGCGCACCCCGGCCTCGATGAGGCGTTCCGCGCCGTCCGGGGCCAGTCCGACCCACTGCCGGGCCTTCCACGGACTGCGCAGCACCCCCTCCGAGTTGCTGGTGCGCAGCAGGACCCGCTCTTCGTCGCCGAGGCCGGCCGCGTCGAGGTCGGCGGCGGTGATCTGCTCCTTCACATGCGTCAGGTCCAGCACCCTCGCGCTGCCGTTGAGGGCGGACAGATCGAGCCGGTCGACCGTCTTTCCGCCGTCGATGAAGTGGGCGGGAGCGTCGATGTGGGTGCCGGTGTGGGCGCCGATGCGCCATCGGCTCACGTTGGAGGGGTCGCCGGCGGTGCGGGACTCCACGATCTCCATCTCGGGGCGGCGGCCCCAGTGGAGCATCCCGGGGTGGATCGGGACCGACACGTCGATGGCCTTGGCGAAATCCAGATTCATGCGCTGCTCCTATTGGATGCGGTTACGATAGAAGTGGATCCAAAAATCAACGACTGTGGACGTCGGTGGCAGCGTGCGAAACTGCTCCACCACCGCGCACCCTCCGACCGACCCCAAGAAGGGCTTGACCGACTCCGATGACGCCCCAGACTGGCGACGGCCCCCTCGTCGACGACATCGCGGCCCGCATCCGCGCGCGGATCATGAACGGCGAGCTGGCGATCGGTAAACCGCTGCGCCAGGCGGCGCTGGCCACCGAGTTCGGAGTCAGCCGCACGCCGGTGCGCGAGGCGCTGCGTCAGCTGCAGAACGGCGGGCTGATCGAGATGCAGCCCAACCGCGGTGCGGTGGTTCGGGTGCCCGCTCCCTGGGAGGTGCGCCAGGCGTACGAGGTGCGCGCTGAACTGGAGGGACTGGCCGCCCGGCGCGCCGCCTCCCGCATCACGGAACGCCAGCTCAGCGAACTGCGCGAGCACAACGCCGTCCTGCGCGAGACCGCGGAGCGGGCCGCCGCCGGCGAGGAGGCGGGCGGCGGCAGCCCCGCCACCACGGCGGCCAACGACTGCTTCCACACCGTCGTCTGCGAGGCGGCCGACAACCCCTGGCTGAGCCGGATGATCGACCGGATCAACGAGAGCTTCCCGCGCAATGTCTCCTCGCTCGCCCTCGCCGGTGACGAGCGCCACCGGCAGCTGAACATCCGCCAGCACGAGGCCGTCATCGATGCCCTGGCCGCGCGGGACGCCGACCGTGCTCAGGAGGCCATGCGCGAGCATGTCATCAGCTCCGGCGAGCACCTGACGGCCTGGTACGAGCGCCGCTCCCAGACCGTCTTCCACGGTTGAGAGGGCCCCGGGCGACCCGGTGGGGCCCCTCACCGGGCGCCACCGGGAAACAGCCGGGCCGGGGACAGGAAGTCCAGGTCCGGGCGGGCGGTCCCGCACACGAGATCGGCCATTGCCTCGCCGATCGCCGGTCCGAACTTGAAACCGTGTCCCGAGCAGGCCGACGCCACCAGCACCTGAGGCACTCCTGGCACCTCGCCGACCACGAAACGCCGGTCGGCCGTCATCGTGTAGAGGCACGTCAGGCTCTCGGTCACCGGGCCGGCCCCGGGCAGCACCTGGGCCACCGCCTCGGCGAGCAGGGCGAGTTCCCCCTCGGTCGCCGGGGGACGGGGCGCCTGCGGATCCCAGGGCGGGCCGCTGTCCAGGCCCGCCTTGAGGCCGCGGCCGTCGGCCGCGGGGAACCCGTACAGCAGCCCCTGCGGCAGATCCACCGAGAAGCTGCCCAGACCGGACGGGCCCAACGGCCCCGCCGGGTCGGCGGCGAAGTAGGCGTTGACGATACGAATGACCGTCAGATGCGGTGCCAGCGACGGCACTTGGGCTGCTGTCCAGGGGCCGGTGCACAGCACGAGACGGCGGGTGCGCAGCACGCTCTCGCCGGTGCGCACCACGACCTCGTCGCCGTCCGGCTCCCAGTCGACGACCCGAGTGCGGTCCACCAGCGCCGCTCCCGACCGTTCGGCCAGCCCCAGTTGGGCCCGCAGAGTCTCCTGTGCGTCGATGATCCCCGCCCGTGGGTCGTGCACCGCGCCGAATCCGGCAGGCAGCCGCAGCCCCGGGAAGATCCGCGCCGCCTCCTCGGCGTCGACCTGCCGGCAGCCGGGGCCGCGCAGCGGATCGGGGCGGTCCGCCGGCGCCGCGTACAACCCCCCGGTGATGTCGACCAGTTGGGTCTTCGCGGCGTCCTCCAGCTCCTCCCAGGCCCGGTAGGCGGTGTCGACCAGACCGTCCCAGTCGGGGTGGGGATAGGCGCGGCGGATCATCCGGGTTGCACCGTGCGAGGACCCCAGGTCGTGGTCCAGGGCGTACTGCTCCAGCCCCAGGACGTCGAGTCCGCGCAGGGCAAGCCGACGCAGGGCGGCACTGCCGTGCACGCCGAGGCCGACCACGATCGCGTCACGGCACCGGGATTCGCGGTGCGCCCTACGGGGCGCGGGGGCAGCGTCTGTGGCGGGAGACACGGACGCCGTCAGAGCTGCCGAGGGCGCCGGTGAGGGCGTTGCGGAGCCGACCGCAGGCACCGGGCCCTGCGAGGCCGAGGCCGTGCCGTGCACGCGGACGATCTCCCGCACCGCCTCGACCAGGGCATCCAGGTCCGCCCCGTCGTTGTACACGTGCACCGAGGCCCGGACCACCTTGACGAGGCCCCGGGGATCCATGTCCCAGCGGCCGTGTCCCGCCGGCACCGCGATCAAATGGACCCGGCGGAGGGCGAGTTCGCGTTGTACGTCGGCGGCGTCCAGCCCGTCGACCACGAAGGTGACGATGGCGCCGCCCGCCGCCGACGGGTCGGTGACGTGGACGCCCGGCAGCGCGGCGAGGCGTTCCCGCAGTGCGGCGGCGAGCGTCTCCAGGTGCCGGGAGACGGTGTCCACGCCGAGCGCGCCGAGGTCGGCCAGCGCGGCACCCAGCCCGAGGCGCAGGGCATGCGCGGCCTCCCACAGCTCGAACCGCTTGGCGTCCGGCACCAGTTCCCAGCTCCGCTCGGCGGTCCAAAGGGCGCCTCGGACATCGGGCGCCTCGGGGACGAGCCGGTCCAGAAGGGGGCGCCGGACCGCGAGCAGCCCGGTGCCGCGCGGGGCGCGCAGGAACTTGCGGCCGGTCCCGATGAGCAAGTCGCAGCCGATGGCGCTCATGTCGACCGGCAACTGGCCGAGCGACTGGGTCGCGTCCAGCAGGAAGGGCACACCATGGGCGCCGGCCAACGCGCCGATTCCGGCGGCGGGTTCGACCAGACCCGAGGAGGTCGGCACATGGGCCGCGGTGACCAGGGCTGCGGGACCAGCGCGCAGCGCCGTCTCCAGTGCCTCCAAGTCAACTGCTCCGTCAGGACCGTTGGGCAGCAGTTCGACCCGGACACCGTGGTCGCGTTCGACGGACAGCAGGTGCAGGGCGCTGCTGACGTAGCTGGAGCGGGCGGCCAGCACCCGGTCGCCGGGGCGCAGCCGCAGCGCCGACACCGCGCGCTGCCAGCCGGCCGTCGCGCTCTCGACGAGGGCGACCTCCTCCGGCCGGGCGCCGAGGAGTTCGGCGGTACGCGCGTAGACGGCTTCCAGAGCGGGGGCCGCGTGTTTGGCGGCTTCGTAGCCGCCGGACAGGCTCTCGGCGCGCAGGTGGTCGATCACCGCCTCGACCGTGCCGTCGGCGAGCAGGGCCGCGCCGGCGGCGTTGAAGTGGTGGCCGGTGACGCAGCCCGGGGTGCGGGCGCGTTCGGCCGCGACGTCCAGCGCCCGGGCGGGCGGGGGCGGTGGCAGCGGTTGCGGGTGAGAGGCGGCGATTCCGGCCGTCACGGAGGCGCTCACAGGGCGATCGTCACGCTCTTGAGCTCGGTGAACCCGTCGACGGCAGCGTCGCCGAGGTCCCTGCCGAGGCCGGACTGCTTCATTCCGCCGAAGGCCACGGCGGGGTCGAACTCGTTGTACGTGTTGACCCACACGGTGCCGGCCTCCAGCGCGGCAGCGGTGCGGTGGGCGCGAGCCAGACTGCCGGTCCACACACCGGCGGCGAGCCCGTAGTCGCTGTCGTTGGCCAGGGCTATCGCCTCCTCCTCGCTGTCGAAGGGGAGGACCGTGGCGACCGGGCCGAAGATCTCCTCCCGGGCGATCCGCATGTCGGGGGTGACACCGGTGAACACCGTCGGCCGCACGAACCAGCCCGCCCCGGGCAGCGGTTCACCGCCCACGGCCACCTCGGCGCCCTCGGCGCGGCCCAGTTCGACATAGCCGGTGACGCGGTCGTACTGCTCCTGCGACACCAGAGGACCGATGTTGATGCCGCCTTCCAGACCCGGGCCGATCCGCAGCGCCTCCACCGCAGGCACCAGCCGGTCGAGCAGCTCCTTGACGATCGTGCGCTCCACCAGCAGCCTGCTCCCTGCTGTGCACATCTGTCCGGAGTGGCCGAACACCGCACGCACGGCGGCCGGGACGGCGGCGTCCAGATCGGCGTCGGCGAAGACGATGTTGGGGGACTTGCCGCCCAGTTCGAGCGTGAGCCGCTTCAACGACGGGGCCGCCGCGGCCATGATCTGCCGCCCGACCTCGGTCGACCCGGTGAAGGACACCTTGGCGACGCCGGGATGGCCGACCAGTTCCGCACCCGTACGCCCGTCACCGGTCAGCACGTTGACCACGCCCTCGGGCACGCCCGCCTCCAGACAGAGCGCGACCAGCCGCAGCGCGGTGAGCGGGGTCTGCTCGGCCGGCTTGACCACGACCGTGCAGCCGGCGGCCAGGGCGGGGGCGATCTTCCAGGCGGCGATCATGAAGGGGAAGTTCCACGGCAGTACGGCGGCGACCACGCCGACCGGTTCGCGCACGCTGTACACGTGCCGGTCGGGACCGCCTGCGTGCACGGTGCCCGCCAGCCGGGTCGGGGTGCCGGCGAAGTGGCGGAGGGCCTGCAGACCGAGGTCGACGTCGCCGCGGGCGCGCTCGATGGCCTTGCCGTTGTCCAGGGTGTCCAGGACCGCCAGTTGCTCGGCGTCGCGTTCCACCAGGTCGGCGAGGCGCAGCAGCACGTCACGTCGCTGCCGGGGTGGCAGTCCGCGCCAGCGGCCGTCGCGGTGTGCGGCGCCGGCGGCCGCGACTGCCGCGGACACCTCCTCGGGTCCGGCCTGGGCGATGGTCGTGAGCTGCTCTCGGGTGGCGGGGTCGAGCACCGGGATCCGCTCCCGCGCGGTGCCCGTCGTCCACTCGCCGCCGATGAGCATGGGTTCGCAGTCCGGCAGCCGGGGGATCGCGATGCTGGGGTCCAAGGTGTTCTCCTTCTGGGGCGGGACGCCCACCGGGTGCTGTGCTATGACTCGGCCCTCGTTTCCGATCCCGGCCTCACGCGTGTGGTCCGGGACGGTGGGTGGGATCGGGCCACGGCTCGCGGATCGCCGCGGAGACCGCCCGGGCTGTGGTGAGGACACAGCGGTCGAACTCCGCCGCGCCGTGCTTCGGGTCGGCGTCGGTCACGTCCCGGCCCCAGACCCCGGTCTCGCTGACCTGGTCCATGCGGTAGTCCCAGAACGAGTCGACGTCGACATGGGAGGTGGCCCGCTCCATCCGGACCAGCTCCGGCGCCAGATGCAGCATCACGGACGTCTCGAAGAAGTTGGCGTGCATCAGCGCCCGCCCGTAGGTGACGTGCCCGTCGACCTCGGGTCCCGGGTACATCGTCACGTACCCCAACGCCCTTACCCGGGCATCACGATGACGGACCCTCAGCTTCTCGGCCGACACGTCGAGCGCGCCGTTGTTCCAGATGTGCCCGTTGAGCAGGATGAACTGCCGTACCCCAGAGCCGTACAACGAGTCGATGACATCCTCGACGACGGCGATCATGGTCTCCGGCCGCAGCGCCACCGTCCCGGCGAAGTCGCCGTGGGAAGCCGACACCCCGAAGCTGAGGGGCGGAAGGACGGGCACGCCCGTCAGGGCGGAGACTCCCAGGGCGACAGCCTCGCAAATGCGGGTGTCCACTGCGAGCGGGAGATGGGGGCCGTGCTGCTCGGTGGCGCCGACGGGGATGATGACGGCGTCCTGGCCCGCGGCGGTGGACTCCGCCTCCGGCCAGGTCAGCTCCCCCCACAGCACCGGCGAGCCGGTGCCGCCCAACTGCTCGGCGAGTTCCGGGACATCGAGCCCTGTGGGTACGTTGCGTCCGGACGACCCGGTGACGAAGGCGGACATGCCTCTCCTTTCCTCGGGGCCGGTGGCGTTCACCACTGGCGCCGGCTCTTCTCGGGCAGCAGGTCCAGGGCACGCAGCGGGACGGGCTTGTCCCCGTCGACCGTGGTGACCCACACCGTGGCGTCCGGGCAGTAGTCGCTGATCAGTTCACGGCACACCCCGCACGGGGCGATGATCCGGAACCGGCCCGCCGGCTTGATCTGCACCGAGACCACCGACGCGATGCTCAGCGGCGCCCCGGCGGGCAGGGCGCCCCGGGCGGTGCCCATGGCCACTCCCTCGGCGCAGATCGAACTGCGCCGGCAGGACCCCTCCACGTGGACGCCGGTGTGGACGCGGCCGTCCGCCGTACGCAGCGCGGTCGCCACCTCGTGACGTCCCGACTGCCAGACGCGGGCCAGCAGGTTCTGTGCTGTGGCGAGGAGTTCGACGTCGGCCGCGCTCATCGACAGCGGGGCGGGCACGGGCCGGACATCAGTCGCGCTCATGCCGTCAGGCCCAGCAGCCGGGCCATGTTGCCGCCCTCGATCAGTGCCTTGTCCTTCTCGTCCTCGACCGCCTTCGTGATCTTCATGCGTTCCAGGTCGAAGTCCGAGCCGGGCCACTCACTGCCCATCAGGATCTTCTCGGGCCCCAACCGCGCGTAGGCACGCTTCACATCGCTCATCAGCGTCGCCGACGTCTCCAGGTAGACGTGCGGCTGTCGTTCGGCCACGATGATCGCCTCCGGCACGTTCCACACCGCCCCCATGTGCGCGATGATCGTCGGCACCCGCGGATGGTCACGCGCGATCTCCTCGATGGCCAGCGGCGCGCAGAACGCGTCGTCGAGGGCGTTGATCAGGACCAGCAGGCCGCGCCGGGCGCACGCCTCGAACACCGGGTCCAACAGACCGTGGTCGGCGACGTGGTAGCCGTGCAGGCTCGGGTGCAGCTTCAGCCCCACCAGCCCCGCGTCGGCCATCCGGTCGATCTCGTCGATCGCGTCGTCGGCCTGCGGGAGCACCTGCCCGAAACCGAAGAAACGGTCCGGATACGCGGCCACCAGCGAGCTGATGAAGTCGTTCTCGATGCGCTGGGCGAGCGAGCACACCATCGCCATGTCCACCCCGGCGGCGTCCATCCGGTCGAGGATGCGCCTGGGCTCGAAGGGCGTGTACGGCGGCGGGGCCTGGCCCTTGCGCGCTCCGGTCAGGTAGTCCGACCGGCCGCGGACGTCCTGCGTGGTGTTGTACGCGTCGATGATCAAAGTGTTTTGTCCTCACTCACTGGACTCAGAGACTCGCTGGACTTGCCGGTCACCAGGGGCAGATGGCAGCGCACGCTGCGGCCGGGCGCGATCTCGCGCAGCTCGGGCCTGCTGGTACGGCACTGCTCCGTGGCGATGGGGCACCGGGTGCGGAACAGACAGCCCTCGGGTGGATTCGCCGGATCGGGCAACTCGCCTTCCAGGACCTGCTGTTCACGCGGCTTGTCAGGCCGCAGCGCGGGAACGGAGGACAGCAGCGCGCGGCTGTAGGGGTGGGCGGGCCCGGAGAAGAAGTTGTCCCGGGAGGCGATCTCGATGATCTGGCCGAGGTACATGACGGCGATCCGGTCGGCGATGTGCCGTACGACACCCAGGTCGTGCGAGATGAACAGCATCGTCAGACCCCGGTCGCGAACCAGGTCCGACAGCAGGTTCAGCACCTGGGCCTGGATCGACACGTCCAGTGCCGACACGGCCTCGTCGGCCACCACGAACTGCGGCGACGAGGCGAGCGCCCGCGCGATGCCGATGCGCTGGCGCTGACCGCCGGAGAACTCGTGCGGCCTGCGCCCGCCGGCCTCCGCGCCCAGCCCGACCAGGTCGAGCAGCTCGGCCACCGCCTTCGCGGCCTCGCCGCGGGAGGCGCCGCGCGCCCGCAGCAGCGGTTCGGCGACGATGTCGGCGATCCTGCGCCGCGGATTGAGCGAACCGAACGGGTCCTGGAAGACCATCTGCAGCTCGGCCCGCGTACGGCGCAGCCGCTGTCCGCGCATCCGGGTGAGGTCCAAGCCGCCGAACTCGATCCGGCCCGAGGTGGGTTCGATGACTCGCAGCAGAGCCCGGCCGAGCGTGGACTTGCCGCACCCCGACTCGCCGACCAGACCGAGGGTCTCGCCCTGGAGGATGTCGAGGTCGATGTCCCGCAGCGCCCTGACCCGGCCTCCGGCCCGTCCCCGGTACTCGACCCGCAGTTCGCGGGCCTGGATGAGTGCGGCGGTCATGCGTTGCCTCCCTGGGAGCGGGCCGCGGCACGGGCGGGGTCCGGAAGTACGCAGGCGTCGAGGTGCCCATCGCCGCCGAACCGCCGGCGCAGCTCGGGACGTTTGGCGCACGCGTCGTGGACGAACGGACACCGGGGCGCGAACGCGCAGCCGAGCGGTCGGTCCACCCCGGTCAGCGGGCTGCCTGCGATGGTGGGCAGGCGTCGTACGACCGGACCGTCGATCGGCGGTACCGACCCGAGCAGCCCCATCGTGTACGGGTGTTGGGGGTGGAACAGCACTTCCTCGCGCAGCCCCTGCTCCACGATCCGCCCCGCGTACATGACGGCCACCCGGTCGGCGACCTCGGCCACGACGCCCAGGTCATGGGTGATCAGTAGCACGGAGGTGCCGTGGTCGCGCTGGACCCGCTTGAGGACGGCGAGGACCTGGGCCTGGATCGTGACGTCCAGCGCGGTGGTGGGCTCGTCCGCGATCAGCACGGCCGGGTCGTTGGCCAGGCCCATGGCGATCACCACGCGCTGGCGCATGCCGCCGGACAACTGGTGCGGGTAGGCGCGCGCCGCCCGGTCCGGGCCGGCGATGCCGACCTCGCCTAGCAGTTCCACGGCACGGCTCCTCGCCTGCTCGCGCGGCACGGTGCGGTGCGCGCGGATCATCTCGGAGACCTGGGCGCCCGCCCGGTGCAGCGGGTTGAGCGCGGCCAGCGCGTCCTGGAAGACGACCGCGATGTCCTTGCCGCGGACGGCGCGCAGTTCTCGCTCCGACGCGGCGACGAGGTCACGGCCGTCGACGGCCACCTGGCCGCTGATGTGGGTGCGCGGGCCACGGTTCAGACCGACCAGGCTCATCGACAGAGCGGACTTGCCGGATCCCGACTCGCCCACCAGCGCCAGGACTTCGCCCTGTCGCAGGGTCAGATCCACACCGTCCACGGCCGGCAGTCGGCCGCCCGGAACGTCGAACTGCACGCGCAGATCCCGGATCTCCAGCACGGGAGCGGGCTCGGGAGTGTCCGCGTCCGGAGTGTGTTCGAGCGTGGACGTCATGAGGCGGTGCCCACGGCCACCGCGGCGGTGTGGATCATGTCGGCGACGCGCTGCGGCCACACCAGTGTCGTGTAGTGGCTGCCCGGCACGTGTTCGACGGTCGCCTTCATCCGCGTCGCCATGTCGTTCTGGGCCTCTGGGCGCAGCGTGCGGTCGTCGTCGGCGACCATGTACCAGCTGGGCAGGGTGCGCCAGGCGGGCGTACCGGTCGCCTGGCGGAAGATGAGGTCCTCCGCCTTGCGACCCTCCGCCTCGACAACGGCCCGCTGGTCGGCGGAGAGATCGGGTCCGATCTCGGCCCAGAACTCCGGGCTCGGCTCCGACTTCCACTCACCGTCCGGACCGCGCCGCATGTATTTGGAGATCTCGGCCGGTTCGTACCGCTCGACGATCTTGTTGACGGTCTCGCCCTCGGCGGGGCCGAACGCGGCGATGTACACGAGCCCCTTGACCCGCGGATCGCGGCCGACGTTGCTGATGACCGCGCCGCCGTAGGAGTGCCCGGCCAGCAGTACGGGGCCCGTCGTCGCCTCCAGGGCGGCCGCGGTGTTGGCGACATCGGCCTCCAGCGAGGTCATCGGGTTGGTGACGGTGAACAGCCGGTGGCCGAGGGCGGTTAGCAGGGGCGCCACCGCCGACCAGGTCGTCGGCCGTCCACCGGCACCGTGGACCAGGACGATGTCCATGTGGGTCATCCTTTCCGTATCCGCGGATCGAGGACCGTGTAGAGCAGGTCCACCGCGTGGTTGACCAGGGTGAAGAGCAGGGCGATGGCGAGGGCGGCGCCCTGGACGACGGGGTAGTCGCGCTGCAGGACGCCCTGCACCAGCAGGCGGCCGACTCCGGCGTACGAGAAGACCGTCTCGGTGATCACCGAGCCGCCCAGCAGGGACCCGAACTGCAGCCCGAGGACGGTCACGATGGGCAGCCAGGAGTTGCGCAGCACGTGGTGACGGATCACCGCGCTCTCACTCAGGCCCTTCATACGGGCGGTCCTGACGAAGTCGTCGTCGAGGACCTCAAGGACCGAGGCGCGCACAATCCGCGTAATGAACCCGGCCATCGACAGCGCCAACGTGACGGCAGGAAGGATCAGGTGCTCGATCCAGGGCCAGACCAGCTCGGGGCGGTTCTGCAGGATCGCGTCGAGCAGGACGAAGTTGGTTGTCGGGTGGTAGTCGAGCGAGCTGGGCAACCGGCCCAGGACCGGCAGCCAGCGCAGCCACACGCCGAACACGACGATGCCGAGGACACCGAGCGCGAACCAGGGCAGTGAGAAGCTCACCGTGGCCACGGCCCGGGTCGTGGTGTCGATCCAGCTGCCCTTGCGCAGCGCGGCGACGATGCCGCTGACGACACCGAGCAGGATCGCGACGGTCATCGCCGCGAGCGTCAGCTCGATCGTGGCCGGGAGGGCGTCCCCGAGCAGCCCCAGGACGTTGTTGGACCCGTAGAACGAGGTGCCAAGGCGCAGATGCACCAGATCGTTGAGGAAGGTGCCGTACTGGGTGAGCAGCGGCTGGTCCAGCCCGAGTGCCTTGCTGACGCGCTCCTCGTTTGCGGACACCTCGGCCGCGGACAGGTTGTTGCCGCCCGCCGCGAGCGAGGTCGCCGGTGAGCCCGGCAGCAGGCGCATCGCGAGGAACACCAGGCTGGCCAGTGCGAACAGCACGACGGGGATGGCCGCCAGCCGCCGTACGACCAGCAGGACGCCGGCCGTGACCCACTTCGGCCGGTGCGGGCGACGCAGGCGGAGGGAGGGCGCGACGTCGGTGGAGGCACTCATGCCGGCCCCCGGAGGTCGAGTGCGTCGCGCAGGTCGTCGCCCACGAAGTTGCAGGCGACGACGAACAGCAGCGTGAACGTCGCGGGCAGGACGACCAGCCGGGGCGCCGAGTAGAGGAACTCCTGTCCCGCCTGGACCATGTATCCCCAGTCGGGCTGCGGTGGCTGGATCCCCAGGCCGATGTAGGACAGACCGGCGGCGAAGCCGGCCGCGATCGAGAGCGTCATGACGACCTGGGCGAGCATCGGCCCGGCGACGTTCGGCAGCAGCTCCCGGGCGAGGATGCGCGGGGTGCGGGTGCCCCCCAGCCGACAGGCGACGACGTAGTCGCGGGCCGCCTCGCGCGCCGTCAGCGCGCGGGCCAGTCGGGCCAGGCCGGGCGCGAGGGAGACGCCGATACCGAAGACCAGACTGACCGTGCCCGGCCCGGCCATCGCCACCAGCAGGATGACGAGCAGGATGGAGGGGAAGGCGAGGGCGAGATCCACGAGGCGCATCAGGATCTGTTCGACGACACCGCCGACGTACCCGGCGACGAGCCCGATCCCGGTGCCGACGACGGCGGCCAGCGCGGTCGCCGCGAACGCCACGATCAACAGCGGACGGGCGCCGTGCACGAGCCGGGCCAGCTCGTCGCGGCCCAGGTCGTCCGTGCCGAGCGGATGGCCCGCCGAGCCCAGGGGCAGCAGCGCCGACGGGGTCTGACGCAGCGGGTCGGCCTGCACCAGGAGCGGGCCGACGGCCGCCACGAGGATCAGGGCGATCAGGACGAGCCAGGAGAGCAGGGCCGGCCAGGACCGCGCCACCCGGCGACGGCGCAGTACGGCGAGGACGGTCCGCCCGGCCGAGAGGGACGGGGGAGTGGGAGACGGGGGCGTGGGAGGCTGGGCGGCTGCGACCGGCGGGCTGCCGGTGGCCCTGGGGACCGCCGCGGCCGTCGTGTCAGACACTGGCCTTCTCCATGTAACAGCGGTGGTTGGCCAGCGCGCTGGTGTTCATGTTCTTCACGTTCGACCCGCTGACGACGAGGTTGCTGAAGCAGGCCAGCATCGACAGCACCATGTACTCCTCCGCCCAGCGCCGCTGGATCTTGGTGTAGGCGGCGGTGCGCTGCTTGCCGTCGGGGAGGTTCTTCGCCGCGAACAGGTCGGCCGCGAGCGAGTCGACGCCGTCGAGGGTGTCCATGCCGGAGAGCTTGGCGCCGTAGATGCTGGTGGGGCTGGCCATGGCGCCGACCATGTCGTCGGGGTCGGGGACGTAGGTGTTGCGCTCCCAGATCATCAGGTCGTGGTACTCGTCGTCCCCGTTGAGGAGCCGGCTGAAGTACGTGGCCGGGTCGACGGAGGTGGTGGACACCTTGAACCCGACGTCCGTGAGGTTCTGGGCGACGATCTGTGCGGCCTTAGGGTGCCAGGAGTCGCTGGCTGCCATCAGGCGGATGTGGCGGCCCTCGGCGCCGGCCTCGGCGATGAGCCTCTTCGCCTGGGCGGTGTTCTGGGTGCTCAGGTCGGCGAGGCTGGTGCTGTAGGCGCTCTGGGCGGGTGGGATGGCGTATCCCTCGGGTATGGCACCGATACCGAAGAACGCCTGGTTGAGGATGGCCTTGCGGTCGATGGCGAGGTTGATGGCTTTGCGCACCTTGAGCTCGGGGATGCGCCGGGCGTCGATCATCATGATGGCGTCCGCGTTGTGCGGGGTGTCGTAGACCGTGACCGAGCCGTCCTTGCGCAGCTGGGTGGCCGCGGAGTACGGGGTGAACTGGGTGGCCGATATGTCGCCGCTGAGCAGTGAGCTGACGATGGTCGACGGGTCCTGGACCTGGCGCAGCACCAGCCGGTCGACGGGGGGTCTGCCGAGCCGGAAGCCGTCGAAGGCCTCAAGGGTGATGGACTGGCCGGAGGTGGCGGCGGAGTAGGCGAAGGGGCCGGTGCCGACGAGGTGCTTGCCGATGTCGGCGCCGTACTTGTCGAGGGCGGCCTTGGAGATGATGCGGCCGCCGATGTCGGACAGCTTGCCGAGTACGGTCCGGTCCGCCTTCTTGAGGACCATTTTGACGGTGAGGTCGTCCTCGGCGGTCAGCGAGGCGACGTTCGAGCCGAGGCTCGCGAGCGGCCGGGTGGCGCCCTTGGGGAGGGTCTTGTCGTCGGCGTTGAACTGCCGGCCCAGGCTGGCCAGGACGTCGGCTGACGTCAGAGTGGTGCCGTCGTGGAACTTGACGCCGTCGCGCAGGGTGAACGTGTAGGTGAGCCGGTCGTCGGAAATCTTCCAGCTCTTGGCCAGGTCGGGGGTGGGCTCGTTGGTCTCGAAGGAGATGAAGGTAAGGCCGCGGCAGACACAGTCGACGGCCATCCAGTCGCCCAGCGAGGTGTAGAAGGCCGGGTCGTTGACGGCGCTGGTGGAGTCGATGGCGAGGGTCAGGGTGCCGCCCTTGCCACTTGCCTTGGCGTCGTCGGCCGCGGCACCGCAGGCGCTCAGCAGGGCGGGGAGCCCGAAGCCGACTCCCACCCCGAGAAGCCCCGCGCCCCGGAGCATAGTGCGGCGCGACACCGCCGACGGGGCGGAGCCGGGCGAGGGCGATCCATGTGACTGGTCCGGCATGTGGGCCTCCTTGGGCACAGGTCCTCAAAGAATGGATCTAATACTTTCTAGATTGGATCCAAAAACATGTTCAATGGCCACGGAGTCCCCCACGTGTCCCGGGAGTTAAAGGCGTGTGAACCGGGCTGCGAGGACGCCTCGCTGCAAGTGCCGCCGGGCGCCCGCGGTTGGGGCAGCGAGACGCCATGCGGACACTGGCTTCTTGGCCCCATCTGGCCCGGACTTCTTCCTTGGTAGCGCCGGGCTGCCGACGACTCGGTGACGTATGCGTCGAGTCGTCACCGACTCTTCAGGCGCGCACGCATTAACCGCGTCAACACGGAGATCGAGGGCGGTAGGCCGAGAACCGTTCCATCCCGGTGGCGCGTGCGGTCACTACCGGGATCACCGTGACATCGTCGGCTCTTCTACGGGGGGTGCCGCCAGTCGGTGGTCATGTCTGCTCTTCGCGCCGTGTCCGCACACGGCGCTCGATGGCGGCTGTCGGCTCCGGAGGCAGGCGCGCCCCTGGTGGACCACGCAGGCGGCGAAAGCCCCCCGCAGCCTCCTGCCTGACCTCACTCGCGGAATTCAGCTCCGGTCCTGGGACATGATCCGGCGGCGCATCAACTCCGGCCAGGCCACGGGGTCATGGCCGGGAATGAGCTCGTAGCCGCGTTCGGCGGCGATGCTCTTGAGCCGACGGATGGGCTCCACCGTCCGCGCCGGATCGACTCCGATGGAGGCACCGATGGGGCGCTCGTACTCGATGTTCTCGGTGAGGTCGGCGGCGTCGAAGGCGAACACGAAGCCGCCGCCGTCCGCGAGGTCCACCACGAAGCTTTGGTGTCCCGGAGTGTGTCCGGCCGTCAGTACGGCTGTCACCCCGGGGGCGATCTCCACGTCGCCGTCCGCTTGTTGCCAGTCGATGCGAGGGTCGTCGAAGTCGACCCGGAAGATCGCGTTGCGCTCCACCTCCGGCTGCCCGGAGAGACCGTAGGCCAGCTCCTCGCGTTGCACGTGGACCGGCACACGGCCCGCGAAGTGCTTCAGACCGCCGGCATGGTCGGCGTGCAGGTGGCTGACGGCCACGGCGTGGATCGCGTCCATCGCGATGTCGGCTGAGTCAAGGGCTTCCTCCAGCGGCTCGCCGGGCCCCGGCAGGATGGGCCGATAGGCAGGGGAGCCGTAGAAGCGACGTCGCAGGGAGGGGTCCCGGATCAGCGCCGTGTTGAAGCCGGTGTCGAGCAACAGCCAGCCGCCGTCGCACTCCAGGAGAACCGCGGGTACCGGTTCGCGTAGCCGCTCCTCATACGGGGCACCGTGCACCGAAACCGACTTGGGGAGTTCCTCCCACCCCAGCAGAAGCGGCACGACCCTCCGCACGCCGTGCCGTGTCACGAGGGGTCCGGTTGGGGTTGCGGGCGCATCGGCATGATCCGTTCCGCGCTGTGGGAGCCCTGGTTTTGCTGGACGTAGCTGCGGTTCCGGCGGGGGTGAGTCCGGCGCCAAGTGCCGTGGTCGCCGGTCGCCCTGCTGCCGGTGGCCGTCTCGGACCCTGATCCGCACGCGATCGGGACGGCGGGGAGTGCGAGAATGCCCGCTCCTGCCGGCGCTCCGGCCAGGAAGAACTCACGGGGCGACGCGGATGTGACGAGACGGTCGGGCATAGCCTTGCGCTCCTTGGCGGGAGAGAAGAGCGGGCTCAGGAAATCGGCTGCAGGGATCCATACTTTAAATATGTGGATCCAATAATCGGGTTGCAGGGAGGTGAACAACTTCTCTCCCGGTCGTGGTGACCGCCTCGAGCTGAGGACCGACCACCGTCCGCAGGCTGGCATGCGCGGCAACTTTCCACGGACGCAGCTCGGTTCAGCGTCGCTCGCCGCCCCTCTCGCACAGGAGGAATGTCAGGCTGGGGTGCGGGTGCGGTGGGGCAGGAGCATCCAGCGACGGTCCGCCAGCGTGTGTGGTTGTCCGCCGCTGTGCGTCGGCGTTGTCAGTGCTGGATTCCTCTTTCACTGGGTATAAGTACTTTTACGGGCACGGCCGGGGTGTGACGAGGACGAACGGGCAGTCGTTCGCCGGTTGTCTCGGGCGCGGAAGGCGCCGCGTGATGCGGTGATGCGGGCTCGGATGATCGAGCTGAGTTGGTCGGGGCTGCGGGTGCCGGCCTGACCGTCCGGAGGGCGCACCTCCGATCGTCCCCCTTCGCTGTCCTGCTCGCAGGCATGCCGTGCTGACCCAGTTCGTCGAGGCCTGCCTGACCACAACCGTCGTCTACCAGACCGCCCCTGAACGACACGCTCCGCCGTGAAAAGACGCGGTCCGCGAGGGAACGCCCCCATCCGCGCCGCGGCCGCCTCGGCGTCGATGAGGGCCTGGGCCCTCTCAGGCGGTGAAGCGGCTCTGGATGTCCGGGCGCTCGGCGAGGTGCTGGGGATAGCCAGGGCCGAGGCGCGGGTGGGTGTCGTCGGCTGTCATCGGTTCCTTGCAGGAGGCGCAAACGACCTCGGCGTCGCTCTGGTGACCGCAGCGGTCGTGGTGGAAGACCACTGGCGGTCCCTGCTCGCCGCTGAGCCAGCGATTGCCCCATGTGTTCATGGCAGCCAACACGCCGAAGAAGTCGCGCCCCTTCTCCGTGAGCACGTAGTCGTAGCGCACCGGTTCGTGCTGGTAGGCCTTCTTCTCCATGAGGCCCTCATCGACCAGGCGGCGGAGACGGTCGGTCAAGGTGTTGCGAGCGATGCCGAGCTCCTGCTGGAACGCGTCGAACCGCTTGATCCCGTAGAAGGCCTCCCGCAGGACCAGCGGCGTCCACCAGTCCCCGAGCATGTCCATGGTGCGCGCGACTGAGCACGGCCAGTTCGCGAAAGAGGTCCGCCTCATAGCCTCAGCATATAGGTCTCACCATAGGACTCAGCATTTCGGACCGGTGGATCCGCAAGCCGAGCGGTGGGTAGCCGCCACCGCGGCGACACGCAACGGTGGTCGTGCTTCCGGTACCCGCGTCGGTGTTCATCCAGCGTGCCCCAGGCCGGGGATGCGGATACCGGACCTTGTGCCGCTCGTCGATGCTGATCAGCACGGTGGTGAGTGGTTCCAGCTTCCGGGCCGGCCGAAGCGCGCCAGCGTCGATGCCATCGCGACCGGTGATCGAGCGCCAGATCGATGGCGACGGTCTTCGCCGGCACGCCGTCGCTGCGGACCAGGACGTCTTCGTGGTCGAGCAGCTCCATCTCGGTCCAGACTGACGGCGGACAGGTGGTCAACGCCCCCACCGGTCGGGCGCCGGGCACCATCCGTTGCGTCTTCTCGGCAGCGCTGCCATCGCCCACGTTCAGGCTGTAGGGACCCCGCTTGTCGAAGCCGAGCGGGGTCACGCAGCTGAGTACCACCTTGCCCGCCAGTTGGGCGCGCAGCGACGCGACCGGCTCCGCATGGCCGTCGTACGGCACTGTGAGCAGCACTGCGTCGGCAGAGCCGGCCGCGGTGGCGTTGTCCGCTCCGCTGATCTGGACAACGTCGCCGACCCGCCTGGCGATGTCGGTTGCCGTTTGCTCTGCACCAGCCGCCGCCGTGCCGCGCCCGGTCCGGCTCGAGCGCCGGCCTGACGGGCGGCGTCATCGAGCGCTCGGGTTACCGGCCCGGCTCGCGCTCCATGGCGCGGACCAGGTCGAGGGCCCGGCCCAGGGTGGTGAGCCGGGCGTCCAGCGTCTCGCCGGCGGGGTAGAAGCGAACGGTGTCGACGCCGGCGTCGCGCCACACCCGCAGCCGGTCCCGCACCATGTCCTCGGTGCCGATGAGCGTGGTGCCCAGCACCATCTCGTCGGTGACCAGTTCGGCCGCGCCGTCCCGGTCGCCGGCCTGCCAGCGCATCCGGACCTCGGCGGCGACGTCGGCCCAGCCCTGGCGGCTGTATGCGTTGTTGTAGAAGTTGGTGCTCGCGGAGCCCATGCCACCCAGGCTGAAGGCCAGTTCCTTCTTCCGGCCGGCCACCATCGCCCGCAGTGCGTCCTCGTCCTTGGCGAAGGCCACCTCGGCGCCCTGGCAGATGTCGAAGTCCGCGCGTGAGCGGCCGGAGGCGGTGAGGCCCGCGTCCAGGTGGTCGAAGTAGGCCGCTTTGGCGCCCTCGGGCACGAAGCTGGTGCCGAGCCAGCCGTCGGCGATCTCGCCGGTCAGTTGCAGCATCTTAGGTGAGAGGGTCGCCAGGTAGATCGGGATGTCGTGCTCGGCGCGCATTGACAGGCGCATGGGCTTGGCATCCCTACCGGGCAGCGGGATCTGGAACTCCCGCCCGGCGTAGAAGATCTTCTCGCCCGCGGCGGCCTGCCGCACGATCTCGACGGTCTCCCGCATCCGTGACAACGGCCGGTCGAAGGGTACGCCGTGCAGGCCTTCGATCACTTGCGGGCCGGAGGGGCCGAGTCCCAGCAGGAAGCGCCCCTGGGAGATCTGCGACAGGGTGATCGCCGCTCGGGCGATGGCCATCGGCGTGCGGGTGGCGAGCTGGATGATCCCGGAGCCGAGCAGTATGCGCTCCGTCCGGGCGGCGAGATACCCCAGCGGCGACGGTGCCTCGGATCCCCACGCCTCCGCCACCCAGCAGATGTTCAGGCCCAGCTTCTCCGCCTCGATGACGAAGTCCACCGTCTCCGGCCAGCTGCCCCCGGATGCCTCGATCGTGGTCGACGTACGCATCACACACTCGCCTTTCCGGACTTCTCCGCAAGCTTTTTGATCGCCGTGAGAGTGACGCTGATGTTGGTCTCGAACTCCCGCATCCGCACGAAGACGATCTTCTGTTCCTTCTCCGGCATGCGGTCGATGGCAAACGAAAGACCGGAGCGGCCCGGTCCCAGCTGCATCCACTGCCGCAGCAGCGTCCCGCCGTCCTCGGGGTCGAGGGAGAATCGCCAGATCGCCGAAGGCTGCTCGGGGTCCTCAACCGCCCAGGCGAACACCCTGGGCGGCTCGTACTCCACAACGTGGGAGGTGGTGGCCCACTCACCCAGCGCCTCGTGGCTGCTCCGGCCCACAAAGCGGACCCCCGGCGCGGGTTGTGTCGCCCCGTCCAGCCACTCCACCGACTGCAACTCCGCGCTCAGGCTCGGCATCAGCTCGATGTCGGTCACCAGCCCCCATACCCGTTCCGGCGGGGCGGCGATCCAGATCGGCACCTCGACCGTCGGCTTGTCTGCGTAGCGCGTGCCCGTCCATTCCATGGCCCGGCGGCCTCCTCATTCGGTAGTGACGATCCCCGTAAATTTGGGGTCTGAACAGTAAAGTTGTGTAGATAGACTTATGTGTCAAGTCGTGGGCTGCTGCGGCGCTACCGGGTAACTGCCGCAGCTCGTGAACCGCGCAGGCGCAGGCCGCCCGCCGCGATGTGGCAGCCCGTAAGGCCGACGTCAGGACAGATGCGCCGATCCGAGGAGGCGGTCGGCGAGTACGTTGAGCCGGTGGGCCGGCGAGCCGAGTAGTGAGCGCCGCGCACGGGCGCGCCTGAGCAGTACGTGGGACCGGTGCTCCCAGGTGAAGCCGATGCCCCCATGGGTCTGCAGGGCGTCGGCCGTCACTGCCTCGACCGCGTCGGCCGCCGCCGCGAGCGCGGTACGAGCCGCCACGTCGGCGTCAGCACGCTTGCCGTCGATGGCGTGGGCCGCCCCTCGGACGAGCATCCAGGCGGCGTCGAGCTGGACGGACCGGTCAGCGAGTACGTGCTTGATGGCCTGGAACGATCCGATCGGTCGGCCGAACTGCCGACGCTGCCCGGCATACTCAACGGCGCCCTCCAGCGCGCGTCGCCCGGTGCCGATGAGCTCGGCTGCCAGCACGGTGATCAGGCGGGCGGCCGTATGTGCGCCGAGCGGTCCGAGCGGTATGGCGGATGCGCCGGTCAGCCGCAGGCTCGCCATCGGCTCGGTGACGTCCAGCGACTCCACGGAGGTCCGCGCGGTGGTCGGCTCGGCGAGTTCCACGAGGACCGGCCGCGCCGGGGCGCTGCCCTCGTCGGCGAAAGCCAGCAGCAGTTCGGCGTCGAGGCCGAACGGCACCGCTGCCAGCATGCCGTCCGCCGCCGAGCCGTTCAGCGTCAGCGAGCCCGCCCGCCGGCCGGGCACCATGTCGGCAGGGAAGGTCTCCCAGGCCGGTACGGCGACGGTGGAGCCGCCCACGACGCCGGCCAGCGCGGCTCGCGCGCCGGGACTGTCGGCGTGCTCGGCCAGCACTGCGGCGACGGTCGCGGTGGCGGCGAACGGGAGGGTCGGCAGGGCCGACCCCACCCGCTCCGCCAGGACACACAGGTCCGCAACACCGCCACCCGAGCCGCCCAGCCTCTCGGGCACGCCCAGGCCGAGCAGTCCAAGTTCGGCGAGCGAGGCCCAAAGCTCACGGTTGAGGGTCTGGGGGATGGCGTCCCAAGGCGGAGGAAGGGTGTTCCTGCGGGCGTGGGCGGCGAGCAACCGCTCTGCGGTTCGGCCCAGTTCGAGCTGTTCGTCGGTTGGCGCGAAGCGCATCGGGGTCTTCCTCGCGTCGGGGGGAAATCCACGGCGCCCAGCATTGACTAGTGAGTCTATCTACGCAACTGTTCTGCTCATTCGCTTACCGAAGACACCAGGAGGTTGTGGTGGAACCGCAGGGCAGCGAGCCGGCCGAGCGCTTCCGCGCTTCGGTGCAGGCATTCGTGGCGGACCTGGTCCCGCCGGACTGGCGGGGCATCGGCGCCCTCGACCCGATCGAGCGCGAGACGTTCCAGGAGAAGACGCGGGCCGCGCTCGCCGAGCGCGGCTGGGTTGCCCCGGCATGGCCGCGGGAGTACGGCGGCGCCGGCCTCGGACCGGCGGAACTGGTCGTCGTCATTGAGGAGCTGACCGCAGCCGGCATTCCTTCCGGCTCGGACAACGACGAGTTCGGCATCACCATGCTGGGCAACACCATGCTGCGCTGGAGCGACCCGACCCTGTTGCGCCGGTTTCTGCCGAGGATCGCCTCCGGCGAGTATGTCTTCGCGCAGGGCTTCTCCGAGCCGGGCGCCGGCTCGGACCTGGCCTCGCTCTCTCTGCGGGCCGAACCGTACGGCAACCAGTGGGTATTGAACGGGCAGAAGCTGTGGTCCTCCGGCGCACACAAGGCGAACTGGACGTTCGTCCTGGCCCGGACCAATCCCGACGCCCCGGCGCACCGCGGCATCAGCATGCTCCTGGTCCCCTTGGACCAACCCGGCATCGACATCCGCCCGATCCGCAACCTCACCGGCGAGGCGGACTTCAACGAGATCTTCTTCGACAACGCGACGACCGAACTCGGCCTGGTCGTGGGAGAGGTCGACCGCGGCTGGACGGTTGCGATGACGCTGCTGGGCTTCGAGCGCGGCGCGACCGCGCTCAAGGCGCCGATCCGCTTCCGCAACGAGCTGGACCGCCTGATCGAGCTGGTCCGGGAGCGCGGGCTGCACCGCGACCCCGACATCCGCCGCCGGATCGCCTGGTGCCATGTCCAGGTCGAGCAACTGCGCTGCCATGGGCTGCGCACCGCCGCCACATTGATCGCCGGAGAGGAACCTGGCCCCGCCGCTGCCGCGTTCAAGCTGCTCTGGAGCGAGTACCACCAGCGGGCCACCGAGCTGGCCGTCGACGTCCTCGGCCTGGACGCGCTGACCCCGACCGGGCGGCCTTCGCCGAACTGGTTCCACACCGACGACCCCGGCGCGCCGAACTCGTCCGCGTCCTGGACCAGCGTCTACCTCAACGCCCGCGCCGGCACGATCTACGCCGGCTCCTCCCAGATCCAACGCGGCATCGTCGGGGAGCTGGTGCTCGGCCTGCCGAAGGAGCCCCGACCCGCGTCCACTGCCGCACGCTGACTGCCGAGAGCCGAGGAGTATCGATGATCATCCGCAGTCCCTACCCGGACATCGCCATCCCGGAGGTCTGCCTGCCGGAGTTCCTGTTCGCCGAACTCGGCACCGATGACGCCGACCGCCCTGCCGCTATCGATACCTCCCATCGAGGCCGCACCTACGGTCAGTTGAATGCCGCAATCGACCGGGTCGCGGCTGGTTTGGCCGAGCGCGGTCTGGGCCGCCACGTCGTGGCCGTCATCTTCTCTCCCAACTGCCCGGACTACCCCGCGGTCTTCCATGGTGTGCTCGGCGCCGGCGCCGTCTGCTCACCGGCCAATGCGCTCTACACGCCGGCCGAACTGGCCCATCAACTCCGCGATTCCGGCGCCCGGGTAGCTGTTCGCCTCCGCCGATTCCCTGGACCGGGCGCGCGCCGCGGTTGCCGAGGACAAGGTCCGGGTGGAGGAGATCATCGTGCTCGGCTCAGCCCGGGGCGCGCCGGGCCCGGTCCGGGAAGCGGTCGCCGGCGTGGGTGCGTCCACGTCGTCCAGGGCGAGGAGAAGGCCCACAGGTAGCAGACAGCGGCCAGTCTCTTATTCATGACCTTCCGGTGCATGACGAAGTGGCTCTTCCCGCTGGACCGGGTCACGGGGGCACTGCCGGCATACGCCTTGAGCCCCTGAGCAGTAGTGAAGCGTGAACGGTCATCGCCTATCTCTGCGAGAACGCGGGCGCCGGTCAGGGACTCAAGTCCTGGGAAGCTGACGATAATTTCTGCATCAGGATGTTGCTGGAAGGCTTCGGTGCAGGAAGTCTCGAGATTCTCTGCGTTAGCGCAGGCAGACTCCAGCTGTCCGAGCAGGGCTCTGGTCTGCTGCCCGAGCGCCTCCTCGACCAGCGGCAGATGGTGCAGGTAGTCACGGTGGAAGACCTCGTGGACTCGATCGGCCGCAGCATCAATTCCTCGGAGGCGACCGGCGCGTTTGAGGAGAGCGCGCAGTTGGCGGCGTGTGAGCTGGGCAGCCTGAGTCGGGGGGAGCGGCGGCAAGAATTGTGCGGGCCTCATGCGAGCTCAATCCGTGCCTGTGGTTCGCGAAGGCGTCCAGGATCGCCGGGTAGAACTCACGCAGCTGGGAACGGAGCTTGTTCTGGGCCTGGTTGCGATCCCAGACCGAGTCTTGCTGGGCCCGCGCGAGCACGGCGATCACCTGCGCAAGCTCCGAGTCTTGGGGCAGCGGCCGGTGCATGACCATGTCGGTCCGCAGGATGTTCGCCAGGGCTGCCGCGTCTACAGCGTCGGACTTCTTCCGTGCCACCGAGTGCCGGTCGCGGTAGCGGGCCACGGCGAGCGGGTTGATAGCGAACACCGGACGCCGCGTGGCTCGCAGGCAAGACACGAGCAGTCCGCGGGTAGTTTCAATCGCTACCGGAATCGGGCTCTCCCCGGTGTCTCCGTGATCAGCCGGCAAGTTCACAAGCTGGGCAAGTCCTGAAGAAGTGTTGTCGCCGATCGGCTGCCTGGCGAGCTGTTCTCCCTCGACGTCAACCAACGCAATATCGTGATGCCCCCTGCCCAGTCCACACCGCAGAACACCTTCATCGGTAACTTCGCGCTGTCCATTCGGATTCCCTTGCAGTACACGGCCTTCTCAAAGGCCAGAGCCTGGTGCAGGGTGCGCGTACTCTCTAATCTCGGGCTTTCATGAAGCCTGGTGTCCGACGGGTGGTCAGTCAAACGAAAAGTGTCTCTGACCAGCAAGAATGAGGATTGTTGAGGCCCTTGTTCTTGACACCGTCGGGGGCACTTCCCGGGTGAAGAAGCGTATCGGTTCGTACCCTCGTGTCCGCATCAGCGTCGGCGGCCTGGCGAACCCGCGCTTCGGAGCCGCCGCTGACGCGTCCACCCTGCAGGTCGACCTGGCACCAGTGGTCTTGTTGCCGGCGCCAAGTGGGCTGCTCTTCCGTACGCTGCCCGAACCCCGGGCGCCGCAGACCGAGTTGGAGCCGCCCCGATGTCCTGACACCAAACCTCAGTCTCGGAGATCGAGATCCGAGGAACGTTAGTTAGACACGCGAAGCATTGCCGTGAATAATCCTTAGGCATGGGAAAGACCTACGAACGTATCGACGGCAGGCTGCGCACGTTCATCGAGGCCCAGCCGATGTTCTTCACCGCGACCGCCCCGATGGCGGGGGACGGCACGATCAATCTCTCGCCGAAGGGGCTCACGGGCTCGTTCGCCGTCCTCGACGAACAGACCGTCGCCTACCTCGACTTCGCGGGCAGCAACGCCGAGACCATCGCCCACCTGCGCGAGAACGGCCGGATTACCGTGATGTGGTGCGCCTTCCAAGGGCCGCCCAACATCGTCCGGGTGCACGGCCGGGGCGAGCCCGTCTTCCGCGACGACCCGCGGTTCCCGGAGCTCCTCGAGCGCTTCCCCGACATCGACCCCGCTCTGCACGGGTTGCGCGCGATCATCGTCGTGAATGCCGAACTCATCCGGGACACCTGCGGATACGCGGTGCCCAACATGTCGTACGACGAGGACCGTGATCTGCACGGCAAGCGGTTCGGGCGCGAGGACGACGCCTCGCTGAGCGCGTACTTCGCCAAGAAGGAGTACATCGAGCACAGCATCGACGGCCTTCCCGGACTTCCGCTCCCGCTGCCGCCGAGTACCTTCTAGCCTCGGGCTTTCACCATGAGTGGTGTCCGATAGGTGGCTGGGAAGGCAGAAAATGCTCCTGAACTGCAACGATAGGACTTGCTGAGGGTCCTGTACGTGGCGAGGAAAGAAGCACTTCCCAGGGGGAGAAGAGTATCGGGTCCTATCCGCCTGTCCGCGTTGAGAGCGGTGGCCGCTCGGTGGGCTCGCAGGCCGCGTCGGTGCTGCTGGTCGAGACGGTCCGCAAGTCCGGGCTTGATCGGGCGATATCGACGGCGCTGGTGCCGTGGCCCAAGCCGCGGGCGGTGCACGATCCGGGCAAGGTCCTGCTGGATGTCGCGCTCGCGGCCGCTCTGGGCGGGGACTGCCTGGCGGACGCGGCGATGCTGCGGGCCGAACCCGAAGTGTTCGGCCCGGTGGCCTCCGATCCGACCATCTCGCGTCCGATCGACACGCTTGCCGCAGCCGAGCCGAAGGCCTTGGCCGCGATTCGTACGGCTCGAGCAGAAGTACGCTCCCGCGTCTGGGAGTTGGCCGAGGATGATGGTCCGGCCGCTGACGGCCAGGTGATCGTGGACATCGACGGAGTGCTGATCCTCGCGCGCTCCGAGAAGCAGGACGCCACCGCGACCCGGAAGAAGACCTTCGGCCATCATCCCCTCGTCGCGTTCGTCGACCACGGTCAGGCCGGGTCCGGGGAGTCGGTGGCCGCCCTGCTGCGGCCCGGCAACGCGGGCTCCAACACCGCAAGCGATCACATCGAAACCACCCGGCTCGCCCTGGCCCAACTCCCCAAACACCTGGGCGCGGACAGCAAACACTGATCCGCACCGACTCCGCCGGCGGCACCCATGCCTTCCTCGACTGGCTGACCCGTCGGGGCCGGTGGCTGTCGTATTCCGCCGGAATGACCATCACCGAGGCCATCCACCAGGCCGTGCCGAGGATCCCGAAGAAGGCATGGACGCCGGCCTATGAAGCCGGCGGCACCGAGCGTCCCGGCGCCTGGGTCGCGGAGATCACCGATACACCCGACCTGACCACGTGGCCGAAGGGAATGCGGCTGATCGTCCGCAAGGAACGGCCCCACCCCGGCGCCCAGTTGCGCTTCACACAGAGTCCCCATCTGCGAACTGACGAGGACTCACGAACGATCGAGGCTAATAGGACTCCGTTAGGTCGTTCTCGATCTTGAGGTCGGGTGTGTCCTGGCGGGCAGGGCTTGGTGGCAGGTGGTGCAGATGCCGGTCCAGCACCTCAGGGTGTTCTGGAGGGTGTCGAGGACCTGGTAGAGGGTGAGGCTGGTCCGGGGACTTTTGGGGACAGGCGCTGTTCGGTGAGGAAGGCGTGGGCGGCACTCACGAGGGTGATGTGGTGGTGCCAGCCGGGCCAGGAGCGGCCCTTATTAGGCGCGTCGCCGCGTCGCCAATGCAACGGCCGTCCCGATCCCCGCGATCGCCAGCCCGATCCCACCGAAGATCAGCGGTAGCAGCCACAGTGAGGCGAACCCGTTGATCCGCGCGTCCTCGGGGGAATCTGCGTGGTAGAGCACCTCGACCCGCTCGCCCTCCTCATACGCCGGTGGATTGGAACCCGTGGAGTCCCGGAACGTCCTCTGCGTGCCGTCCGCCGACGTGAACTCGACCACCGGGTACGCCATGGGCTTGTCGTTCTCCCGCTTCTTGCGGGAGACGCCGTTGTGGTCGGTCCGCCACTCCAGGGCCGCCACCGTGCCCTGGGCGCGCTCCGCATCCGCCAGGAACGAGACCGACACCCCCGCCAGGATCAGCCCGATGACGAAGAACAGCGCCCCGAACGCGATCGCCCCGAACGTGATCCACCGGCGGGCAACCTGCCCACGTACCTGAATCTGCACGACGTCCCTCTCACTTGTCCGGAGTGAGGGACGCTATCCCAGGTATCCCGGTCGCCATGCCCCCGCCCCCGGGGGGTTCGGCACCGGGCCGCCGTTCAGAAATCGTCCAACCCGCCCCGGACTTGGGACTTTTCGAGGTAGATGACACCGCGGTGCTGGGTTGAGCTGGGCCCTGGTTGAGTCTGTTCGCGCCGCTTGGCACCGGAAGGTTGTTCTTTGTTGCCACCTTCGCTCGTTTTTGCGTGGCGGGCGGACCTCAATTCTCCGCCCGGGGGAGTCTGACCTCTCCGTCCTCCCAGGCGGCCACCAGTCGAGCGGTGCAGCCGACGGCCTCGCCCATCGCCGCGCCCGTCTCGATGATGTGCGTCGCGAACTCACCACGGGACATCTGCAGTTCGCCCTCGCGTACGGCGCGCAGTTGGGCGTTGGGGGTTGTGCGGCGGTCAGCCATACCGGCTCCGGGTGGCGTCCACGTGGGTGATGGGTGCGGCGACCGTACCGCTCCTCCTCCGTGTCTTGCCCGTCCTTGTGCCCAGATCACTCGTCGGGCGCGGACTTACATCGTTCTTGCATCGCCTCGACGGCGCACCCACTGTCGTCCTGCTGCTTGTGTGGACGGTGACGTGACGACTGATCAGGGAGGCGTCGTGGCGGACGCTACGAGCAGCGGTACGGCGATGACCGGTGCGACGGCAGCACCCTGCAGAACAGGGACCTCCGGTGCGGTCGAGGTCGACGCCGCAATGATCCGCCAGACGTACGAGGCAGTGCTGTGGGGGTCGCCGCCGCCTCCGACCGCCGAACGGGACCAGCTCGGCGACCTCCTCCTCGGACACGTCCAGCTCCTCCCCCTCCGAGGTCACCGACAACGTGGTCCGGATGCGCGACGAGCAGCAGCGCACCGCCGTGCACGTCATCACCACCATCCGCAGCCTGCTTGAGGAGGGCGCTGGTACCTCGCCGCAGTCGGCGGCTTCCTACATCCGCGACCTCGCGACGCAGTGCCGGGCGCTCCTCACCCTCCACCAGCATCCCGGCCTCCTCGATGCCCGGACGACGGAGGGTGCCGTCGTGGAGCGTCGACCATGACCAGTACCGCAGCACAACTCCGCAGCACCGGGCATCCCGGCTGCACCCTGACTCTGCCCCGAATCCCCGAGATGGCGAGCGAGGCGCGGAGCCTGGCGCGCATGGCATTGGCTACCTGGGGCCTGGACGCTGACGCGGAGACGGCAGAGCTGGTCATGTCCGAACTTGTCGCGAACGCCGTCCGGCACGCACACGGTCCCTCGGTCCTGATCGTGGTGGACCGTCCCGCGGACAATCGTGTCTATCTGGCCGTGTGCGACCGTGCGCCCCTCCGACTGCCACAGATGCGTACGCCGGACCCCGATGCCAGGTCTGGCCGTGGTCTCCTCCTGGTGGAGGCGATCGCCGACCGGTGGGGCTACGACCTCCTGGGCCCCAGCGCACGGCCTCGGAGCAGACGCGTATGGCCCCACAGGGTGATTGAGCGACATCCCGCGAGTTCTCCTGAGCCCCGCTGATGCCTTGTCCCTGTGGCCAGGGGTTTTTCCTCCTTCAGGTGGCTTGCTGTCGACTGACGTAACTTCACGATTCCTGAAGCGTTCTCATCTCGTCCGACCGATCCGCGGTCGGGCTGAAGGCGAGGAGGCTCGGGTTGGCGGCGCTGGCAGTCGTACGGGATCTCCGCGATGTCTGGGCTCCGGCGACGGCGGAGGAACTGGAGCAGTTCGAGACCGACGCGCTGGCCGGGTTCGTCCTCGCGCGGGCATCGGCAGGGCTGACGGACGGAACCATCCGCGGCGACGTCGGCCACCTGGAACAGATGCGGACCTGGTTCGGCCGGCCGCTGTGGGACATGGAACCCGCCGACGCGGACGCGTACTTCGGGAAGGTGCTGCGGAACTCTCCGAGCGGCACACGCCTGGCCCGGTCTCAGGCCCTGACCACGTACTTTGCCTTCCTGGAGCTGCGGCACAAGGTCGAGTTGCACCGGATGACCGGCCGGGTCGTCGAGTGCCCGATCGACGAGATGAACCGGCCGCGCGGAGCGAAGGATGCCCAGCTGCGGATCCCGCCGCTGGAGCCGGAGGTCGGGCAGCTGTTCACTGGCTGGGCCGGGGAGCTCGCGACCTGCCGCAAGTGCGCCCCGATGGCCAGGAACTACACCGCCTCGAAGCTGATGTCCGAGGTGGGGCTGCGGGTCAATGAGGCCCGCAGGCTGGACCTGGATGACATCAAGTGGAACCTCGGGCGGTTCGGCAAGCTCCATGTCCGCCATGGCAAGGGCAAGCGCGGGTCGGGCCCGCGCGAGCGGATGGTGCCGCTGATCAACGGTGCGGGTCGCACCCTGCGGTGGTTCATCGAGGATGTGTGGGGCCAGTTCGACGACGACCACACCCGACCCGGTGCCCCGCTGTTCCCGTCCGAGCGCAAGAACTCCGACGGCTCCTCACGACGCGTCGGTGACGACGCCTTGCGCAACGGGCTTGCGGTCGCGACCACGGCGCATCTGCCGAGCTGGACGGACAAGCTGACGCCGCATGTCCTGCGGCATTTCTGCGCTTCCCAGCTCTATCTGAACGGGCTCGACCTCATCTCAATTCAGGAGGTTTTGGGGCATTCCTGGATCGCTACGACGATGCGGTACGTCCACGTGCAGCAGACCCGGGTCGAAGACGCCTGGGCCGCCGGGCAAGAACGGGCCGCGAAGCGGCTGGAAGGGCTGATCCGATGAGGTGGAACCTGCGGCTGACGGCCGCGAACAAGGGCGTCTGGAAGGCGTCCGAGCTGCAACGGAGCCTGGCCGAGCACGGGTTGGTGATCTCGGCGGGGAAGATGTCCGGGCTGTGGTCCGGACATCCCGTTTCACTCAAGCTGGAGGATCTGGACGTGATCTGCGTCGTCCTCGGCTGCGAGATCGGCGACCTGCTGGTCCCAGAGCCGGAGAAGGTGAGCCGTCCCGGTCAGCAGAGCGAAGACCGGCAAGCGGCCGTGGGGTCGATGGTGGCCCCGGTGGTCGTGCCGAAGCGCCGCGATGGCCGTTCCTTGCCGCCGATGTGACGGAGGCACCAAGGCGATGGGCAAGATCAGCGCCGACAAGCCGGCGGCCTCCTGCGCGGGATGCTTCGCCTGGGGTCAGCTGCCGGGTCGTTTCTGCCGAGGCTGCTACACCTACGGACAGCAGCACGCGGTCGGTGAGTGCGCGGGGTGCCGGCGACCGGTGCCAGTCAATCAGGACTACGGCTACTGCCGTCTCTGCAAGGCCCAGGCCACATGGGCGATCAAAGCCGCAGGCGTCACCGGCGAAGCGGCCTCGATCATGCCGTTCCTTCGGCAAGTCCGCCATCAGCAGCTGTTCTTCGCGAACATGCAGCGGCCCCGCAACGGCGGTCCGGCCGTCGGTAAGGAAGGCCGTCGTGTCCTCAAGCCCCGGCCAGTCCCCGAGCCGGTGCAGCCTCACACTCCGTGGGTGCAGCTGAGGCTGGCCGAAGCCCCTCGTGTCCTGAGCCGGTACGACCACCGCCGCCGGGACCTGACCAACCCCGCCCTTGATCTGGCCCGCCGCCGGACCCGCACCATCGGCGAGGCCCGCGGTTGGACCCGGTGGGTCACCCTGGAAGTCAACCGGGCCCTGGCCATCTTGCTGTCCGGCCACATACCGGGCGAGAAGATCCGGTACTCGGAAATGTTCGAGGGGCTGAGGCACTTCGGCCTCAACATCAAACGCACCGCCGAAGTCCTCGACCAGCTCGATCTCCTCGACGACGACCGCATCCCGGCCTTCGAGTCCTGGCTGGAGCGCAAGCTCGACGGCCTCACCGATGGGATCCGCCGGGACGCCGAGGACTGGATCAGGACTCTTCGGGACGGCGGACCGCGCAGCCAAGCCCGCGAGCCCGAGACCGCCGTGAAATACCTCGCCGAGATCCGCCCAGTGCTCATGGACTGGTCTGGCCGCTTCGACCACCTGCGCGAGGTGACCCGCGACGACATCCTGGCTGTTCGTGACCAGTTGGAGGGGTCCAAGCGGCACCACACTCTCAGCGTCCTGCGGTCGTTGTTCCGGCACTGTAAGAAGAAGGGCACGATCTTCCGCAACCCCACCGCCCGGATTCGTGTCGGCCGCCAGGACTACGGCGTCATCCTTCCTCTCGAACCACACGAGGTGCACGCGGCCGTGGACGCCTCGACTACACCAGCTGCCCAGCTCGCCCTGGCTCTCGCCGCTATCCATGCCGCCCGGCCGAAGGCCGTGCGCGAGCTCCTGCTGGAAGACGTGGATCTGGGCAACCGCCGCCTCACTCTCACCGGCCGCGTCCGCCCGCTCGACGACCTCACCCACGACGCGATCCTCGCCTGGCTCGACCACCGGCGCCAGCGATGGCCCAACACCGCCAACCCGCACCTGATCGTCAGCCAGCACACCGCCATGGACACCCACCCCGTCAGCGGGGTCTGGATCACCAACGCCCTCCGAGGGCAGGCCGCGACGCTAGAGCGGCTCCGCGTCGACCGGCAGCTTGAGGAAGCCCTCACCCACGGCCCCGACCCGCTCCACCTCGCCGAAGTCTTCGGCCTCGACGAGGCAACGGCGATCCGGTACGCGGCCGCCGCACGCCAAATCCTGGAACGGCCGCTGGAGACCGACCCCGCGGCTTCACCGCGAACCCGGGGGTCCGCCCCCTAGAATCCGGACACCGGCCCCCCGGGTTCCCGCTGAAGTACCTTCAGTTTTCGCGAACTCGCGGGCCTCCTGGGGTGCCGTTAACGAGCGGCGAACCAACCGACAAGTAGCTCTGCGTCATGCTCAGGCTGCGGGGTCGGCGGATTCGTCCTCGGTGAGGATGCGGTAGACGGTGGCGACCGAGGGGTGCTCACCCTTGTTCTTGCCCGAGGGAATGACGAGCTTGCGGGCGATCTCGGCGACGGGTACGCCGTTGGCCCGCAGACTGCGGGCGTAGGCGACCATGTCGTCGTCGACGACCTTGGGCCGTCCGCCGTGGCGGCCGCGCTCGCGGGCGGATGCCTGTCCTTCGAGGGACTTCTCACGGATGTACTCGCGCTCGGACTCCGCCATGCCGGCGAAGAACGCGAAGAGGGCGGCGCCGTGCCCGGACGGGTCATAGACGGGGGTTGAGGAACATCCGAGCGAAAACCGGCTCTTGTACTCTCCGTGACGATCCGCCACAGATAATGCGCCGTTATCTGCGGCACCGCCGGTCACGGTGAGCTGCGGCTACACCGGCCAGGAGTGCGTGAAGCGCCCCCGTTGTCTGCGGCAGGGCCGTTAGAGCCGGTCTTCGTTCCGATGTTCCTCAACCCCCTGGTCGAGCTCAGCTGACCGCTCTGGCCGCCGCTCTCGCCCTCGCCATGGGCTTGCCTGACGTGAGAAAGGACGGGGTCGGTGTGAGACTGGGCACGGAAGGGGTGATCCCCGTGTCGGACCCACCGCACGCGTCCTCCGGTCCCGACACCGCCGTCGACGAGAATCGGCTGGAAGAGCTGATCATCGAGGCGCAGACTGCCCTGCCAGTCGAACTGCCCGCCCTGGCGAACCGGTGCGCCTCGTCCCTCGGCCTGGACACCGCGCTGATCTACCTCGTCGACCTGCAACAACGGCTGCTCATCCCACTCGACGAGGCTTTGGAGTCGCTGCCGGTGGACCGCTCGTCGGCTGGCTGGGCGTACCGCACGGTCTCCCCGCGGGTGGCCGAGGCCGACGACGGCTTGATCCTCTGGATGCCTCTGGTCGACGGTGCGGAGCGGCTGGGCGTGCTGGCGGTTCGGACCGCTTCGCTCGACGGGGTGCGGATGCGCCGCAGCCGGATGCTGGCCCATCTGTTCGCCATGCTGATCACCTCCAAGCGTGCCTACAGCGACTGGCTCGCCGCCCGCACCCGCACTGCGACCATGCGGTTGCCCGCCGAGATGCTGCGGGCCTTCCTGCCACCCCGCACCATCGGCAGCAAGAGGTGCGTATCGACCGCGGTCCTGGAACCGGCGTACGACATCGCCGGTGACGCCTTCGACCACTCGGTGGTCAAGAACGTGCTGCACACCATGATCCTCGACGCCATGGGTCACGATCTGACCGCCGGCCTGACCACGTCGGTCGCCATGGCGGCGGCGCGCAACGCCCGCCGGGGCGGTGGTGACCTGGCCGATGTCGTCAGCTCCGTCGACCAGGCGCTCGCCCAGTGGCTGCCCGACCACTTCTGCACCGGCGTGCTGTGTCGGCTCGACGCCGAGACCGGGGTGCTGCGCTGGGTCAATTGCGGTCACCCCCCGCCGCTGCTGATCCGTGCCGAGCGGGTGCTCGCCGGGGCGCTGGACAGCCCCCCACAGCCGCCGATCGGCCTGGCTGGCCCACTCGCCCCGGAAGCCCGGCAGGTCCACGAGACGACCCTGGAACCGGGCGATTGCGTCCTGCTCTACACCGACGGTGTCGTGGAGGCTCGCGACGTGGACGGTGCGGAGTTCGGCCTCGACCGGTTCACTGACTTCATCATCCGCTCCTCTGCCGCCGGACAGCGCCCGGCCGAGGCGCTGCGGCTGCTCATCCACGCCGTCCTCGATTACCAGCGCAACCAACTGCGGGACGATGTAACCATCCTGCTCTTCGAATGGCGCCCGCAGCACCGGTGACGCGGTATTGCGCCGAGCCTCGCTGTGCTCGTGCGCCGTCTTTGGGCGGGTCGGGTACTCGGCCGGCACTTCCTCCCCTGGTGTCCGGGCCGGGAATCCGAGGCCAAGTCAATGCGTCGCTGTGCGGCGGTCTAGGACGTGGAAACGCTGTTGGCTGACAACATCAAGTGAGATGGTGAGGCGTCCACGTCTCAACCGACTTTGTCTTGGCACAGGTCAGGGCACCGTGCGGGGGCAAGATCGGATGATAGGGGACAGGGACGTCGGGCTGAGGCGTCTGTACGGTTCTACCGAACGCCGTGGACGACGGTGCCGTTCCGCGCGATCGTCATCTTGTGCGGACCGGCTTCCGTCCAGGGCTCGAAGAACGGGTCGTCGGGCAGGCATCCTCGTGCGTACGCCCCCGCGGAGCCCGCGAACTTCTCCGGGAAGGTGTGCGAGCGCAGGCTGAGAACGAGCAGCTCGTGCTCGTCTCCGCGGGTACGCGGTCCGCTCGATCGAGGTCAAGATCCCCACCCAGCCCACGACGACAGCCCAACGCCACACCAACGACACTGACCTGACCGGGTGACGGCTCCGCCAACGCCCAACCCAAGATCAACTATTGGCGGCTTCTGGGCTCACCTCGGCGACACCCCGTGAAACACCGCAAGGCGGCCTTGGGGTGGCCGGTGGAGGCGCGGTCGATCCAGACGGTGCGGCGCTCGACATCGAGCAGGTACCAGATGCGGCCGCCGGCGGTCACCTTGATCTGCCAGCGGTCCATCGTCTCGCCGCGGTGCGTGCCCCGGGCCGGCTCACCCTTGAGTCGGTGGTGGCGCTCGGTCCGGGCGGCCGGGGCCGGGTCGGTGCACAAGGGGTGCCAGGCGGCGCGGGTGTTGGTCGCGGCCTGCGCGCCCCGTTGCTCCCAGCCCTTGGCCGGTCGCCGTTGGCAAACCGGACGTCCCATTCGCCCTCGGCGGGCGGCGGGGCGGCGCGGTCTCCGCGCTTTGGGCTCATGCGGCGGTCCCGGGCTCCGGTACGGTGCCGTAGTCGTCGCCGGAGTCGGTGGTGAGCGCGGCGTACAGCTCGGGGTCGGCGTGCACTTCGGCGGTGTGCTTCCACTCGGTGATGAGCTGGGCGACGCCGGCGGTGTTGTCCAGCTCGGCGGCGGCACCCAGCGCCTCGACCAGCTCGACGGAGAACTCACGGACGTCGTGGGCGGGGAGGTAGCGCACCCACGGCATGGCGGCGGGCAGTACGTCCAGGACGAGTGTGCGGCCCTCGAGGGTGCGCATCATCCACCTTGGCCACCGCGGCACGCATGCGCTCGTTCATCGCCGCGTCGACCACCGCCCGATACTCCTCGGGAACGTCCGGGTGTCCTGGACGGCGACCATCGTGCCGAAGCGGGTGCCGATCCACGCGATCGTGGTGACCTTCCAGCCGAGCTGACGGGCCGCGTTGCGCATCGCCGCCCTGATCAGTTCCACCCCGCCCAGATTCACCTGGTACGAACCGCCGTAGCCGCCAGCATCCTCGGGACAGGTACGGCGCAGCAACGGGACCAGAGCCTCGGCCATCGCGATGCAGCGCGGGTCCTCTGCATAGGAAGCCATCCGCGCATCGTAGGGCCGCGCAGGCTCCGCGAGTTGCCGTACGGGGGCCACTCACTCGGACAGGTCCGCTCTGAACGAGCGCCAGCCGTCGGCCGCCGAGGCTGTACGTGGCGCAGTATGCGATGGCGGTTGCCGGAGCCCGGCGCGACGCCGTCGCGGACTGGGGCTTCGTGCGGGTACCACTCCACCTCAACCCTCCCCGCCGATGGCCGGTCCGGGCTACCGTGGGGGCATGGCCAGGGAAATCCGCATCGAGATCGATGACGAACAGTTCGAGCTGCTGGAGCGCGAGGCGCACGAGCGGCACGAGGATCCGACGGTGTATGCCGGGCGCGTCCTGGCCCAGGGGCTCAACAAGGCGCGGTTCCTCGAGGGCAGCGCCCTCTTCCTCAGCAGTCCCGGGGTGCGCGAGGAGTTCGCCCGCCGGTTCGGTCCGGTGCCCGGGCCCAGCGCGTCCGCGGCGTAGGGCGGGCAGCGACGTAGTGGACCTCACGGTAGATCTTCCGTGGCTTTTGGAGGTCGCCCGCACGCAGCTGGGCGACCCTGATGTGACGGACTGGGGAGCGCTGGAGGCGGCCCGGGCGCGGCATGCCTTCCACGTCATGGATGAATCCGTCTACGCCCAGCCTCATCACCGGGCCGCCGCTCTCTTCCACTCGCTTGCGCGGGTCCCGGCGCTGGATCACAGCAACGAGCTCTTCGGCGTCACGGTCGCGGCCGGCTACCTGCACGCCAGCGGCCTGCTCGTACGGTTCACCGCCAAGGAGGCCGCTGACCTCGCGGAGCAGGTGTCGGCCGGGCACGTAGACGTCCGCGCCCTGGCCACGGCCCTGAAGGAGTGGACCGAGCGCAGCTGAGCCTGAGCTCCGACCGGTGGAGACGTTGCTGATCATCACGGCTGCCGCCCTGTGGGGCTGCTGCGCGGGCCTGCAAACACCCCGAGCCGCACACCGGCCGTCCGTGCCCCCGCAGGAGGCCTGGCGCACGGCGTGTCCGGCCGGACACTCGATCACCGGCGTCGGGAATGGCTGGCTGGGCCGGGCCCGCTGCGGGGACGGGTACGGCCCCAGCGCGCCCGTGGTCGCGACGATCATGGCGGTCGTCTGCGCCGTCCTGGCGACCGCCGTCGAGGCCCGCCCCGAACTGGGCGTCTGGCTGCTGCTCGCCCCGGTCGGGGTGCTGCTCGGGACCGTCGACTTCGCGGCGCACCGGCTGCCCGACGTGCTCACCCGGCCGCTCGCCGCGGCCAGGAGGCCTGCGACGTGATGTGGAGGGCCGGCAAGCGGCTCGATGGGCTTGCCGCTGAGCCCGGTCCCGGGAAGCGATGCGCGACCGGGCGCAGCGGGGTGCCGGGTCGCCCTGGTGGTGGTTTTTCGAGCGCCGTGGGGGAGTGGGCCGTCGCGATGACCACCAATTCTTCAGGGGCGCGGCGCCTGCGTCTTTGGCCAGTGAGCCGTCCTCGTTGCGGTCGGGCATGCCGAGGAGCTGCTGCTCGATGAGACTGAGCGTGGGGTCTGTCATCAGGTCGGTGGCCGAGTCGTCGACGGGGTGCAGCCAGCGGTAGCCGTACTGCAACATCAGGGCGATGCGGGGGTGTCCGGAGAGGTTGATGCCGCCGGCGTGCCAGGTGCGGTTCTCGAACAGGACGGCGTCGCCTTGGGTGAGGTCGGGGGTGATGGCACCGGTGGGATCGATCGCGCCGTCGGGGATGGCGGGTTCTTGTGTGAGGAGGTGGCTGCCCGGCAGGAACATCGTGAGCCCGCAGTCATCCGTGATGGGGTGAGGTAGTGGGCGACTTTGATGGCCATGCGGGGTGTGTGGGCGAATCCGAGGTCGGCGGTCACTCCGTACATGTCGCGGTGCCATCCGGGGCGTTGGGGCGTGCGGATGGTGCGGGGTGGGCCGGAGGGGAGGGCTACGAGGTGGGCGGAGAGCAGGTGCACGTTGGGGCTCAGTAGCTGGACGACGGTGGGGAGGGTGCGGGGGTTGGTCAGGAGCGGAAGGAAGGCGCGGTCGAGGGTGAGGCATCCGCGGAAGCCGTCCTTGCCGTCACCGCCGCGGTCGCGGCCGTGTGTGATGTCGCTGGCGAGGAGCCTTTCAGCGGCGGCCAGCGGGTGGTCGTGCAGTGCGGGGGTGTTGGCGTCCCGGATGATGGCGTATCCGTCACGGTCGAAGGCGTCCAGGACCTCCGCGGCGGGGGCCTGGGGCGGGTGGAGGGGAGGGGTCATGATGCGGAGGCCTCCGTTGTCAGCGGGGTGTGGTGGGTGGTGAGTTGTCACAGGTTGTCGTCGTCGAGGCCGCAGGGGGCCAACAGCTCGGCCTGGGTGTGCGGGCGGCCGGGATCGCGGTAGCCGAGGACGGTGAGGCGGTGGCCTGGGTGGCGGCGCCCCAGCAGGGCGTGGATGTCTGCCGGGTAGCCGCTGGTGGCGAGGATGATCGGCGCCCGTGTTCCGAGGTGGGCGGCGAAGACGTTGTTGGGCATGGCCGGGGGCGGGAGCCGTGTTCGGCGAGGGCGGTGTGGTCGTGCACGTGGACGTAACAGCCGCAGGTGCGGGTGCTGGGTGCGCAGTCGGTGGGCGAGGGCCGTGAGGCGTTCGGCGGGCAGGTCGCCGGCGGAGACGAGGACGAGGTCGGGCTCTCCGCGGTCGGGGTGGCTCAGGTGGGGCCACGTCGCGATGCCGGGGCGCAGCTCGTCGTCGAGGGTGGTCAGGGGGTGCTGGGGGGGTGGGGTGCTTGCCGGCGATGACGAGGGTGCAGCGGTCGAGTTTGCGGAGGGCGAAGGTGAGGGCGGCCGCGGTGCGGGCCGGGTCGGCGGGGGGCAGGACGTGGACGGTGGGGTCGCCGCCAGGAAATTCCTGGTGCTTTCGACAGAGCCCTCGACGCGATCACCGCAGACCTCACTTCCTCGCCGCTGATCGACTACCAGCACCGACGCGAACGCCTTGCCGACTGGGCACTGCCACGGGACACATGGCGAGAGATCGCTGACCAGCTGCAGCGCCGACCGAGCCCCCGATACGTCTCCGACGACCGCGCACGCCTCGCCGTCACGGCCTGCATCTGGACCCAAGTCACCCACGGTGAGGATCAATTCGCCCCCTGCCCTCCCGAAGCCCGGCACGACCCCGAGCGCCAAGCCGCATGGAGCCAGGACCGGCACTCCATCACGCACTGGCTCAGGCAGAACAAAGTGCCCATCTACCAACAGATGAAGCCCCTGCTCGACACCTACGCCGACCGGCTCAGCCGCACACTCGACGCGGAACACTCGAGTCAGGGACAGGCACCACGAGATGATCAACCTATGGCAGATGTGATTTTCTTCGATCTGGACGGCACCCTGGTCGATCATCGAAGCGCGGTCTTGGAAACGATCGGTCAGATCGTCCAGGCCGCGCCGAACGCGACGGCTCCCCCGGAGGAGCTGGTGACGTTGTGGTGGACGCTGGAGGCGCGCCACATGCGGGAATACCTGGCCGGTCAATGCTCCTTCGCTGAGCACCACCGACGCAGGCTCCGCTCCTTCCTGCCGATGCTCGGCGAGCCGGTTCCTGAAAGTCCCGGCCTTCTGGACGCCTGGATCGCCGAGCGCTACCTCACCGTGTTCGAGGAGTCCTGGCGGTGCTATCCCGATGTCCTGCCATGCCTGGAGACCCTGAAACGGCTTCCCCGAGGACCGCGTCTGGCTGTTCTCACCAACGGGGACCTCGAGCAGCAGCGCGCCAAGCTCGTCCGCTTCGGCCTCCTCGAATACTTCGAAGCCGTCCTGACCCCGACCGAGCTCGGTGCGGCCAAGCCCGTCGCCTACGCCACCGCCTGCCGGCGGATGCGGACGGACCCCGCGCAGGCGGTCAACGTGGGCGACATGCTGGAAAGCGATGTAAACGCAGCCGCCCTCGCCGGGCTCACCGGTATCTGGCTGGACCGTGGCATCGACTTCGTCACCGGTGGACCATCGCCGACGGCAGACGAGACGGTGCTCCGCATCGAACGGCTCACCGACCTCCCCGACCACCTATCACGCACGAACGCCTGACCGGCTCTCACGGCCGTCGTAAGTGAGCGACCCGGGTCAACGCCTTCCCTGGGGGGCACGAGCAATTGTCACTCCTGAAGGGGCGGAGTATGTCAAGCGGGGTATTTTCGCTGGTTGTTGGTGGTTCTGGGCAGCGTTGATCGCCTCGCCGTCGGTGGGATGGTGGCGGCGAGTGAGTGGTGCTGCTCGTCGGGCATGCGGTTGTGGGGGTCGCTGCTCTCCAGCCCTTGATGGGGTGACGGCAGGGCCGTGCTCGGCTGCCGGTCATTCCTTCGCGGCGCGAGGCCGCATGGAGCGGTGCGACGTGCGGCAGACGGGGTCAATCAAAACCGCGACCGCGCCGTGCAGGGGGTCGGACAATTGCCCGACCGCGCGCCTGCCGCGTCCGAGGTGCTCACGCCGCCTGGCGGGCCAGGGCGCGGATTTCTCCGTCGCGCAGCCCGTAGTAGACCAGCGTGAGCAGCTTGCGTGCCGCGGCGATCTTGGCGATGTTCCGGCCGCGGCTGGCCTCGGTCCGGGCCCGGTCCTCGGTAATCTTGGGGGTGGTCTTGCGCTGGATCGCCTCCACGACGGCCCAGCGCACCAACTTGCTGCCCTGTTTGGTGACGTGGCCGCGGCGGACGACGGTGTCGGACTCGTAGTGCCGCGGGGTCAGCCCGGCCCAGGAGCACAGCCGGTCGGCGGAAGCGAACCGGTGCACATCTCCGGTCTCCGCGACCAGCACCGCCGCCAGGGTGGTACCGATGCCGGGCAGCTTGTGGAGGGCGCGATAGCCGGCGTGGCCGCGAAGCCGGTCCGCGATGCGGTCGTTGAACAGGGCTTCCTTGGCGTCGAGTGTTGATCAGCCTCAGTAACGACGCGACGCGCTGGGCATAGGGGTCGGCCAGCGAGGTCTGCTCCAGCTGGGCACGGCCGCCGATACCGAACAGGTCGGACGCCGGGATCAGTATTCCGGCCTTGGCCAGCACGGCGTGCACCTGGGCCTTCAGCCCGGAGCGCAACGCGACGAGCTTGGCCCGGTAGCGCACCAGTTCCCGCAGCTCACGGACCTGCGGTGGCGCGATCCAGGCTTCCGGCAGCCGTCCCATCCGCAGCAGGTCGGCCAGGTCGGCGGCGTCGCGGAGGTCGTTCTTCACGCGCCGGTAGGCGAAGCCCTTCACGCCCAGCGGGTGGGCCAAGTGGACGCGTGCCCCGGCGGCCTGCAATACGTCGGCCGCCCAATTACCAGCCGTAGGTGGCCTCCAGGACCACGTCGGGGTTGCGTCCGGCCTGCTCGATCTGCAGGCCGAGCGCCACCGGGTCGTTGAGGATGCGTACCGCGCTGAGCTGGACGCCGTCCTCTGTCTGCCGCACGATCACCGACCGTCTGCGGTGCAAGTCGACACCGACGTACTGGTGTCCGTCGTACTCGCTCACCTTGGGCCTCCTTCGCCGTGACGGAGCGCACACCTGGGACCTGCCCAGGACACCCACGGAGGGCGGGGACTTCGCCCCTTCATCGCATCAAGACCTGTGGATAGGAGCGGCACCGACCCAGCGGTGATAGGCGTCTACATCGACGTTGCTGCCGCACACGATGGTGACCACGTGTCGGCCGGCGAAGCGGTCACGGTCTTCGAGGATAGCCGCGATGCCGAGCGCGGCCGATGGTTCGACGACGAGGCCGGCGTGGTGGAGGAGCATCCGCATACCGGCGGTGATCGACGCTTCCTGGACCAGGACGGCGTCGTCGGCGACCAGGAGGAGGTCGTTCAGGACGGCCGGGATGGGAAGCCGGCCGGCGACGCCGTCAGCGATGGTGTTGGTCGAGTCGGTGGTGACGACGCGCCGTTGGCGCCACGAGTGTGTCATCGCCGGTGCGCCCAGCGGCTGGACGCAGATCACCTCGACTTCGGGCGCCAAGGCCTTCACCACATGACCCACGCCGGTGGCCAGTGCCCCGCCGCCGAGAGCGATCAGGACGGTGTCGAACGCCGGCGCAGGGTCCACCAGTTCCAGGCCGATGGTCGCCGCGCCCTCGCAGGTCTCGATGTCCAGGCTGTCTTCGACCAGCCGGATGCCGTCGTACCGGGCGATGGCCGCCGCCCGCTCGCGAGCCAGTTCGTGGTCGCCGTTCACCAGCTCCAGCCTGGCGTCCAATGCGCGGATGCGATCAAGCTTGGCCACCGTCGCAAAGCGGGACGCCACGACGGTGACGTCGAGCCCCCGGCCGCGACCGGACCAGGCGAGGGCTTGGCCAAGATTGCCCGCACTGGCGCACACCACGGCTCGCGGGCCATTGTCGGCGAGCAGGCTCGCGATGACCTCGGTGCCGCGGGCCTTGAAGCTGCGGACCGGGTTCGCCGTTTCGAGCTTGATGCTCACCGCGCACCCGAGGCGGGGCTCCAGCGCCTCGCAGCGGTACAGCGGAGTGTCGAGGAAAATCGGGTCGATCACCCGGCGAGCTGCCCGGATCCGAGTAGTGTCGAGACGCGTCTCCTGCACGGCACAGCAGCGTAGCGCCGCCGGCGCTGTTCCATTGAGTGATTTGTCGAGAGCTGTGGTTCGGGTGACGCATGATCTGAGGTTGATCCCCGGGGGTGGACACCGGGTTTCACGCGACGAGTGACAGCGTACGTGACGTGGTCAATTGCTGTTCGTGCTCGGCTGGCGCGAGGTAGCCGAGGGCGGAGTGGCGGCGGTGTCGGTTGTAGTAGGGCAGCCACCTGAACAGCTCCAGCCGTGTCTGCGCCTTCGAGGTCCAGCGCCTTCCGTGCAGCAACTCGCGCTTGAGGCCCTGGAAGAACGATTCGGCGAGGGCGTTGTCATAACTGGAGCCGACGCGGCCCATGCTGCGGCGGATGCCGTGCCGACGGCAGAGCTCGGCGAAGGCGGCCGATCCATATTGCGCGCCCCTGTCCGTGTGAAGGACGACGCCGTGGACCTGGCCGCCGCGGGCGGCCACGGCCATCTCGATCGCGTCGGTGACCAGCGAGGTGCGCATGTGGTCCGCGATCGACCAGCCGATCACGTGCCGCGAGCAGATGTCGATGACCGTGGCGAGATACAGCCAGGTCGAGCCGACGGCGACGTACGTTATGGCGCTGTACCACTTGGTGTTGAGCATGTCCGCCGTGAAGTCACGCATCACCAGGTCCGGCACAGGCGGGGCCGTCTTGTATTGAATGGTCGTGCGCTTCTTGCGCCGCAGGTGCCCCTTGCGATGCGGTTGATCCTCATCAGTCTGCTCACGCGCTTGCGGTTGATCTTTCTCCCGCGGGAGCGGAGTTCGGCATGGACGCGCGGGGCGCCATAGGCGCCCTGGTGGTCGGCATGGATCTGTCGGATCTCCGGCACCGTTCGCTCTTCCTCGACGGCTCGTTCGGCGCGGGCGTCTGCAGTGGCCCGGTGCTGGTAGTAGCCCGGAGCGGGAGACGCCCAGGACCCGGCAGATCCGCTTCACGCCGAAGTCGGCGCGATTCTCGGAGATGAAGTCCCAGCGGCGGGGGCTCACTTCACCTCCCGAGCGAAATAGGCGGCTGCCCGGCGCAGGATCTCGCGCTCCAGCTGCCACTTCTTCTCCGCTTTCAGCAGCCGGGCGTTCTCCGCCCGCAACCGGGCCAGTTCCTCAGCCGGACCCCCGCGGCCTCGCGGCGCTCGGGCAGTGCCTGGGACTCGTTTTCCTTGCGGACCCACGTCCGCAGCGACTCGGCGGTGATGCCGAGGTCCGCCACCGCCGCGTATGTGCGCTTGAGGCCCGCGGCGCGGTAGAACGCGACCGCGTCCTTCCTGAACTCCTGCGGATACGGAGACTTGCTTTCCACCTGGACATCCCTCCCTGGACCATCAAGATCCATTGTCAGGGTGTCCACTCCAAAGGATCAGCCTCAATGTGGCACTGCACCCGTGGCAGCAGACCCAGATCGATTCCGACAGCCGCACTGTACGGCGGGGCTGCCCTGCGCCTGCCTCGTGCTTCGTTCGAGTGATGCTCTCGACGGCCGGGACTGAACAAATCCCCAGCATGTGAGGTTTCTTCACCGTCATCCGGTGCCGGCGTTACGTGCGCTGCCGGCGTGAGCATTTCGGGATCATGCAGTGCGTGGCGATCAGTGGAACGCTCTGTGGTCCCCGTTTCGCGTACCCGATCACTTCCCGTGAACTGCATGCACGAGGCGCTCACGCCGGACTCGGCCGAAGTGGCGTGGATGCGGACGACGCCGCACGGACGACCACGCGCCGGGCTGATTGACGTCGTGGATGTGTCCGGGTGACCCGCCGACCGGCGGCACCTACCCGGAGCAAGGGAAAGAAGGTACTGATGCAGGCAGGTCTGCCATTGGCTGCTGTGACCGAGCCAGACCCACACACCTCGGCATGGCCGTACGTTCCAGGTGGGCAGGCTGTGGCAGGGACCGTACGACGGGCGCCCATGGCAGCCCGCGAAGCCGGGTTCCCTTCGGGATCCGTCCGCCGAACGGCTCCGCGAGAGCTGCGCGCCGGCCGTGGTCTCTGCGCCCGCCGCCCGACCGGAGCGTTGCTGTGATCCCGGCTCAGAGGGCGCGGACTGACAGGGACCTGCGGGCCGTGGTCGTCGGAGCGGGGTTCTCCGGGATCGGCGCCGCCGTCCGCCTTCGCGAGGCAGGGTTTAGCGATGTGCTTGTTCTGGAGAAGGCGACGCAACTCGGCGGCACCTGGAGGGAGAACACCTACCCCGGCTGCGCCTGTGATGTGCCCTCGACGCTCTACAGCTACTCCTTCACCCAGGATGCCGCCTGGAGCAGAGTCTTCGCCGGGCAGCGGGAAATCCTTGCTTATCTGCGGGCGACGGCCGAGCGGTACCGGCTTGGTGACATGCTGCGCTGCGGTGTTCAGGTGCTGGGGGCCCGGTGGGACGGGGCGGCCGGCCGTTGGCTGCTGGAGACCAGCGACGGGCCCTACAGCGCGGCGGTATTGGTCCTGGCCACCGGCCCGTGGCACGTCCCGCGCCGCCTGGAGGTCCCCGGGATCGAGGACTTCAACGGTCCCGTGTTCCATACCGCCCGGTGGGACCACAGCGTCGACTTGGCCGGGCGGCGGGTGACCGTGGTGGGGAGCGGCGCCTCCGCCATCCAGGTCGTCCCGGCCATCGAAGCCCAGGCTGCGGCCGTGGGCCTCTTCCAGCGCACCGCCCAGTGGGTGCTGCCCAAGCCCGATCTGCTGCTACCCGCGGCGTTCAACCGGCTTTTGGACCGCGTGCCCGGTGGGCGCGGCGCCCTGCGCGCCGGGCAGTACGCCCTGCAGGAGGGCTTTGGCTACGCCTTCCGCCACCCTCAGGGCGCCCGCCTCCTTGAGGCGGGCGCCCGCGCACATCTGCGGCTCGCGGTCCGCGACCGGCAGCTACGCCGGCAACTGACACCGGATTACCGGTTGGGCTGCAAGCGCCTTCTGACGTCCAGTACCTTCTACCGGGCCCTGTCTCAGCCGCACGTCCGCCTGCATCCCACCGCGGTGACCGCCGTACGCGGCAACGAGGTCGTCGGCGCCGACGGCACCACCGTCGATACCGACGTGCTCATCGAGGCCACGGGCTTCCGCGTCGGTGAGCTGCCGCTGGCCAAGAGTCTGTACGGCACGAACGGCCGGACGCTCGACGAAGCATGGGGCGGTGAGCCGCAGGCGTACATGGGAACCACCGTGAGCGGCTTCCCCAACCTCTTCCTGCTTCTGGGACCCAATCTGCTCGGCGGCTCCACCTCCGCGATCACGGTCCTGGAAGCCCAGCTGACGTACCTCATTGCCGCCCTGGCCCACCTCGACCAGGGCGGCCACTGTGCCCTGGACGTCCGGTCGGCCGTACAGGCCGCGCACAACACCGCCGTCCAGGACGCGCTCGCGACCACGGTCTACAACGCGGGCGGCTGCACCAGCTACTACTTCGCTTCCACCGGGCGGAACACCTTCGCCTGGCCGTGGTCCACCGGGCGACTCGTGCGCCGGCTGAGCCAATTCGACGCCGACGCCTACACCTCCGACGCACCTGCCCGGCCCCTTCCCCTGCCCTCTCAGGCAGGGCCGCAGCCTGGACACCGTACGGGAGCCGGGAACGCAGAGCAGCCATGAAATGGTGCCCGATACCGCGGCCCCACCACTGGGAGCTCCACGACCGCTTGCTTCCCGGCACAGGGCCGGTCCCGTCATCGCCCCACCGGATGATGCTTCGCCCGCTTCACCAGCCTCCGGCCGCGCGGATAGGTGCTAGCCCTCACCTGCCTGACCACTGGCGGCCAGGAGTGCGAAGAGTGCCGGCAGACGCGCGAGAAGCGCTGCAAACGGCGTATCGAGCTGCGCCGCGTCGCTGCGGGACGGCCCTTGTCGTGGCTGATTGGCGAGCGCAGCCGGGAGGCCGCGCTGATGCTCTCGTGCTACGCCGCCTGGCAGGCCCTGGGGCCTGATCCGCTGCCCCGGGGCCGGAAGTCCCTGGAGCGGCTGCAGGTTCACCTTGATGCGGTCCACGTGCTGGACGCGGAGCTCAAGCGCCGCTACACGGCGGGCTCGCTCCTCTCCCAGCCGCTGGGAGTCACCGACCGGCAGGCAGCAGCCTTCCGGCGACGTCTGCTCGCCGACCTGGCGGCGGGACGACGGAGCGTCAACGACCTGATCCAGCAGGACAACCGCCTGGGAGAGCGGCAGGCCCTGCTGGATGGAACCCATGCCCTCGCGATCTCTGCCGCCCGGTACGGACACCGGACGGCTGCCGAGGCCTTCCGACGGAGCGGAGTGGCGACGAGTCTGTCCTGGTAGTCCGCGGCCCCGCACCTGCCGACTCTTGCTCAGGCCGCAGCGGCCGTCACGTTTCCGCCTACCGATACGCACGACCGCCTTGAGGAGATCACTACGCTCACGGTCTGAACCTGCGCGATGACGAAGGCCTCCGGTTGTGGAGTGGAGCTGTCAAGGAACTCGCTGCGAGAGCGCCCTGCCCCCTGATTGCACGTCACGCGTCGAGTCTGTGACCTCAGGCGATCGGTAGGCGACGCAGCCCTACGTGCCCGACGCAGTGTCGGTGCTGGTCGTGTTGCTGCTGGCGAGTTCCTGGGAACGGTAGGCGGTTGAGCGGTCGCCGCTGGACAGGTGCTCGACTGCGGCGAGGAAGTCGTGGAAGGCCCGGTCGGTGCGGGTGGTGTCAGCGGTGGCGTCGAGGTCCATGAGGAGACCACGGATGACGGCGAGGACGAGCGTGGCCAGCTCCGGCCGGCCGATGCTGCGCAGGCCGTCCTCGAGCGGCGCGAGCCAGTCGGTCGTGGCGGTGCGCCGAAAGTCGGGCCACAACTGTTGCACTGCGCTCTCGCGCAGCTGACCGAACATCTGCAGGTACGGCCGCCCGTCCAAGCCGGTGATCGAGGTCCAGGCGCGATCCAGGGTGGCGGTGTAGGGCTCGTCGGGTCGCACCCGCAGGAGGTCGCCGAATGTGTCGAGCTGGCGTTGGCGCGCGTGCCCGAGGACGGCCCGCAACAGAGCGTCGCGGGTGCCAAAGTGATAGATCAGCATTCGGGCCGAGGTGCCGGTGGCGGTGGCAAGCGGCTCGAGCCGGTCGGGGAGGCCGTGCGCGAGGGCGTAATCGGCGCAGGCCTCGAGCAGCCTGTTCTTGATGTCTGGCTGCGGTCGTCTGCCCATGTCGACATCTTTTCCCGTAACAGCGGCTACGTCTACCGTTGATCGAAAGGCAGTCAAGGCAGACGTGGAGGTAGCGATGAGGGTCGTGTTCGTGCATGGGGCGTGCGTGCGGGACGGGTCGTGGTGGTGGCATCGCACCGCCGAACTGCTGCAGGAGCGAGGGGTGCTGAGCGTGGCCCCGGCGCTGCCGAGCTGCGGCGAGGCGGGCCTGCCCGGAGGCGCCGGCGGTCCGGGGCTGCCCGAGGACGTCGCGGCGGTGCGGCAGGTGCTGCAGGACGACGACGAGCCGACCATCGTGGTCGCCCACAGCTACGGCGGCATCATCACCGCGGAAGCCGCCGCGGGCGTCGGGTCGGTACGCCACCTGGTGATGGTCTCCAGCTACCTGCCCGAGGTCGGGCAGAGCCTGTCGGAGTTCGGGGACGCCAGCCCCGCCCCGTTCCTCGACGTCGACCCTGACGCCGGCACCTTCGGGGTTCGCCCCGAGCTGCTCGTGGACACGTTCCTGCAGGACTGCGACCCCGAGGTCCAGGCGCAGGCGGCGGACCACCTCGCCCGGCAGAGCGTGCAGGTGACCGGGCAGCCGGTCGGGGCGGCAGCCTGGCAGCAGGTGCCCTCGACGTACCTCATCTGCGCCCAGGACCGGGGCACCCCGCCGCGCCTTCAGCGCGAGTTCGCCCGCCGGGCCGGCAGTGTCGTCGAACTCGACGCCGGCCACCACCCGTTCCTGTCCCAGCCCGCCGCGGTCCGGGACCTGCTGCTGAGCCTGTGACGGCAGCCGCGGACGCTCCCTCCGCGCCCCTCGTACGCCGGGCCTTCCGCCGCACACCCCTCGAGGCCCTCGGCGTCCAGGAGCTCGACGGCGGTGCGGACGATCTGGTCGCGGGTGAGGGTGTCGCGTGCCATGGCCTCACGGTACGCAGCACTTGCACAAAGTTCAAGAAGGCACTTGCACACCGTTCAAGGCTGGGCTTACTGTCTTCTCGGGCAGTCAGTTGAACTAAGTGCAAGTCCAAGGAGAGCCCCCGTGAACACCCTCGCCGCCGTCATGCAGCTGCTCGTCGCCGCCGCCTTCATCAGCATCCCGCTGGTCCGCCACCGCTTCGGCCCCGCCGCGAAGGCCGCCGCAGTGGCCGAGCTCCGCCGCCAGAACGTCCGCCCGGAGGTGCTGGAGGAGAACAAGCTCCGGTTCGACGCCGGCGGTCACGAGACCGCGGCTCCGGTGGTCGTGGCCGCCGTGATGACCGCCACCGCCGCCGTGAACTTCGCGGGCGCCGACCTCGCCCAGCTGCTGACCTGGCTATTCTCCTCGCTGGTGTTGCTGATGAACGCGGTGATCGTCCACAGCAACCTCACCGCGGCGAAGTCCGTGGAGGCAGCCTTCCGCCGCAAGGGCGACCCGGAGCTGGCCCGCGTCGAAGTCGAACCTTTCCTCCAGGCCGCCGAGGGCGCCTTCCCTCACTGGGTGCGCGCCCAGACCTACCTGCGCAACACCGTGGTCTTCGGCGGCTCCACCGTCGCGCTGGTCGCCGTCTCCCTCATCTGACAACACATATGGACCAAGGCCTTCGCGGCGATGCGGTCGCAGCGAAGGCCTGCGCCGTTCTCCGGCCGCACGCGCCCAGGCCGACGAGCAGGCCGCCGCCCGCAGCCCGCGCACCGGCCCCACTCGTCCGCTGTCGGCTCGCCAACACTGCCTCCCCACACCGTCGCGAGGCGGGCGGTCGCGTCACGCCGTCAGCCGGGGGCCGTCAGCCCTCTCGCCGTCCGGGCGCGGGCGCCGGGGGCGGCCCTCGTCGAGGAGGGCCACCTTGTCCTGATCGGGGCTGTCGGGTTCGGCGAAGAAGATGACGAAGCGGAGCTTCGGGCTGTGGTCCAGCGGCATCGACTCGTGGACCAGGTGAAGGTCGCCGACCTCGGGATGGTGGAAGAGCCGCACGCCCGGGGCGTGCGGCTTGATGTCGTAGCGTTCCCACAGTGACGCGAACAGCTCGCTTTTCGGTACGAGTTCACCGACCAGGTCGGTCAGGTCGGGGGCGCCGGGGTCGGTGCCCGCGAGCATCCGCAGCCGCGCCACGCAGGCTCGGGCGCGCTCGTCCCAGTCGTCTAGTAGGGCTCCGTTAGGTCTGTGTCGCGGTCCTGTTTGGGGGCATGTTGGGTGTGTGGATGCATATGAAGTGAACTGTGCTCGGGCGAAGTTGGGGTTATTCGTGGCTGATGTGTTCGCGTCGGTGCCGCGTAAGGATCAGCGGGCGAAGGGTGACTGCTATCTGCGGGGGCTGATGCTGGACGGGCGGCGTAAGTCGATCCAGCCGATGGCGGAGCGGCTGCCGGACGGCAATGAGCAGAATCTGCAGCAGTTCGTGAACCAGTCGACCTGGGATCCGGTGCCGGTGCGGCGGCGGATTGCGGAGCGGATGGTGCCCCAGGTCGGCCCGGATGCCTGGGCGGTCGATGATGTGTCGTTCCCCAAGGACGGGAAGATGTCGGTGGCGGTCGCGCACCAGTACTGCGGGGCGCTGGGCAAGCAGGCGAACTGCCAGGTCGCGGTGAGCGTGCACGCGGTCTCCGACACCGCGTCCTGTCCGCTGCAGTGGCGCCTGTTCGTGCCCCAGGAGTGGGCGGACGATCCGGTCCGCCGACGCAAGACGGGGGTCCCTGACGAGATCCGGCACCGGGAGAAGTGGCGCCTGGACCTGGACACCCTCGACGAGTTGGCCGGGTGGGGTCTGGTGCCGCCGGTGGTGGTGGCCGACGCAGGCTACGGGCAGAACGCCGACTTCCGCGACGGCCTGGACGGCCGGGGCATCGGCTATGTCGTGGCGGTCCGTTCGGACGTGACGGTCCACCCGCACGACGCACAGCCCACTACCCCGGCGTGGTCCGGCAACGGCCGCAAGCCCCAGCCCCGCTACCGGAACAAGCCGTCCCCGGTCGCCGCGCTCGCGGCCGGCCATGGGCGGCAGGCCTTCACCGAGGTGACCTGGCGGGAAGGCTCCCGCGGCCCGATGCGCTAGCACTTCCTGGCGCTGCGGGTGCGGCCGGCCGGAATTCGAGCCCGCCGCCTGGCCCAGGCCGCCGCCACGCAGGAGGGCTTCTGGGACGGTGTCCTGCCCGAGGTCACGCTGCTGGTCGAGTGGCCCGAAGGTGCCCAAGCACCCACCGGCTACTGGCTGTCCAACCTGCCCGCCGACACCCCGCCGACTGAACTGGTCCGCCTCGCCAAGATCCGATGGCGCATCGAACACGACTACCGCGAACTCAAGCACGGCCTCGGCCTCGACCACTTCGAGGGACGCTCCTGGACCGGCTGGCATCACCACGTCACCCTGGTCACCGCCGCCCACGCCTTCCTCACCGAACAGCGCCTGGCCCCAAAAGCTGATACAGCGGACTCACCCTCTACCAGATCCTCGACACTATCCAAGACCTGCTGAACTGCTGGACCGGCACCTGCACCACCTGCCACCGCCCCCTGCCCAGAACATCCCCCACCAGCCAGAGCCCAAGAGCCACAGCAACTTAACGGAGCCCTACTCGATCGGCGTGCGCCGACCCGGCTGGTCACGCCCGGTCCCTCTACCGTGCTCGATCACGTTTCCCGCCGTTCGAGCACCCGTCTCACCGGCATGAAACGGCGAGTGCCCCCGGTCAGCCTGGTGCTCACAGGCGGCGCCAGCGCGCCGAGGCGAAGGAGAAGACGCCGAAGAGGATCAGCCCGATCGCGACGGCGACGAGCAGCCACGGGCCGATCGGGGTCTGGGTGAAGCTGCGGAGCGTGGCGTCTACGCCTTTTGCCTCGTCGGCGTCGAACTGGATGGCAGCGATCAAAATGAAGATGCCGGCTACGGCGAACACGATGCCGCGTGCCACTCCACCGCCGACGCCGAGGCCGGTGACGATCTGTTTCGTGCGGGGGGTCATGGCGGTGGTGTCGAGCTGTCGCAGGAACTTGCGCATGGCCGCCCGTGTCGCGAGCACCGCGCCGATGCCGATCAGGAGGCATCCCCCTGCAGCGACCAGGAACTGGCCGTAGGCCAGTTCCAGCACGGAGGCTGTCCAGTCCTTCGACTTCACGTTGCCGCTGGAGCCCTGGCCGCCTCCCGCTGCGTATGTGGCGGTGGCCCAGCAGATGAAGCCATAGAACAGTGCCCGGCCACCGTCGAGGAGCCGCGAGGGAGTCTTCCGGTCGGGTCCCCTGGTCAGGACTGCTCGGGAGGCTCGCCACAAGGCCATGGAGCCAAAGCCCACGACCAGCACCCACAGCATGATCTTCCCGAATGGCTGCTCCGCGATCTTCGCCAGCGCGCCCTGCCGGTCCGCCGACTTCCCGCCGCTGCCGAGGGCCATCTGGATGGCGAGGGCGCCGATGAGGACGTACACCACGCCGCGCGCGGCAAAACCCGCCCGCCCCGCAGCGGAGAGCGTCTTGTGCTCTGCGGTGCGGCGAACTGAGAACGCCTTGGTCCGGCCCCGCCCGTGTGCTCGAGCTGACATCACGAAGCCTTCCTCAGCCCGTCGGCCTCGGCCATCGTCAGGCCGCCATGGCGGTGGAGCCGGCCGTCGAGGTCCTTCTTGGCCGCTTTGGTGTCACCGTCGTGCCGGGCCACGGTCCGCTCGTACACCGGGCCGAAGCGACGGCGCAGGCCGCTCGCGCTCTCGCCCACGAGGAACTTGACGGCGAGCAGACCAGCGATGAGGACCACCACCACGAGCAGGGCGATGAGGAAACCGGTGGACATGGCGTGCCTTCCGGTGGCTGAGCCCGCACTTCGGGCTGTGCACGGCCGGGTAGCCGTGGCCCAAGGTGCCAAACGGAATGACCCGGCGGATGTCTCGTACGGCATCCGCATGACAGCTGGATGAGGGTGCTCAGCAACGCTTCCCCGACTGAAGCCGGCGGGCGGCCGACCGCGTGTTCGTCACCGTGGCGGGTAGCCGACCGGCATGGCAGACCTCCGCGTACCCGGCACACGGCTCGTCGAACATGTCATCTCGGCCCACCCCTGGCTGCCGTGGCTGGCCGGTGCAGCCGGCATGGGTCTGTCCGGCAACCGCGGCGCACGCCGTGCCGCCCTGCGCGGCACCGGCTCGCTGGCCCTGGCTTCGGCAGCCGCCGCCATCGCCGCCAAGTCCGCTTCAAGCCGACGGGCTTCCGGGCAGTACGTCGCGGGGGCGCTGCCCTGTGGGCACACGGCCTCCGCCGCCGCTTTCGTGACCGCCGCGATGCTGGAGTCGCCCTGGCTGGGGACCGCCCTCGCTCCCCTCGCCGCGGCAGCCACTGCCGCCCGTACCGGCACCCGCTCTCCAAGCGCCGTTCTCGAGGGGGTCGCGGTCGGAGTCGGCGTGGCGGTGGCCACCTGTCGTTGGTGGCCGCTGCATGTGGACCAGCCCGCCGACTCCGCACGGCCGAACGTCCCCGTCCCCGCGCTCCCCGCAGGGCGCGGGCTGATCGCGGTTGTCAACAATGGCGCGGGCGGCGACACCCCGACGGAGGTCGAACTGCGAACTCTCTTGCCACAGGCGGAGATTCGGGTCTGTGCGAGTAGCGTCGATCTTCATCTGGTGCTTGGGCGAGCCGCCAAGGACGTGCTCGCCCAGGAGGGTGGTGCGCTCGGTGTGGTCGGCGGCGACGGGACGGTCAACGCGGCGGCGGTCCTGGCCTCCGAGAGCGGACTGCCGCTCGCCGTGTTCCCCGGCGGCACGCTCAACCACTTCGCCACCGACCTCGGGCTGCCGACGCTCAAGTCCACGGCGGATGCCGTGGAGGCGGGCTGCGGCGGAGCCGTCGACCTCGGCCGGGTCACCGGCGACGGCCCCGGCACGTACTTCCTCAACACCTTCAGCATCGGCGTCTACCCCGAACTCGTCCGGGCCCGCGAAGCCCGCGAGACACGTCTCGGCAAGTGGCCCGCACTCTGCGTGGGCCTCCTGCGCGTCCTCGCAGACGGCACATCCAGCGAGGTCACCATCGATGGGCGACGCCGCCGACTGTGGCTGCTCTTCGCCGGCAACAGCCACTACGAACCCGCCGGTTTCGCCCCCTCCTACCGCCGCAGCCTCGACGACGGCCTGCTCGACATCCGCATCGTCGACGGAAGGCACCCCTTTGCCCGCACCCGGCTCATCACCGCGTTCCTCACCGGAACCCTCGCCCGCTCCCGCGTCTACCAGGCCGCCACCGCGACTCGGCTGCGTATCGACGGCGTGGGAAAGACTGGGGACTACACCCGCGACGGGGAGGTCAGCCCGGCTGCCGACACACTCATTCTCGACAAGTCCCCGCGGGCACTCACCGTGTACCTGCCGGCGCCAGAGTGACCCGCCCCGCCTCACCACGGCCTGAACATTGTCACGGTCTGGATGACCCTCAACTCCGTACGCAGCTCGTGACAGCTGTGGTCCGCCCACCTCAGCGTCGTCTCCGCACGCGGTGTACGGGCACTCTCCTCGACCGTGCCCGGCCGATTTGCTCGAGTGCCGTGGATCAGTGCGGGCCGGGGCCCGGCGCAGTTTGCCCGGCATCAGGGTTGTCTGCGAGTCCGCTGTTTCAAGGCATGGGTCATGTGCGGGAGTTCCTCGTGCAGCAGACGGCCGACCAGGGCGCCGCCGAAGACGACGACGCCCACGCCGACGAGCCAGGACTGGATGACCAGGACGGAGGGGCCGTAGGTGACGGCGCTGGATGCGATCAGCGGCGAGAAGAGGAGACGGGAGAAGACCCGCAGACCGAGCAGCCCGAGGGCAGTGGCTACCGCGCCGGGCAGCAGGGCGCTCCACGCGATCCGCCCGCCGAGCAGTATCCGTTGCGACCACCAGAAGAACAGGACGGTGCTCAGCATTGCGACCAGTTGTCCAGCCGCGGAGTGACGCCACAGGGTGGTGGTGGCAGACAGATAGAGGGAGCCGATGAGTACGGCGAGCCAGAGCACCTGCCGCCACCTGGCATACCAGCGGGCCGAGGGGAGCTCCCAGACCTTCTCGTAGCCGGTCTGCACCGCCGCCCCGAAGGACAGACCGAACACGGCGAGGGCGGCGAGACCGAAGGCGGTTGTGGTCTGCAGCGCCTGGCCGGGCCGGGCGAACAGCTCCTCAATGTGTTCCCTGGCGGCCCTCGACACACCGAGCCCATCGCCCAGCCACTGGGCGAACCCCCGCCCATGCCCCGGGTCAGTGGCGGAAACAACGATCAGCAGGGGCACCAGGGTAAGGAATCCGAGCGCCGCGAATCCCAAGGACCGCGGCCCCAGTTCGACATCGCTGCTCCGTCTCCATCCGCGCCCGGCCGGCGAGTCGCGGATCACGCGGCGCAGCCGGGTCAACCGATACGAGCGGTCCGCGGCATCGGAAGAATTCTTCGACATGCATGTCGACTACCACCGCGGCGACACCGCCAACAGCCATGCAAGAGTCCCGTACTGCGTGTAGCCCGGCTGCGTCGGAGTCAGGTCGGCTGTTGTTTGCGATCCGTGAGACGGGCAACCCGAGGGGAGCGTCCGACGGCCGGCCAGGACGAAGGCACCGGAGAGTTGGAACCACAGCTCCCGGTGCCGTCCGTTGGGTGCGCCCACTGACGGGGAGGTCTACCGGGGCGGTTCCGTCGTGCAGTTGGAACACCTTGGAGGCGGCGAAGGCCAGGACGTCCATCGGTTCCCACAGATTGGTCCAGCGGTTCAGGGAAGCCGGCAGGTGCACGGGCATGCTGCCTCCGTAGGGAGTCAGCATGCCCTCCTCGGGGATGGCAGACATGGAAGAAGGCCGCCTGGGAGCCGAACGTGACCAGAGACTCGGTCCACAAGGGCATGGTGGCGGTGGCCATGTCGACAGCGATGACGCCGCCCAGGCTGTGGGCCGCGATGCGTACCGGCCGGGAGGGAATGCGTCCGAGGTCGGGGTGCACTTCGTCGATGACCTGGCGTACGCGGGCGTGGACAGCGTCCCGGTGCCGTTGGTAGACGAGCACGTCGCCGAGGAAGCGCGTGGTGCCTGGCCCAGGTGCAGCTCGCTGCTGGTTCGGGAAGTCGGCCCCGGTGAATGCGCAGGAGGCGGCGCGTGGGGTGCTGAGTGGCCGTGCGCCGGCCCCGGAGCAAGTCCGATGGCGGGTCGCAGTGGGCCCGGATGGTCGAGCTCGCCAAGGGCTCGGCGGTCAAGGCCCGCGCGCGGGCGATCAATCATGTTGCTGGTTCGATCAGGACCGCGGTGCCGCGGACACAGATGCCCAACCGGGCGTTAAGAGTTGTGGAGTTGGCCTGCGCCGTCCACGGCGACGGCGGTGTGAGAGGACTTGTGGGGGTCGATCCCGATCGTGATCACGCGCATCCCGGTCTGCACTCGAAGCGGCGAAGTATGCGGTGGGCACCCTGACTTGAAGTAGCGGTCGCACACGTTCATGCCTCTGTCGAGCCACACCGCGTGGGTGTCGGCCGGCGGCGGCACGCTATCGGAGAGCCAGCCCATGGGCGGCAAGGGCCACTGCGGGCCCGTGCCGACCGACACCCTGGACGCTACGGCTGCAGACCGCGCGTCTGGGCCCGATTCAACAAGTCAGGGGCCTGCTGACCAATCAGGCGTTGTCACAGTTCTGACCGCCCGCGCGGTCCGGTGCCGGCCACGCGATGCTCCATGGGGTCGGAAGGTGAACGAACATGACCAGTGCGTCCGCCCACCCCGCGTGCCCGCCGACGCCGGCCCACGGGAGAGGTGGTCCTCGGAGTGGACACGCACCGGGACCCGGAGTGGACACGCACCGGGACGCTCATGTGGCTGCCGTGCTCTCCCCGGTGGGGGCAGTGATCGGCACCGACGAGTTCCCGGCCACCGCGGCCGGATACCGCGAACTACTGAAGTGGGCAAGAGGGTTGGGCACGGTGTGGCGGGCTGGGGTGAAGGGGACCGGCTCCTTCGGGGCGGCCTTGTCGCGCTACCTGCTGACCCAGCGCGTGGAAGTGTTCGATGTGAACCTGCCCGACCGGCCCGACTGGCCCGACCGGTCGGACCGGCGTCGGCGGGAGAAGTCGGACCCGCTCGATGCCCAGAACGCGGCCCGGTCGGTGCTGAGCGGGCGGGCCCGCGCCCGGGCCAAGTCCGGCGACGGACCGGTTCAGATCGCGCGGATGTTCAAACTCGCCAAGGGCTCGGCGGTCAAGGCCCGCACCCAGGCGATCAACCAGCTCAAGGCTGTCCTCGTGACCGCCGACCCGAACCTGCGGGAAGAACTGGCCGGGCTGAACAATTCGGAACTCTTCCGCACCTGCGCACGGCTCGCCGACGACAGCCAGGACGACGAGGACGGAGCAGCGGCGGTGCTGCAGGCCAGCCGCATTACCCTGTGTCTGCTGGCCCACCGAATCGGGCAGCTCACCGAGCAGATCCAGGACTTGGAAGGCCGCTTGGCCCGGCTCGTGGAACGCCACGCCCCGCAGCTGCTGACCGTGGTGGGCATCGGCCCAGACACGGCCGTCACCCTGCTGATCACGATGGGGGACAACCCGGAGCGTCTGGGCGGTGAGGCGTCTTTCGCCGCACTGTGCGGGGTCAGCCCCGTCGAGCGCTCCTCGGGCAGTCGGCAGTACCGCCGGCTCAACCGCGGCGGCGACCGGCAGGCCAACGCAGCCCTGCACCGGATCGTGCAGACCCGGCTGCGCTTCGACCCCCGCACACGTGACTACTATGAGCGCCGGACCAAGGAGGGCAAGCCCCGGCGCGAGATCGGGGTGTCTCAAACGCTATGCGGCCCGGGAGGTCTTCCACCTGGTCGGACAGCCACAGCCGGGACCCCGCTCATAGGGGCTGTGGGACGTCAGGTGCGTCGGACCGGAGCTCGACGGCGAACGACCCAACTGGCCGTTCAGCTCGCCGACCACACCGCCGGCAAGCTGGGAACCGGTCTCCAGCGCCGCCAGTTGGTCTGGCCGGCGGCGACGGGCCCGACCATCCTCCCGCCGGAACGGGCGCCAAGCACCGTGGTGAGGTCACGTCTCCTGCGGGCGGCGGGCGGGAGTCAGGGCTTCCTGTGTCGCGGCCCACGAGGCGAGCAGACGCAGGCCCTCTTCGGAGGGTGAGCCGGGTTCAGCGGCGTAGATGGTCAGGGTGAGGCCGGGTTCGGCCGCCATCTCCAGGCCCTCGAAGGCGAGGGTGAGGTCGCCGACGGCGTGGTGGTGGAAGTTCTTGGTGCCGGTGCCGTGGTGGCGGACGTTGTGGGCCCCCCAGCGGGTGCGGAACTCGTCGCTGCGGGTGGACAGCTCGCCGACAAGGTCGTGGAGATCCTTGTCGTGGGGGTTGCGGCCGGCCTCGGTGCGCAGGATGGCGACGGTGACGTCGGCGGCGAGGTCCCAGTCGGGGTAGAAGCGGCGGGAGACGGCGTCCAGGAAGGTGAAGCGGGCGAGGTTCGCCTGGTTGTGGGCGCTTGCGTAGACGTCGCTGTAGAAGGCGAGGGCGAGCGCGTTGGCGGCGAGGATGTCCATCCGGCCGTTGCGGACGAACGCGGGGCCGGCCGTGATCGCGTCGAGCGTCCACTGCAGGCTGCGGTGCGGGGTCCAATGCCGGGCGGGGCGCCGGCGCCGGGGACGGGTGAGGGCGTCGGAGCCGTCGGCGGCCTGTGCCAGATGGAGGAGGTGGGACCGTTCGGCGTCGTCGAGCCGGAGGGCGCGGGCGACGGACTCGAGGACGGCGGGGGAGACGCCTGCGAGGTTGCCGCGTTCGAGCTTGGCGTAGTACTCCACGCTCATGTCGGCGAGGGCTGCGACCTCGCTGCGGCGCAGGCCGGGGACGCGGCGCCGGGTCCCTGAGGGCAGTCCGGCCTGCTCGGGGGTGATCTTGGCTCGCCGCGAGGTGAGGAACTCGCGGACCTCGTGCTGGTTGTCCACCCTTCGACCGTACGTGCAGCGGGCCGCGGGAGGGATGCACCGCTGGTACACCCATCGACGGTGACTGGTTGCCCGCCATGAAGGGCGGTTCCCTGGAGAACGTGGTGCTCTTCCCTGGCTGTCCGCCGGAGGGTAGGAGGCCGCCCGACCCTGGTGCGCGATGCTTCGCGTCTCGGGGCCGGTCGCACGCGGACCGCCGCAGCGGTCCGACCTCACGTACGCAAAGGAACCCCTCATGCGAGGCGCAGTGATCCACGCCCCCGGTGACGTCCGCTTCGAGACGCTGGACGACCCGAAGATCCTCCACCCCACAGATGCGATCATCCGTACGGCCGTCACCTGCGTGTGCGGCTCCGACCTGTGGCCTTGGCGCGGCCTGGAGCCGATCGGCGACGCCCATCCGATGGGCCACGAGTACGTCGGTTTCGTCGAGGAGGTCGGCTCCGAGGTCACGTCCGTGAAGCCGGGCCAGTTCGTCGTCGGCTCGTTCGCGACCTCGGACAACACCTGTGCCAACTGCCGTAACGGCTTCCAGTCCAACTGCCTGCACCGCGAGTTCATGAGTACCTGCCAGGCCGACTACGTCCGCATCCCCAACGCCCAGGGCACCCTGGTCGCCACCGAACAGGTGCCGTCCGAGGACCTGTGGCCCGGTCTGCTGGCCGTCTCGGACGTCATGGGCACCGGCTGGTGGGCCGCCGACGCCGCCGAGGTGAAGTCCGGCTCGACCGCCGTGGTCGTCGGCGACGGCGCGGTCGGCCTGTGCGCGGTCATCGCGGCCAAGGAGATGGGCGCGGAGCGGATCATCGCGATGAGCCGCCACGAGTCCCGGCAGAAGCTGGCCCGCGAGTTCGGCGCCACCGACATCGTCACCGAGCGTGGCGACGAGGGCATCGCCCGGATCAAGGACCTGACCGGCGGAATCGGAGCCGACAGCGTCCTGGAGTGCGTAGGCACCGCCCAGGCCATGCAGCAGGCCCTTCACTCCGCACGGCCCGGCGGCAACGTCGGCTTCGTCGGCGTCCCCCACGAGGTCGCGATCGACGGCCAGGAACTGTTCTTCTCCCACGTCGGCCTCCGTGGCGGCCCCGCCCCCGTGCGCCGTTACCTGCCCGACCTGATCGACCGTGTCGTGGCCGGCCGGATCGACCCGGGCAAGGTCTTCGACCTCACCCTGCCCCTGGACCAGGTCGCCGAGGGATACAAGGCGATGGACGAGCGCCGTGCCATCAAGGCACTCCTCAAGCCCTGACCCCGTACGTTCCCGTCCCGCCGGGGCCGGACGCCCGGCCCCGGCCCTCCAGAGGAGGACCCCAGCGTGACCACGTACGCTCTCATCGGTGCCGGCCCTGGCCTCGGTCTGGCCACCGCCCGGCGCTTCGGCACCGCCGGCCACGGTGTCGCCCTTATCGCCCGCAGCGCCGAACACCTTCACCATCTGACGGATGAGCTCCGCCGCGACGGCATCCAGGACGTCCGCGGCTTCCCCGCGGACGTCCTGGACCCGGCAGCGCTCATCGCAGCCCTTCGGGACGTGGCCGAGGCGCTCGGGCAGGTCGAGATCCTGCAGTACAGCCCGGTGCCGCGCGCCGACTTCATGAAACCGGTCCTCGACACCACCGTCGACGACCTGGAGGACCCGCTCGCCTTCTCCGTGAAGGGCCCGGTGACCTGCGTGAACGCGGTCCTTCCCGGCATGCGTGCCCTGGGGCGCGGCACCCTGCTCTTCGTCAACGGCGGCAGCGCGGTGCGCCCGCACCCCGAGCGGGCCGGCACCTCGATCGCGTTCGCCGCCGAGAGCACCTACGCCCGCATGCTCCACGACGCGCTCGCCGCGGAGAACATCCACGCCGCGCAACTGATCATCCCTGGCGCGATCCGGCCCGACGCCGAGCACAGCAGCCCCCATGTACTGGCCGAGCGCCTGTACGCCCTGCACACCGAGCGGGACGGCTTTCGCCACTACGCCGAGCCGATGCCCGAGTGACGGAAAGGCGATGGACATGTCTCCAGCGCGCCGTCCGGGCGTGCGACTTGGGCCGGTCCTGCCGGCGATTGCGGCGGCCGTGGGACTGCTGGCCCTGACCACCTGCTCCGGCAGCGGGCAGACCGCCGACCTCTCCGCCCCGGCGACCTCCTCCGGGCGCCCCCGGACGACCAGCACCCAGCCCGCCACACCGTCCGACAGGAGCAGCGACGTGCGCATCCAGCTCACCCTCGACGGACACCCGGTCCAAGCCACCCTGAACGACAGCCCCGCCGCCCGTGACTTCGCCGCGCTGCTGCCGCTCTCCCTCGACCTCGAGGACTTCCACCGGACCGAGAGGGTCGCCGACCTCCCGAGGGAACTGGACATCTCCGGCGCGCCGGACGCGCCCACCCCGCGGGCGGGGGACCTGGCTCACTACGCGCCCTGGCGCAACCTGGCCCTCTTCTACCGCGACGGTGAGGTGTCCCCGGGCCTGGTCATCCTCGGGCATCTCGACGACAGCCAGGACATCGACCGGCTGGCCACCGCCGACCGCGTCACCATCGAATCCCTGACCTGACCCGGCCTTCACACCTACTCGGCCTACCGCCCCCGCCCACACGCACCGCACGGAAAAGGGGAAAGCTCCCTTGAACCCCACGTACGACTTCACCGGCCAGGTCGCCTTCGTCACCGGAGCCTCCTCCGGCATGGGCCTGGCCACCGCCCGTGCCTTCGCCGAAGCCGGCGCCGCAGTCGGCCTCGCCGACATCGATGAAGCCGCCCTCGATGCGGCGGAACGGCAGCTCACCGGCGAAGGCCACCGGGCGCTCGCCCTGATCTGTGACGTCACCGACGAGTCCCAGGTGGCCGCCGCCGTCGACCGCACGGTGGAGACCTTCGGCCGCCTGGACATGGCCTACAACAACGCCGGCGTCCAGATCCCGCCCGCCGATGCCGCCGAGGAAGCGGCCGAGGTTTTCGACCGCGTCCACGCCATCAACCTGCGCGGTATCTGGGCGAGCATGAAGCACGAGCTGCGTCACATGCGCACCCAAGGGAGCGGAGCGATCGTCAACTGCTCGTCCCTCGGCGGCCTTGTCGGGATCCCCGGCCGCGCCTCGTACCACGCCTCCAAGCACGGCGTGATCGGCCTGACCGGCAGCGCCGCCCTGGAATACGCCCCGCGCGGCATCCGCATCAACGCGATCTGCCCCGGCACCATCGACACTCCCATGGTCAGCGACATGATCGCCAAGGGAGAACTCGACCGCGCCGAGGCCGAAGCGAATCAGCCGATCAACCGTCTCGGCACGACCGACGAGATCGCGCAGGCCGTCCTGTGGCTGTGCAGCCCGGGAGCGGGTTTCGTGGTCGGCGTCGCGCTGCCCGTCGACGGCGGCTACGTCGCCCAGTGACCACAGAGCCGGCGAGCGGCTGCCTTCGCGACGCCGACCCGATATACGCAACAAGGAGTGACGACATGCCCAAGCAGTCCGCCCCCAAGGAGCTGGAGGCGATCGCGCCCAAGCTCGTCGAGGTCACCGACGAGGTGCTCTTCGGTGACGTGTGGGAGCGTCCCGGGCTCTCACCGCGCGACCGCAGCCTGGTGACCGTCAGTGTTTTGGCCGCCCTGTACCGCAGCGAGCAGTTGCCCTACCACCTGGGCGTTGCGCTGGAGAACGGCCTGAGCGTCGAAGAGCTGTCCGAGGCCATCACCCACCGCAGTTGCCCTACCACCTGGGCGTTGCGCTGGAGAACGGCCTGAGCGTCGAAGAGCTGTCCGAGGCCATCACCCACCTGGCCTTCTACGCCGGTTGGCCCAACGCCATGACCGCGATCAACCAGCTCAAGAAGCTCGCCGACGAGAGCGACGCCTGACACCCCCTCCCGCACCAGCACAGCAAGGAACACCTTCCGTGGAACACATCACGCAGACCCCGACCGCCAAGGCCCCCGCCGAGCGCTTCACCGGCGACGTCTACCTCAACATGATCGAGACCCCTGTCGAACCGGCTCGACTGGCGACCGCCCTGGTCCGCTTCACCCCCGGCGCCCGCACCAACTGGCACTCCCACGCCAACGGCCAGACGCTCTACATCACAGACGGCGTCGGCCTTGTCGGCACCCGCGACGGCGACGTCGCACGCGTCAGCGCCGGCCAGACCGTCAAGTGCCCGCCCGGGGAGGAGCACTGGCACGGCGGCACCGACACGACCCTCATGGCCCACATCGCCATGGTCGTCGGCGACGCCGACGGGGACGGCACCACCTGGATGGAACCGGTGACCGACGAGCAGTACGCCGCGGCGCTCGCCACCGTCACTCGCTGAGGGCGAGCAGGAGGACGGCCGGCTCCGAACCGGTCCGGGTGAGGCGCCGACCACACCCACCCAGCCGCGCACGAACAGATGTCAGTGTGCAGAGGCCGACGACGCACTCGGCGACTGCGACTGCGACTGCCGCTTCGCGCTGGTCCATGGCGCGGTAGCCCGCGGCGCCGCCGCGCTTGCCCTCAAGCGGACCCGCGAGGCGACCTCCGACGACGTCCTGGAGATCGCCTGTACGAGTTCGGCGTCGTCGTCGAGCCGCAGGCCGCGCTGAGCGCCCGCCGGGTGACCGAGCACGAGCAGGATCGTTAACAGGCGACGGCCACCAGCCCCCTTCGGGCTGCACCGCCTGCTGTTGCCGGGGGACGGCGAGTGATCTTGGATGGTCCGCCCTCGTTCGGCCGACAGCGCGGGCAGCGCCTCGCTCGTTGTGCGGGTGTGGACGACGAACGGAAGGTTGTGAACCAGTGGCCGTACGGGGCGGGGCAGCAGCGCCGCGCGCTGAGGTTCCGCATCGAGGCCGCCCTCGCCCGGCGCCTGGGGGTGATGACGAGGCCGTCAACCTGGCCCGCCCCGGCGAGCTCCGGCAGGACCAGGCCGTGCGACGGCTGATGCCGGGTCCTAGGCTGCGACCATGACCGAGATCCAGACCCCGACGCCCCGCGACGCCTTCGAGCTGCTGCTGGCCGGTAACCAGCGCTTCGTCACGGGCGCCCCCGAGCACCCGAACCAGGACGCCGCCCGCCGCGCCGAGATCGCACCATCCCAGCAGCCCTTCGCCGTGCTGTTCGGGTGCTCCGACTCCCGGCTGGCCGCCGAGATCGTCTTCGACCGCGGCCTGGGCGACCTGTTCGTGGTGCGCACCGCTGGCCACGTCATGGGGCCGGAGGTGCTGGGAAGCATCGAGTACGGCGTGGACGTGCTGGGCTGCCCGCTGGTCGTGGTCCTCGGTCACGACTCGTGCGGCGCGGTAGGCGCAGCGTGCGATGCCCTGGAGAACGGCATCACACCGGCCGGATACATCCGGGACGTCGTCGAGCGGGTGACCCCCAGCGTGCTGGCAGCACGGGCCGCCGGACGCGTTGAGCCCGAGGAGATCCTCGCCGAGCACATAAGGCACACCGTTGATTTGTTGCTGGACCGCTCCCGGGTACTCGCCGAGAAGGTCGCTGCTGGCCAGGCTGCCGTGGTGGGCCTGTGCTACCGCCTGGCCGACGGCAGTGCACAGCTTGTCGCCTCGCGCGGCCTGGATGCGGCGGTCCCCGCCGCGTCCTGACCGCGCCGGCCGTGGCTGCTCAGCTGATGTGCCGCGGCCGGGGGCGACCCGTACACGTGGATGAGGAACGCAGCGGGTTCACCGTTTGCTCATCCGTGGAAGGGCATTCCCGATGGCTCACGGAGCCGACCGCGTGCCCACCGTCCCCCGCGCCGAGCTGGCGCGGGCCGCGGGTTGCGAGGTGTGCCGGGGAGGGGAACGGTCGTCACCGCCGACTGGCGGCACGAGCTGGGCCCGGTCTGCCAGACCGGTGGGCGCTCAGCCGAATCCGCCTGGTCCCGTCTCCGGTCGCAGTAAAGGCACAGTGTCGGTGCCGGTCACACGGTGGGCCGGGGTCCCGCGGCGCGGCGGAGCCGGTTGGCGATCGCCAGTCCCAGCCCCTCCTCCACCGGCAAGGACGCGATGATGACGTCGCACCCCCGCTGGTCGAGCTCGCGCAGGAACCCGTACAGCCCGCGCGCATAGGCGGTCATCGAACCGGGGACCGCCACCACGGCGTGCGCCTTCACGGCAGCGTCGGTGAAGGCGGCAGGCAGAAAGACGCCTACCTGGTGCCCGAGCTCCTGCGCGAGCTCCGCTTCGGCGACGACCTTCTCCGGCTCGACGAGGACCACCCGCGCACGCGGCGCGTAGTGCGACGGATGCTGGCCCGGCACCCGGACACGGCTGGTCGAGGGGACCGCAAGCGGGCCCCCCAGCACCGCTTCGAGGTCCTCGCGCGTCACCCCGCCTGGCCGAAGGATGCTCGGGGCATCGCCCGTGGCGTCGACGATGGTCGACTCGACGCCGACCTCGCAGGGGCCGCCGTCCAGCACGAAGTCGACGGCATCACCGAGTTCGGCACGGACATGGTCCGCCGTCGTGGGGCTGACCGAGCCGAAGCGGTTGGCGGACGGAGCCGTGACACCGCCGTCGAAGGCCGACAGCAGCGCGAGTGCGACGGGGTGGTCGGGCACGCGGACGGCCACTGTCTGAAGGCCACCGGTCGCTTCGAGGGGCACACGGGGACCGCGCCGCAACACCAGCGTGAGCGGCCCCGGCCAGAAGTGTCCGGCCAGCAGGCGCGCCGCTGCGGGCACGTCCTGGACCCAGTCGTCGAGATGCTCCGCGCCGCCGATGTGGACGATCAGCGGGTGGGAGGGTGGACGTCCCTTGACCTGGAAGATGCGCGCGACGGCGGCGGGGTCCTCGGCGTTGGCGCCCAGACCGTAGACGGTTTCGGTCGGAAGGGCCACCAGGCCGCCGGCGCGCAACACATTTGCTGCCTTCTCGATGTCACTGGTTTTTGCCGTCACCCTCGCCATCCTAGAAGCACAAAGGACCGGCGACGGTCGTGATCAATATCAGCGCGGTTCCATTGCCCCAAGGCCGAGGAAAGCTGGCGTCGTTGGTGGTCACAGGGGCCCGGTCGCCTGAACGACCAGGGCTCTCGACCGACGGGGCCGGAGGAGATCGGATTCCCGAACGTGCTGCGGCCCCGGGCGCCGGGCGCTGCTCCGGGGGCCGCTGACCTGCACGAGTCCCATGCGGTCTTGAATGACCCGTGCGCGCGTGACCACCATCAACGCTCCCCGGCGTTGACAGGACACGGCCTTCTTTATGCGGCGGGGTTGAGTTCGGCGCGGCCGAACAGCAGGGCGTAGCCGGTGGGGAGCTGGTGGAGAATGCGGGTGATCAGGTCGGGGCCGGCGTAGGCGGCGACGGCGGAGAAGACGGAGCCGGTGTCCCAGCGGGCGGTGGCCAGGGAGGCGCCGGTGCGGGCGGCGAGGTCCTTGACGAAGGCCCAGCCGGTCAGTGGATGGGTGTCGGGGATCTGCGCGGTCAGAACGCGTGCGGCCTCGAAGGGCAGGCAGGCCGCCAAGTCGACGCGTTCGTCGCCGGTCAGCTGGCGCCCCAGCCCGGCAAGGACCAGGCGGACGGCTTCGTCGGCCCTCTCGCGGGAGGGGTAGGCACCCTCGTAGCGGACCTTCTCCAGCATCTGCTCATACGCCGTCCCGTACGGCTGCTGGTGCCCAAGCGGAGCGCGCGCGTCGGTGATCACTGCGGTGCATGCCTTTCGTGGAGCCAGGTGGCGTGGTGCCGGTGTGCGGCACCACCCCAGGTCTTGGTCAGGTGGGTTGGGGGCGTCCGAATAGCAGGTCGTAGCCGGCCGGGAGCTGGAGCAGGACCTGGCCCAGCAAGTCGTCGCCGGCAGCGTCGGCGACCGTGGACAGCACGGCGCTGACGTCCCAGGCCGCAGTCTGCTCGGTGGCGCCTTCGATCCACGCGGCGGTCGCCCGGACGAACCGCTCCGGAGGCAGCGGTTCGGCGCTCTGCAGCGGATTGAGAAGGATCAAGGCGAACGCCTCCGGAAGGCACGCCGCCAGCTGGGCGCGTACCTCGCCGACCAAGTGCGCGCCGAGCAGCGCGAGCACTACGCGGGCCGCGCGCTCGGCTTCCTCCGGAGTGGCGTATTCGCCGCGTTCGGTCACGTGGTCGAGGAACGCTTCGCGTCGCAGGGTCATCTCGGCCGCCACCCCTTCTTCTTCTTCGGACTGCCCACGGGGGTGCGGAGGGCGGGGTGAGGGGGAGATCAGGTGCCCGTCCTCCGCACCCGTCCGGCCGGTGTCAGCCGGAGATCTCCTTGCGGCCGGATCCGACGCCGATGGAGATCTTGCGGGGCTTGGCGCGCTCGGCGATCGGGATACGCAGGGTAAGCACGCCCGCGTCGTAGTCGGCCTGGATGTGCTCGGTGTCGAGGGTGTCGACGAGCACGATCTGGCGGGAGAAGACGCCCAGCGGCCGCTCGGACAGCTCCATCTGCACGTCGTCGGCCTTCGCCACCGGCCGCCGCTCGGCCTTGACGGTCAGCATGTTCCGCTCGACGTCGATGTCGATCGCGTCCGCGGTGACGCCGGGAAGGTCGAAGGCCACCACGTACTCGTCGCCCTCGCGGTAGGCGTCCATCGGCATCGCCGACGGCCGCGACCAGGTGCCCGGACCCATCAGCTGCTGCGCCAGCCGGTCCAGCTCACGGAAGGGGTCAGTGCGCATCAACATCGTGAAAACACCTCCAGCAGGTTCAGGCAGTTGCTGCCAATGCGCCTCACTGACACCGTTGTAACATGTCATCCAATGGATGACAAACACGATGTCGTCCACGTGATGACAACCCGAGGGAGGTCCCGTGACACCAGCCGACCAGCCGGTCTCCACCGACGCCGACGCCCACAGCCCGGCGTCATTCCTCGCCGCCGCAGCGGCCCTGCACGCCATAGACGACGCCCTGCGCGAAGCCGGGCACGAGACCCCAGACACCCCACACACTCCCGGTCCGGGACCTGAACAGGCCCTCGCCTCCCTGATGCTGCTGCGGCAGGTGCGCGAGCAGCTCGCCGGATGGGAGACCGGACTGATCGAGACCGCCCGCGACGCGGGGGCCAGCTGGGCCGACCTCGCCGACCCCCTCGGCGTCGCCAGCCGCCAGGCCGCCGAACGCCGCTACCTACGAGGCCGCCCCGGCCCCGCCGGAACCACCGGCGAACAACGCGTCCAGGCCACCCGCCAGGCCCGCGCCGCCCAACGCACCACCGCCACCTGGGCCCGCGGCAACGCAGCCGACCTGCGCCGCCTCGCCGGCCAGATCACCACACTCACCGACCTCCCCACCGCAGCCCGCCTCCCGCTCAGCGAGCTCCATGCGGCCCTCGCCCGCGACGACCCCGCCGACCTCATCGGCCCCCTGACCGCCACCCGCCCCCACCTGACCGCTACCCACCCCGACCTCGCCGCCCAGCTCGACACCCTCACACCCTGCTGAGCCCGCCCACCGCCGCGCGGGCGGATGAGGCGAGCGGCGGTGCGCGGGCCGTCGTCCGGCGGCGAATCAGCAACGGGGGCGCCGCCGCTGACACTTCCCGTGGCAGAACCTCTGACGTTCGCGTGGCAGGCGACACTTGCCGGCTTGCCACCGACTGTGCTGCTCGCTGTCTGCGACCACTGGCTGTTGTCCCATTCGTTGCGGGAGTCACAGGGCTGCGTCCCACCTCGGCGTGCCCCTCACTCCGGATCCGTCGCCGGGGCCAGGCGGAACTCTTCCGCGTCCAGTTGGGATTGCACCCGCAGGAGAACGGTGTCGTCGATGTGGTGCCGGTCGCGCAGGCCGATGACGGCGGAGCGTTTGTGTTCCAGGAGGGCCAGGCGCAGGGCGGTGTCCTGCTTGTTGTGTCGTACGAGCACTCCCGCTTCCGGGGCGCCCGCCGTCTCGGCGGCCCGCAGAGTGTTCAGGCGGGTCTCGTACTCGGCCCGCAGCCGCTCGGTGACCTCGGGATCAGTACCGAGGCCGGCCGCCACCATGGGGAGGGCGTCGAGTGCGGCCTCGGACGCCGTGGTCCAGGCGAGAGCGAGTTCGCGTTCGGCGTCCGTGTCGCGGGGCAGTTGGGCCCAGCGCTCCACGGACGGAAGCACCAGCGCCTGCACCACGAGGGTGGTCACGACAACGCCGGCGGTGACGAAGACGATGGTGTCGCGGTCGGGGAACGGTCCACCGGAGTCGACGGCGTAGGGCACGGACAGCGCGAGCGCCAGGGAGACGGCCCCGCGGAAACCGGCCAGAGCGCTGATCACGCGGGCCCGGTGGCCCATGCGGCGCTGCCGTTGCTGCGGGCGCCGGTCCAGCACTCTGATCGTGTACACCGCGACGAACAGGAACAGGAACCGGACGACGACCAGCGCGCAGGAGACCGCGGCCACCATCAGGAGCGCCTTGGTCAGGGCGGTGCCGGTCAGGCCGCGGACCGCCACCTGCGCCTCAAGGCCGACCAGGACGAACAGGGCGCCGTTGAGCAGATACATCGCCAGCGACCAGAACGCCATCGTCTGGCGTCGGGCCTCGGCCCTGCCCAGACTTGGCCCGGCCTGGCTCATGATCAGCCCGCACACCACCACCGCGAGCACACCCGACGCCTCGACCTGCTCGGCCAGCAGATACGCGCTGAACGGGATCAGGATGATCGTGAGGTTGTCCAGCATCGTCTCGCCGAGCCTGCGCACGAGGCGACGGAGCCGGATGCCGAGCCACGCGACCAGTACGCCCGCCGCGATGCCACCGCCGTAGGACAGGGCCACGAGGCCGCTCACGTGGGCCGCGCTGAGGTGCTCGGATCCCACTGTGACGCCGACCGCCAGGCTGTAGACGACCAGCGCTGTACCGTCGTTGATCAGAGACTCGGCGCGTAGCAGCGTGACGTTGCGCCGGGGCAACAGCCGGGAGACCACGCCAACGGCGGTGGCGTCGGTCGGTGCGACAGCGGCGCCCAGCACCCAGGCCGGGCCCCACGGCAGGCCGAGCGCGTGCGCGAGGGCCGCCACGGCCCAGGCAGTGACGGCCACCAGCAGTGTGCCGGTCAGTACGATGCCGCGCAGATCCCGCCGGATCGCCCGCAGCGAGGTCGTCACGCTCTCCCAGTACAGGAGCACCGGCAGGAAGACGAGCAGCAGCACGTCCGGCGGCAGCTCCGTCTCGCGCAACGCGGGCGCGAAGCCGAGCAGGACGCCGGCGGTCAGCTGCAGTACGGGGGCGGCCACCTTGAGCCGGTGGGCGAGGGCCCCGCTCACCAGCAGGGCGCACCCGAGCAGCACGACGAGCTCAAGGGCTGCCATGATGCGTTCTCCTTGGGGCCGTTGGCGCTCCCACGGACTCTTGCCTGCGGGTCACCACGTCGTGGCGACCGTTCTCATGGGGATCCAGGCGTCGCCGCGGCGGGCGTAGTCGGTGGCCAGGAGCAACCGCCAGTCGGCCCGGCTTCCGTACACCTTGGCGTCGGTCATGGTCCGGACGGTCAGACGCGCCGTGCCGCCGTCGATGTCGAGCGCAGTGTCCACCTCGTCGATGGAGTGGTAGACGAACTGCCCGGCCCTCATCTGTGCCAGCCACTCGGCCTTGGGCTGCACGTATCCCGTCATGTGGGTGAGGGTGAAACCGTCGTCGAGCAGGTCGTCCAGTGACTGTGTGTCTCCTTCGACCATGGCATCCAGGTAGGCGTGGTGGGCCTGAAGGATGTCCTCCCGGTCCGACCGGCTGGGGGTCGGTGGCACGCTGCCTCCTTGTGGCAGGGGGGCCGGACCGTCGTGCGGGAGCGGCCGGTCGGCGTGGTGTGGGTCTGGTGTGGGCCAGGACCCGCCGAGCGCGTGGCGGGCCCTGGCCGTCGTCAGGCGAGGGCGTGTGCCCGGATTGCGTCGAGGTCGTCGAGGACCCGCTGCGGCTCACCGTCGAGCGGCATGTTGGCCTCGTCCCGGACCGCGTCCAGGGAGCCGGGCGGGTCCTGGTCCAGCGCTGCGAACAGCGGCGCCAAGTCGCCGGGCGCGGCACCCTGTTCGGCCACCAGCTCGAAGGTGCGGCCGACCGCCTCGGGAGCGGTGAGGGCCGCCACCAGGACCCGTGCGATGTCGGCGCGCGCGACACTTCCGTCGGCGGGGCCGCCGGAACGGCGGCGGTCGCCCTGGAGGAACACCACCTGGTGCTCGTCGGGTCCGTTCATGTCGAACCAGCCCGGCCGCACGATGGTGTAGGCGAGGCCACTTGCCCGCACCAGACGCTCCGAGCGGCGCTTCCACTCCAGCAGATGGCCGTACGCGCTGCCGCGGCCGGTGACGCCGATGGAGGTCATCAGCGCCACGCGGGGCCGCTGCCCGTCCAGGGCGGCCAGGACGTTGCGTACGCCCGCGTAGTCCACCGTCTCCGGCGAGGAAGCGCCGGTGCCGAAGGAGCCGAGGGTGAGCACGATCGCGTCGACACCGGCCACCGCCTCGGGCAGGGTCTCGGGCCGGGTGACATCGCCGACGACGAGCTCGGCGTCGTCGGGAAGCACTTGAGCGCCCTTCGCGACGTCACGCACCAGCGCCCGGACGGTGTGCCCGCGAGTGATCGCCTCAGCCACGACGAGCCGTCCGATGCTGCCGCTGGCGCCGACCACCAGCACGGTCAGGGGTTGTGTTGCCATACTCATTTCCTTGCAAGGAGGTGGGCGCGATGGGCGCCCATGCCGACAGTCTCACTCGGGCGTCACGGTCACGCGCCTGTGCAGCGGTTCACCCTGCGGGTGCCGTCGCCGCAGGTCACTCACGTACGAGGGCGATTCCCACCGCTCTCGTACGGCGTCCGCGCGGGTGGCGGACCGCCCGCGCACGGCGACCTCGTGGGTGGCTCGTCATGCCTCCTTCGGCTCCGCGAAGGTCGCGCCGTCGACCACGAACCGGTAGCGGACGTCGGAGGTGAGAATCCGCTCGTAGGCGGTGTTGATCTCCTGCGCGCCGATCAGCTCGATATCGGCGCTCACCTCGTGCTCGGCCGCGAAGTCGAGCATCTCCTGCGTCTCGGTGATGCCGCCGAACAGCGACCCCACGTAGGACCTGCCGTTCTGGCACAGGGCGAACACGTCCATCGGCATCGGCTCCGTCGTCACCCCGACGTTCACCATGGTGCCGTGCAGGCGCAGCATCCCGAGGTAGTCGGGGAGCGACACCGGCGCACTGACGGTGTTGAGGATGATGTCGAAGGTGTTCGCCTGCTCGGTGAACGCCGAGCCGTCGCCGGTCACGGCGTAGTGGTCCGCGCCGAGAGCCGCGGCGGCCCCGCGCTTGCTGTCGGACTGGGACAGGACGGTCACGTCGGCGCCCATGGCCTTGGCCATCTTCACGCCGAGGTGGCCCAGGCCGCCGAGGCCGACGACGGCGACCTTGGTGCCCGACTGGGCACCGAACCGCTTGAGGGGGGAGTAGACGGTGATGCCGGCGCACAGCAGGGGAGCGGCGGCGGCCGGGTCGAGAGTTTCGGGCACGCGGACGACGAAGTCCTCGGGCGCGACGATCGCCTCGGAGTAGCCGCCCTGGGTGTGGGCGCCGGGCTCGACGGGGTCGGGGTTGCCGAAGACGAGGGTGTGACCCTTGAGGCAGTACTGCTCCTGGCCTGCCCGGCAGTTCTCGCACTCGCGGCAGGAGTTGACCATGCAGCCGATGCCGACCAGGTCGCCGACCCGGTGGCGGGTGACCTGGGAGCCGACTTCGGTGACCCTGCCGACGATCTCGTGGCCGGGGACGAGCGGGCTGACCGGCAGCGGGCCGAACCCGCCGCCGACGAAGTTGATGTCGGAGTGGCAAATGCCGCAGTACAGGATGTCGAGCCTGACGTCGTGCGGGCCGACGTCGCGGCGCTCGATGGTCAGGGCGGTGAGCGGCTTCCCTGCTTCGTGGGCGCCGAACGCGTTGACGGTGGTGGGCATGGTGGTTCCTTCAGGTGGACAGGGGGAGGTTCAGGCTTCGGGGATGGCGCGGCCGTAGTCCGCGAGGGTGACGGCCTCCGGCTCGGGGCCGCCGCGGCGGCCGGTCTCCAGGGCGTCGAGGGCCTTCAGCTCGTCCGCGGTGAGCTCGAAGTCGAAGACGTCGAAGTTCTCCGCGATCCGGTGGCGCTTCGTCGACTTGGGGATCACCGAGCGGCCCTGCTGGATGCCCCAGCGCAGCAGCACCTGGGCGGAGCTCTTGCCGTGCGCCTCGGCGACGCCGGTGACGACCGGGTCCTCAAGGACACTCCTGCGGTCCTCGCCGTAGCCCGGGTAGAAGGTGATTCCGCCGATGGGGGACCACGCCTGGTTGAGGATGTGGTGCCGGTCGTCGAAGTCGAGGACGGCGCGCTGCTGGAAGTAGGGGTGGATCTCCAGCTGGTTGACGGCCGGGACGACGGTGGTGGCGTCGAGCAGCGCGGTCAGGTGGTCGACCATGAAGTTGCTGACGCCGATGGCCCGGACCTTGCCGTCGGCCAGGAGCTTCTCCAGGGCGCGGTAGGCGGCGAGGGTCTTGTCGAAGTCCGACGGGAGGGCCTGGTGCAGGATGAGCAGGTCGATCCGGTCCAGGCCGAGCTTGGCGGCGCTCTTGTCGAAGCCGTGCAGGGTCTCGTCGTAGCCGTAGTCGCTGATCCAGATCTTCGTCTCGATGAAGAGGTCGTCGCGGGGGACCGCGGAGTCGCGGAGGGCCTGGCCGACCTCGCGTTCGTTGCCGTAGGCGGCGGCGGTGTCGATGTGCCGGTAGCCGAGGTCGAGCGCGGCCGTGACGGCGGCGCGGGTCTCGTCCGGCGGGGTCTGGAAGACACCGAGTCCGAGGGCGGGCATCTGGACGCCGTTGTTGAGGGTGAGGGTCTGCATCACAGGAACCTTTCGGTGCGGGTGGCCCGGGAGGGCACGATGAGGGTCAGGACGGCCAGTACCGCCAGGGCGAGCAGGACGGCCGAGCCGGTCAGGGCGGCGCCGGAGCGGGCCGCGATGGCGGCGGCCGCATGGCCGGTGGAGACGGTTGCGGCCATGGCGGTCAGGATGCTCAGGCTCAGCGCGCTGCCGATCTGGTGCACCGTGTTGACCAGGCCCGATCCGGCCCCCGCGTCCGCCGGGGCGACGCCGTCGACGCCGCTGGAGGTCAACGGGGCCAGCGTCAGCCCCTGGCCGGCGCCGATGAGCACCATCGGCAGCGCCACTCCCGTCAGGTAGGGGGTGTACAGGTCGAGGCGGCTGAGCCACACCATGCCCGCCGTGGTCAGGGCGACCCCGGTGAGCAGCACTCTCGGCCTGCTCACCCGCTCCAGCAACCGCGGCACCTGGACCGCGAGGACGAAGTTGATCAGCGTCATCGGCAGGAAGGCGAGACCTGCCTGCAGCGGCGTCCAGTGGTAGACGCTCTGCACGAACTGCGCGGTGAAGAAGAAGAAACCCATCATCGCGCCCATGTAGAGCATCCGGGTGACGTAGGCGCCGCTGCGCTCCCGGTTCGCGAACAGCCGCAGCGGCACGATCGGCTGCGTGGCCCGCCGCTCCACCCGGACGAACAGGCCCAGCATCACGGCGCCGGCCACCAGCGGTAGCAGGGTGGCCGGGGCGGTCCAGCCGAGGTCGGCCGCATCGACGATGCCCAGGACCAGGGCGGTCGAGCCCAGCGTCGCCAGCAGTGCGCCCGGAACGTCGAAGCGGCCCCTGTGACGTGTGGTCTCGGGCAGGAACCGTACCGCCAGCACCATCATCACGATGCCGATCGGGACGTTGAGGAAGAACCCCGCCCGCCACGAGATGAGGTCGGCGACGAGCCCTCCGACGACGAGGCCGAAAGCGGCACCGAGACCGGCGACGGCGCTGTAGGCGGCCATCGCCCGGTTGCGGGCTCGGCCCTCGGGGAAGCTGCGCGTGAGCAGGGACAGGGCGGAGGGGGCCAGAACCGCTGCTCCGACGCCTTGCAGCGCTCGCGCGCCGATCAGCCACCACTGGGTCTGCGCGGCTCCGACCAGGAGCGAGGTCACGGAGAAGACGATCAGGGAGAACAGGAACACCGTGCGGTGTCCGAACAGGTCACCGGCTCGGGCCCCGAGGAGGAGCAGTCCGCCGAAGACCAGGACGTAGGCGTCGGTGATCCAGGACAGGCCGGTCTCGGAGAAGCCCATGTCGGATCGGATCTGCGGCAGCCCGGTGAACACGATCGAGTTGTCCAGGATGACCATGAAATAGCTGACGCAGATGATCGCGAGGATCAGCGTCGCGTGGACCGGGGCCTTGTGGGACCGCGCTGCCTGGCGTGTCGGCGGATGCGGAGCGGCGGTGGCCATCAGGTCACCGAGCGGTTCGGCGGCTCCCTGAGTGTTCGGGTCGGCTGCAAGCCCGGCGTGGACGTCGCCGGTTCCGGACAAGGGCGCTGTGTGCACGGTGCTCCTTCAGGTCGGTCTCTGATCCGGACCCAGTCGTGGTCGGCCGGGTCCTCGGCCTTATCCAGAGAACCGCGCCTCGGCGCGCGGGTGGGAGTCACTGCTCTTCCAGGTAATGGCAGTGCCTCGCAGGCGCTCGCCGGCGGACCTACCGTGAGGAGACCGGCACAGAATTCACGACGATTACAAGGAGCCACCCGATGTCCGCCCTCACCGCCACCGCGAAAGCTCCCAGGGCCTGAGCATGGCTGACAGTGACAAGAAGGCTCTGGCCGACGAGGTACGCGAGTTTCTGAGCACCCGGCGGGCCCGGATCACCCCGGAGCAGGCCGGGCTGCACGTCTACGGGGGCAACCGCCGCGTCGCCGGCCTTCGCCGCGAGGAGGTCGCCCTGCTCGCGGGCATGAGCGTGGACTACTACATCCGGCTCGAGCGCGGGAATCTCACCGGCGCATCGGACTCGGTGCTGGACGCCCTCGCGCACGCGCTGCAGCTCGACGAGGCCGAACGCACCCACCTGTACGACCTGGCCCGCGCGGCGACACCGTCTGGCCGGCGCCCCACGGTGACCGCGTCGCGGGTGCGGCCCACGATCCTGCGGCTGCTCGACTCGATGACCGACGTGCCGGCCTACGTGCGCAACGCGCGCTTCGACATCCTGGCCGCCAACACGCTGGGACGCGCGCTGTACGCACCCGTTTTCGACTCGCCGCTGTTCGCCCGGCGCGGCCCGGTCAACAGCGCCCGCTTCATGTTCCTCGACCCTGCCAGCCAGGAATTCTGGATCGACTGGGAAAAGGGCGCGAACGACGCGGTCGCCTTCCTGCGCACGGAGACAGGCCGGGCGCCCCACGACAAGGCGCTGACCGATCTGATCGGGGAGCTGACGACCAAAAGTGACGACTTCGCCCGCCGCTGGGCCCGCCACGACGTGAAGTTCCACCGCTCCGGCGTCAAGAACCTGCACCATCCGCTGGTCGGCGATCTCGCGCTGCCCTACGAGGCGATGGACCTGCCGGCCGACCCGGGCCTCCGCCTCAACTTCTACACCCCCGAACCGGACTCCCGGGAACGAGAAGCCCTGGGCATGCTCGCCAGTTGGGCCGGCACCGGCACCGTCGTTCCCGCCGCGAACGACTGACCACCACACGATCGAGGAGAACACCTTCATGCAGTACCGACCGCTCGGCCGTACCGGCGTCCAGGTTAGCCCGCTCTGCCTGGGCGCGATGATGTTCGGCCCCTGGGGCAACGAGGATGAGGCCGACTCGATCCGGATCATCCACCACGCCCTCGATGCGGGCATCAACTTCGTCGACACCGCCGACGTGTACTCCGCAGGCGTCTCGGAGGAGATCGTCGGCAAGGCGCTCAAGGACCGCCGCGACGACGTGTTCCTGGCGACGAAGTTCTTCATGCCGATGGACCAGAACGACCCCAACCAGCGGGGCGGCTCGCGGCGTTGGATCATCCGCGAGGTCGAGAACTCCCTGCGCCGCCTGGGCACCGATCACATCGACCTCTACCAGGTCCACCGCCCCAGCCCGGACACGGACGTCGCCGAGACCCTCGGCGCCCTCTCCGACCTCGTGCACCAGGGCAAGATCCGCTACATAGGGTCCTCGTCCTACTCCGGCTCCCAGATCGTCGAGGCCCAGTGGGCCTCACGGGAGCGCCACCTCGAACGCTTCGTGACCGAGCAGCCGCCGTACTCGATCCTGGTCCGGGGCATCGAGGAGGACGTGCTTCCCACCGTGCGCCGTCACGGCATGGGCACCCTCACCTACAGCCCGCTCTCCGGCGGCTGGCTCTCCGGCCGCTACCGCAAGAACGCCTTCGAGGGCCCGGCTTCGGCGGTGCGCCCCCAGGCCCGGTTCGACATGAGCACCCCGGCCAACCAGCGCAAGCTCGACGCGGTCGAGCAGCTCGCGGTCCTGGCGGAGAAGGCCAGTCTCACCTTGATCGAGTTGGCCGTCGCCTTCGTCATCAACCACCCCGGCGTCACCTCGGCGATCATCGGCCCGCGCACCATGGAGCAGCTGGAGGCGTTCCTGCCCGCCGCCGACGTCACGCTGTCTTCCGACATGCTGGACGCCATCGACGAGATCGTCGACCCCGGCGTCACGGTCAACCCGGTCGACAACAGCTACGGCGACTTCGAGCTGCGGGCCGACCAGCGGCGTCGCTGACGCGAGTCGGCTCGGCGGGTCCCGGGCGGTGAGCACCCCGCCCGCGATCACACAGAACAAGCAGGGCGAACCGACGGCCCAAGCATGCGCTTACGGCCGCTGAGGTATCGAGGTTGAACGTGATGTCGACCTTCGCGGTCCGTTGTGGTCGGCCAGAGTCGATTTCAGGGTGTTCCGGATCTGGGATTGAGCATGTTCTGCGGGTCTGGGCCGCCGGGCTTTGAGTGTGGGGAGAATTGGCGGGTGCTGTCCTGCGGCGGGGTCTGACTGTTGAGATCTGTGGATCTGTGACCGGGGTATCTTGCTCACGCTGTGTCGACCGCTGGCCGGGGACGGCGCGTTGCTGGTACCGGGCCGGCCGGGTGTGTCTCGATAGGGGCTTGCCGACCAGGCGTCATCACGATTCTGACCGTCCGCGCGGTCCGGTGCCGGCTGCGCGTTGAGCCGTCGGGTCGGAAGGTGAACGAGCATGAGCGGTACGTACCCCGCCCCGCGTATCCGCCGCTGCCGGCCGACGGGGGAGGTGGTCCTTGGAGTGGACACGCACCGGGACACTTATGTGGCGGCTGTGCTCTCCCTGGTGGGGGCAGTGATCGGCACCGAGGTGTTCCAGGCTACCGCGGCCGGTTACCGCGAACTGCTGGAGTGGGCCAGGGGGCTGGGCGCGGTGCGGCGGGCTGGAGTGGAGGGGACCGGACCCGTCGGGGCGGCCCTGTCCCGCTACCTGCTGACCGAGGGCGTGGAAGTGTTCGATGTGAACCGGCCCGACCGGACCGACCGCCGCCGGCGCGGCAAGTCGGACCCGCTCGATGCCCAGAACGCGGCCCGGGCGGTGCTGAGCGGGCGGGCGCGCGCCCAGGCCAAGTCAGGCGATAGGCCGGTGCAGATCGCGGGTCCGACGGTTCGCTAAAGGCCGTCGGGACCAGTCGGCGCCTGTGCTATTGCGATGCGAAGTCTGCGGCGAGGCGGTCGAGGAAGCTGGCCAGCCTCTCGTTCATCGCGGCGTAGTCGTCGCTGCGCAGCTCGTCGGGTACACGGCTGCTCGCGCACCGGGGCCGGGCGCAACAGTGTGCGTCTGATCGGAACGTCAGGGGGCGGTGAGGGGTGTGTCCTCGGCGGGCACCGGCTCGTCCTGGACCGGTTCGCGCAAGAAGGCGGAGAGCAGCATCGCGAGCACCGGCACGGTGGCGAGTACCGCGAGTGCGCCTCGGGGACCGTAGTGGGTTGCGATGATGCCCAGCAGCGGCATGAACAGTCCGCCGGCGCTCATCGCGAGGCCGAGAGTGACGCCAGCAGCGGTCCCGGGCCGGCTGGGCAGGTAGTCCTGGCCGAGCTTGATGAGGACGGCGAACGGGATGTTCGAGATCAGGCCGACCAGCAGCGCAAGTGGCAGCGCGACGTATTTGTCGTCGCAGATCAGCATGAGCCACAGGGCAGGAAGCATAGCCGCGTTGCCGATCTGTACGGTGCGCACCATGCCGATGCGGTCTGCCAGCCGCCCGCCGAGCAGCGTGCCGGCCACACCGCCGCCGAGTTCAAGTGTCAGGGCGAGACCACCGAGGCCGCTGCTCGCTTCCAGGTGGCGGATCCAGTACAGCGAGACGAAGGTGTTCAGTCCGGTCGAGATGGTGGACCGCACGATCTCGACGGCGGTCAGGGCCGCGAACCGGCCTGGCCGGTCCTTGCCCTGGCGCTGCACCTTCTTGACCGCCGTATCGGACGTGCGGTTGTGGTGGCGCAGCAGGACGAAGCCCATGAGGACGCAGGCGGGATGAAAAGCGCGGTCGCGCCCATCCCGAGGTTGTCCAGGGCCGGTGTGACCAGCGCCGGGGCGACGAAGAACCCCACGCTGCCGCCCGCGGCGAAGTAGCTCATCGCGGTGGCACTGCCCCCGGCCGCACGGCGCGCATCGCGCCCCGCGGGCGGATGGAACATCGCGATACCGACACCCGCCATCAGCAGGAGGGCGAAAACCAGCGGGTAGGAGGGCGCCAGTCCGGACATGCCTGCCCCGATACCCGCCAGGCTGACCCCCAGCGGCGACATCCATCGCAGCCGGAACCGGTCGGCGAGCAGTCCGATCGGTACCTGCGGCAATGCACTGCCGAGCGTCGCGGCAAGTGCCAGCCCCGAAGCCTGCACGTAAGTCGACTACCCGGGACTGAAGTCCCGGGCTTGCTGCTCGGATCATCACTGGCGGTGATGGGTTCCGGCTGCGTCCAGTCCTCACGCGATGAGCGT
>NZ_JBVHXR010000030.1:0-95799 GCF_055569295.1 Streptomyces sp. NPDC029292
ACCACAGCAATCTCGTCCGGAGTCACACACTCTCAACGCCACACCGGACCCCCAGGACACGCACCACCACAACCGACCTGACCAAGCCCTACTAGCCATGAGCCAGTCACACGATCCTCCGGACAGGACCTAGCCGCGTCCCGGCGCGTACCTCCTCCTGCGTAGTGAACGTCCGAACCGGCTTGGCTGAGTTGGGCCGGGCAGCGACGCGGGCGGCGGGATGCGGGGTCCCATGGAGGCCCTCCTCGGCACCGGGCCTGACGGTAGATCAACGGGCCGTCGGTGGCGCATGATGAAGGCGCCCGTCCCGTCAGAAGCGAGGTGCCGCGTCTCGATGAACCGCAAGACCAGAATCCTCCTGGCGGGCCTGGCCTCCGTGGGCGGCGCCGTCGCAGGCGCGGGCCTGCTGCACAACCGCCAACCTGATCGCAGGGAACGCCTCCACATCACGGTCTTCAGCGAGCCCGGCTACATGGGCCGCAACGAGAGGCTGACCTGGACCGGCGGCGAGCGCGAGGTCGTCCCGCTCACCCGGGTACAGCTGCCGCGCATCGGCTCGATCAGGCTGGAGCGGCTCGTGTACCGCTTCCAGCCCGAGGTGCGGCTACCGAACATGTACGTCCTGTGGCACGCCCTCACCGAGCGCCGGGACCACACGGACCCCGAGGACGGCGTGGCCAGCTTCATCGCCATGCACCAGCTCGCCGGCATGTTCTCGGTGGGCTTGTGGGAGCCGGTCCCCGAGTCCGAGGCGCGGTCGGGCGTGCGGCTCTGGGCCGGGCGCCCCGGCTATCCGCTGCCCGCGCACGACGAGGGGGACCCTTCCGGTAAGGCGGCTCCCGGCAAGGCGGCCGCTCCCGGCGCCCAGCCCTGGCACGACGTCCTGGCCAACACGCCCGACCTCGGCTCCTGGAGCACCCGCACCCGCTACCTCGAACTCGGCTACCACGACGGGAGCGACCCCCGCAGCTGACCGGCCGCCTGCCCTGCCTGCTCCCCCCGGCGCCGCGTCAGTGGTCGGCGACGTGGGCGGTCAGACGGGGTGATGTGGTCCGCACGCTGATCCAAAAGAGAAGCCCCAATTAGTGATCGCTAATGGATTTGTCAGAAGAACGCGAGCAATTTCCGACTGGCGTCCGGCGACGCCAGGATTTCCTGGACGTGCGCGGACTGCCGACCGGCGGCGCTGGTGCGTTCGAACATCTCGCGTTCGTATTCTTTGACGGCGGCGGGAAAGTCGTCCGGGTGCGCGGCCAGCGCGAGGCCGAGCAGGGAGCCGTCGAGCAGCGCCATGTTGGCGCCCTGCCCCACCGGCGGCATCAGGTGCGCGGCATCGCCGAGCAGCGTGACGTCTGGCGTCGACGGCCACGTCAGGCCGACTGGGAGAGTGGTGATCGACCGCGGCAGGACTGTGTCGTCGCAGGCTGCGATCAGTGCGGTGAACCGTGAGTCCCAGCCGGTGAACAGGTCGATCAGCCGCACCCGGGCGACGGCTGGGTCGCCGAACGGGATCCCACTGGTCGCGAACCAGTCCTCGGCGCTGTTGTAGAAGCTGAGGTAGATGCGTACGCGGCCGTCGCCGTTCCGCTGCGCCGACAGGGATTGTCCGTTGCCGAGCACCCAGTAGTTGCCGCGCCCAACCATCGCCGCGAGGTCGGGGTGGGTGCGGTCGATGTCGGGAATACCGAGCTCAACGACGTTATGGCCGCTGTGCGCTGGTCGGGCGTCGGTGAGCAGCGCGCGGACCCGGGAGTCCGCGCCGTCGGCGCCGACCAGCAGGTCGTACGTCGCACTGCTGCCGTCGGCGAAGTACAGCAGGCCATTGTCGGCGGATTCGAACGCGTGCCCCCAGCGCACCGCGTGTTCGGGGAGAGAGTCCAGCAGCAGGTTGCGCAGATCGGCACGGTCGACCTCAGGTCGCTCGAGCGGGGCGTCGTCGGGCGTATCCTCCTGCAGCAGCAGGGTGCCGTCCGGCTCGAGAAGTCGCAGGTCCTGGCCTTCACGACGGGCAATCGCGTGGAACTGGTCGATCAGGCCGGCCTCGCGCAACGCCCGCTGCCCGGTCCCGGAGTGCAGATCAAGCATGCCGCCCTGACCGCGCGCGCCGCGCGACGATTCCCGTTCGTACACGACGGCGTCGATGCCGTTCACGTGCAGCACACGGGCAAGGGCCAGGCCACCCAAGCCGGCTCCAACGATGGTGATGGTCATGTTTGCCTCCGATTCACCGTATTGCCTGCTCGCGGGAGATCGACCCGTGGTGCGCGCGGGCCACCACCGGCGGGGCGCCGAACGCGATCCCGGACTCGCCGATCACCTCGGCCGGGAACGTGGTCAGCTGGCCGGCCTCGGCCGGCTCGGCGAGGCGCGACTACCAGCGCGTGCTGGCCGGCGGCGACGGCCTGCCAGGCGCCGCGCTGCGCCTCGGTGGGCGCGGCGAACGCGCCTGTGAACGACGCCCTGGTCGCCGGCGAGAATGGCGCCAGCGCATCGGCGCTCACCACGCCCCCGTCCTCGCCTGTCCCAACGACAGGTTCCGGCCCGCTGATCAGCCGGTTCACCGGCGGAGCCGGGGCGCGAGGACCGTGCGCACGACCTTGGCCACGTTGCTCGCGGCGGATCCGTCCTCTTCTCCGGGTTCCGGTTCCAGCACACGCTGGATCTGCAGCAGCAGCTGGTTGGTCGACCGCCAGAGCGGGACGAACATGCCGGCCACCGGCCCGACGCCCTGGATCGGGCCGTTGGACAGCTCGGTGACCTTCTTGGCGATCGTGACCGTTGTCGGGTCCCGCAGGATCAGGTGCACCTCATCGTCGACCAGCCGGATTTCCATCTTGCGCGCGGCGGCCTCCTCCGGGTTCGCGTCCGTGGTCGTCTCCGGATCCAGTTCGTCGATCTTGGCGGCGACCGCGTCCGGGTCGACCCCGAGTTCGTGCAGCACCTTGGCCGCCATGCTGTTCTCCGCCCGCAGCATCGCCTCAAGCAGGTGATGGCTGCCGACCGGTGCGCCACCGGCCAGCGCGCTGGCGGCGGACACGGTGTCCTCGGTGGCAGATGTGCCGGCCGGCCATGGGCTGGCCGCGACGTCCTGCGATCCCTCCGATGACGCCAGCACCGCGGCACGGATCTTGCTGATCGGATTGATCCGCTCGGCAAGTACCTTCGCGCCGACACCCTCACCTTCCCTGACCAGGGCGAGCAGGATGTGTTCCGTACCGATGTAGGTGTGGTGCAGCTGCAGCGCCTCGCGCAGGGCGAGGTCCAGCGTCTTCTTCGCGCGCGGCGCGAACGGGATATGGCCGCTCAGCTCCTGCGTGCCGGGCTTGACCACCGCGGCAATGTCGACCTGCGCCGTCTCCTTGTTGTACCCGAGCTGGTGGAGAACTTTCGCCGCCATGCTGTCCGGCGCGTCGAGCAGCCCCAACAGGATGTGCTCCGTGCCGATGTAGTTGTGCTTGAGCAGCCTCGCCTCCTCCTGAGCCGTGACGACCACCTTGCGGGCTTCCACCGTGAACCTTTCAAATGGCATGGCTCCATGGTCGCAACCATGTCAATACACTGTTATTGATAGGGTCACCATGCTGAAGGGAGGGTGTGATGGAGACACCGTCGGACTGGGAGGACCGGCTCGCGCGCTGGCAGAATGAGCTGGAGCTGTTCGAGCAGCTGGACGAGACACCCTGGGTCACGCTGGCCAAGGCGGAAGCCGAGACCGGCGTTTCCCGCTCGGCCCTGCGGTCCTGGTACCGCAATGGCGAGATCCAGTCCCGGCTGGCGGACGGCCCGAACGGGCCGCAGCGCCTGGTCCAGCTGGACGCGGTGATCGAGCGCGCCGCCGCGTCACCGCGCATTCAGCGCAGGGCGGAACGGGAAGTCAGCCTGGAAGCCCAGGTCACCCTGCTACGGCACCGGGTTGACCAGCTTGAGCTGCGGCTGGCCGCGCTGGAACGGAAGTGACCGGCGCGAGCAGCACCATGCCATCGGCCCGGAACGGTGCCACCGTCGCCGGATCCGCCTGCTCATCCACGACCAGGATGTACGACCGGTTCAGCGGCGCCCAGCAGGGGAACGGGCCGGCACCGAGCTTGGAGTGCTCGGCCAGCACCACCGCGGTCCGTGCCGCGTACAGCATCACGTGTTTCAGCTGCGCCTGCTCCAGCAGACGGCCGCACGAAGGCCACGCCCGGCGACCAGCCCGTCCGCGCCGAGGAAAACCACACCCGGCGTGATGGACCGCAACTGCTCCTCGGCGGCGCTGCCCACGATCGCCTCGTTCGGGTACCGGGTACCGCAGCCCCCCCCGCCGAGCACGATCACCTCCACCTCCGGCGAATCGGCCAGCGCCACCAGTGCGGACAACCCGTTGGTCACCGCGGTCAGCACGGACCGGTTCGCCAGCCTCGCGACAAGGCGGCCGACCGTGGTACCAGAATCGAGCAACACCACGTCACTGTCCTGTCTCACTGAAGGTTGACCGTTCTCACCGAACTTTGACCGGCCTCGTCGCTGGTCAGCGGGCTCCGCCCACCCAGCGTGGTCAAACTTTGCTGAGACGCCGGTCAAGGTTCAGTGTGAACCGTTCCGGGTTTGATCGAGACTCTAGGTCGTGACTGTGACCTGGGGTTTCGTGGTTGCGCGGTAGTGATTGGTCTCGTATTCGACGGGTGGGATGTGCCCGATCTCACCGTGCAGTCGGCGGTGGCAGTACCAGTCGACGCACGGCCATTGTCGGCCACCGCGAAGCGCCGTGCGGAACGAGCAGAACCTGCGTGACCTTGCCGGCATGTACACCGAGGTAGGTCGGGGGCACGATGCCAATGGTGCTGCTGTACACGCGTCACTGGCCCGGGTTCCCGAGATGCGGGAAGCACTCGGCCTGGCCCGTCCGGTCCCGGAACCTTAGGTTCGTACAGGGCACAAGTGAGGACCCTCACGGGCACTGGCGACTGCTCGTGTAGGCCCTCGGGATGTGGCTGGACCGTCACCAGGCCCGGGCGCATCCGTCGAAGCTGGAGAGCACCTCGGGCCGTGCCGTCTGCGCCACGCAGGACGACTCCGCTGTCCTGTCTCACTGAACCTTGACCGGCGTCTCAGCAAAGTTTGACCACGCTGGGTGGGCGGAGCCCGCTGACCAGCGACGAGGCCGGTCAAAGTTCGGTGACGGTCAACCTTCAGTGAGACAGGACACCTCCTCCCCTGGCGTGACGGGAGGCAGCGTACAGCCGTAAAATCGAACATGTGAACGATAGCTCCGCCTCCCGCCTCGATCAGCTCCTCTTCCTCAAAAGGGTCCAAGAGCAAGACCTTGAGCGCACCCGGCGGTGGATCGCGGCAGAGGAGCGGCGACGGGGTATCGAGGCACGGCCGCCTGCCCCGGACTGGCTCATCGAGCGCGGCCTCGACGGGCACTCCCCTGCCGTGTACGGACAGCGAGCTCGGGTACCTGGAGTGACCAGCGCAGACGTGTATCCGGACTGCCCGAGTGAGAGACTGGAACCGTGCCCGAGAGTGTGCCTGTGGTGGTGCACCCGCCGCAGCCGGATGGCGGCAGGCGGGTGACGATCCGCGGCGAGCCAGTCGGCACGGCCTACCACCTGCTGGACCTGGTCGAGCTCCTACGCCTCGCAGACCTACCCGAGGCGGATACGACGATCGACGACCCCGAGCTGATCGAGTGGCGCGAAGGCGGGCCCGACGTGTGGATGGCGCCAGGGTGATCTGCCGCCCTTAGGCGCTGCACGGCTTCCGGGCCGCCTTCTTGGTCGACTTCTTCGCCGCGGTCTTCTTGGCGGTCGTCTTCTTCGTCGCCTTCTTGGCCGCGGTCTTCTTCTTCGGCATCTCGTGGACGGTGGCGTCCTCGCCGCGGCCAGCCCGCGCCTTCGCCACGGACTCCTTGAGCGCAACCATCAGGTCAACGACCTGGCCCGCCGGGGCCCCCTGCTCGGGCGTCTCCGCCAGCGCGTGACCTTCGCGCTTTGCCTTGATGACCGCGCCGACCAAGTCGGTGTAGTGGTCCTCGAACTCCGGCCCGTCGAGGTCGTCGCGGGACAGGCCGTCGATGAGCAGCTGCGCCTCGGCGACCTCGTCGTCGGTGAGCTCGACCGCCTTCGGTGCCAGCTCGGACGAGTCTCGGATCTCGTCCGGCCAGCGCATGGCGTGCAGCTTATGGAGAGGGTTCGGTCTCCGTTGTCCAGTTCGGAGCGCATGCTCGCTTCTGCGGTCGGTGGCACCCGCCAGACATGGCTCAAACTGAGGAGCGGACAGGCTTCGTTCCGCACGTGGTGACTATTGGTGACGGTGAGAAAACGACACGGCGGCCCGCGCGAGATCCCGGACATCGGCTTTGCTCCCGCGGTCGGCACACCGGCCAGCGTTGAGATCATGTCTCTGGCGGAGCTGCGGGAGCGGGCCGCAGTCCGCGTGGGCAGGGCAGGGCAGGGCTGAGGGCACCGCAACGGCCGGCGTTCCACCACCTGATCACCCTCTCCAATGGCTCTTGGACTCCTCAACAGGCATGGGGGGCTGGGCCGCCGGGCGATGAGGCGGGGACGCGGTCGGCCCGCAACGGACATCCCTCACAGCATCCTGAACATTGATCAGATGCCCGCCAAGCCCTGGGAGGGGCGGGCGGCCTGTGCGTCCGTGCCCAGGCCGCCCGACGCGGTCAGCTGAAGAACGGGTCGTCCACGACGTGAACCCAGCCGCCGTCCGGCTGGCGTCGGAGGATCTCGGTGGTGGTGGAGACCACCGGCTCCGGTCCGACCCCGGTGAGGGTGGCGTTGTTCGACACCAGGGCGACGTCGTCGACCTGTCGGATCTCGCGCGGTTCGAGCTTGAGGCGGGCACCGCTGTCGATCATCTGCTGCATGGCCTTGCGGATGGCGTCCGTGCCCACCAGGTGGGTTCCGGGAGTGGGGACGAAGTGGGCGTCCGGCTCGTACAGCGACACCAAACCCTCGATGTCACCGGCCTCCAGGTACTCCATGAACAAGGTCCCCACCTGCTGGGGCGTCTCGGCACGGCGCCGGGCGGTGACGCCGACCGGCTTGTCGCCCCAGCCGGCCGCGGCGATCAGGTCGTACCAGCTGGGATGGGCGCCGTAGGGCAGGTGGCGACGCAGCAGGTCGCCCGGGAAGGTCAGCGGGGACGCCTTGTGGGGCTTGGTCTTGGCCTGGGTGATGATGGCGTCGCTGAGCCCGTAGGCCAGGTCCTGACGCGGTAGCAGGGTGTGCACTTCGTCGGCGAGGCCGGGCGGAAGGGTCTCACGCTGGGCTCCGAGGATGTCAGTGGCGATGCCCGCCTGGGCCAGCGCCACCTCCGTGCCCTTCCGCGAGGCGATGCCGTCCGAGGTGTGCAGAGCGATGGCGTCCCAGGCGACGGCGATACGGCGTTCCTCGACACCGCGCTCGCGGAGGAATGCCGCTGCGATGTCGGCGCCGTCGACTTCGAAACGCTGGTCGCCGTTGCCCTCCTCGCTCAGTCCGATGTCGTGCAGGACGCAGCTGACGAACAGCAGCTCGTCGTCGTAGTCGGTACCGGCGCGCAGACCCTGGTTCTGGGCATGGGCGCGGGCGAAGACGTAGCTGCGGACGCTGTGATGGTGAACGAAGGCAGGCGTGGCCTGTGCCGCATAGGCGTATGTGTCCCGGGCGAGGCTCGTGTCGGGGAGGTCGAGCTGCTCGAAGGCGGACAGGTGTGCGTCGGTGGTCATGATGTGTCTCCTTCATTTGGGCCCCGGTCCGGGGCAGATTCGGCACGGTGGGCGGGCGGCGCGCTCACGCGTGCCGGGTATGGGGGGCGGCTGCACGGCACGTGGAGCGACAGCCGATCGCCCCACGGGGGGATGTGCGACTGGAGTGCTGTCCTTACAGCTGGGCGACGAACGCGCCGATGTGCGCGGCCACCTGGTCGGGCACCTCAAGGGGCGAGAGGTGGCCGGTGTCCTTCAGGACGGTCAGCGTGGCGGTCGGGATCAGCGGCAGCAGGTGGTCGGCGAGCACGGTCGGCGGGTCGACCTTGTCGTGGCTGCCCGCGAGAACCAGCACCGGCACCTCGATGGCTGAGACGCCGGCCGACACGTCCTGGACCAGGCCCTGGCGCGGCCACTCGAGACGGGCCTCGTCGCCGCCGCGCAGACTGTCCTCGACCACCTGCCGGCGCAGCTCGGGAGTCAGCCCGCCGTGGGTCAGCATCACGTCGATGCTCTGAAGAACCGCCTCCTCGTTGTCGTAGGCGTGGGAAACCGTCTCCTGCACCTGCTCGGTCACCCCGATCGGCGCGGGCGGCGCGGGCGCCACGAGGACGACTCCCCTCAGACCGGCGGGCTTGCGTGCGGCCAGCATCTGGGCCACCTTGCCGCCCATGGAATGCCCGACCAGCACATAGCGGGAGTACCCGAGCGTGTCGACGACCCGCTGCGCGTCGTCCGCGAGCTGCTCCAGGTCGTAAGGTCCCGGCACGCTCGTGGAGTTGCCCCATCCACGCTGGTCGTAGGCCACGAAGCCCTGCCCGGGATCCAGACGCTGCAGCACCGGGATCCAGGTACGCCGTGAGCCTCCCCAGTAGTGCAGGAAGATCAGCGCTGGGCCGTCACCCTCGCGGACGTGGGCGTACACCTGGCCGCCCTGCACGTCGAAGAAGCGGCCCACCACATTCTGCGAAGTCATTGCCAGCTCCTCGTCCACGGCCGGGGCTCTCGGACCGCTCCACCGGTGTGTGGAGTCGGCTGCCCTGCGCTCGCCGTTCGATCCTGCTCCGGAACCTCCCTTCCAGGCCACGGCTCATCTGCCAGCATGCGCATCTTTTGGGCCAGAACAATGCGGGTGGGTCATTGCCTTCCGATCACACGATCAGCGGCTTGATCAGGCGATTAATCCCGGGAACATCCCTGGGTCAGGGCATGGCGGCTCCCTGGCCCTCCCTGCGACATGAGTGTCGGACGTAATATTGCGGCCATGAACAAGCACCGGGTCATGGTCCTGGCGGTCGACGGCGTACTGCCCATGGATCTGGGGATCCCCACGCAGATCTTCAACGCCCGTCCGAACACCCCCTACGAGCTCACCGTGTGCGGCGACACCGAGGAGGCCGTGACCACGAGCGCCGGTTTCACCCTCGGGCTGACCGCGGGTCTCGAGGCGCTCGCCGAAGCGGACACGATCATCGTCCCGGGCTTCGAAGACTTCCGGCGCCCTCCGCACCCACGGGTGAGGGCCGCTCTCAAGCTCGCCGGCCGCGCCGGGATACGCATCGCTTCCATCTGCACCGGCGCCTTCGCCGTCGCCTCAGCCGGACTGCTCGACGGCCGCACCGTCACCACCCATTGGGCCAGCGCGGATGACCTCGAAGAGCTCTACCCCCGGCTGCGCGTCGACCGCAACGTCCTCTACATCGACAACGACACCATCCTGACCTCCGCGGGCGTCACGGCCGGCATCGACCTGTGTCTGCACCTGGTCCGCAAAGACCTCGGCGCAGCCGTCGCGAACGACATCGCCAGGGACATCGTCGCCGCCCCACACCGCGACGGCGGACAGGCCCAATACATCAACAGGAGCCTCCCCACCCCCCAGGCCACCACGCTCGCCGACACCCGTGAATGGGCCCTGCTCCACCTCGAAGAAGACCTCACCATCCCCCACCTCGCCGACCATGCCGGCGTCTCCCCACGCACCCTGACCCGCCTATGGCGCCAGGAAACCGGCGTCAGCCCCCACCAATGGCTCCTGACCGCCCGCATCAACCGCGCGCGAGAACTCCTGGAGACCACCGACCTCCAGGTGGAACAGACCGCCATCCGGTGCGGCCTCGGCAGCGGCGCCAACATGCGCGCCCGATTCCGTGACGCCATCGGCATCACGCCCACGGCCTATCGCCGCACCTTCCAGCGCCAGGCCGCCTGACGGCGCAGGCCAGACTGCGCGGTCACAGAGTCCGTCGGCCCAGGCGCGCGTCCGCCCCGGCAGTCCAGGGCAGAAAGATCGCCTCACGGTAGGGCGTCGAGGCCGTCCGGCCGATCCAGGACGCCATCGAACAACGGGAGCGCGGCCTGCTCGCCGAACTCGGCATCCGCGTGACCGCAGCGCGGGGCACGGTCAGGCCACGAGGCTCATGCCGTCCGGTGAATCGACGCCAAAAGTGACCATGGGCGTGCTGTTGCGCCGTCACGCCTCGGTGTGCTGTGCCGGGGGGTTGAGGAACATCCGGACGAAAACCGGCGCTAAGGATCAGTCGGCCCTGGTGGGCGGCTGACGGAGCGTCGGCGGGCGGACCCGTCTGAAGTCGTCCCACGGATAACACCCCAATATCTGCGGTAACTTGGTCCGTCACCTGCGGTGACGTTCTCCGGCCGCTACGTGAAACAGCCCTGCCCGGTCTGGGCGAAGCGACTGGCGGTTCCGGACTCCGAGACCCCGGCGCACTCCAAGATGGCGATCGACCGGCTCTTCGCCCGTCGGGAGGTGCACCTGCGGAAGAAGACCCTGTGGCGGATGCTCTACGAGACCGCCGGACGGGCGGAGGAGATCCTCGGCGTCAACATCGAGGACCTGGACTTCGCCAGCCGTCGCTGTCTGGTCAAGGCCAAGGGCGCCCGCACGAAGAACCGCCGCCGCGGTCAGGTGCGTGGGGACTACGTGCTGGAGACCGTGTACTGGCATGCCGGTACTGCCCGGCTGCTGCCGCGGCTGCTCAAGGGCCGCACCCGCGGCCCGGTGTTCGTCACCCACCGCCGCCCGGGGCCCGGCAAGGTCGTCAGCCCCCGCGACGTATGCCCGGACACCGGGCTGGCCCGGCTCTCCTACGGCCAGGCACGCGCCCTGCTCGACGAGCACACCGCCCTGCGCGGACCGGGCACAGGCGGGGACCTGCACGATTGCCGCCACTCCGCCCTGACCCATCTCGGCGAACAGGGCGCCTCGCTGTTGATGCTGATGGCGAAGTCCCGGCACAAGAAGCCGGAGAGCGTCCCCCGCTACTTCAAGCCGTCCCCCCGAGGCGATCGCCGAACTCACGAGCCTGCTCGCGCCCGGCGGCAGCAACCGCTGAGCCGCGTTCTTTGATCCTTCTCGGTGGAAACGGCGGAGGCGGAGAGAAGCGTCGCAGCGGCGACGCTGCCCCAGAGGGCGACCGAGCCGTGGGGTGCGAGAGCGGTGATGACCGCGGGGGAGACGGCGAGGCCGAAGCCCGTGGAGAGCTGGAAGCGCGCGAGGGCGCGTCCCAGGACATGGGCCGGGGCGAGGGCGGTGACGAGCGCGGTGGCGCTGCCGGCATAGATGATCTCGCCGATGGTGCAGACCACGGACACCGTGGCGACGGCCGGGGCACCCCAGCGGTGTCCCAGCGACGTGGCCACCAGGAAGCCGAGGTAGGACGCGGCGAGTACCACGCCGGCGAGAGCCAGCACGGTCCGCCGGGAGAAGTGGGACATCAGGACGGTGACCGGAACCTGCAGGGTGACCACCAGCACCGTGTTGGCCACGAAGATGGCTGCCGACCACACCGGGGATGCGTGCAACTGGGTCACCAGGACCAGAGGGAGCGCGATTTCGGGGACGTTGAGGCAGAAGGCGTAGACCACGTTGGCGGCCAGCAGCGCGCGCATGCGGGGTGCGGGCCCGTCGTCCCTGTCCTTGGCCGGGGTAGCGGCCGGATGGGCGTGCAGGTGGACCGACCACGCCAAGGTCGCCGCAGCGAGATAGGCGAGCCCGGTGACGGCTGCCAGCGCCTGCAATGCAGTGGTGCCGCCCGCCAGGCATGCGGTGGCGAGGAGCGCGCCCGCGCCCAGGCCGGCGTTGCGCAGAGCGCGGCCTGCCGCGAGAGCGGTGTCGCGTTCCCGGCCGTGGGCGACCGTGGCCACGAGAGCTGCGTGGGCGGCCGGCCATGCCTGGTTGCCGATGCCGAGGAAGAGCGCCGCCGTCGCGAACAGCCAGACGTGCCCCGCCGGGGTGGCCAGCAGCAGCGCCACGCCCAGCACCCGCACCAGCATCGACGCTGCCACGACCGTGCTGCGCGCGCCCCGGTCCAGCCATCGGCCGACCGCTGGCATGCACAGCAGACCCACGACGACGCCGACCGTCATGGCGATGCCGGTGACCGGCGCGGACAGCCTCAGCACCGTCACCCCGTAGAGCAGCAGAAAGGGCCGCAGCAGGCCGGTGCCGAGCGCGTCCACGGCCAGGGCGACGGCATAGCGGGGGCCTCCGGAGGCACGGACGAGTGCGCGAGGCTGGATCTTGGTGGTGGTTGCCATGGCGTCAACGGTGCGTTCGGCCGCCCGGGCTGGGTACGTCGGTTGACGGACACCGTCAACCGACGCCGTCGCCGGCCATCCGGTCAGTGATGATGAGGGGGTGACGTTGAGGATCGACATCAGCGGCCTGCCGTCCGAGCGACTGCGGTTCGCCGCCTCCCCGTTGGCCGAGCTGACCGCGATGCTGCACGTGCTGGCCGAACCCGGGCATCATCCGCGACTCGCCGGCTGGGCCGGGGATGTCTGGGCCGGGCTGCGGCCGGAGTTGGCCGAGCGGTTGCGGGAGGCTGAGTTCCTCTGGCGTTCCTCACGAGCCGACTTCCTGGTCCCCGCCCGGCCTCGGCCGACCCTCGCCGAGGAGTTGGACGACGTGGACCGGATCGATGACGAAACGTATGTGACCGCCGCGCTCGTCACGACGTGCGGCAGCAACCGGGTCCGCTTCGCCGCGCCGTCGCCGCTCACCGACGCGACTGCGCGCGAGCGGGCCCTGGACCTGGCCCAGGCCCGCGGCCCGCTGCAAGAGGCCTTCGCGGAACGGCTGCTCGCGGACCCGACCGCTGTGCGGGCGCGGGTGCGCCACACCCTCGAACAGTGCGCCGATGCCTTCTTCGACGCCGCCTGGACGAGCGTCGCCGTGCAGCTCGCCACCGACCTGCGCCTGAAGAACGACCTGCTGAAGCGCCAGGGCAGCGGGACGGCACTCGCATCGGTCTCCGACGCGGTCACCCTGGCACCGGACGGCGACAGCATCATCGTGGACAAGCTGCAGGACAAGGCGACTGCCGCCCACGGCACCGGGGTCACCTTCATCCCCAGTGTCTTCGGCAACCCGCACCTGGTGGTGGTCCACGCGCGCGGGTGGCAGCCGGTGGTGCAGTACCCCGTGGCCGAGCCGAGTCCAGCAGAGCTGGTATCGCTGGAAACGGTCACGCAACGGCTGGAGGCACTCGCACATCCGGTACGGCTGCGGCTGCTGCGCACCCTGGCCCGCGGCCCGCACACCACCGGTGAGCTGGCCCACGCCTGGGAACTTTCACCCCCGGAGGTTTCCCGCCACCTCGCTGTCCTGCGCCGCGCGGGCCTGCTCACCGCCCGGCGGCACGGTCGTTACGTCCATTACACCCTCAAGCTGCCCGATCTGACGGCGCTGGGTGCCGACCTGCTGGCGGCCGTACTGCGCTGAGTGGCTTCGGTGCTGAGTGGCTTCGGTCTACCGGAACGCGGGCGACCGCCGCCTTCGCAGCATCGTCCGACTCGACAGGCGCCGCCGAGCAGTACCGGCGCGAACGCCTGCTGCCCTCGGGCAGCAGGGCAGCGCGCTGGCTGCACCGCCGGACACTCCTCCTGGCCATACCCCGGGGTCATCCTGTCCGGCCGGGCGGGCCAATGCCTGTCACTCCTCGTCGGTCGCGTCCTTGTCGCGAAGCGGACGCAGGCTGCCGGGCAGATCGGGGAGCTGGAAGGAGTAGCGGCCGAGCATGAGGATGTCGGCGCGTGTCAACTGGGCTTCCAGTAAGACGAGTTGGTCGCGCCAAGCCGCCGTGTTCGCCTCGGTGAAGGCGGCGTTGTTGCAGGCCAGGGGTCTGCACTCGGGCAGGGACGGGGCATCTGTGGCGTCGGCCGGTGGCCGGCACAAGCGCCGGTCGGGGTTGTCGTTGCAGGTGACGAACATGCCGGGGTAGATCCGCGGGTCGTTGCGGGTCATGAGTTTGCGCATTTGGGCTTCGTCGGGGGTCTTGCCCATGAAGCGGATCCGGTCGCCGAACTGCTCCAGCCGTGTGGCCGCCTCGGCGGCGGCGGGGCCGTGCAGCCGGTGGTGTTCGTGGCCGTCGACCATGGCAGCGAGCCGTTCGCCGCGGGCGAGGGGCTGTTCCTTCTGGGCTTCGGCCCGGAACCCGGAGCGTGAGGTGCCGGCGTACCCCTCGAACATCTGGATGTGGCTTCGTTCACTTTCAGCGACAGCGTTTGTCGATGGGTTTCAGCAGCAGTTGACCATCCACCTGTCGGGGAATGTTCACGAGAAGTGACGGCAGTGCTGTGTCGCCCAGACGGACGGGGCGATCGACGTCCGTGACGGGACTCTGCCGCCCGAGTCCAGAGACTCGCGATCCGGACGAAGGTGCGAAGATGCGCTCGTGGTGACAGATGCCGAATGGGCTCGGATTCGGAGGGGGCTGCGCTTCGGGCAGGTTTTCGAGGGCACCGTCGTGAAGGTTCCTCGGCCCGGTGCGATCGGGATCTTCGTGGACATCGGCTTGAGCGTCGGAGGCTTCGTCGACGTCCTGTTGCTGCCGGAACAGAGTGAGGACTGGCCGGCGGAAGGCACGGTTGCCGATTTCGAGATCTGGTGGGCCGACAGCCGTCAGCAGATCCGGCTGAAGCCTTCCGATTCTCAATATCTGCGGCACGACTTCACAGACTTCGTTGGACGTTTCCGTCCCAATTGGTCATCCGACGTCGGCCAGCCCGTTCGTGATCCCGGGCCAGCGACCCTCGATGAGGTGCGGGCCGCGCTTCGATCTGATGGGCCGCCGGCCAACTCCCCGTGAGGTCTGGTGAGGTGGCCGACCGTCGTGGCGGGAGCTAGCTGGCCTCGGCTGTGGCTCGGGCTCGTGTGCTGGCGAGTCGGTAGGAGTCGGTGCCGGTCTCGATGATGGTGCCGTTGAAGGTGAGACGGTCGACGATGGCCGCGCAGAGGCGGGGGTCGGTGAAGGTCTTGGTCCAGCCGCCGAAGGATTCGTTGGAGGCGATGGCGACGCTGTTCTTCTCCTCGCGTTCGGTCAGGACCTGGAAGAGGAGTTCGGCGCCGTGGCGGTCGAGTTCCATGTAGCCGAGTTCATCGATGCAGAGCAGGTCGACGCGTCCGTAGCGGGCGATGGACTTGTTCAGTTGCTTCTCGTCGGCGGCCTCGACCAGTTCGTTGACCAGCTTCGTGGCGAGGGTGTAGCGGACGCGGTAGCCCTTCATCGCGGCCTCGGTGCCCAGGGCGATGAGCATGTGGGACGTGTCGCGAAAGACCTGGCCACGGCACCTCGTTCAGGGTCGTGGCCATCGTCAACAGTTCCTCCACGCGTTGCTACTTGATCATGTGGAGCCAATACCTCTATGCCGCCCAGCGTGGTGGCCGGGAGGGCACCCTCACCATTGTTCTTCGACCACCAGCGGATCGCGTGACCTGACGGTCAACGCCACTCATGCCGGTGCGGCGCCCCCGGATGGCGGCCAGCCGTCTGGAGTGGCGGGCCGTCGTACCTCTACCCGGCAGTGACCAGGAGCGAGAGCGGATTCTGCCCCTGCTCGACCGCCAGGAGAAGGGTGTCCATGCAGCGTCCGCCGCCTCCTTGTGTCGGCACCGCTCCCCCACACTCAGCCGCCACGCTCCTTATCCTTCCGTATAGTGTTGTATCCTTCCAAGACACAAGGATGTTTAAGGAATATTGAGGAGTCATGTCCGCGCCAGCGCTGTACTCAACCGAGGAGGTCGCCGAGATGCTCGGCCTCCACGTCCGCACGGTTCGCGGTTACGTGCGGGACGGCAGATTGCCGGCTGTGCGGATCGGCAAGCAGTACCGGATCGCCGCCGCGGACGTTGACGAGCTCACCAGGGGCCGCACTCCAGCGGCACCCCTTTCGATGCCCGTGCCACCGCGAGTCGAGGTGACGGCCATCGTGCAGGTCGAAGGGCTCGACCGGGCGACGATGACGCGCCTGAGCACGTTGGTGACAAGCGCGGCAGCGAGCCGGCCCAGGGGCGTTGCCCGCCTGCACGTCGAGACCGTCTACGACGAGCAGCGCCAGGCCGTGAAGTTCGTGGCGATCGGCAGCCCTGAGGACACAGCGACGCTGGTCAGCCTCATCGGAACCTTTGCGGAGTCGGAGTTGTGAACCACATCTACCGCTCAGAAGGTGCCCGCCACGCGGCGCAGGTGCCAGGAATACACGGGAGTCCCTGACATGCAGCAGACCGAAGACGCGCAGGTTCTGCGCTCCTCGCTTCGCACTGATCTCGTCGGCGCGATGAAGGCACGCCAGCCCGAAGCCATCGCGGTGCTGCGCTCGGCCATCGCGGTCATCGACAACGCGGAGGCGGTGGAAGCCCCCGATCGGGCTGCACAAGCGGCGAGCGAACACATCGTCGGCGCCCGGACCGGGGTCGGCTCCACAGAAGCGGAACGCCGCGTTCTGTCCCTCGGTGAAGTCCGCGCTCTCTTGCAAGCACAGGTCGACGATCGCACCGCCGAAGCTGATCGATACGACGCTTACGGCCGGCACGAGGCTGCACGTCGACTCCGCCGCGAGGCGGATGTACTCAGGCACTACCTGGAGGCCTGACCACCAGGTGCAGGGATTCGACCGGCCTCAGGGCGCGTCCGCCTGGCATCTGGCCATCCATCTGGGAGGCGCCCCCTCTTCCTGGGCCCAGGCTGCGCGCCTGGGAAAGGTCGTCGATGTTGCCGCTGCCGCGAAGCGCCACACACAATCGGTATGTACGGGGTCGCCACCCACGAACTGGGGCGTACGACCGGGACGTCATGGATGACCACGCTGGGTCGCGGGGAAATCTGGGTCGCCGCCGCGGTCTGGGCGGTGGTGATCGCTGCCATGGTGGTCGCCGCGGTCCACCCCCACGCCAGGACCGAGCGTCAGGGCGGTGCCTCCGCCCGTCTCCAGAAGGGGCAAAGCGATGGATCCTGATATCCGGACCCGGGCCGCACTTGAGGAACACTGGCGGGTATCGGAACGCGGGGATTCCGAAGCCGAGCACGCCATTTACGCCGCTGACGCGATCCTCGACTACCCCCAGTCAGGCGAGCGATTCCGAGGGCGCGCGACGATTCGTGCGCAACGCGGCGCGCACCCCGCCAGTCGGCACTTCACCGTCCTCCGGATTGTTGGCGGCGGAGATCTGTGGACGAGTGAGTGTGTGATCACCTATGACGGTGTGCCCACCTACTCGGTGAGCATCATGGAATTCGCCCACGGGCATGTGGTGCATGAGACGCAGTACTTCGCGGACGCCTTCGGTGCCCCTGAGTGGCGGACAGCACTCGCGGAGTCGATGCCAGGCAGGTCCATCGCCAAGATCTGACCGCCCTGCGCCTCCGGTCGGCAGCCCCAAGTCCCGCTCGCCCACAAGGCAGTTGGCCCAGATGCAAGCGCGAGATGCCCAGCCCGGTACTGGCCTGGCCAAGCCCAAGCTGGCGAATGAACGATTCCCCCCAGTGCTGACCCTTTGGCGCCCACGGCAACAAGGACGAGCCGTCCGCTCCTCGGCCCCAGTTGGTTCGCGGCCGTGATGGGTACCGGCATCGGCGCCAACGCAGCGGGCACCCTGCCATGGAGCTTTCCGGGCTGCGGGCTGCCGGCCTGGTGGTCTGGCTGGGTGCCGCGCTCCTGCTGTTCCTGCTGGCAGTCAGTTACCTCCGGCAGCGGGCGCTGCGCTTGCACGCCGGTGATCCGGTGATGGCCCAGTTCTTCGGCGCGCCGCCGATGGCCCTGCTCACCCTGGGCGCCGGGACACTGCTGCTCGGACGCCGGCTGATCGGGCTTGAGGCGGCGCTTGGCGTGGACTGGGTGCTGTGGTCGCTCGGTACCGTTCTCGGTCTTGTCACGGCCTGCACGGTGCCTTATCTGGTGATCACCCGGCACCGCTTCGCGCCGGACGCGGCGTTCGGGGGATGGCTGATGCCGGTGGTGCCGCCGATGGTGTCGGCCGCGACGGGCGCGCTGCTCGTCCCCCATACACCGGCGGGGCAGTTGCGTCTCACCATGCTGCTGGGTTGCTACGCGATGCTCGGGCTCGGGCTGATCGCGGCTCTGCTCGTCCTGGCCATGATCTACGGCCGCTTGGTGCACCACGAGGCACCCACCGGAACGGTCGTCCCCACGGTGTGGATCGGTGTGGGGGCGTTGAGCCAGGCAGTGACGGCGCTCGGCGCGCTGGCCGCGGTGGCGCCGAGCGCGCTACCCGCCCTCTACGCGCGGGGCACCACGGTGTTCGCGCTCCTGGGCGGGATCGTGGTGTGGGGTTTCGCCATGCTGTGGCTGACGCTCGCCACCGGACTGACCGCACGGACGATCCGGTCCGGGCTGCCTTTCGCGCCAACGTGGTGGTCCTTCATCTTCCCGTTCGGCGCCTGCGTGACGGCCACCGGCACCCTCGCGACGCTGACCGGTTCGGACATGTTCATCTGGATGGCCGTGGCGTTGTACGGGCTTCTGGTCATCGCGTGGGTGGTGGTGTCCGGCCACTCCGTACGCCATGCCGCCTGACACATGGGCCGCCGGTCCCTCGCCGGGCGCGCTCGTCGGCTGCCCGTCGAGACGGAGGTGCGGCTCGGTGGGGCGATCGCGCTCAGGGGCACCGTTCGCACCACTGCTGGCGGGCGCCCGATCTCCGAGGCCCGTGTGTCCCTCCTCGACCCGGGGGGCGACGTCGTCGGCATGACACTGACCGCCGAGGACGGCTCCTGTGCCAGCGTCAGATCGAAGGCGTCCTTGCCGGTGCCATCGAGGGCGAGCGGCGCCGCTTGAGCCGGGTATCCCGCAGCTACGACGGCGCCAATGGTCGGGCGATTCGTCTGCGGCCGGAGAGAAGCATCATGAAACCCGTTGTGCGAAGCGGCATTTCATGACCTCTTCCAGAGGCAGATACGGTCGGATTCATGGAGTGGAATTTTCCGACAGCCGAAGAACTCGCGGCTGCCTTGCGTGCCGGTGAAGTGACCTCGGCGGAACTGACCGACGAGGCGATCGCCCGTATTGAGCGGGACGACGATGCGATCAACGCGATCTGTGTGCCGGACTTCGACCGTGCACGGGCCGCCGCGCGCGGTGCCGACCAGGCGCGTGCCCGCGGTGAGGACCGGCCCCTGCTGGGCATTCCGGTGACGGTCAAGGAGTCGTACGACATCGCCGGGCTGCCCACGACCTGGGGTATGCCGCCGCACCGGAACTTCGTGCCGGCCGAGGACGCGGTGCAGGTGTCGCGGCTCAAGGCCGCGGGCGCGGTGGTGCTCGGCAAGACCAATGTGCCCGTGGGGCTGCAGGACGTGCAGACCTTCAACGAGATCTACGGCACCACCAACAACCCGTGGGACCACCGTCGTACGTCGGGCGGATCCTCCGGCGGCTCGGCGGCGGCCCTGGCGTCCGGATTCGGCGCGCTGTCCATCGGCTCCGACCTCGCCGGTTCGTTGCGCACCCCCGCGCATTTCTGCGGCATTTACGCGCACAAGCCGACACTCGGGCTGGCGGCGAGCCGCGGCATGGTCCCGCCGCCCGGGCCGGCCCTGCCGGTCGAGCACGACCTCGCCGTCGTCGGTCCGATGGCGCGCACCGCTCGCGACCTCACGCTCCTGCTCGATGTCATGGCCGGACCGGACCCGCTGACGCTCGGTGTGGCGTACCACCTGACGCTGCCGCCCGCGCGCCACGAGCGGCTCTGCGACTTCCGGGTCCTGGTCCTCGACGAGCATCCGCTCATTCCGACCGGGTCCGCTGTGCGGGCGGGCGTGGGCCGGGTGGCCGACGCGCTTGTCGACGGCGGTGCCCGCGTCGAGCGGGACAGTCCGCTGCTGCCCGATCTGACCGAAGCCGCGGTGCTCTACACGCAGTTCCTGTTTTCGGGCTCCGTTGCCCGTTTTCCCGTCGAAGCGTACGAGCAGCTGCAGGCCCGCGCCGCCGGACTGAGCGCAGACGACCAGAGTCTCGATGCGGCGCGGCTGCGCGGCATGGTGTTCAGCCACCGCGACTGGATCGAGGCGAACAGCTTTCGCGAGCTCCACCGCCATGGCTGGCGGCAGTTCTTCGCCGAGTTCGACGCCGTGGTGTGTCCCATCACGCCCACTCCCGCGTTCCCGCACGACCACAACCCCGACCTGATGAAACGTCGGATCGACATCGACGGCGTCGAGTATCCGTACTTCGACCAGCTCGTCTGGGCCGGTCTGGCCACTATGCCCGGTCTACCCGCCACCGCTATACCAGCGGGCCGGTCCCCCGAGGGTCTGCCGGTGGGAGTGCAGCTCATCGGTCCGATGTTCGAGGACCGCACCCCGCTGCGGCTGGCCGAATTGCTTGAGCAGAAGATCGGCGGCTTCCAGGCACCGAAGTAGGGCGTACTACCTGGGTGTCCGTCGAGGACGAGGTGCGGATTGGAACGGGGCTCCACTCGCGACGAACGTCCATGGCTTCGCGCCCTCGCGCATGCGCTCGGCATCAGCCTTGATGAGGACCGTGACCCCCTGCTCGGCCAGCGCCTCCATAACGCGCAGCACATCCACTGAAACTCCCCCTTGCGCCCCTAATCGAACAGTCAGCAAAGCTACACAGGCATCCCGGCCGCCCACTTGACGGCTTGGGGCCGTGAGGCGTCTAACCCCGCGCTCCTCCAGGGTCGGTGCGGCTCGCCGACCGGCGGGCGCACCGACTGACCCGGAGGCCTTCCGATGCCGTCCTCGCCCACACCGCCGCCCACCGACCGGACCGCCCTCGCCGTCGCCGAGTTCGGCTCCGCCCTCGCCGTGGTGGCGCCGTGCAGGCGCCCGCCCTCGTCCCCGCCCTCGGCGTCGGCCTGGCCGTGTGGGCGGCAGTGTACCTGTTCCTGCGGCTGTGATCCGGATAGCCGCGGGCCCCGGCTGGGCTCCGGCTCGGCCGGGGCCCGCGGCGTCTTTCGTCAAGTCGCTGTCCCGGGCGGCGGCCGGGCTCCATGCTCCTGACGCGGCATCACTCCGGCGCAAGCGCGAGGCCCCCCGGCGCCGCTACACACCGAACCTCTGGCCCGTCTGGATCGTGGCACCCGTGGCGCTGATAGCCGCCGCTGCCCTCGGCTGGGTCATCTACCACTACGCCTACGACCACTTCGCGCAGGCGGCCGCCGACCAGAAGCCGCCCAAGCCGGTCAACATCAATGACGTCCTCAAAGCCACCGTCACCGCACTGACCCTGATCGGTGCCGTCCTCGCCGGTCTCTACGCCTACCGCAAACAGCTCCTCGCCGAGGGCGACGCACACCGCGCCGACGCAAGCCAGCTCGCCGACCGCTACACCACCGCCGCCGAACAACTCGGCCACGGCCAGGCCGCCGTCCGCCTCACCGGCGTGTACGCCCTCGCCCGCCTCGCTGACGACTGGGCAGAACAACGCCAGGTCTGCATCGACGTCCTGTGCGCCTACCTCCGCATGCCCTACGAACCCGACCCGACAGCCCCCGAGCACAAGGCCGGTGAGAGGGAAGTCCGGCAGACCATCATCCGCGTCATCCGCGACCACCTCCAGCAACCGGACGCACCCACCGCCTGGTGCCAGCACAACTTCGACTTCACCGGCGCCGTACCCGTTACTCGACGGATCTGTCTGATCCGGAGTGGGAGAACCTCTGTCCGCTGGTTCCGGCGGTCAAGTCCGGTGGACGGCCCGCGAAGCACGCGCGGCGGGAGCTCCTCAACGCGTTGGCGTATTGGCTGCGGGCCGGCTGTGGCGTGGAGACTCTTGCCGCATGACTTACCGCCGTGGCAGACGGTTTACCACTACTGGCGGCGCTGGCCGAAGGACGGCGTGTGGAAGCGGATGCTGACGGAGCTGCGCGAGTGCGAGCGGGTGCAGCTGGGCCGGGATCCCACTCCCAGTGCCGCCGTTGTGGACAGCCAGAGTGTCCGGGCCAGTGACCGCGGTGGCCTGCACGGCTACGACGGCGGCAAGAAGGTCAGCGGCATCAAGCGGCACCTGCTCGTCGACACCCGCGGCACCGTCCTGGTTACGCACGTGAGCCCGGCCAGTGTGGGTGACCGCGATGGCGCCGTGGTGCTGTGCGCCCGGGCTGCCGATGCCTTCCCGCACCTGCGGCACGTATGGGCGGACCAGGGCTACCGCGGCGCCGATTTCCACGCCTGGGCCCGGGTGGGGGCACCGCCTCCAGCAGTGCCCTAGTTCGCAGTGGTCCCGCGGCGTTGGGTGGTAGAGCGGACATTCGCCTGGCTGGGACGGTGTCGCCGCCTGCCGAAGGACTACGAGTACCTGCGCGTCTGCTCGGAGAACGCCATCTACCTCGCCATGGCCATGCTTCTGGTACATCGCCTCGCAAGACCAGCCCGCTGACAGGCCTTTCAGACGCCCTCTAGCTCCGCAACCCTTGCCCCGCAGTGGCGGCCGGTGCCGGTCAGCCCTCGGGGGCGCTGTTCGCGCCGTCAAGGAAGTCCACCGCCGACCGCCCGTCGCCCCCGCCCCCCTACGCCCGTGCGCGTCTCGGTCATGGCCACCAGCGGCCGACGACGAGGATCGAATCGCTGATGTGCCGTATCGCGTCCGGACCGACGAGTCGGCCGAGCACGGGGGCGGCGCTGCGCAGGGTGAAGAGGTGATCGCTGCGGGAGAGTCGCTGTGTGGCCGCGCGCAGGAACGCGACATAAGACGTCGGTGAACTGTCCGCGATGGTCTCTCCGGCCCGCTCGACGAGCATCGACGCAAAGCGGGGGTCGTTGTGGGTGGCGACCAAGGCCAGCGTGGGGGCCAGGAGATGGCCTGGCACGTGGCGGATCAGCCTTGCGAGCAGCCTATTCTGCTCGCGCTCGTCGGCGACGGCGGCGGTCGCCTCCCACGCCTCCTCGGCCACCGTGATCCGGCGCTTTGCGGGAAGCTGTTCGAGCAGAGAGATCAGTCCCTCGGCACGCTCTTTCGAAGGACGAAACCTGCGGAGCGTCTCCAAGTGCCGCTCGGCGGCCTCTGCCACGGGACCGGGGATGTCCTCAGGTACGGCACGGCGTTCCAGGACCCGTGATCTGTATGGGTCGACTCGCGGTGGTGCCTTGTCCAGCTTTACCCAATACGACGCAGAGATTACTTCTTGCTTCATCTTGAAGCGATCCTCCGTTATGAGGAGTGCGTCTGTCTCCTCGAGAGCCCGCTCCAGGATGGCCCGACGCCTCCCCTGGGAGAGGTACGGCACGAGAGCCGCGCGGATCCGGGCGCGTTGTCCTTTGGCAGCCCGTTTGGCGCGACGGTCTCCTGCTTTCGCTGTCGATGCCCGTTGTCCCGAGTCCTGGTTTCTCGTCATGGGTTTGTCGATGGCCCAGGGAACGATCAGTGGCAGAGCTGGAGTGTGCTCGTCGGTGATCGCGTCCAGTGCATGCTCAGCCAGGGCGTTTCCGCGTTCCTTTGGGACATGCGCGAGCAGGGGGGCGAGAGCTTCGGCGCGCTCGTACGCGTCGCTGAGGGCGAGTGCGTCCTGTAGCGTCCGTTCCAGAATTACTCGCGTGCGCTCGGCGGGGAGGTGGTCGAACAGCTCAGCCAGTGCCCGGGCGCGCACGCCTACGGCGGTGACGGCGTCGAGCATGTCGAGGGTCCGGTCGAGCAGTGTCAGCCGCTGTTCCTCGGGCAGGCGGCACGCTATTTCGATCAACGCTCGAGTGCGGGGCGGTTGGGTGATGCTCTCCACGATGTCCAGGGATAGTTCGGCCACGCTCCGCTGGTGTTCGGGCGCCACTCTCTCGAGGAGATCTCTCAGCGCCACGACTTGGTCGTATCCCCACTCGATGGCAGCCACCCCTGCCAAAGCCTGTCTGGCCAGGGCCAGTTGATACTGAGGGGCGGTGTATTCGATGAGATCCCTCACCGTCGCGTGGTCGAGGTTCTGCCGGCCGATGGAACTGGTCTCGGTGAGAATCTGCCGCGATACCGCACGACGACGTTCCGCGGGCCAGTAGTCGAGGAGCTCGAGCAGCATCTTTTCACGCTCGTAGGGCGGATCCGAGACATCGAGGATTTCCAGTATCTGATCCAGCACGGGTGGCAGGTGCTCGGCAGGCAGGTGCCTTAGCACATCCGTCCGATGGAATAGAAGCGTGAAAGTGCTGGTGACGGCTGCGGCCGCGTCCCGCAGTGCGGCGTTCATCGCCGTCTCCCGCTCCCGAGGAGGCAGGCTCGGGGCCAGGTCGGCCAGTTCCCGGACCCGGTCAAGCCGTCCACTGATACCCATCGCCTCGGTCAACGCCCGCTCCAGCACCGCCCGTTGCTGTTCGGCGGGGAGGTGACGGGCCAGGATCCTGAGAACTCGGACACGGGGGAAGCCGCTTTCGGACAGGGCGGCCCACAACACGTACTCCGCCATGTCCGACCAGTTGGCGTCAGGGGGTTCAAGCCCCCAGACCATGGCGTGTGTCCGGTGGCCGTATCCGTCGTTAAGTATTGTCGCGGCCCGCGAGATAGCGTGCGGCGGGAGGTCACTGTGCAGCCACTCGATCAACCCGGATAGCGCGCGTTTACGCGCAGAGGAATCTGAATTCCCATAATCCCTGATCTTCGATGCCGCCAGATATGCCTGTCGGACCACCTCCGGACGGTTCGCGGGGGGCACATGCTTGATCAGGTGGGTGAGCGTCCATGCACCCGCTTGCGGGTTCTCGAAGTCGACGGCGATGTGCAGGGCGTCTTGAGCCACGGCGCTCGCGTGGCTCTCGGGCATGTATGCCATCACCCTGACCAGTGCCTCGCCACGGTCCCAGTCATTGTTGACCGCTGACACGGCTTGCAGCGCCTCGTCGAGGACCCCCCTTTGCTGTTCGGCGGGCAGGAGCGGTACCAGGGAGCCGAGTGCGTGTGCCCGCGCCTTGGGCGATGTCATCCTGCGGGCGTAGGCCAGGGCGCGGGGAAGTCTCCAGATGTGCTGGGCGACCAGGTGGTGGAGCAGACCAGCGGGCACCTTGTCGATGAGGCTCGTGAGGGAGGACGCGATAAGCGTGTAATGGATCTCCTCAGCCAGGGCCGGAGCGGGCGGGTGCTCGGCCAGGGCACGGTCGGTGCGCTGTCGGCACTCGTCGCGGGCCTGGGTGATGTCGTCCAGATAGGCGTCCAGGGTGTCGGCGTAGTCGTGGGCGGCGAACCACACGTTCACGTGCTGCCGCTGCCCGACGGGCCGTTCGGCGCGCAGCATCCGGTGCAGGTCTGCCCAGCGCCCGGCGCGGGCGAGGTGTCTTGCCAGATGCCGCAACGCGTACCCGTCGTCGGCTTCAGCGAGCGCCGGTTCTTCGGCCAGGGCTTGCAGTTCGCCGTCCAGTCCGCCGAAGAGCTCCAGGTACCGCTCGGCCACGCGCGTGTGTGCCGCGCGGGTGGCGGGCTCCAGCACCTCGGGCCACGCCAGTTGCTCGTCCGGCCGGTTGGCCGCGAGGGCGGGGGTGGCACCGGTGAGGATCTCGCGGAGGCTGGCGTGGTAGATCTCGAACCGCCGGGGTGTGGTCGATGTGGCGGTCAGAAAGGGCCGCAACCGGTACTGGCACCAGTCCCGCGTCAGGTCCTCGGGCGCCCCGGCCAGTGCCGCCAGTGTTGCCGCGGGCAACGGTTCACCAGCCGCCGCGAGCGTTGCCAGTACTGGAAGCAGGCCGTCGCGCCAGTGCTCGTCGCCGCGCCAGTCCCGCAGACGAGCGGCGTAGTAGGACCACAGGCCCTGGGGAAGGTCGTCCAGCGCACTGGACGAGGGCCGGCCCAGCCGCATCGCTTCGAGTACGTACCGCACATAGACCCACACCCCGCCGCTGCGCGCGGCGACCCGGGAGGTGAACTCCTCGGCGGTGACGCCCGCTTCGGCCAACCAGGCCTTCAGCCAGCCTTCCTGGGCCTGCGCACGCAGGTACGCGATCTGGTCGCTCTGGTTGCGCTCGTCATCTGCGTCGATCCGCAGCACGGCGGAGGAAGGGTCGCTGTTCTCCGGGGGGTTTCCCGTCCGGTAGGTGCCGATCACGAACACGCCGTGCGGCAGCAGCCGGGGCAACCCCCATGGCAGAGCGCCCGGCTGGCGCTCCGCCTCGTCCGCCCCGTCCACGACCAGCACGACACAACCGTGTTCCTCGCGGGCCTGCTGGGCTTTGGCCGCCGGCTCGAGTACGGCCACGAACCCCTCCGGAGTAAATAGCCGTTCCGGCAGCTGACCTTCGGGGGCAAGATCCTGCAAGTCGTAGTGCTTGATCAGCTGTCCGGCCAGGTTCTGCAGTGCGACCCGGACCGCTTCTCCCCTGGTGTAGTGGGCGAAATGGCCGAACCAACCGCGCTCACGCACCAAATGAACGGCCAGCGCGGACTTCCCCATGCCTGCGTCCGCCTCGATCCACAGATAGCCGGACGGCCGCCTGTCGAGGAAGTCATCGATCTCGTCGATCACCCATTGGCGGCCGGTGAATCCGCCGTCCAGCACCTTGTCGAACACCGTCCTCGGGTCAGGGACGGCCTGGTCGATCGGTACCGCGGCCGCACCCGGGCCGAAATTGTTCACCTGGTGGTGGACGTACGTGGCGCTGCTGTGGTCTCCGGTCACGGCGGCGTACACATCGCGGCCGGCTCCGACCGCGCCGTCACCGGACGCCTCCACCCGTTTCGGCTCGCTCCCCATGTCAGGACGGTAACGGTGCACACCCCGCTTACGTGCACTGCTTCACGTATATCTCCTCGATCACGCCCAGCGTCCTCACTGACTCCACCTGTCGCGGACCAGGCAACGCGCAGGACACGTGGATCACTGAGGCCTTTTCATCCTGCGTCTGAACTGGCCTGATGGAGGGTGAGGACGGCTTGAACGAGCGCGGTGATGCGGGTGGTGGAGCATCGCGGCTTTCGGAGGAGCCGCCAGGTCTTGAGGGTGGCCATGGCTGCTCAACAAGCGCCCGGATCTTGGCCTGGGACCGGTTCACGGCCTGCTGTCCCGCGGACAGGGTCTCCCACCGGCCGCGATAGGGAAGCGCTCAGTCGCCTCCGACGCCTGCGGTGTTCCCTCGGGATCGTCTCCGCCGGAGCCAACCGGCACGACTCACCCCTGCTCGGGCCCACCCGGGAAGCGGCGAAGGCGCAGGTCGGCCCGCTGCCGGAAACGGTCAACGTCAACCTCGACCGCGGATACGACAGCGCCAAGTCCCGTGCACTTATGGCCGAGTTGGGATTCACGGCCGAAATCGCGCGTAAGGGAGTGCCAGCCCCGATTCAGGCCGGCAAGCGCTGGGTCGTCGAGCGCACGCACTCGTGGATGAACGACTACGGCAAGCTCCGGCGCTGCACAGAGAAGAGCGGCAGCGTCGTGGACTTCTACCTCTACCTCGCCGCCGCTCTCGTCACGCTCCGCGTGCTGATCCGCCGGGCAACGAGCCGCTACCGCTGGGACGGCCGCCCTACGTGCCGACGCCTCAAGTGAGTCATTTTCCGGTCGGTCATACATAGGCCTCCGTACAAGGAGACACGTCCTACCAGGTGGAGGGAACCACCGGCCCTCGGGCGATCAGGACGTCGGCTTCGTGGTGCCAGCCGAGGGAGGAGTAGAGGCGCTTGCCTTCCTCGCTGGCGATGAGAAGACCAGTACGGGCGCCCTGGGACACGGCGGCCTCCGCCAGAGCGCTCATCATGGCGCGGCCCAGGCCGCGTCGGCGGTGCGCCGCGTCCGTCTCGATGCGATCGGCGATCGCGTCGCCGCCGATCACGGCAATGGCGCCGCGCGCTGCCACCTCTCCGGAGGGGCCATGGATGGAGACGACCGTGACTGGTCCCTCCGTGCGCACTTCGCGCTCGTACGGCGCGGCGGGCGGGTGCTGCGGGTGCTCTGCCAGATCGGTCGTCATGAACCACTCGGACCGGTGGAGCAAATCCAGTCCGGCGGCGCCGACGACGGCTTCGACTGTGCTTGGGCGCAGCGTAGGTACCGTGAGCCAGGTGATCTGCCGCGCGGCGGCGACGGCTGCCGCCAGCCGTGCCAAGGACTCGGGCTCCTCGTCCGCACGCAGCGCGAACACCTCGACCTCGCGGCCGGGTTGGTCGCACTTGGACCGCAGGCCGTCCCCGGCGGGCTCGACCGGCTCGGCCTCGGACAGGGAGCGGGCGACAGTCCAGCCGTCCAGCCAACGTCGTATTAGCTCTGGTTCGATCTTCGTCATCCGGCGATTAGAGCATGCCGCCACCGGCGGGCCGGCGAACAACCGTCCCCCATTGTCCGCCGCTCGCCGCCAAACTCGTCAACGAACTCGTCGAGGCCGCCGACGACCGTCAGCTGACCAAGACCATCGCCCGCTACGGCCGCGTGGACCTCCTCGCGATCGACGAACTCGGCTACATGGAACTCGACCGCCGCCGTGCTGAACTGCTCTTCCAGGTATTGACCGAACGGGAGGAAAAGGCCTCCGTGGCCATCGCCTCGAACGAATCGTTCGGTGGCTGGACCAAGACCTTCACCGATCCCAGGCTCTGCGCGGCCATCGTCGACCGGCTGACCTTCGGCGGCAACATCATCGAGACCGGCACAGACTCCTACCGCCTCGCCCACGCCAAGACCCAGCAGGGAAGCGGCCGACCTGCAGACCCGGCGAGCTGTCACGCGCCGGGCGGATTACCCGTTCAGGCCCGCACTGACGCGGGCAAGCACGCTGTCGGCCAGTTCCTGCGGGGTCAGCTCGCCGTCCAGGAACACGGTGTCGCCGGGCAAGGTGTCGGCCGCGGCCGTGCACGGCTCGATCCTGTCCTTGCACCACTGCCGGACCTGCTCATCCTTGGCGGGATCATCGGGGGTGAAGCTCCGTCCGTCGATCCGCTTCACCAAGACCTCCGGCGAGACTTTGAGGAAGAAGTGGTGGGCGACGATGCCCGCATCCTTCAGCACACCGAAGATCTCGCCGACATACCCGGGATTGACCAGCGTCATGGGGACCAGGACGGGGCGTTGATACTCCTGGACCAGACCCACGGCCAGGTCCGCGACCTGCCGCCGCCACAATCGCAGATCCTGGAAATCGCCGGTCGGCACCTCGACGATCTCGCGCAGCACATACCCGACCATCTCCGGGTCATAGACCAGCGCCTCGGGCCAACGTGGACGCAGTTCATCCACCAGCGTGCTCTTCCCGCTGCCGAACGCACCGTTCACCCAGACGATCACACGCTTCTCCCACCTCATCGTCAGCGACCCGCGTCCTGGGCACGGCCGTATCCACGACACCCCGCGACGCCCGGGTGGGGCCAATTCACACTGCCAGATCATGCCCGAACGATCGCCAACCGGGGCCGAAACCCACTGCTTGGGTTCTATAGGTCGTTGCAACACCAGTCCTGAGGGATGTTGCGATGACCAAGCCGCGTCGGACCCATAAGAAGCGTGGACCTGCCCCGTTGGCGGAGAAGCGTGATCAATAACTTCGGCTCATGGCGCAGGGAATGAGCAACTCGTCCCCCGTGCATACGCAGCACGTACGACGTCATGCCCGGGTCTTCGAAATACTCCGTGATGTCGAGGCTCTTTGCCGTCCAGCGGGCCGCAGTGCTCAGGCGTTCCTCCGGGAGCACGTTACCGAGGGCAACTCCGAGGCCCACTCGGGCGCGGGCGAGCAGGTGCAGTACCTCGCGCTCGGTGTGTCCGTCCTCGATACGGGCTTCGAGGCAGGCGACGAGCGGCCAGAGTTCGGAGACGGCTTCGGAGGCGTGGCCGGACTGGCGGGGCGACCACGGCGAGCCGGACGGTGGACTCGCCGAACTGCAGTATCGCCCGGTGGTCCGTGCCTGCGGCGTCGGTGATGCCAAGGACGTGCGGTGGCAGACAGAGCCGGTCACAGACCCGTCGCCGGGAACCCACATCGTCGAGCGTGCGCTTTCCCAGTTCCAGGGCGGAGATGTACGTCTTGTCGTAGCCGAGGAGTTCACCGAGCCCGGTCTGGTTCATACCGTGCACACCCAGCGGTAGAACCGCAGGATGCTCGACAAGTCGCCGGTAGCGAGGCCTTGTTGGGCTTCTCCGGTCGCCAAGTGCCACTGAGCATGGCGGGCCGAGGACCGCGCGACTGGGAGCCGCCTGCCGTCCGCTCGCTTCACCATCTCTCCCCCGCCCATGGTCGACTACATCCGCTCGTACTCGCCCGCACCGACAGCGCCCCGGCCGTACCAAGCCGCGATGGCCTGCTTGTATCCGTCCGGCATGTTCAGCGCGGGCACCTCAGCGGCGGTGAACATCCCGAGCTGCTTGTGCTCGTGACTGATGACCGGCGGCTGGTCAGGGGTGAGCACGGTGCAGCCGTACGTGACGATCAGGACGTTGCGGCCGGGGATCGGCTGGTAGATCCACACGCCGCCGTCGATGAGCGGGCCGGCCTTGACCTCCCAGCCGGTCTCCTCCTGAATTTCCCGCTCCACCGCGGACTCAGGGCTCGCGTCCATTGGTACAGCGCCATCCGCACTGCCGATCTCCAGACGGCCGCCGGGCAGCTCCCACTCCTCACGCTCGTTCTTCAACAACAGCACGCGATCCTGCGAGTCGAGAGCGACGCCCTTCACAGAGACGGGCCAAAGGGGCCGCGTGTACGTCATGACGGTCCTCGTCCTGCGGTGTGCGACCCGGGCTTTCGGAACGTAGCACGCCTCGTGCAACAAGCCTCCGAGCTGAGCGAATTGCCCGAGTCGACAATCAGTCGCTTTACCCCGGTCAGCACGCCCGACCAACCTGGCCCCACCGACCTCGACCGAAGGAGTACGGCGATGCACGATGCCGCAGCACGGTCTGTGACGCTGTTCGCGGCGCACTACGTCGACGTTCGTGCCCGGCAGTCCGACGAGGTGATCGCCACCCAACTCCGCGAGACCCGGGCCTCCAGCCGGAGCACCTCACGCGCGGCCCGCCGCTCAACAGTCAGGCCCCCACCCTCCGCGTACCGCATAACACCGGCATACCGCAGGGATCACCACCGTCACCCTCCGAGGCCAATCCGAAAAGGTCAGTAACGCTTCGCCCGCGCCCTCACCGACGAACCCCTCAAGCACATCATCGATCTACGGGAGCGCGGACGTCCTACCAGGCGCGACCGCTGTCCTGATCACCCTCGATGCCCATGGCGTCTGGCAGACCGTGGTGACCGGCAACGCTCGTGCCGTCGCCGAGATCAAGCTCCAGGTGTTCGCCCTCGACAACCGCATCCTCTGGGACTTGGGTGCTGCCGCGGTCACACCGTTCTTGAGCTTGAGCCCGATCTTTATCTTCGAGACGCGTGAAGTTCTGCGAGGGTCTCGGCACGTGTGACGGTCTTACCGACGTCGTAGCGGGGTGCCGGGCGGCCGACCGGGGCCAGTGCCACGAGGTTTGGGAACCCGGGCCGGACTGGCCAGGTACGCGCGGATGTTCCTGAACCCCCGGCGGACCCGGGCCGGAGTCAGCCGGTCGGGAGCCGTGGGCTTCTCCCAGGGCCGGCGGAGCTCGGCGGTCCGGGTCCGAGTGCAAACGACCTCTAACAAAGGAGAGCCGCGATCCTCCGCGCACCGTCCGACGAAGTCGTCGTCAGCCTGGCCCACGACCCATCCCGGAAGGAGATCTTGAAGTCGGACTCGGCCATGCTGAATCGCTTGATCTCCGCGCCGACGATTTCCTTCCGAGGCAATGACCAGAGGACGGCCTCGGATCCCGGAACCTTCTCGCCACCGCCCCATGAGACGAACCAACTGCCCCGCGCCGTGTCCTCGTACGACGTAATGCGCACGAGCCCATCAGACTCGGCCAGTTCGATCTCGGTCACCATTCGCCAGGACCTCCGGGAGGGATCGAGCTGCCAGGGCAGCGTACGAGCCGTCTCGCCCACGCCCGCCCACATGACGGGGAAGTCGTCGACTTCGTTCTCACGCTCCTCCAGCTTCCCCCGCTTGTCGGGCGACGCGGGACTGCCGAGGGCGCTGGCGATGATGTACAGCGGCAACATCAAGAGCCCGGTAACGACAGTATGGACGTGTCGGCCGAGCTTGCCGAAGAACCCCCGCACCGCGAAGGCCTGTCCAGGGGGCCAGCCGGGCAGGTCGGGTTCTATATCGTTGCGCTCGTGGTCGCGGAAGGAGCGCCGCTTCTCCACCGAGGCGGCAGTACCACTCGCGAACTCGACCCGGTAACGCTCCGGTTCCTCGTCCATGACCCTTCCTTCCCTGCCGCTTTGGCGGGGTCAACTATGCCAAGTGAGGGCACAGCACCCGCACCCGGACCTGACTGGCACCACCAGAGCCGTCTTGCGCGGATGTGAGCCGTGCACGGTGAGCTCGATCTTCATCTTCGAGACGCCTGATAGCCACGGCTGTCCTTGCCGACGGTCTCCGCCGCCTTCACGCTCTGGGAGTCGATCACGATGGCGACCGCCCGAAGTCCTTTGCCCATCTCCTGGCGGATCCGTCCGGCAAGCTGGTCGCGAATCTGCCCGACGATCCCGGCGACCGCCCAGCGGGCCATGAACCCCCAGACCGTGCGCCAGGGCGGGAAGTCCGCGGGCAGGGCTCGCCATTTGCAGCCAGTGTCGACGGCGTAGCGGATGGCGTCGACGGTGATGGAGTGTCCCCTGGCGCCGGACCCCCGCGGCAGGGGCGTCAGCGGGAGCGAAGACGGCTTATCACCGCCAGCGCGGTGGTCGTCGTGGCGAGCGCGTCCTGTCCGGCGCGCCCCTGTGCCCGGGCCTGCGCGAGTGTAGCGGTGCCGGCGCCGGTGGTGACCGGCAGCGCCGTCGCGAGCACGGCGTCGAGGCATGTGATGCCCACGGCCACGGTCGTGACGACGGCCGGTGCGAAGGAAGCGTCGACGCCGCCGAGTTCGTACTTCAGGCTGCGCAGGGGGCCAGGCAGTCGGCGACGGTCGCCACGCCTGCGCCAGCTTTCGAAGTTCACCGACAGGTGGCCTGCTGCTGTGGCTTGGGCCCTACCGGTGAGATGCTCGACGGGGAGAAACGGGGGAAACCGTGGATGAAGCCGAGGCCCAGGCGGTGGCTCCGAGTCGTTTTCAAGACATGCCGCTGGTCCGTGGGGCGGTGCGCAAGCCGTACGAGGCGGACCTCGGTGGCAGCGAGGCGTGGTGTGTCATCGTCGATGATTCGTACGCGGTGGTCGATGCACGGCCCCGTGGGACGCCATCCGCCGCGTCGGCGACGCTGAGCGCCGGCTGCAAGGAATACCGTCTTATCGTCGCGCATCCTGAGAGCATCGTGGTACACGCGCTGACAACGTGGGCGTTTCAGCAAGTCGAGGAGGACGGCGGGCCCGTGGCCGTGATCGTCGCCGATGCTGATGGTGTGCGGGGAGTCTGGGCAGTAGAGCATCTGCAGGAGGTCCTGGCTTTCGGGGTCCCTTTGTCGGCCTATCCGACCCTGTCGGGAGATCTGCACATTCCACAGATCATTCGACGGTGTGGCTACCGCGAGGCCGGCCGGCACTGCCGAGTCATGCAGCGGTTCTCGTCCTATCCGCCTCGCATGCCGCCTTGCGCATCCTCGCAGTTGGCAGCGCACACCTTCGTGTGGTGACGCCGATGGTCACAGGTCTGACGCAGCGAGTGTCCGGCTGGCTGTCGGTGCGAGAGTTCTTCGCACTCGTCGTGCCCTGCCTGCTGTTCTGGGCAATTGTCGCGCTGTTGCTGTTGCATCGGTTCGGGGCCTTTGTGGCGCGTGACTGGTGGACGGTGCAGGACCCGTCGGTACGGCTCGCCGTAGGCGCAGCCGTGGTGAGCACGGTGACGGTCTCGACGGTGATCCTCTCTCAGCTACTCACGGAGCTGACCCGACTGTTTTGCGGGTACGGATGGAATGTCTGGGGAGCGGGGTGGTTGGCGCAGAGGGCGAGACAGCGCCAGAAATCGCGGTGGGATCGGATCAGCGCGATACATGCGTCAGATGCGGACCATGACCTACTCTACCGGCGTTTCCCCGTGTCGGAGCATGAACTCCAGCCCACCCGGCTGGGCAATGTGCTAGCCGCCGCTGAGTCCTATGTGCGCGACGAGCGCCGCTACGGAATCGATCCGGTCTTCTTTTGGCCTCGCCTGTATCCGCTACTCTCCGATGTCCTGCGCGCAGAGTTGGGGGCAAGCCGGTCCGCCATGGACGCAATGCTGGTGACGTCTGTGCTGGCGGGCGTCCTCGGCGTGGGCGTCGCCGTGGCCGGAGAGGCGGTCTGCCTCTCTTGGACCGCGCAACTCATGACCGCATCGGCGGCGCTGGCAGTCAGCAGGCTGTGTTATCTGGCAGCCGTGCGGACCGGGCTTGGGTATGCCGAGTTGGTGCGTGCGTCCTTCGACATTCACCGGCGTGATCTGCTGAAAGCCCTGGGGCTGACGCTTCCCGGCACGCTGGATGCCGAGCGGGCGCTGTGGAAAGCCCTCGGCCAGCAGTTGTACCGGCGGGGAGCCGACGAGGAGCACCTGCTGATCTTCGACAGCGGATCCTGATGGAAGCCCGCGTTCACCTTCCGATGTGGACGAAGGGGGCCCATAGGTAGGGCCGGTTGGGGTGGCGCTGGCGCAGTAGGTGGACCGTCTGGTGAAGTGCCTCAGCGGATCGGTCGGTGTCGCTTGCGTACGTGCCGGTCAACGCGTCGTAGAACAGGTCGGCCGCGCCGCCTGCCACCCGGTGAGAGGCCGCCCACAGGCTTGCGATGACATGGCGGCAGCCGTTCGCCTGGAGTTCCGCGCCCAGGTGTTCGGCCTCGTCGGGAAGAGTGGCGATGGAACTGGCCGTGTGACACGCGGACAGGTAGGCCAGTTCACTGCCGGGCTGCGCCTCCCAGGACAGGCGGTCGATGCTCAAAGAGCCGTCGCTGAGGAAGAGCCGCGCCGATGTCGTGGTAGTGCCCGGCAGGCCGTGGGCTGCGATATGCAGCCAGTCGCTGGTGGCGCAGGCCTGTAGTGCCGAATTCACGCGCGCCTGGTCATCGAGCAGGAGCGTGCTGTCCACCGGCAGCCGTTCGCGCAGATCGGTGAGGTGGCGCGCAAGACCGGGGATGTCGGCTAGTCCCGTGGTGGTTGACATGCCCAACAGCAGCATCCGCTTCGGGTTCGCTGTGCGCGGTGGGGCCAAGGACAGCAACTCGGCCAGGGCCGTGAGGGTACTGGTGTAGGAGGAGACGACACGGTCGAGGACGGATACTCCGGCCGCTTCGTGGTGCAAGTCGGCGGCTGCGTGGAGGGGCAGGACGGCCAGCGAGCCGGTGGGGCACCACCACACCCGCGGCCGCGGTGTGCCCTGGGGCGGGGTACTGCGATGGCCCAGGGCATCCAGCACCGGTGCCGCCACGGTGTCCCACAGCCACTGGCGCATCTGTTGGGTGACGTGCTGGAGTTCTCCCAACAGCTCAGGAGAGCGGATGCCGAGGTCCAGTTGGAGCAGGCACGCGTAGAACTCGCGTGTGTAGCGGACGGTGGCCTTCTCGGTGAGCTTGGGCAGCGGCAGGGCACGCAGGCCGTGCCGGGTGATAATCAGTGCGTCGCATCCGGCGCTACTGACGTTGATGACGACTGCCGCCTGGCCCTCGGTGAGGTGCCTGCGCAGCAAGGCGGTCGGTTCGGTGGGGTTCGGGCTCGACCGTGCCGTGTCCCTCATCTCGTCCATGAGGGTGTGCCATTGCGTCACCATCGACCGCCGCAGCGCCTGTCCATGCTTGATGTGCTCGTCACTGCGATTCGTGGTCATGCGCTCTGCGACCTCAGCGCCGTCGGACGACAGGAGCCCATAAGGCTCGTCCTCCAGGACATCACGCCACCAACTGGTCCCCTCGAAGGAGATCAGCGCGCTCTCTCCTCCCAGATAGTCGGACAGGCGCTCTGCCAGGCCCATCCGGTCAAACCCGATCAGCGCCTCGTGCACCACCTTCATCCGTTCGGCGAGTTCTGGCCGATCTGCTGCGACCGCGGCAATGCACGCCAGACGCCGACGCACGGTTCTGCGCAGAACGGTGCGCCCTTCTTCCACGAACCGCAACGCCATGGGCAACCGTCCAGCACGGATGGCACACGCGGCGCCGACCCGGGGAACCCAGATGCGGCGGATGAGGCTTTCCCGACGTTCCTCCAGAGTTGCGGCATGCCAACGCCCGTCAGTGATCAGCTCCATGAGCAGCCACCAGGCCTCGCACGCCGAGTCGTAGTCGCCCATCGCCGTGGCTTCAGCACCCCAGGCATGCGCGCCGTCCCGGCGGATATTCACCTCTGCTTCCACGGTTTGGGCCGCTTGGCGGAAAGCGCGTACGGACTCAGCGCGCGCATCCGGATCGTCGCAGCCGGTCTGTTCCCGCCACTGAGCCAACGCCGCTGCGAGCCACACGGCGAAAACCGCCTTCCTGGCTGCTGACGGCGTCGCGCCCAGGGCACGACGCGCTGTCGTGGCCGCACGCTGAAGGTCATCGGGTAAGCCGCGATGGCGCAGAGCGTTGACCAATGCGCCCAGTGATTCTGCCGGGTTCTCCCCCAGGCGGGCTGCTTCCGCTACCGACTCTTCGGCCATGGCCACCGCACGGTCGATGTCCACAGCTTCACCCGTCATGCCGTATCGCTCGACCAGGGCGTTGGTCAGGTTGAGCAGACGCCCCCAGCGCGGCACCTCCTGCCCCTCGCCCTCCAACTGCGCGGCCATCTCCAACAGTTCAACGATCGTGTCCAAGGCCTCTTCGTTCAATGGGATCCGTGCGGCCAACGCGGCTGCGCCCATGTTGCTGAGAGTGGTCGCGTCCGGCACTCCGTGCCGTCGGGTGAGATCCATCAGGGCCGACACCGCGTCACGCCAGTCCGCGGGGTCGCCGATCAACTCGGCGCGCCGGTAAAGCATCTCCCACAACAGTTCCCGCTCATGCGGCATAGGGCGATCTGAGTCGAACGCGAGGGCCCTGCGCATGGTCTCGATGGCATGATCCAGGTCTGTCGGATTCTGGAAGGCCTGCCACCCCTCGTACAGCACTGTCGCGAGATGGGCCCTGCGGCGCGGATAGCGGGGATCAGCCAAGGACAGGCAGCGCAACGCACGGTGGCCGGCCTCAACGGCCGGAACGAACGCCTCCTGGGTGCCCTCCTGGCGAAAACTTGCGCGCGACAGCATCGCCTGCCACCACGACAGGTCGGCACGTGGCTGTGTGCCTTCTCGACAGCAGCGCTCGACCATCGCCTGGGCGATTTCCAGAGGCGCTGAACTGCCGCCGTCGGGCGTGCCCAGCGCGATCTCCACCAGGCAAGCGACCAGTTGAGCAGTTACCGGCTCCCGCACACCCACCGCGAGGATCGTCTCGGCCAGCATGCGAGCTCCATCCAGGGTGTCCTGCTCACTGCCGTTGAGATACGCCCGCAGAAACAACGCCTGGCCAGCAGCACTCACCAGCGCGACCAGCGTCTGCACCGGCAGCCTGCCCGGGCGGCGGTACTCGGCAAGTGCCACCTCCAGTGCTTCGTCAAGGTCTTCACTCCACCCCAACAGTCCGAAGCGGTACACCAAAGCCATCCCGAGATCCGCCGCGGCCAACGCCCTCTGGTCACGATCGGTGCCGGCCAGGCTCAGCCAGCGGCGGGCATGAACAACTGAGCAGGAACAGGACCTCAGGGCCTCGCTGTCGGGGTCGATTGATGCCATCCAGCGCAGCGGATGATCAAAGTCCGCAGCCCGGCGTGCCCCCATCGCCTGCAGGTGTTCGGCGACCGGCGCCGGCGCGGGGAAGGCGCACTCGCTGGCAGTTGCCGTCTCAAAGGCCTGCAGAGCCAAGGCGAGGTGTCCCCTGCCGTCCTGCGGCGGGGTGCGCAGGTAGGTGACCCATCGCGCCCACCCCAGCACCACCGCGGACTCGCCCCGCAACTCCGCTGGCAGCCGAACATCGTCCAACAGCACTGTCAGGCAACGGACGTTGAATTGCCAGGAGGCCGAATGGGTCGGCACGTCACCAAGCGACGCGCCCACCTCGTTGGCGAGGTACACCGTGAGGTCTGCGACCAGGTCGGGTTGCAGCGCCGACATTTCTTCAGCGTCGACGAGCATGGTGAGGGCATGCAGGACCCGAGCGCGTTCACCGATCTCCGCAGCGCCGGTCATGATCTGCGAACGGTTCCAGCAGGTGCGCACGATGAGCGGCCAGGCCTGTGCCAAGAGGCTTGGTGCGGCATTCCACGGCGGAGTGGCAAGGAAGACCTCAAGTCGTGCCAGGGACTCCTCCACCGCCTGCTCCAGCACAGCGGCCGCCTCACCCCGCGCGAACCGTGCACACGCCCCCTCGAGCGCCCCCACCCAGGCCCCGTACATGCGAACGGCCCCCTCCGCACAGCAGGTCCACCCCGTCAGCCGCCTGCGGACACAGGCAATGCCCCATGCCCCAGGCATGACGTCGGCCCGGTCGAGATCTGGCGGCCCCGCTTACGATAGACATGTTCCTCCCCCGTAGCGTGAAGACCGTGACTGCAGGGGATGTTGTGCGGGCCTGCTTCAGAACAGCACTCGGCCTCGTCTCCGTGGCACAGCCGCCAAACCTCACCGAACAGCCCCGCCTGGACCGCCCCCGTCGTATGGAGCTCAGATGGCAAGCGATCCGAGACAGGCCACCATGACGCCCGCCGCATCGGTCACAACTTCCCCGTGCTGGCAATGCCCTACCGCTCCGAGGCACTGATCCGGCTGCCGGCCAGGAGGGTCCGTGCGTAGGCGGAATGAGCTCGTAGGAGCGTGACAACCCTGTCGGTGCCACCGAGCCGATCCCTCACACCCCTCACCCGCCGCACGCACCCGGCACACTGAGTCCCATCCAACCGTCCCGGAATCCGGTGAACTTGACCATGCAGCCCGTGATCCAACTCCTCAGCACCACGCGCAGATTGTCCTCAATGGGGTTTACACCGTGTCGACGACCAGTCGCTCCGCCGTAAGCGGCGGGTATTCGATACGTGCTCCCAGCCGACTTCATGCCACCCTGGGATGCGCCATCCCAAGACGGCACGGGCGGCCCCCGCTCGCGGCCCTCCAGACGGGAGCGGTAGACCTTGAGGTCTGCGCAGACGCACTCGATGAGGGAGAACCGCGCGCCGTGGCCGGCAGCGACAGCGCGCCACCCGGCGACGACGGAGTCGTTCAACAAGCAGTCATTAATAACTGACTTGCGCACCATCAGCTGCCGGGCGACCAGGGTTTTCAGTAGGTCGTAGTACATCGCGAGACGCGTCGGTAGATCGAGGACGGCGCGCCCGTTCCCACGCTGCCGCGTCGGCGGTGCTGGCGCGGTAGGCCTCGCGGCCGCCGTTGCCTGCGATCTCTCTCGAGATCGACGACGGCGACCGGTCGCGGCGGGCATCAGTCACCGCCAGTCCGGCGGCCCCTCCAGTGTCTTCGACAGCACGGCCGCACTCGGATACCGAGCGCCCTTCCGCCGGGCCTGCTCACGGGCGGCGACCGCGTCGTTGTACACCACCCGCGCACACCCGAACGCCCGGGCCAGCGCACTGCGCCGGCCCGGATTCGGGTCGAGGCGGAAGGCATACCGAAGCTGCATGATCCGGACGCTAACCCCCACCACCGACACTCCGTGTCGGGTCGGTCGAACCCGGATCTGCCGTAACGATCCGCCGGCCCGGGTGGAGCGTTTCCCGGCTCCGCCGGGACGTTTCCGCGGTGCTCCGCACCGCAACCACCTGATGCGCTTCACCATCGGCCTCAAGGCCGATGCACTGCGGATGAATCCCGGTAGCCGGATTCAGCCTCAGGCCGGGCTCGGCCCCGAGGGTCCTTGACGGCTCACGCGCGATTGCGGGGGCTCGCGGCCTCCGGCTGTCCATGGGCTGTCGCGAGCCGCGCGGGCGGCCGGACATCGGCCATGCGTCGCTCCGGGCCGCGCCGCCGCAGCACGACGTACCCGAAGAAAGCGGCCGGACCGAAGAAGATCTGCGCGGGCACGACCTCTGGAAGGTGTCCGGTGAGCGCCTCGACCGTGATGGGTGTCAGCGTCGGCGCCAGCGCGCCGAACACGGCGACCAGCCCAAGAGCCAAGGTCAGCCCCGAACGTCCGTACGCCTTGTAGGCCACGGTGGTGAAGAGGGCGTACACAAGGAGGTCGCCCATGCCCAGGACGGCACCGAACTCGCCAATGCGCAGCCCGGCCGACGGTGCGAAGGCGTAGCCCTGCACAGCTCCGAACAGCTTCTGGGTGAGCGGCACGACAGTGGCGAAGAAGAGGTCATACACGGCGAGCGCCAACGCGAAGCGGGAGACGTGCCGCAGCTTCAAGCCGCCCTGCGCGTTGAGGTTGGCGGCGCCGACCGCCATCATCATGATGACCACGCTGTTGACCAGCCAGTACGGCAGGGTGTGAGTGGGATCGTCCTCAGCGGTGCGCGCGGCCAGCCAGTCGGCGGCCAGCAGACCGACGATGAGCGACCAGCGAACCAGTCCCCGCCGGACAACGGGCCCGTAACCGACCGCGAGACCACCGGCCAGCGTCAGCCCCAGCACGGGCGGCAGCAGCCAGCCCGGAAGGGAGAGATAGAGGAAAGGCAGTGCGACGACGAAGCCCATCATGATGACCATGTCATTGCCGTTGAAGGCACCGACGGCCGGGCGGGGCAGCGTGACCCGTCGGAAGTAGGCGACTGAGGCGAGCGAGACACCCAGGGCGACGGCGAGCGTCACGAGGACGAAGAACACGCTCTGTGCGGCGGTCACGAGGCCCGCCCGGCGAAGGCGAAGCTGTTCTCGACCAGATCGCAGCGGTAGCGCCGCAGCTCAGGTCCTTCCACCGGTACGACGTCGACGGTGGCGGCGATGCCCGCCTCGGCGAAATGCTGCGCGATGCCGCTCGTCTCCGGCACCGAGGAAGCGGCCACCTCCACATGCAGCCGACCGTCCACCACGTCGGCGCGATAGCGCATTGGCCAGCGCGCGCCGGGCAGCGCGTCGAGGACCTCGATGATCTCGCGCGGAGTCACCGGGCCATCCTGGGTGCGCAGCACATGGTCCGCCTTGCCGAGGATGTGCGAGGTCGCCGGCACGTTCGCCATCTCGCAGGTGAGCGGCGCGTCGGGCAGTTGCCGCACCAGGTCCCGGGTGTCGTAGCGGAAGAGCGGCATGCACTCCCGGTAGGGGAAGAAAGGAGTGGCGACAATCGTGCCGAGCGCTTCGGGCGCGGCTTTCCTTCCGGTGTCGAGGTCGCACACCTCCACCAGGCCGATGCCCGCGTCGATGTGGAGATGCCGCTGCCGGCAGATCGCGCCCGCCACCGGCGTCACCTCGGTCATACCGTAGCCGTCGTGGACGGTGGCGCCGAAGGTCTCCTCGGCGGCGGCCGAGAGGGCGGGTGAGAGCACTTCGCTGCCGACATTGATGCGGCGCAGCCGGAAGTCCGCGGGGCCGAGTCCACGTTCGCGAGCCAGTCGGATCAGCTGCCCCAGATAGCTGGGGTAGGTGACCATCAGGGTCGGCGCCGATTCGTCGGTGCCCGCCGTGAGATCCAGAGTCTCCGCAGGCGGCACCAGGCCCACCATCCGGATCGCCGCTCCCGCCAAGCGGGCGACCTGCATCTCCGCGTACGCCGTGCCGGTCGCACGGGAGCTGACGTTGAACTGGACCAGGTCGGTGGTGCGGACGCTGCCGCGCAGCACCTGGGAGAGGGCGACGAGTGCGGGCCACAGGCGCTCCTCGTAGCGGGAGTACCAGACCTCGGTGGGCCGGCCTGTCGTCCCGGTGGTCCGGGACGCAAGGAAGGGCTCGCCGCAGAGGAAGTCGCGGGACCGCTTGACCAGGTCGGTCTTGGTGGTGACGGGCACTGCGCCGATGTTCTCGGTGGTCAGTGCGCCCGGGTCGACACCCGCTGCCGCGAAGTGGTCGGCATAGAAGGGCGACTTCGCCGCGAGGCGTTTCGCGGTGCGGCGCAGGGCCTTGTTGGTGAGGTCGGTGCGCATCTGCGGGTCGGCAGCGGCGCCGCGCAGCAACTGTTCGACGTCCTCGCCGGGCGAGCCGAACTCGGCGAGTGTTGCCAGCGCGTCCTCGACGAGCCGTTCGGCGGAACGCACATTGATCGGACGGCCGAGCACCATGGCCAACGCCATCCGGAACTGCCGTATCCCCGCGTCGAACATGGATCCTTCCCCCGCCCTCGCCCCCGGCCCCGTCAACGTGGTGGGGTGGGCGGCCGTGGCCGTCCACCCCACCCTCGCGTCAGCTGGGGCAGTTCGTGAAGAGCACCGCCGCCAGAGAACCCATGACGTACTTCGTGTGCTTGAGCGTGGAAACGATCGCGGACATTCGAAAACCCCCTGCCTCGTTCATAACTGAGCCCCCACCGGTCAGGAGAGGCACGACGATACTCAATGGCGAAATATTCTCCTGTCAAGGAGTTACCAGGCGATCGGCCTTCCGTCGCTAAACATGCAATCGGCCCGTTTTTACTGAGAGTTCCCGCCACATGGAGCGCACCCAGCCTCCCCCTTCGACCGGCTTGCCCGGGCCGCGGACGGAATTGCCCCCATCAGGAGCGCAGCCACCGCCCTGGCCCTCCCAAAACAGCACCTGCCGACACCGGCACCCATCGGCAGTGGGCTCGTCGCTACAGCTCCACATAGATCGCCGAAGCATCGTCATGCGTCTTGCCGCGGCGATGTTCACGCCCCAGCGGGTCGGCCGACTCCGCCGCCCTCACCTGGTCGACAAGCTCCTGCGGGCCTTCTTTGCGCAGCAGGCTGAGTAAGGCCTCCCAGTCGCCGAGCCCGAAGACCTCCGTCCAACGAGTCGCGCCGTCGGTGAGTGCCGCCAGCGTCGCAACCTCGGCGCGCGACGTGCTCCCGGTCACTGCGCGCTGGGCGACGTCGGGGTCGGCCGCGGCGGTGAAGAACCCGCCCTCGACGTTGCGCAGTTCCTCCACCGCCCGCCCGTACTCCCGCCTCGCCGTCTCCTGCTCCGGCGAACCGGGCGGCAGCTCCTGTACCCGATCGCGCAGCGCCCGCAGCAGCGGCGGCAGTTCGAGCACGGGCCGGTCGAACACCACGCGCAGCGGCCCGCCGGGCGCCTTGAGCAGCAGCGTCGAGTCGGAGAGGACCAGGTGCTCCACTCGATCCTGGTCCCAGCGCACGGCGACGACGGTGGTCTGCGGGGTGTGTACGTGTGTGAGGTCACAGCTCGTACGGTGCGCGTCCGCGGTCCGCTCGATCGCCTCGGCCAGGCACTCGGCCAGGGTGATCTCACGCCGCACCCCCACCAGCCCGTGCAGCGCGGCGCCGAAGCGGGCCGTGAACCAGGGCACCGAGTGCACGCACCCTGTGTCACCGTCGGCCGGCGGGGTCACGCCGTCCAACACGACAAGTGAGCCGCCGCCACCGGAGGAGGGGAGAGAGACGGCGGCCAAGTCTTCGTTGGGGACATCCGACTCCCCGGGCACGCAGACCAGTTCGATGCGCATGGCTCCACTCCTTCCTGGCGGCGATGGGTGCCTGTCGGGCGCAAAGTCCCCGCGTCGAAACCCAGCGAGACGTATCAATGATCGACAATTTCAGCTGCCGAGGAGGGGAAGAGGCGAGCAAGGATGCGGCGTTCCTGGATGAACATGTCCTTCGGCAGGGCGTCGACGGCGAAGAAGGCCGCCTCCTTGACCTCTGTGGCATCGAGAGCAAGGGCGCCTGGAGGACACGGTGCCGAGTACACCATGGTGACCTTGTAGATCTCGTCACCGTTCGGATAGCAGTAGTAGAACTCCGGGCCGGAGAAGATGCCTAGAAGGGTGAGGTTCTCCACGACGAGTCCGATCTCCTCCCGGACTTCACGGCGGGCCGTGTCCGTGATGGTCTCCCCGGGCTCCATGTGGCCTCCGGGCAGGCTCCATTCGCCGGTGTCCGTGCGCCGGGTGAGCATGATCTTTCCTGCGTCGTCGATGAGGACGACCAGCGCTCCGGGCAGCAGGAGCGGGCGGGTTCCGACGTATCCGCGCAATTCCTTGATGTAGTCCATACCAGCTTCCATTGACGGTCAAGCCGTGGTGCTCAAAGTGAGGTGGGGCCAGGTTCGGTCGGTACGACATTCACTGGCCGGATCCTCGCAGTGCAGGGATTCCGCCAGCGCCAAGAGATCGCTGTAGCGGGCGTCCGCGTATTCCTTGAACTCCCCCGCGTCGAGCCGACTCTTGATCTCCCGGATTCCGTCCACCACCCGCAGGTCGGCGGAGAAACCGAGGTCGCGATGGATGCGGCTGAAGTCGACTCGGTAGTCACGGTTGTCGGCCACGGTGTCCTGCACGACCAGCTCGGTTCCGGGGACCTCCGCAGCAATCAGGCGCGCGACATCGATGATCTGGTGGCCGTCCGCGAGCGGCCCGCAGTTGTAGACCTGCGGGGTGATGGCCGTGCGATCCGCCGCCAGTGCCAGATGTATGGCCTTCGCCGCGTCCTGAACATGCAGGAATGGCCGCCATTGACGACCCCCGTTCACAGTCACCCTGCCCTTGTGTACAGCGTCGCCAGTCATGACGTTGACAGCCAAGTCGAAACGCATCCTCGGCGCCAGCCCGTAGAGCGTGGCGAAGCGCAGAATGAACGGGGTGAAATGCTCAGGTTCAAGGAGTCGTCGCAACACTTCCGCTTTGTGTTGATAGTAGGTGACTGCCGAGAGTTTCGGCGGGTGTCCTCCAGCCAAGGGTCTTGCGGGGTCTGCTGTTGAGGGCCGCGGCGACGGCAGCGAGGTCCTCGCGGGTATGCCTGCTGAGGTCGGTGCCCTTCGGAAAGTACTGCCGGAGCAGGCCATTGGTGTTCTCGTTCGTTCCCCGCTGCCAGGGACTGTGCGGGTCGGCGAAGTAGATCTCCAGACCGGTGTCGATACGGAGCTGGGCGTGTTGCGCCAGCTCCGAACCCTGGTCCCAGGTCAGGGACTTGCGGAGCTGGGCGGGCAGGTCGGTGATCGCCTCCGCGAGAGCTTCCCGTACGGCCCCGGCTCCGTGACCGGCCAGCGCGGGACCGTTCTTGGCCCGTGGGCCGCCATGGCCGGGCATGGGCGGCAGGTGCAGCAGCATCGTGAACCTGCTGGTGCGTTCCACCAGGGTGCCGATAGCGGAGCTGTTCAGGCCGATGATGAGGTCGCCCTCCCAGTGCCCGGGAACCGCTCGGTCTTCTGCCTCGGCGGGCCGCTGGCTGATCAGCACCTCCTCGGTCACGAACTTCTTCCCCCGGCCGGCGGTCCGGGCCTGGGCACCCGTAGTGCCCGGCCGGTGCGCAGGCAGGCGACGAGCTCACGTTTCAGCGCTCCGCGGCCCTGGATGTAGAGGGCCTGGTAGATCGCCTCGTGCGAGATGCGCATGGACTCATCATCAGGGAAGTCGGCCGTCAGCCGGTGGGAGATCTGCTGCGGGCTCCACGAGGTGGCCCAACGGCGGTCCTGACGCCTGGGCTTGTTCCGCCCCTTCCACCGCGGTGCCGTGGGTCCCGCCACCGGTGTGCCGTCCGGGTGACGGAGCTCTCCAGCAAGGCGGTCCTGAACGTACTCGCGCAGCCGCTCATTGCCGGCCAGCTTGGACGTCTTCGGCCGCTGAGCGGCCAGTTCGGCCTTCCACTGTGCGACCGAGGCTCGGTAGGTGAACTGCCCGCAGCGCGTGGCGGCGTTGCGCCGCAGTTCCCGCGAGATCGTCGACGGGTCCCTGCCCAGCCGGCGGGCGATCTCCCGGACCCCGGCATCCTGGGCCTTCAGCAGCGCGATGTCCTCGCGCTCCTCGAAGGAGAGATATCTGCCCGAGACCGGGTCAAGCTGGATCGACGGCATTCCGCCACGTTCCCTGAACCAGCGTGAGCCGACCGGCCCCGACACACCGCACGCAACCGCCGCGTCCTCGCTGGTCAGCCCTTCGGCGATCTTCTTCCAGAAGGCGCGTTCCGCATCCCTGCGGACCGGTGGCTTGCCTGGAGAGCGCATCGCCGGACGTCCCGTAACCGCCGTCGTCCACCCTGCCGGACGCCCCATCGGACACCTCCATGATCAAGGTGTTGCGACGAGCGGTTGAATCCGCCGCTTGAGGGCTACGAATGCAAGCCGACCGGTGAAGTGATGGGATCTTCGTTGCCCACCCAGCGCACGGCCGGCCCGGCTCTGCATGGCCGTCACCAGGTCTGCCCCGCCGGCGCACTTCGCTTCCCGTGAAGAACGACGTCACGTCACACATCTTCAACAAGCCAGACGAACATGGCGAGTGACGATGCGCGAGGCAGGTTTCCGCATCCGAACACCAGGCCGTGGACCACGCGACGCCGGCGCGCAGGGTCCCCGTGGACTCCGCCGCCCGATGCCCCGGACGAACCGCCCTCCTGCTTACCACGACTGCTGTCACGTCAAGAACCAAGAGGGGAAGCAATGCCCGTGCCTGTGTCCTCGTCGAATGCCCACCTTGCCGGTATCGATACGGCGGCGGCGTTCCGCACCGCTGTGGGTGCGTCACCGGACCCGAACTGTTTGGCCGGCGTCCTCGCCGCGTGCCTCCGGCCGCTCATCTACAGCCGCCACCACTGGCTGGTGTACCGGGGCGAGTACCGCGTGCGCGCCGACCTGCGCTCGGCCCTGGAGTCTCTGAGCGAGCGTGCCCCTGAGGAATGGGACGACAAGGAGGCGGACCTCGCCCTGACCCTGTTCACGCTGAACGCCGCCGCCATCGGACTCGACGAGCTCGAGGACCGGGCGGACTCGGCGGCAGTGCGCACTGCATTGCTTGCGCGCCACGCGCTGTACGCGTCTGTCGTCGCCCCGGACGAGGCCGCACCCCAGGCCCTGCTCGACCTGGCGTTCCGGGTGGCGCGCATGCGCGCACTGGTCGAGGAGACTCATGAGCTGTACTCGATCATCGACGGGCGCGCCTGGTTCCGTACCGAGGGAGTGTTCCCGCGCGGGGACGTCGATCGAAGCGTGCTCCCGATGCCGGCCGAGGAAGCGCTGGCCACCCTGCCCGGCTCTGGCGACGGCACCTCCACGGCCGATCAGCTGGCCGCCGTGACGCGCAAGGCCATCGCCCAAGACGCTCAGAGTGCATCCGTACTCCGCGCGATCATGGCGGCGGCTCTCAAGGACCCCGTGCTGCGTGCGGATCACGTGACGCTCACCTGCCCGATGGGTAACATGCTGGACCGGCCGCACGAGATGACGACGAGTCAGGCGTTCTTCACCGAGACGCAGTTGCGCGACGGGATCGAACTGGCCGACTACGCCGAGCGGTTGGGGCACGACTCCGACGACCAACTCCAACGCACCATCCGCGCCCGCATGCTGAAGCTGAAGCGCGGGGCCATCCGCAGCTTGTACGGCCCCGGCTGCATGCAGGGCCAGTTCGTGGAGAAGCACGGCGGACACATGCTGTTCCGCAACGAGGACGCCCATTACCGAGGCCACCAGAGCATAGGTTGCTCCAGCGGCGGCCGGGCTTCGTTCGCCCTGGGCTACCGCCTGGCCGAAGGCACCGAGAAGGTGCTGACACCCATGGTCGGCGACTTCCGAGTCGTACGGATGAGCCATGACGAAAGCGACGAGTTCACCGTCGACGAACTCAAGCACACCATCCGCTACGCCGAGTGGATCCGGGTCGTGGTGGAGGAGACCTACCGGGCCGGCGCGGTCATCCGCAGGGACGACGCGTAGGCATCGGCGAAGCCACCGTCAGAAGGGAAGTGAGACGTCATGCGCATGTGGATCGACCAGTCCCAGTGCCAGAACAGCGGCCTTTGCGAAGAGGAGGCACCGGAGTTGTTCGCCATCGGGGACGGCTTCCTGGCGTACGTGCGCCAGGACGGCGAAGTCCTCGACCAGCCTGGAGGCGAGGGCAGCCAGGCCGAGGTACCCGAGCACCAGGTGGCGCTCGCGGAGCAGTGCGCCAAGGCATGCCCTGCCTTGTGCATCCACCTCGTGGACTGACTGACCCAGAGCCCACCGCACCACTCAAGGAACGCAGAAGCCCGCAACGTAACGGAGCAGATGTGACCGTCATTTCGGATCAGCCGTCGCAGCTCACGCTGGAGGAGGCGTACGACCGCATCCACGCCCTGGCACGCGGGTGCGCCGAGCACCCCGCGGTGAACAACGCCTTCTATGACATGTGGATCGCCGAAGAGCTCACCGTCGACGAGGTGGAACTCGTCGCCAAGAACTTTTACGAGCGTGTGCGACGTACCCCGATCCGTATCGCACTGGCCTTCCTGCACATGAAGGACCTCACAGCACGTGCTGAAACGGTGGAGAACCTCTACGACGAGATGGGTCACGGAGACCCCGCCAAGGCGCACTCGGTGATCCTGCGCGACTTCCTCGAGAGTCTGCTGAGCCGGATGCGCGGCCACGACGTCGACCTGGACACGGTGAAGGCCCCGGTGCTGCCTTCGACACTGCGCCTCATCGAGGAGAGCGAGAAGGTGTTCAGCAGCCCGTATCCGCAGGAGGTCTGCGGCGCCCTGCTTGCCCAGGAGTGGCACGCGTATCCGCAGCTGGTCAGCCTGTACGAGGGCGTGCGCAACTACCGCCGCCACTACGGGTTCGAAGAGTTCCACGAGCAGTGCGAGTTCTTCTACCTGCACATAGGGGCCACCGAGAAGGAACACAAGGTCCACTCCCTGTCGACCGCCGCCAAGGCCTGCAGCTCGCTCGAGGACATCAAGCAACTGGAATGGGGCTTCACGGCCTACCTCGACCTGCTCGCCGAGAACTGGGCCGAGATCTATCGCACGCTCAGGCCCAGCTGACCCACGGCCGACGGCCCGACACCGAACACCCTTGCACCCCGGAGAACCGGCTGCGGGACGCAGGGGTGTTCGGTCCCCGCGATCCACTTGCCGGCGGTATTGAGGCAAACCTCGTGAACGGGGGCGCGGCGCTTGGGGCACACATGGGCGAACAGCGCGCTCTCAGCCGGGCCGGCAGCCACGAACGTGACCGCTCCGGCGTCGGCATGCCCCATAGAGCGCCGGCCTCGGCCGCCCCGGCTCACTCACACGACAGGAACCCCGTAATCGCCACTCAAGCTGCCCCGATCCCTACGCACAGCACCCGCCGAAGGCCTTACGCCGCTGAGCCCGATCATATGTGGGGGACCTTATTCGACAAGGTCTCGGCCCTGTCGCAACGCGAGTTCGAAGTCTTCTGTCTGCTGGCCGAGGGTGCTTCGAACCGTTCGATCTCCACGTTCCTGAAAGTCACCGAACGGACGGTGAAGGCGCACGTGGCACAGGTGCTGGCCAAGCTCAACGTGGAGTCTCGCCTGCAGGCGGGGATCGTCGCCTTCGCCTGGGCGGTGCACATCAGCAACCGCACCTCACCCGTGCTCCCCTCGCCTCCCTGCTCCACGCCTCTCGTGCACGCCCGCGGACACGGCTGACCAGACGGATTCCCGCCCCGTCCATGCACCGGACGGCCGCGGGGCCGGCCACCGTACGCGCTCAGGAGACGCCCACCAGCCGCAGCAGGGCCGTGCATACGGCGGCCCCCAGGACCACCACGACGAACGGCGCCTTGCGCCACGCGAGGAGACCTCCTACCAGCACTCCGACCGGGCGGGCCACCCCCGCCCACTCATGAGCCTCGAACAGTGCGGTGGTGGCAACCAGGGCGGCGAGCAACACCACCGCGGAGCGCTCCATGAGCTTCTCCACCGCGGGCGGGAAATCGACCCTGGAGCGCAACGCCGGGCCCGCCAGACGGAAGGCATACGTTCCGATGGCCAGCACGAGCATCGCCCCGACCAGCAACGGAGTGTTCGTCATCGCGCGCCTTCATCCTCTCGTACACGCTCGGTCGCCAAGATGAGACCGACCAACGCCAGCAGGACGGGCAGCCCGACCGGCAGGAACGGTGTCGCGACCAGAGCGAGCGCGGAGCCGACAAGGGCCGCGGTCCGGGTCTTCCGGTCACGCAGGGCCGGCAGGATCAGCGCCAGGATGACCGCCGGGAACATGGCGTCCAAGCCGAGGGCATCCGTGTCCTTGATCACCGCACCGGCCATGCCGCCCAAGAGGGCGCCAAGCGGCCAGCACACCAAGATGCCGAGTCCGCACAGCCGGTACGCGGCGCGCTTGGCGGGCAGATCCTTCTGCGCCAGGGCGAAGACAACGGTCTCGTCATTCATCAGGTGTGTGCCGAGGAACCGACGCCAGCCGCGGCCGATCACCTCCGGAATGGCCAGCCCGAAGGGCAGGTGCCGGGCGTTGACCAGCAGCCCCGCCAGCACGGCTGCAATCGGGCTGCCGCCCGCGGCGATAATCCCGATGAACAGGAACTCCGAGGACGCGGCGACGACGAGCACTCCCAGCAGTACCGGCACCCACAGAGGGAACCCTGATGCCACCGCGATCGCGCCGTAGGACAGGCCGATGACACCAACCGCCAGACACACCAATGCCACGTCACGGAGCACTTCGCGCTCTAGAGTTCTCCATATCGAACGCATGGAGTACATGATGAACGCCACGAAGTTCGTTCGTCAAGACGAACAGTCGACCGGTGGAGCGAACGCCCTATGAAGACACCCCCGACAGCAACCGACTCCACGAAGCCCCCGCTGGAGGCCATCGCCGCCGCTCTACGCCGAGAACGCAACCGCGCCGGCCTGAGCCTCAGCGAGGTCGCGCAGCGGGCGGGGATCGCCAAATCCACTCTCTCCCAACTGGAATCGGGCTCGGGAAACCCCAGCCTGGAGACTCTCTGGGCGCTCTGTGTCGCACTGGATACGCCGTTCGCCCGGTTGGTCGAACCCCGTCAGCCCCGGGTCCAGGTGATCAGGGTCGGGGAAGGGGCTGCCGTCTCCTCCGCCCAGGCCGACTACCACGCCGTCCTGCTCTCGGCCTGCCCGCCCGGCGCGCGACGCGACATCTACCGCATCACCGCCGAGCCGGGGCACCAGCGCACGTCGGACCCGCACATGCCGGGAGTCGTGGAGCACGTGGTGCTGGGCTCCGGCCGGGCGCTGGTGGGGCTGGCCGACGATGCTGTGGAACTGGGCCCTGGTGACGCCATCACTTACCCGGCCGATCTGCCCCATGTGTTCCGCGCACTGGAGCCGGGCACCTGGGCCGTGCTGGTCAGCGAGCACGTGTAAGGGCTCGGAGGGTTCAGTGCCCCATCCCCATGCCGCCGTCCACGGGGATGACGGCACCGGTGATGTATGAGGCGCCGTCCGACGCGAGGAACCGTACCGTCGCCGCGATCTCCTCCGGAGTGGCCAGACGCGCCAGCGGGACCTTCGCGAGCGCGGCGGCGCGCTGTCTCTCGTTCAGAGCCCGGGTCATGTCGGTGTCGACGAAGCCTGGGGCGACAACGTTGCAGGTGACGCCGCGTGGGCCCATCTCGCGGGCGTAGGAGCGAGCCAGGCCCACCAACCCTGCTTTGGAGGCAGCGTAGTTGGTCTGCCCGGCAGAGCCGTGCAGACCAACTACGGACGAGACCAGGACGACACGCCCCTTGCAGGCCTGCAGCATGCCGGCCGTGGCCCGTTTGAGGACACGGAAGGCTCCGACAAGGTTCGTTTCGAGCACCGCACTGAGGTCGTCCTCCGGCATGCGCAGCAGCAGGTTGTCCCGCGTGATACCGGCATTGGCGACCAGCACCTCGACGGGGCCGTGCCGTGCCTGGATGTCCTTGAACGCCATCTCCACCTGCTCGGTGTTCGTGACATCGCAGCGCACGGCGAGACAGCCCGCGTCCACGAGGTCACGAGGCGGCTCGCCGGACCGGTACGTGATCGCGACCTGCTCGCCGGCGTCCGCGAAGGCTCGCGCGACTGCGTGGCCTATGCCCCGATTGCCTCCGGTGATGAGAACGGATCGGCTCACCGAATTCCTCCTTTCGATCGTGCCCGCGTACGGTACGGGCGGTGCTCAGGCAAGCTTGTGGACCCAGCCGTACGGGTCGGGACGCTCGCCGGCCTGGATGCCCATGAGCTCTTCCCGCAGCCGCACCGTGACGGGCCCGACGCCGCCACCGCCCACCGTCCACTGTCCATCGACGCTCTTGATCCGGCTCACGGGCGTGATCATCGACGAAGTACCGCACGAGAACACCTCCGTGAGCGCTCCGGCCTCCGCGTCCGCACGCCACTGATCGACGCTGATCCGCCCCTCCTCCGCCGTGTAACCGAGGTCCCCGGCCAGTGTCAGCAGCGAGTCCCTGGTGATGCCCGGCAGCAGGGTGCCCGTCAACTCCGGTGTGACCAGCCGCGATCCGTAGACGAAGAACAGGTTGCTGGTGCCCATCTCCTCCACCCAACGACGCTCCACCGCGTCCAGCCACACCACCTGGTCGCAGCCCTGCCGCCGGGCCTCCTCCATGGCCAACAGCGTCCCTGCGTAGTTGCCACCGCACTTCGCGGCGCCCGTGCCACCCGGCGCTGCCCGCACGTGCTCGCTCGGCACCCACACGGAGACGGGCTGGGGCCCGGCCTTGAAGTAGGCAGCCGCAGGCGATGCGATCACCACGAACAGGTACTCGGTGGACGGCTGGTAGAAGCCGATGGACCGTTGCGTCGCGATCATGAAGGGCCGCAGGTACAGGCTGTGTCCCGGCTGGCGGGGAACCCACTTCTGGTCGGCGGCGACCAACCGCTCCAAGGCTTCGACGTAGGTGTCCTCGGGGAGAGGCGGCATCGCCATCCGCTGGCAGGAGGAGTTCAGCCGCGCGGCATTCGCGTACGGCCGGAAGGTCGCCACCGACGCGTCCGGGCGGCGATACGCCTTCATGCCCTCGAAGATCTCCTGCCCGTAGTGGAAGACCTGGGCGGAGGGTTCGAGAGCGATCGGGCCGTACGGCTCGACCCGAGCGTCGTACCAGCCGCGCTCCTCGGCCCACTTGATCGTCACCATGTGGTCGGTGAACACCTCACCGAAGGCGGGGTCGGACATCAAACGCTCCCGCTCGGGGTCCAGGGTGGGGACGGCGGGCTGGTGGGCGAACTCGACCGGCATGAGGCTCCTCCGGGATGGTGTGGACTGGGGGTCAGACGGGCGGATTGCCGTGCTTGCGCGCCGGTTGCTCACCGCGCTTGGTGCACAGCATCGTCAGCGCGCGGACCAGGACGTCGCGGGTGTCGGCGGGGTCGATGACATCGTCGACGAGCCCGCGCTCCGCCGCGTAGTACGGGTGCATGAGTTCCGCCTTGTATTCCTTGACGACCTGCTCGCGCACCGCCTCGGGGTTCTCCGCCTCGGCGATCCGCCGGCGGAAGACGACGTTCGCGGCGCCTTCCGCGCCCATCACGGCGATCTCGTTGGTCGGCCAGGCGAAGGCCAGGTCGGCTCCGATGGAGCGGGAGTCCATCACGATGTATGCCCCTCCGTAAGCCTTGCGCAAGATCAGTTGGATGCGGGGCACGGTGGCGGTGCAGTACGCGTAGAGCAGTTTGGCACCGTGCCGGATGATGCCGTCGTGCTCCTGAGCGACACCGGGCAGGAAGCCCGGTACGTCGAGCAACGTGATGAGCGGGATGTTGAAGGCATCACACATCTGCACGAAGCGCGCGGCCTTTTCCGAGGCCTTGATGTCCAACACGCCGGCCAGGCGCTGTGGTTGGCTGGCGACGACCCCGACCGGCCGGCCGCCGACGCGCGCCAGACAGCAGATCACGTTGGTGGCCCAGCGCTCGTGGACCTCGAGGCATTCACCGTCGTCGACGAACCCTTCGATGACCTCCATCATGTCGTACGGCACCTTGCCGTCGGTCGGCACGATGCGCAGCAGGTCGTCGCAGCGACGGTCAGGAGGGTCGGTCGTCGGACAAACGGGAGGCATCTCACGGTTGTTGGAAGGCAGTAGCGACAACAGGTAGCGCACCTCGGCGATGCAGGTCACCTCGTCGTCGTACGCGAAGTGCGCGACGCCCGACGTCCCGGCGTGCACGTCCGCGCCGCCGAGCCCGTTCTGCGTGATCTCCTCGCCGGTGACCGCCCGGACCACGTCGGGCCCGGTGATGAACATCTGCGACGTGTCGCGAACCATGAACACGAAGTCCGTCAGGGCCGGGGCATACGCGGCTCCTCCGGCGCACGGGCCCAGGATCACCGAGATCTGCGGGATGACGCCCGAGGCCTGGGCGTTGCGGCGGAAGATGCCGCCGTAGCCTGCGAGCGCGCTGACGCCCTCCTGGATGCGGGCGCCCGCGCCGTCGTTGAGGGAGACGAGTGGCGCTCCGGCCGCCATGGCCATGTCCATGATCTTGTGTATCTTCTCGGCGTGGGCCTCGCCCAGGGCACCGCCGAAGATGCGGAAGTCGTGGGCGTACACGAAGACCGTCCGGCCCTCCACGGAGCCCCAGCCCGTGACCACGCCATCCGTGTGCGGCCTCTTCGTCTCCAGGCCGAAGCCCGTGGCCCGGTGGCGGCGCAGGGTCTCCACCTCGGTGAACGAACCCGGGTCCAGCAGCAGTTCGATCCGCTCCCGCGCCGTGAGTTTGCCCTTGGCGTGCTGGGCCGCGGTGGCGCGCTCGCTCGGTCCCCGGCGCGCCACCCGCTTGATCTCACGCAGTTCGGCCAGGCGGCTCAAGGCGTCACCGGGTACCGCTGGATCGTCACACGTCTGCGTCTGAGGGGGCATTCCTAGCTCTCTCCTTCTGTGACCGACAGCGTGATCGCAGTGAGCAGCAGGCCATTGCGGCTCGTCCAGCGGCCGTGCACCTTCTCGGGAAGGTGCTGGTGCCGCCCGCCGCGAGGGCGCAGCCGTACGTCGAACGCCGCCGTGTCGGCTGCGAAGTCGACCTCGGCCTCCCGAAAGCCGAGGAACCGCCCGGTCAGCGGGTGCCAGACCTTGTAGACGCTTTCCTTGACGCTGAAGAGCAAGCGGTCCCAGCACACCTCGCGACGACTGGCGATCAGCTCCCGCACGTGGCGGCGCTCTTGAGGTGTCGAGATGAACTCCATTACGTCCTCGGGGACTTCGCGGTTCGGCTCGGCATCGATACCGACCGCCCTGGCGTGGGCCCGACTGGCGACCGCGGCCGCGCGATAGCCGTCGCAGTGCGTGATGCTCCCGACCACCGAAGCAGGCCAGTGCGGAGCGCCGCCGGGCGACCTCAGGATCGCCCCGACGGGTTCTCCCAAGTCCCCCAAGGCCTGGTGGGCGCAGTGTCTCCCGGTCGTGAACGCCGCCCGCCGCGGAGTCGCGAAGTGGCGTGCGACGGCTTCCTCCTCCGGGTGCAGGGTGATGCCCTCCGAGTCGCCGTACGCCTCGCGTCCCGCGACGCGCCTCGGGACGACCTCCTCGATCATCGGACCCCCGTGGATCCGGGGGCGGTGACGACCTCTTCCCCGCTCTCGAAGGCGCGGCACCGCTGGCGTTGTGCGCCGAGCCCGCCCACCTCCACCTCGAGCAGGTCTCCGGGGCGCAGGAAGTCCACGTCGGGCCGGGCCAGGGAGATGCCTGCGGGGGAACCGGTCAGCACGACGTCTCCCGGCTGCAACACCAGGAACTGGCTGAGGTACCAGACGACGTGGGCGACATCGAAGACCATGTCGCCGGTGTGGCCGTCCTGCATCTGACGGCCGTTCACATGGCAGGTCAGCCTCAGCGACTGCAGATCACCCACCTCGTCCGGGGTCACCAGGTGCGGCCCCAGCGGGGTGAAGGTCTCGAACGACTTGCCCTTGATCCACTGACCGCCCCGCTCCAGCAGCCAGCCGCGCTCCGAGACGTCGTCGGCCGTGCAGAAGCCCGCGACGTGGTCGAGAGCATGTTGCCGGTCGGCCAGGTACTGGGCACGACGCCCGATGATCACGGCCAGTTCCACCTCCCAGTCCGTCTTGCGGCTGCCGGGCGGAATGACGAGGTCGTCGAAGGGCCCGACCACTGTCGAAGGCGCCTTGCTGGACACGTAGGGCTCGGTGGGCACCTCCATCCCGGCCTCCACCGCGTGCGCTCGGTAGTTCAGGCCGATGGACAGCACGTGGCCACCGGGCCGCACTGGCGGGCCGACCCGCTCGTGCGGGCCGGCGACAGGCAACTTCGAACCCTCGTGGGCCAGGCGCTCGGCGAGTTCACGCAGTCGACAAGGATCAAGTGAGGCGCCGCTCCAGTCGGGAACCCATGCCGAGAAGTCGCGCACCGTACCGTCCGCGTGGACGGCGCAAGGGCGCTCCTCCCCCGGTGGTCCGATCCGCAGCAGGCGCATTCACTCCTCCTCTTCGAGGTACTTCTCGAAAAAGGCGATCTCCGCGTCGGCGAGTCGACGTGGGCGTCCTGCCTTGTAGTCGAAAGGAGCCATGACAGTCGAGGCGGATGCGTACACGGTGTCGCCGTCCTTGACGTCGTAGTCGATGGCGACCGTGGCCGACTGGAGCCGTGACACCCACATCTCGATCTCGACCGGCTCGTGCCGGTGAACCAGTTGCCTCTTGTACGAGATCTCGTGACTGACCACCACCGAACCGTCCTTGAAGAAGGCATCGCCCTCGGTCGGTGTCATGCGGAAGATGAAGTCGACGCGGGCCTCCTCCAGATATCGAAGGAAGTTGACGTTGTTGACGATCCCGTAGACGTCCATGTCCGCCCAGCGCAGCGGACAGCGGTATACGTGCCGGGCCATGGTCACTTCCCTCCTGTCGCGGTGGCGGACGGGCCCGCTCCGGTGAGCGCCTGGAAGGCGGAGACGTAGTCGTCCGCGGCTATCGGGGAGCGCAGCAGCTCGGGCGACAGCTGGAAGCCGTCGATCAGCAGCGACGTATGCGGGAGAATGCGTGTGCACGCCTCGTCGATCAGATCGGGCAGCGCCCGCACCTCCTGAGCAGTCAGCGCGCCCTGCGCCAAGTACCAGCCCGCGTCGCGCTGGAGCTCGGTCAGCGCGTAGAGAAGAGCCAGTTCGTGCAGCGCGGCACGCACGGACGGCTCGTGCGCATCGCCGACGGCGGCGGCGAAGCACTCGAGTGTCACCCGTACCGCTTGCGTACGGGCCATGGCCAGCGCGGAGTTCATGGTGCTGTTCCACGCTTCGAAGTACGTGCGGTCGGCGTCGTCCGCCATCCGGGCACGGCCCTCCTCATGCAGCGACCGCTCCCTCTTACCCAGGATCCCCACCAGCAGGTCCAGGTCCAGGAGACCGTCGGGGCCACGCTCGGCCCGGGGCTCCGCGGCGGTCGCGGCGGCGGGTCGGGCAAGCAACTGGCCCGCGGTGGTCGCGAGCAGCACCTGGTTGTCGCCCTCCGCGGTGACCAGGCCCTGGAGCAGGGAACCGTAGTCCGCAATCCGGTTGGCGCTGAAGATGCCCTGGGCACCGCAGCGTTCCCGGCAGACGGCGACGGTCTCCGTCATCTCCCAGGTGGTGAGGGCCTTCGTGAGGGCGATGAGCACGCCGAGCTCGGCCGAGATCTCGCCGGCCTGGCTCAGGTAACGCCGCTTGGCGTGGTTGAGCAGGAAGGTCATCGCGTAGACCTTGGCCAGCTGTGTGAAGAGGGACAGCTGGTGGCTTCGGTACTCGATGACAGGCATGTCGTTACGGCCGGGGGCATTGGTGAGCCGCTGCGCCGCGTACCTCAGGGCGATATACACGCTCGCCCGGCCCGCTCCGACGGCCGCGCTGGACACACAGAGCCTGCCGGGCTGGATGCGGCTCATCGCCTTCAGGAACCGCTTGCGCTGATTGCCCGCGGCCGGCTTGAAGGCGCCGTCCTGCGTGAACTCGCCCATGTCGCCGAGGAGCAGGTTGCGGCGCGGCACGCGCACGTGGTCGAACCAGGTCAGGCCGTTGTCGAGACCCTGCACGGGCTTCTCCGGGCAGGACGCGGCGTGGACGCCTTCGCACAGGCCCGTCGCATCGCTGATGCGGACGATGAAGGGATAGACGCCGTGGTCCTTCCCGTCGGCCTTCAGCCTGGCCAGCACCACCGCGACCTTCGGAACATCCTGGAAACCGCTGTACGACATGTACTTCTGTGCGAGCGGGTCCGGCGTGTTGAGTACGAAGGTCTCGGTGTCACGGTCGTAGGCCGCTTCCGTGCGCAACGCCGCCACGTTGTTGCCGTAGCCGAGCTCGGTGGCCATGTACGGGCCGAACGACTCCAGGCCGTCGAGCTCTTCGACGTAGTCCTTCAGGTCCTCCCGGTCACCGCCGTGCTCCGCCACAGTGCCGAAGCAGAGGTTGTAGTGGACCATCAGCAGCGAGAACGTCGCTACGTCCAGCAGGGAGGGCCATTCGGCCAGCGCAAACAGCCGGCGCGGGTTCTTCAGGATCTCCAGCGGCCGCTCGAGGCGCCCGTGAACGAAGCGGGACCGCTCGTAGGCCAGTCGCCCGGCCTCGGGCAGGCTCAGTCCGTCGCGGGCGTCGAAGACCGGGGCGAGCAACAGCGCCCGGATGTCGGCGTGCACGTCCTCGTAAGCACCGTCGAAGATCAATCCGGTCAGCTCTGCACGGCCGGCGTCACCCTCGTTGGATTCCGCCGGGCCCGGAACCGTGGCACTGGTCATCGCGTCTCCGTCTCCTCACATGCGCGGTCGGTCAGGGCTTCGGGGTCAGGCGGCGATCAGCAGAGCCGTGTTCTGGCCGCCGAAGCCGAAGGAATTGCTCAGAGCGATGTCGACGGAGCCGGAGCGCGGCTCCTTGTAGACGAGGTCGATGTCGATACGGGAGTCCGGATCCTTGAGGTTCGCCGTCGGCGGGATGAGCCCGTGGTACGCGGCGAGCGCGGCGAAGGCCGCCTCGATGGCACCAGCCGCACCGAGCGGGTGTCCGGTGACACCCTTCGTGGAGCTGACCGCCGCGTCGGAGCCGATCACGCGGCGGATCACGCCGGACTCGACGACGTCGTTGAGCGGGGTTGACGTGCCGTGCGCGTTGACGTACCGCACGTCGGATCCGCTCACACCGGCATCGGCAAGTGCCGCGCGTACCGCCAGTTCGGCGCCCCGTCCCTCAGGATGCGGGGACGTCACGTAGTGGGCATCGGCTGAAGCGCCATAGCCGATCACCTTGCCGTACGTACGCGCCCCGCGTGCCCGGGCGTGCTCCTCGGACTCCAGGACGACCACTCCGGCACCCTCGCCGAGGACGAACCCGTCTCGCGTCGCGTCGAAGGGCCGTGACGCCGTCCCTGGTGTGTCCGTCCGCCGCGACAGCGCGCGCATGCGGGCGAACGTCGACGAGTACAAGGGCGTGACGGGAGCCTCCGCGCCACCGGCGATGACGATGTCGGCGACACCGGTCCGCAGCAACTCGCGCCCGATCCCGATGGCGCTGGCCCCCGAGGCGCAGGCCGAACAGGGCGCCAGGCAGGGACCGTTGGCGCCGACGTCGATCGCCAGCTGGCCGGCTGCCATGTTGAGCAGCCCCATGGGCAGTGTCATGGCCGAGACTTCCGAAGGTCCTTCCTCAAGGAGGACCTTGTGCTGGGCCTCGAGTGTCGCCGTACTGCCGGCACCCGAGCCGATCAGCACGGCCACTCTGGCGCTGTCCGCCCAAGCGCCCGGCTGGTGCCCGGCATCGGCCAGGGCATCGCGCGCGGCCACGATGGCGAATTGCGCGTACCGGTCGAACTGCCAGGCGTTACGCAGACCCCTGCGCGCCGCGGAGAAGTCCGGTACCCGGCATGCGATGTCCACGGGAAGGTCCGTCAGTTCGGAATCATGGGCGGCCGTCTTCTTCGCCTTGAGTACGCCCTGCCAGTTCTCTTCGACCCCGATCCCGGCCGGCGTCACCAGGCCGATTCCGGTGATCGCCGCGGCGAATGGGGTCATCGGACATTCACGCCCTTCGTCTCGACCAGGGAGACCAAGTCGGCGACCACGGAGATCTCGGACAGTTCCTCGTCCGAGATCTCCACTCCAAGCCGCTTCTTCACCGCGGTCGCGAGTTCGAGCTGGGAAAGCGAGTCGAGGCCCAGATCGTCGAAGGTCGCGTCCGGCGTGATCGACTCCTTGTCGATGTCGAACCTGCTGGCGAAGACCTCGATGACGGAGTCCTGGACAGAGCTCATTTGTTTCCTCCCGAAAGACATGGCGTGATAAGGCGCTCGGTGGTGCCGGCTACTGGACACCCTCGACCGGGATGTCCGGGTCGGTGGTGCCGGCTACTGCACACCCTCGACCGGGATGTCCGGCCAGGTGAGCACGGTCGATCCCCAGGAAAGGCCCGCGCCGAACGCGGACAGCAGCACGCGGTGGCCGGGCCGGAGGGCACCGGTGTGGGCGATGTCGTTCAACAACAGCGGGACCGAAGCGGCAAGCGTGTTGCCGACCCGGTCGATGTTGACGGCGACGCGGTCCCTCTCCAGCTCCAGTTCGTCCGCCACGGCGTTGACGATGCGGACGTTGGCCTGGTGGCCCACGAACCAGTCGACGTCCGCGACCGACCATCCCTTGCGGTCGAGCACACCCCGCGATGACTCGGACATCCGCTCCACGGCCTGCTGAAAGAGCGGCCGGCCCTCCATGCGCAGATACCAGTCCCCGGCCGGGACCGCGTCGTGGCCGAGTCCCGCCGAGGCCGAGCGCTGGCGCGAACCGCCCGCGGGGATGGCGAGCAGATCGGCGCGTGCACCGTCACTGCCGAGGTCGAACGGCCCGAGCGCTCCTTGCTCGTCCGCGTCGCCTCGGCGCAGCACCACCGCACCCGCGCCGTCTCCGAAGATCGGCGCCGTGCTGCGATCCTTGGGGTTGACCAGCGTGGTGAAGGCTTCCGCCCCGATGAACAGCACGCGGTCGGCCACGCCCGCTTCGATCAGTCCGCAGCTGGTGGCAAGCCCGTAGAGGAAACCGCTGCACGCCGAGGTCAGGTCGAAGGCGGGAACCGTTCCGAGCCCGAGCAGATGCGCGACTTCCGGCGCCACCGCGGGGCACAACCGGTCGAAGGACGTGGTCGCGAGGACGACGGCGTCGACCGTCGCCGTACCGGCGGACTTCAGGGCCTTCGTGCCTGCCTCGACGGCGAGATCACGGGTCGAAAGGCCCTTCGACACCACGCGCCGCTCAGATATTCCGGTCCGCTTCTCTATCCATTCGTGGGTCGTGTCGAGCGTCGCGCACAGATCGTCGTTCGTGACAACCCGGGACGGAAGCCATCCCCCGATCCCCTCGATCACTGCCGCCATGAGAATCCCCCCTTCGTCGATGACGCTTCGGCGAGTCTCACCGCTAGGGCAAGGCAGACTCAATTGGCCTTTGGTGCATGCATCTTCGGCCGTGGACCAAAGGCCAATTGAGGGTCGTGAAATCCGCGGATAGCGTGCTCGCGTGGACGCAACAGCCCTGGAGAAGACAGTCCTGGAAATCGTGCACGCCCTTCCGCCCGGGCGTGTCATCACCGATCCCGCCCTCCTCGCCTCTTATGCGCGGGACGAAGCGGAAAGGGCCCCCTACTCCACACCTGCCGTCGTCGTACGACCGCACGAGACCGCCGAGGTCGCGACAGTGGTCTCCGGCTGTGCCGAGCGGGGTGTCCCCGTCGTGGCCCGCGGAGCGGGTACCGGCCTTTCGGGCGGAGCCAACGCGGTGCCCGGCTGTGTGGTGATCTCCTTCGAGGCGATGAACCGGATCCTGAACATCGACCCGGACGAACGCGTCGCGGTCGTGCAACCCGGCGTCATCAACGAGGAGTTGAGGGAAGCCTGCGCACAGCGGGGATTGTGGTATTCGCCGGATCCGGCCAGCTCTCCGTGGTCGACCATCGGCGGCAACGTCGCCACCAACGCGGGCGGCGTGTGCTGCGTGAAGTACGGGGTGACGCGCGACTACGTGCTGGGGGTGGAAGCCGTGGTGGGCCGCGGCGAGGTGGTCCGGCTCGGCCGCCGCACGGCCAAGAGCTCCGCCGGGTACGAACTTGCCGCTCTGATGGTCGGTTCCGAGGGGACCCTGGGCCTGGTCACCGAGGTCACGCTGCGGCTACGTGGGGCCCGTTCCCCGGAACGCACCGTCCTCGGCTACTTCGACGACCTGGTCGCCGCGGGACACGCGGTTGCCGCCGTGACCGCCTCCGGTGTGGTTCCCAGCGCGCTGGAACTCGTCGACCGCTACTGCCTCCAGGCAGTGGACGAGTGGAAGAACATGGGCCTGACCGACGGTGGCAGCGTGCTGCTCCTCGCCCGGACCGACGCCCCGGGAACGGCCGGCGCCGAGGAGGCCGACACCATCGTGCGCGCCTTTTGTTCGGCGGGCGCGACGTGGAGTGCGCAGTCGTCCGACGACACCGAGGCTGAGGCCCTGTTCGCGGCGCGGAGACTGGTCTACCCCGCACTCGAGCGGCTCGGCGCGGTGCTCAGCGAAGACGTCTGCGTGCCGCGTATGCGCGTGCCCGAAATGCTCGACCGCATCCAGCGCGTCGCGGCCGAGCGAGGTGTGCGCATCGCGAGCCTCGCGCACGCGGGGGACGGCAACCTGCATCCGATGGTGGTGGTGGCGCACGGCGACGAGGACGCCCGCCGACACGGCCACGAAGCCCTGGAGCAGATCGTCGACGAGGCGCTCCGTATGGGCGGCACCGTCACCGGCGAGCACGGCGTCGGACTGCTCAAGATGCGTGGTCTGACCGACGAGTTGAGCCCGGCCGTGCTCGACCTCCACCGGCGGGTCAAACACGCCATGGATCCGGCGGGCATCTTCAATCCCGGCAAGGTCTTCACCCCGTGACCCCGGTCACCGTCCTTCGCTTCGGCGGCCCGCCCCGCCACGTCACTGCTAAGACAGGCCCATGACGTCATCACCGCCACGCCGACTTCGGCCACACAGGGGCACGGCCGACGACGCCCGTGAGCCGAAGGGCTTTTGGACTCACGACCTCGCGTTGTTCTTCACCGCACGCAGCGTGGCCAGGCTCGGCGACATGATGCTTCCGGTCGCCCTCGCGGCCGGGCTCGTCCAGCACGGCTATGCCGCGGGGGGAGTTGGGCTCGCCCTGGCGTCATACACCGCTTGTTTCGCGGGATTCGTCATCTTCGGCGGCGTCGTCGCGGACCTCTTCGGTCCCCGGCGTCTCATGATCGGTGCTGATCTCGTACGGGTCGGTACACAGTCCACGGCAGCCGCGCTCTTCTTCTCCGGGAATGTCACCCTGTGGCACCTCTGCGCGATAGGCGCAGTCAACGGCGTGTGCGCGGCCTTCTTCCAGCCGGGCATCGCAAGTACCGTGCCCAGCATCACCAACGACGTGCAGAAGGCGAACGGCGTCATCCGCACCGGGGAGTCAGTGATGGCCGTCCTCGGGCCTGCGTTCGCCGGCGGGCTGATCGGCGTGGCCTCCGTGGGCTGGGTGTTCGCGGCGCACGCCGCCACCTACCTGGTCAGCGCGCTGTGCCTGTGTCTCCTCCGCTCCCCCACCCGCGCCAAAGCGCGGCCGAAGGGGTTCTTCGCGGGGCTGGCCGGCGGCTGGCAGGAGTTCCGCACTCGAACCTGGATCTGGTCGGTCATCGTCATCTGGATGGTCTTCATGGTCACGGTGTGGGGTCCGACGATCCCGCTGGCGGCCACGGAGCTGATCACCCGGCACGGCGAGCGCGCGTACGGCATCGTCAACTCCGGTCTCGGCGCGGGCATGGCGGTCGGTGGTCTGCTCGCACTGCGCATCCGGCCGGTACGCCCGTTGCGCGCCGGAGCCATCGCGTTGTTCGGGTTCGCCCTGGAGCCACTGACGGTCGGAGCCCGACTACCCCTCGCGGGAATCACGTTGGGATGGGCGGTGGCAGGCGGTGCCATGGCTTTCTGGAGCGTGATGTGGGCAACCAGCATCCAGACCCAGTTGCCCAACGACGTCTTGAACCGCATCTCCGCCTACGAGGTCGCCGGTTCCGTCGCCATGATGCCGGTCGGCCAGATGATCGCCGGCCCCGCCTCCGGAGAGCTCGGAAATCACCACGTCCTCCTGGCGAGCGCCGCGTTGGCGCTCTGCACTTGCACGGCCTTGCTGGCCGTGCCCGCCATCCGCAACCTCGTACGGGTCGACGCCGCCAGCTGAGCGACGCCGTTCACGTTCACGGTGGGGTACTACCGATCACCAGGGGCGAGCTGCGTCTCACCAGAAGCAAGCGACCGGCCGTCCCCCGTCGACGTGACGGGTCCGGAGAGCCAAGCCGCCTCGTCGGTAGAGTTCTTGGGCGCCCCATCGCACAGCACGTAGCGTGTCGGCGCGATGGCTCCGTCGAAGTCGGGCAGCGCCGCCATGCAGGCCTGGTGCAGAGAATGCGAGGTCAGCGAGGTTCCTGAGGTGTCCACGTACGCGACCAGTTCGGCCTCGCCCGTGTCCGTCACGTCCGTCACGAAGACCGCCGACCCGCGCCCGCGCGCCACCACCTCGACGAGTCGCCGGACCGCGTCCACGTCGACCAGCGAGGCGTCGATCTCCCGCCATTGCGGACCGCGCGGCGCTGGCGTGACTCCGGTGATGTCTCCGATCCGGCTCAGTGGGACGTCTTCCTTCGCCGCGGCCACGAGGAGCCTTTCCAATCCGGCCAGAAACTCCCGCAGTTCGGGTTCCGGGAGATAGCGGGTGTCGGACCACAGGACGATCTCAGCCGTGCCGCTGGTGCGCAGGACGCGCAGAAAGAACCGGACCGGCATGAATGTGGCCCGCTGCACGCGAATGGTCGACCCCTCTCCAGGCGCGGCCTGGTCACTCACCTCGACGCCGCCGCCCGGCGCGCTGCGGTCGTTGAACACGCAGTCTCTGGCGAAGCGGATGCCACGCCGGAAACCCACCTTCGCGATCCGGTCCCACAGGTCCAGCGGATGGACCTGACTGTGCTGATACGCCGCGAGACTCCCCGTCCAGGCCTGCCGCACCAGCGCGTCGACCGTCCCGTCGCCCGGCGTGAGCAGGACCAATGCGTCCTGGGCGATGGTGCCGACGTACCGCTCCGTGCGAGGTGTGTTCCGATTCGCGGCGATCGCGGTGAGCGCGCACCGGGGCAGACCGGCCCGGTGCGCGAGGACGGCGGCCGTGGCGGCCAGCATGACGGCGGAACGGCTCGCCCTGGTCCTGGCCGTGATCACGGGGAGCGCCTCTGCGACGGCACGGGACTCCAGCACGCCGCGAAGGTAGCGATCGGCGTCACCGCCCGTAGCCACGGGCACAGCGAGCACGGACTGCGGTACGCGCTCCATGACCTTGTCCCAATGGCGCAGGGCGGCGGCGTTACGCTCCCGCCAGGCCGGCGATTGCTGCTCCAGGGCCAGTTCGAGCGGTTGCGCGGCGCCGGCGCCGTTGCGGTCCCCGCGTCCGGCCAGAACGTTGTGCACATCCTCGGTGACGATCCGAAGCCCTTCGCCGTCCACCGCGATGTGGGAGTAGGCGACGACCAGCCGGACGGGAAGGCCGCCCGATGCCAGGACCGCCGCGCGGAGCGGGAGTTCCCGCGCAAAGTCGAAAGGGCTGCGAGTCTGCGTCTCAAGGACTCCTGCGAGCGTCCCTTCGTCGTCCGGCACGTCGTGGACCGCCAACGTCAACTCGCCCTTTCCCAAGACGCGTTGACGCCGGCCGTCGTCGGGATACACCGTGCGCAGGGATTCGTGCGTCACCAGGAGAGCGGCGAACGCCTCGGCCAGCCTGCCCCGGGATGTACCGGCCGGCAACTCGACGGCGTGGGTGAGAAAGGAGCTGTACCGGTCGTGCGGGTATCGGGCACGCCGATGGAACGTCTTCAGCTGAGCCCAGCTGGTCGGGCCTTCCTTGTCCGGTCCGGCGCCGAAGTTCACCGTGATCGTGTCCGACGGGCGCACCTAGTCGTTCCCCTCCTTGGTTCGGCGCCGGCCGGGAGACGTGACCGCCGCCCGCAGGACGTCGGGCCAGTTGTCCGGATCGCCGCCGAGGTGGCCGTGTATCCACTCCGCCCAGCGGTCCAGGCCGAAACCCACGCAGGCGGAGTGGGCCGGCGTGCCGTCGGGCAGGGTGATGCCGAACTCGAGTCCGAAATGCTGCTTGTGCAGGTTGACGGACGTGACGGCCACTGCCGACGAACCGTCCGCCGGCAGTCCGCGCAGTTCGTGCTTGAGGCTGAACGCGGACTGGTAGCCCAACAGGTGCTCACGCTCGGACGTGAAGAAGGGGTCGCTGGCTGTCGTGAGCGTGCACGGCAGACCCACGTCGCGGGCGAGGTCCGCGACCGCATCCAGCATGGTGTCGCGGAACGACTTTGCACCGGCGGCGTCCCCGACAAAGACCAGCTCCCTCATGTCGAAGGACCACAAGCGAGTTGCGACGGTCTCCGCCCCGACCTCGTACCGTCCGCACATGCCGCGCGCGGTGAGAGTGGTGGGTGCGGGCAACGCGCCATCCGCGAGTCCGGCGAACAGGTTCATGCATACCGCGGGTGCCAGGGCCACAGGAACAGGGGTCAGTTCGGCCGCCGCGGTACCCGGATCCGGCGCCTGGGCGAACCGGTCGAGTGCCCGCAGGTTCTCCCGTACCACCGCACAAGCCGTCAGATGCTGGGGGAAGTTGCGGGTGTATCCGGTGCGGCGGAGCGTCTCCCAGGAAACCAGGTGCGGCACCAGGCGCTCTGTGGCACCCGCGTCTTCCGCCAGTCCGAGGAGGACCGCGTCCAAGGCCCGTACCAGCCGGGCCAGTTCCATTCCCCCGACGCGCAGCCCGGGCCCCACCCACGCCGCGTCCGACCCTGGCGCCCCGGAGCCGGAGCGACCGTCGAACTCGAGCAGCACGTGCGGAGCGCGCGCGGTCTCCAGCGCCGCCCGCGCGTGGGCCTCGTCGAGCAGCACAGCGGTCGCCTCCGTGCTGTGACCGGGCTCCGCGACGTATCGCACCTTCGCCCCGGGTTCCCTGTGCTCCAGCCAGAACCTGCCGTCACCCGGCAGACAGTAGGGCAGAAGATCTTCGAAGGTCGGGCGCTGGGACGGTTCCAACGGCGCCGGCGCCTGCCAGGTCACCATGTCGCTCATATCGTCCTCACCACGTCGCTCACGGCACGGAGCTGGTAGACGCATTCGGAATCGCGGACCGTACGGAAGGTGCGGCCCTGCGCCGGGGCCAGCGGCCCTCCGCTGAGTCTGAGCTCCTCGACGCGGTCCAGCACACCGTGGAGCACAATCTCCAACTCCTGCTGGGCCAGTCCCATGCCCAGACAGACGTGCCGTCCCATGCCGAAGGTGAGCGGCGTCCTGGCCGCCCGCTCCGGGTCCCACACGTGTGGACTCGGGTACACGGCAGGGTCGCGGTTCGCGCTGGCGAGCACCACTTGGAGCGGCGTGCCTTCGGGGATGTCGACGCCGCCGAGCGTCACATCCCGGGAGGCGAAGCGCAGAGTGACGTGGAGGGGAGGTTCGTGACGCAGCGTCTCGGCCACGACTGCGGGGACAAGGGAGCGTTCCTCGCCCAGGCGGTGGAAGACCTCCGGCTCGGCGGCCACCCGGCTGAGCAGATTGGTGATGCCCGCCGCCGTGGTCTCCGTGCCCGCCGCAAGCAACAGGACCGAGGTGTTGACGACGTCGGCCTCACTGAGAGTCTCGTTCCCGGCCAACGCGTTCAACAGGCCGTCGGAACCCGGACCGTCCGGCAGGGCGCTGCGCAGGTAGTCCCGCAACTCCCCGCGCGCAGCGACGACTTGCTCCAGACTTACGGTGCCGTGATCCACGTATTCCACCAGGGGCCGCATCAAGTCGTGCAGCCGCCTGGTATCGCCGTCGGGCAGGCCCATGACGCGGCAGACGACTGCCATGGGCAGCCGCTCGGCAAGTCGAGCGATGAAGTCACCGCGCCGTCGCGTCAGGAGATCGTCCAGCATCCGTCCGGCCAGCGGCGCCACTACGCGGCGGCCGAACTCCGCGGCGGCACGCGGCCGAAAGGGTCCCGCCGCCGCCGACCTCAGCCGTGCGTGATGCTGTCCGTCCTGGTCGAGCATGGTCGGCCCGAAGGCCCGGCGGCTGACCCGGAAGGGGTGGAAGGCGGTGAAGTCGGGCGACGTCATCACCCGACGCACGTATTCGTAACCGAAAACGAAGTAGGCACCATAACGCTGCGACAGATGCACCGGCTCGTGCTCCCGGTACCAGTCGTACGACGGCCAGGGGTCCCGCTGGAAGTCCGTCGCCGCGAAGTCGATGTCATGGACGGGCCTGTTCCCCCGCAAGCTGTCCTTCGCGCTGGTGGGCACGTGCGGCCTCCTTGGCTAGGGGTTGAACTTGAGCGGGCTGGAGCCCGCGATGAACTCGTCGAGGCCCGTCAGATCGGCTAGTGTCCGCTGCTGCTCTCGCATCGTCCGGCGCAGCCGGTCCTCACGCTCGCGCAGTACCGCGCCCGCGGCGAGAACGGCCGACACGTGGCTCTCCGGCAGGAGCAGGAAGCCGTCCTCGTCGCCGAAGATCCAGTCCCCGGGGGCCAATCGGCATCCCGCCACATCCACCGTGTCGGGGACCGCCTCGGCCAGTACGTCGGTGGTCCGCGCCGATACGAAATTCACCTCCGTGGAGAAGACCGGCACGGGGATGTCGGCGAGGGGCTCCAGGTCCCGTACCGCCCCGTTCACCACGATCCCGCCCAGGCGCTGCACTTCGGCGGAGGCGACGTAGATGTCACCCGCCAGCCCTTCGGACGGGCTGATCTCGTTGTGGATGAAGATCACCCAGCCCGGAGGGGCCGCGGCCAGCGCCTGGAGGCAAGGCAGCATGTCGTCCGACGTCGTGACGGGGAAGACCGGTCCGCATACCCGGGGCCGGCCGTTGCGCGGCACCAGAGGCAGCGCGAGCGGGTTGGTGAACTCGGCCGCACTGTCGGCGAGTTGAGCGCACGACACTTCGGCGAAACGACTCCGGAAGGCGGCGATCTGTTCTTCGCTGTATTTCGAGGACACGGTTGTCATCGGGCGGCCCCCTCGGCCTGGACGAGATCCCACAGGCCACGCATGGTGTAGAAGTTCTCGATGTCGTGCTCGGACAGGTCGAGGGAGCAACCCGTCAGTGACTCGATGAAGACGATCATGCGGATCACCGAGAACGAGGTGACCAGACCGAGATCGAAGAGATTGTCATCGTGCCCGAGTCCCTCCAGTACGGCCCGTTGACCCTCCTGGTCCGGTTGCATCGACTGCAGGAATCCCCGTAGCTCATCGTAGAATTTCGCGGTTTCCATGGATCCTCCTGAGTTCTCCCGCGTGGTGGGACAGGTCACGCCCGGCTCCCGGCCAGCGCCCCGCCCACTACGTCAAGGCCTTCGGTGATCTGTTCCAGTGGCGTGGTCAAAGGGGGAGCTATCCGAATCCGCTGACCTCGGGCGCCCCCCGACAGCATCAGCACTCCGTGGTCGAAAGCCGTCTGCACCGCCTCGCGGCTGGCCACCTTCGTCGGCTCGAACGACAGTGCCGGGCCCGTGACGTGCAGGTCGCGCACCAGGCCATCGGCCGACCACTTCTCGGCTCGGCCGCGGAAGAGCTCCGCGATGCGCTCGCCCATGCCGGCCACCGGGTTGCTGTCCAGGTAGCCGAAGACCCGAAGTCCAGCGCGGAATCCGAGAGTCGCCGTCTGGAAGGTGTGCGCGAGGTGAACCCGCCCGGCGACGGAACGCTCCAGTTCGGCCTGGTAGACGACGGCGGAGAGCGGATACGTCCCGTTGGTCAGGGACTTCCCGAACAGGACGATGTCCGGCGCGAGCCCCCACGCCCGTGACGGACTCAGCGAGCCATGTCGGTGGAATCCGCACTGGATCTCGTCGGAGATGGAGAGCACGCCGTTCTTCCGAGCCCTTCCCTCCAACTCTGCGAGCCAGTCGGTATCGAGCGGCACATAGCCGTTCGCGCCCTGGACCGGTTCGTAGATGACCGCCGAGATGTCCTGCCAGGTCTCCGGGAAGGAGCCCACGGGCAGGTGGTCGATCTGCGCGGACAGCAGCGCGGGCAGTCCGGTGTCCTGCAGCGCGATGTCGCGCTGCACAGTCGTCGCGGCCAGCGCGTCCAGGCCTAGTCCGTGAAACGCCCCTTCGATGGCCAGGATGCGCCCCGGCCTGCGCCTGCGGGCCAGCGCGAAGGCAGTGGACACCGCGAAACTGCCGCCCACCTGGTACAGAACTCTCCGCGCGCCGCCGCCGACCGCGGCGCACAGCCGCCGGGAGAGCAGCTCAGCCTCTTCCGGGTAGAAGAGGGCCGCGACGTCCGACCCTCGGGAGAGAGCCTCTTCCACATCCGGGTTGCGGTGCCCGAAGTTGACGGAGGCGTAGGCCGACATGAAATCGGAGCACGTACGCTCCCGGCCGTCGGTGTCGCGGAGTACGAGGGTGGCGTTGTCGGCGTCGACAAGCACGTGCGGCTCACCCAACGCCCCGCTCTCGTCCAGACCGCTGAGACGCCGATTGCCTAAGGGATCGCGTGTGGCCATGCCATTCCTTCCAAGAAGACTCGCATACGTCTCATCGCTTCGGTCAACCGCTCGATCGACTGCGTGCAGGCGATCCGGACATGTCCGGCGCCTTGTCGGCCATAGACGCTGCCCGGCACTACCGACACCCCTGTCTCGTTCAGCAGGCGGCGGGAGAACTCGCGGTCCGACAGTCCCGTTCCCGTGATGTCAGGGAACAGGTAGAGCCCCTCGCCCACCGCTGCCGACCGAATACCGGGCATGGTGACGAGTTCGCCGTGCACGAGGTGTCTGCGCCGGGCCGCTTCAGCCACTCGCTCGGTGACCCACTCCCGACTGTTCAGGGCAGCTGGGATGATCCTTTGGACCACGGCCGGCATGCAGCAGGTGGTGTTCACCATCAGGTCCGCCAGGTCCTTGGCCAGCTCCGGCGCGGTGATGGCAATTCCGGCCCGCCAGCCGCACATGGAGTGACTCTTGGACAGGGACTCCATGAAGATCGTCCGCGGGTGCTCCGCAAGGTCCCCGTACAGGGACGGCCGACCTCCGCCGGGTTTGAACTCCCGGTAGGCCTCGTCGAAGACCACGTACAGTCCGCAGTCGTCGACGACCTCCATGATCCTCTCGATCAGTTCTGCGGGGATCACCGAACCCGTGGGATTGTTCGGCGAGTTGACGATGATCAGTCGGGTGCGCCGGGTCACCAAGGAACCGATCTCGTCGGCATCGGGCAGGAAACCCGCTTCACCACGCAGCGGATAGGGCACGGGAACCGCGCCCGCGAGCCGGACCAGTTCCGCGTACGGCGGAAATCCCGGATCCGGCAGCAGCACCTCGTCCCCGTGCCCTGCAACGGCCAGCAGCGTTAGGTAGAGCACCATGTTGCTGCCCGGCACCAGCACGACCCGCCCCGGGTCGACCCGCGCCTCCATCAACTCCGAGTAGACGGCAGCGACTTGGAGTCGCACGTCAAGCTCTCCGGCCGCCTCGGTGTACCGCCGGCCACCATCGGCGAGGGCGGCCGGGAGCGCATCGAGCACGGCGGGCGGTGGCCGCCAGTCCGGTTCTCCCAGCTCCAGGTGCACGACGTCCTGGCCCGCCGCCTCGAGGCGCGCGGCTTCGGTCCGTACGGCGAACGCCGAGCCCCGTTCCAGGCGGTGCACCGGCGCCGACCGCGACCGGGTGTCCCCGACCACGGCTGCGGTCGCGGAAGTAGTCCGAGCAGCAGTCGAGGCCGCTTCCACAAGACTCACCGGTCGGCCTTCAGCAGCCTCAGCGCGGCGTCCGCCACGTCCTGCGCGAGCGGCCAGGTGTGCTGTTCCAGGGCGGGGGCCGACGGCACCGGCACGTCAGGGCAGCACACGAACTCGACCCTGCCGCCCAGTCGCGCGGCCAAACCCGCGACGTCGTGGAGCGCGGAGAGGATCTGGGCGGGTGCTCCCGACCGGGGCCCGTCGTCGACGAATACCAGGCGTCCGGTGCGACGCACGGACTGTGCGATCGTGTCGACATCCAGTGGAACGAGGGTTCTGGGGTCGATCAGATCGCAGGACACCCCCTGCGAGGTGAGCAGCGCCGCCGCTTCCGCTCCGACCTTCACGGCTCCGCCGATGGCCAGCAGGGTCACGTCCGAACCGGAGCTCAGGGTCGCGGCCTGGCCGAAGGGGATCGGCTCGGCGGCCAGGGCAGCCGCCAGTCGCACACCACGCGCCAGCTCCGGCGCGACGAAGAACAGCGTCGGGCCGGCGTCCCGGACGGCTGTGCGCAGCAGACCGCATGCGTCCTCCGCCGACCCCGGCACCACCACCCGGAACCCCGGAAGCTGCATGAACACCCCGTACGGGCATTGCTCGTTCTGCGGACCGAGCTGCTGACGGCCGCGGGTCGCCGAGGTGACGACCATGGGCACCTGGTATCCGCCGTCGGACATGTAGTGCAGCCTGGCGGCGTGGTTGACCAGCTGGTCCATGACGAGGAAGGCGAAGGACGCGCGGTTGAGGTCGACGATGGGCCGCAGTCCGGTCATCGCGGCCCCGACCGCCATGCCGGTCATGGCCTGCTCGGATATGGGACACGTGCGGATGCGCTCAGGCCCGAACTCCCGCTGCCAGGAGGACGACGTACTGGTTGCGAGGAGGACGATCCGCTCGTCCCGGCGCAGTTCTTCTTCCAGTACGAGGTCGAGCACGGCCAACTCGTTCACGACGCCTCCGGCCAGATGTGGGTGAAGACCTGGCGCCGCTCGGGCCACGGCGCGATCCGGGCACGGTCCACAGCATCCGTGACGACAGCCCGTGACCGCGCCTGGGCACGGTCCAGCTCCTCCTGCGCAACACCGTCGTCCAGAAGCCGGCGGGCCAGCAGGGTCAGCGGGTCGCGCGCCCGCCAGTGACGCAGCTCGTCCTCCGGGCGCTTCTCCGTCGACGGCTTGTCGAACTGGAGGTGGAACTCCGTCAGGTACGTACGGGCCTCGATGAAGGACGGTCCCGCTCCGGCCCGTGCCGCCGACACCGCGTCACATGCTGTGCGATATACGGCCGTCACGTCGTTCCCGTCGACCGAAACGGCGCGCATCCTGTGCCCTTGAGCCACCCTGAGCAATGAGGTGTCCGGATACACCTCCTCGGTACGCGTGCCGCCTTGGTAGCCGTTGTGCTCGCACACCATGACCAGCGGAAGGCGCTGCACCACGGCCATGTTGAGGGTCTCGTGGACCACCCCGCTGCCCAGCGCTCCGTCGCCGAAGAAGACCACGGCCACCCCGCCGGTGCCGCGGACCTGCTCCGTCATTGCCGCGCCGGCCGCAATGGGAATGCCCGCACCTACCAGGCCGCTGGAGACCAAGATGTTGTTGCCTGGGTCGGATATGAGTGCCGCCGCCTTGCCGCCGCACAACCCCGTGCTCCTGCCGAACAGTTCGGCGGTCAAAGCAACCGGTGAGGTGCCCCGGGCCAGCGCGTGCCCGTGTCCGCGGTAATGGCTCACCAACTGATCCCGCGGCTCCAGCGCATCGCACACTCCGACGGCGATGGCCTCCTGACCCACATACGGATGGACCGGCCCAACCACCTCGCGTGCCGTCCGCAGTTCCATCATGCGGTGTTCGTACGCGCGGATGAGGCTCATCGTCTCGTAGCAGGACAGCAGGTCCTGAGAGGAGCTCACGTCCTTGGCTGGGACATCCGCCAGCCCGGTATCACTCATCAGTCGTCTCCTGGAGTGAGGAAAGAAGAATCGCGTACGGCAATGCGAAAGACGCCGCGGAAGAAAACGGGCGGCATTCCCAGGTCATCCATGGAATTCATCGACAGCGATGAGGACCCGTCACCGCGCCTCAGTCGCGACGCTTGGCGGCCACCATGATCCCGCTGCTCACGGGGAGATCCACTGCCACGAGACGCGGATCGGAGAGAATCGTGTCGCGTACGCGGGTCACCGATTCACGATGTTCGGTGGATTGGTAGCGGGACAGGTCCATGTCGTCAACGACCAGCATTCCCGAGGGCTGCAACGCCGATACGGTCAGGTCGAGTCCGGACCACTTTCCGCCTTCGGCGTCGGCGAAGATCAAGTCAAAACGCCCCAGCTCCGGAAGCTCCTTCTCCACGTCGGCAACCCGCACCTCGACCCACTCGGGCCACGCGAGCTCCCGGGCCGCGGCGGCAAGTTCCGGATCTCGCTCCAGCGTAAGAACCGTCACGTCGCTTCGGTGCTCGAGCCCTGAAACCAGCCAGGCCGCGCCCACGCCGGCGCCGGTGCCGAGCTCGAGAACCCGCCCGCCAGGAGGAACAGCACTCGCGAGAGCGGCAAGGAGCCTGCCCACCATTTCCTCGCAAGACAGCTTGAAGCCCCGCGCCTCCGCGGACTTCAGAGTCTCAAGAACAAGCCCAGGAACGTCACTCATCGCAATCCAATTCCCAAATCCCGTACCTACATGCAGGCCACGACCCTTGGCACCCACAAGGCAAACCAACAGAAGCAATATCAAGCAATGCGCCAATAAGCCGCCGTTGCGTCATCGTGAAGCTTGGTCAGATTATTCCGAACGCCGCCGGACGCCCGCTGCTCCACCTCCCGGATCCGCCGCACCAGACCGGTGGGTTCATCCTCCAGAGCGTCGAGCAGCCCCGCCCAGTCCATCAGCCGGTAGCGGTCGACGGCACAGGACACCCCATCCGTCATCAGCGCGAGGCGACGGACGTCCTCCACAGGAAAGCTCCCCTTCACCGCCGCCCAGGCTGCCGCCGGTTCACTTGCCGCCACCCAATAGCCGCCCGTCGTGTTGCGTCGGCGCCTCTTGGCCTCGAGCAACGCCGCATACGCGGCGAGCGTCGGATCCTCCAGCACAGCCCTACGCTCCGGAAGGTCGAGCCCGGACAGCCGGTCGTCGGTGATCCGCAGTACGGTCCCGGCGACGTCCACCAAGATCGTGCAGTCGCACAAGACCAGGTACTCCAGGCTCCCTTGGCGCTCCCGCACGATGGCCAGGGCCGCGGCCGGCGGGTCGGGCAGCGAGAGATCGCACTCACTACCGTGCAACCCCACGACGTCGGCCAGGGCCCGGTACAGCACGTCATCGAGACCGCCCTCAGGCGCCTGAGCGTTCTCCAGTACGCGAGCCGCAAGCTCACCCGCGAACCATGCCGTGCCGTGGTGGCACCCGGACCCGTGCCCAGGAACAGTGCTGACACCGTCGAGCACCACGACCGTCGCACCTTCCGCGGCCACGAAGTCTTCGTTGGGGCCGTCCACCGCACCCGCTTCACTCATCAGTTGGATCGACATCGCAACAGCCCCCTCCTTCCGTACCGCCCGTCACCCGTCCCGCGCGCCCGCGGTGGATGGAAGAGCTGTGCGCGTCGACTCCCCGTACCCACCCGGCCGATCCTTCCGGTGGCCAACCCGCCGGTCAATCGACCTTTGGTACAGGGCGGACACTCACGACGCACGGCGCGATCGATGTGCACTGAAACCCGGCATCCGGGCCATACATCAACTCGCCCTGCCTGTGCGCGAATCCGCCCCGGTCACGCTGTCACAGAGAAGTCCGCAGCCCAGCAGCGGTGCGGGGCCACGGTGACAAGGTGCCCAAATCCACAGAAGTGACCGGACCCGTAACGATCACCTACTCGCCCCGGACTGGGCTTGATCCGCTTCAACCTCGCCGTTTCGGTTGGGATGACGCGACGGCGCTGATCGTCAACTGTGGGGTGGCTGGGGCGATTTCGTTGCCTGGGCAGGGTGGAGGCCCGCGCGGTGGTCGGGTTCTACGGGGTCCTTCGGGTCGAGGGCGGTCAGGGGACGGTTGGTCAGTCGGCGGGGCGGGGCAGTGCGGCGAGGCGGTGGAAGGCCGTGGCGAGCTGGTTTCTCCAGGGCCAGGTCGCGGAGATTCGAAGGTGGAGGCGGCGTCCGCCGCGGGTGAGTCGGGCGGCGACGTGCAGGATGCGGTAGCGGAGTTTCTTGGGTTCAGCGGCGGCGAGTTCGCCGTCCAGGAGCAGGACGCGGGTCCAGGCGAGCAGGCGAGCTCGCCCGCCGCCTGGTGCTGCGTTCTCCCTCCTCCGACCTGCCGATCGCCTGGGTCACCGCCGATTCCGCCTACGGACAGGAGTGGGGATTCCGCCGCTTCCTGGAAGAGTCCGGCGTCGGATCACGCCCTGAGCTGGTCGAGGTGGCGCCGATGCCACCAAGCTGTCGCCCGCCAATGCCATTACCGCTGTCGGGCCCATCCCTACGGATCCACTGATCCTGCACCTGCCGAAACGTCAGGCAACTACACTCAAGAACAGGCCCCTGACCAGGGACGATAGCGAAGTGCTGCTGGAGTACTAGCTAGCAGCGACGCACGGAGTACCCGGCTGGCCGTCCTACGCCGTTCCGGTGGCCGTTGACCTGTTCCTTGTCCGGGCTGTCCGGTCACGCCGTGATGTCCTGTTCGCCGTGGCTGTCGCTGTGTCCGCCAACGTGGCCGGGGTCCTCACCTCTGAGTCGTCTGCACGCTGTGTTCCCGCTGACCCTGTACTGGATGCACAGGCCAGCGCACGCCCTGGTGACCGCTGAACGCGCGGCAGAGCCTGAGGGGTGAGTCGTACCAGCGGCCACTCGCCCGGACGGCGGGCAGGTCAGCGGTTGTTCCCGTTCGAGTGGCAGTCCCAATAGCCCTTGTGCCAGTGGTGGTGACTGTCGTACCAGCCGCTGTGCCACGAGCAGCCCGTGGGAACCGAGACGGTCGTCGTGGCGGGGGCGGCTGCTGCGGCCGTGCCCGCCACTCCGATTGCGGTGCCGCCGGCCAGCAGGAAGCCGGCCGCGACGCAGGCGAAGGCGCGCTTGGCGCGATGTGCTCGCATGGCTCTGCTCTTTCTTCCACGTTCTCGCGCTGTCCCAGCACGAAAGGGATGGCCGCGGCCTCACGCCAAAGCGTGGGGTCCGGCGATGGCTGGATGGTGCCGCTCGAAGACCGATGCGGCGCTGTCGTCGAGGTCGCCGCGTGAAAGCGAGGGACGCACGTCTCCCGGCTGCAGGCCCACCGTTGCGGGAGCGCGTCGCGGGACGCGTCCTGAATCGCGACCTCACCTCTTTCGACAGTAGCGGCCTATCCGCTGACAGGCACCTCGAGCCCACAGCGCGAGAGCCTCTCCGGCAGGTTCAACTGCCGGAGGGGCTCTACCTGTCGTTGGGCCGATGGCCGTGGGACCCTGCGCCCCTGGTAGCCCGTCCTGCGTCCGCTGAGAGTCGTTGGCCGGACGCCGACCTTTGGCAGGACTTCGAGGACAGCGCGCCGGACAGCGAGGCGGACGCCCTGATTACCCCGCCGACCGCCGAGGACATGCGCGCAACGCTGGCCGTTCTCGCTGCCCGGCATGGCCGACCCGTGACCGGTCGCATGGTGGCTGACCATTTCGGAGTCAGCGAACGGACCGGACGCCGGTATCTGACAGTGACCGCATGACGAAGCCCCCTAGCCTCGCGCTTTCACGAGTGGGCCGTCCAAGCTGTGATCAAAAAGGCGAGGAGCGCCTCTGACCTGGGACGATGGACTTGTCTAGGGTCCTGGTCGTCCTCAAGGAAGCTGCACTCCTCAGGTGAAGAAGCGTATCGGGTCGTACCCGTCTGTTCGCGTGCGGGGCGGTGGCCGGGGGGCGGTCTCCCAGGCCGGTGCGGTTCTACTGGTCGAGACGGTCCGCAAGTCCGGGCTGGACACCGCGATATCGGCGGCGCTGGCGCCGTGGCGCAAGGACCGTGCGGTGAACGATCCCGGCAAGGTCCTGCTGGATATCGCACTGTCGGTCGCGTAACTAAACGTATCCGTCGCGTGCCGTGAGCTGTCGAGAGGCCGCGCAGGTTATAGGCGGATGACGACGAGGGCGATGTCGTCGGCGGCGCCCCCTGCGGTGCCGAGGCGGGCCAGCAGCGCGTCGGCCAGCTGGTCTGGGGCGAGGGTGCTGTCCTGGGCCAGGGCTGTGGTCAAGCGTGCCAGGCTGGCGTCGATGTCCTCGTCGCGGCGTTCGATGAGGCCGTCGGTGTACATCACGAGGGTGTCCCCACGGGTGTAGGACAGGCCGGCCTGGGGCCGGGGGACATGGTGGAGGCGGGCGCCGAGCGGCGGATCGGTCGCTTGGTCCAGCAGTTCACAGGTCCCGTCGGAGTGGAGCAGGACGGGCGGTGGGTGTCCGGCGTTGCTGTAGATGATCAGTCTGCTGCGGGTGTCGATGAGGACCTTGACCGCGGTTGCGGCCGTCGCGCCGTCCAGGGAGCGGGCGTACAGGCCGAGGACTTCCAGGGCCTGGGCGGGACTGGGAGTGGCACGGATGACTGCGCTCAGGGCGCTGCGGAGCATGCCCATGACGGCGGCGGCGTGCAGGCCGTGGCCGACAACGTCTCCGACCGCCGCGGCGTAGCGGTCGGGTGGCAGGTCGACGACGTCGTACCAGTCGCCGCACACGTTTAGTGATGTGGCCGCCGGCAGGTAGCGCACGGCGATGTTGTCGGTGTGGTGGTCCAGGTCGGGGGCTGAGAGCATGGCTTCCTGCAGGGTGACGGCGACCTGCCGTTCACGGGCGTGGGCCTGGTGCAGTTCCTGGTTCAGCCGGTGCAGTTCGCCGGCCCGCGCGTACAGCTCGGCTGCCATGCCTTTCTCCCGCTCGGTGAACTCCTCGGTGAGCTGGCGTGCCCGGCGTGAGTGGACGAAGGCGGTGACGTCCTCGGCCCGTTGGACGATCCACTTCACCTTGCCGTCTGGCCCGAGAATTGGGGTGTGGATCTCGGACCACCATCGCTCCTCGAACCCGCCTGGCTCGTGGAGGGCGGGGATGTCGTACCGCTGCAGCACCAAGGTTTCCGGTTTCCCGGTGTCCAGGACCCGGCGCAATGACGCCCTCAGGTGTTGTTGTGTGTCGTCGGGGGTGCCGGAACGTTCCGGCAGGGCGTCGAAGAAGTACTTCCCGATCAGCTGGTCTCTGGTCCGGCCGGTGGCCTGCAGATATGCCGTGTTGACATACCAAATCACCAGGTCCGTGTCCAACATGAGGTACGGGCTTGGTGTTGCGTCGAAGAACGCCGTGAAATCACTGTCCGCTGTCATCACACGCTCTCCGTGGCCTGTGAGCGCGACTGCCTGCACTTCTAATCTACGCGCGATCCAGCGGCCGGGCTCAGGAGAGGATCAAGACGCGGGCAGGCCGAGGGCTGGCCCGCGGGGGAGTCTCTGCCCGCCCGGCTGATGTGGGGACCGCACACGCCGACCGACCAAGCGGCCGTCCTCCATGAGGGGTTCTGTCGGTGGAGACCGGCGTGCGCATGCTCCAGGACGCTGGCTACCCCATCGAGGACGCGCAACAGGAGATCGAACGCATCGAGGCGCGGGCGTTCGAGGCCGCCGCCCGGCTCGCCGACGCCACGGGCGACAACGCGGCCGTTCGGGCCTACCTCGGACTTCCCGAGGCCGACACCGACATCCCCGACGTGCCTCTCGTTGAGCGGAGCGACCAGGCAGCCTGAGGTGGCTGTCCGGGCTCAGTGCTGAGCCTCTTCCTAGCCTCGGGCAATACACGTGGCGGGGCGTCCGGTACGTGATCGGAAACGCAAAGAGTGCTCCTGACCTGCAACGATAGGACTTGTCTAGGGTCCAGGTCGTCGCATGAAAGAAGCACTCTTCAAGTGAAGAAGCGTATCGGGTTCTATCCGCGTGTCCGAGTCGAGGGTGGCGGGAGCGGGGTGGTCTCGCAGGCCGGTGGGGTGCTGCTGGTCGAGACTGCCCGCAAGGCCGGTCTGGATGCTGCGATGTCGGTGGCGTTGGCTCGGTGGCGGCGTCCTCGGGCGGTGCATGATCCGGGCAAGGTGCTGCTGGATGTGGCCCTGGCGGTCGCGCTCGGTGGGGACTGTCTGGCTGATGTCGGGATGCTGCGGGCCGAGCCGGCCGTGTTCGGGCCGGTGGCCTCGGACCCGACCGTCTCCCGACTCATCGACACCCTCGCCGCGGCCGGACCGAACGCTCTCACCGCGATCCAAGCCGCCCGGGCCGAGGTCCGCGAACACGTCTGGAAGCTGGCCGGGGCTTCGTCGCCGGACGCCGCAGGTCAGGTGATCGTGGACCTGGACGGAGTGCTGGTCCTGGCCCACTCCGACAAGCAGGACGCCGCGGCAACCTGGAAGAAGACTTACGGACATCACCCCCTGATGGGCTTCGTCGACCACGGACGCGGCGGCGCTGGAGAGCCGGTGGCAGCCCTGCTGCGGCCCGGGAACGCCGGCTCCAACACCGCCGCCGACCACATCACCGCCACCCAAATCGCCCTGGTCCAGCTCCCGAAGCGACACCGGCGAGGCCGTTCCACTTTGATCCGCACCGACTCCGGCGGTGGCACCCACGAGTTCGTGGCCTGGCTCGCGGAGCGCGGGAGGTGGCTGTCGTACTCGGTCGGCATGACCATCACCGACGCCATCCATCAGGCCGTCCTGAAGTTCCCCGCCTCCGCCTGGACGCCCGCCGTCGAACCGGGCGGTGAGATCCGGCACGGCGCCTGGGTAGCAGAGCTGGACGGCGACTGCCTCAAGGACTGGCCGAAGGGGATGCGACTGATCGTCCGCAAGGAACGCCCGCACCCCGGCGCACAGTTGCGTTTCACCGACGCCGACGGACTGCGGCTCACTGCGTTCGCCACCAACACCACCAACACCCCGATCCCCGCACTCGAACTGCGGCACCGCCAGCGAGCACGGGCAGAGGACCGCATCCGCAACGCGCGCGCCACCGGCCTGCGGAACCTGCCCCTGCACGAGACAGCTCAGAACCGGATCTGGCTGGAGATCGTCCAGCTCGCGCTCGACCTGCTGGCCTGGCTGCCCATGCTCGCCCTGACCGGCAAACCGAGGCTATGGGAGCCCCGCCGTCTGCGGCTGCGACTGTTCTCCGCCGCGGCCCAACTGGTCACCACCGCACGCCGCCGACACCTGAGATTCACCCGCCACTGGCCCTGGACCGACGTCATCACCGACGCGATCCAGCGGCTCGACGCACGCCCTCCCGAACCCTGGCTGACGAACAGCGACCACCCGTCCCAACGAGTAACGCCACCACCCACCACCGGAGCCGTGGAACCCGGCGCCCACCCGACGCGACAGCCGGGCCATCGGCCTACCCGCCACCGACCCGACAAACATAAACGGGCCACCGGAGAATCCGACGACCCGTCACGAAAGATCGAGGCTAGCTAGGGTGCGTTTCAGGAGTGGATCTCGATGTGTAAAGATCCACTTCATGGGGAGGCGCGATCTGACGAATGCGCAGTGGGCGAAACTGGAGCCGCTGCTCCCGGCCGGGAAGAAGCCTGACCGGCCGCCGGTGCATACCAAGCGGCAGTTGCTAGACGGCATACGCTGGCGCACCCGCGCTGGTGCTCCCTGGCGGGATGCGCCCGAGCGGTACGGCCTGTGGGAGACGGTCTACGGCCTGTTCCGGCGTTGGCAGCGGGACGGCACCTGGCACCGCATCTTGGAGCAACTGCAAGCCCAGGCCGACGCCGAGGGACTGACCACCTGGGACGTCTCGGTGGACTCGACCATCGCCCGCGCGCACCAGGATGCGGCGGGTGCCCGCAAAAAGGGGATCTGCAGGTCGAACCGCGCCTACTTGAGCAAGCGCGGTATCCGCTGCACGATCCCGGAGAAGCGCGACCAGATCGCCAACCGCAAGAAGCGCGGTTCGCACGGTGGCCGGCCGCCGAAGTTCGACAAGGCCGACTACAAAGAGCGCCACGCGGTGGAGTGCGGAATCAATCGCCTCAAGCGCCACCGCGCGGTCGCCACGAGATACGACAAGCTCGCCGTCCGCTACGAGGCGACCGTACTGGTCGCCGCCATCAATGAGTGGCTGTGACCAGCACTTTCGAAACGCACCCTAGTACTCCAGTGGGATTTCTGTAAACTCCCCACCGCCAGCACCTTGAACAGGGAAAATACGGATGTCCCACCGGAGTAATAATCCGTTTGGGTGAAAAATCACCAAAACTCACAAAGTCGACTCCGCTCACCTTACTGTCCATGCTGTCGCCGGCTGTAGCCGCCGATGCCAAACAGACAGTCGGGGGGACAATGTGACGCCCAGTCACTCAATCGTTCAGGTCCGGGTGAATGAAGGCGTGCTGTGGGTGGCGGGCGAAGCCTATCCGCTGCGCAACATCTCCCACGTTGGACAGCGCATGCTGGAGATCGACAAAGGAGCAGCCTGGAAGAAGTTCATCCTGCGCACTCTCCTCTGCCTGGTATTCGGTGGAATACTGGCAGCTTCCGCAGGAACCATCGGGGGGCTCCTCTTGGTCGCCGTGGAGGCGCTGCTGATCTGGCGGCTCGTCACGGCCATCAACAAACCACCCTTGTACGGCCTGGTCCTCAACACCTCGGGCACTCAGCACGATGCCGTGTGGTCCACGGACAGCAAAGAAATCCAGTACCTCGTCAACGAGATCACGAAGGCGATCGGCCACCCGGATATCGCGCAGGTGACCTACAACGTGCAGAACGCCGTGCAGGGGGACCTCATCCAGCAGTACGGGGCCGGGAGCATCGGCAAGGCTCAGCACGGCGGCTCCGGCAACATCGCGGCCTCATGAGCGGCGACCGCATCCAGCAGTACGGGGCTGGGAGCATCGGCAAAGCTCAGCACAGCGGCTCCGGAGACATCGTGGCCGGAGGTAAGCATGCCGGCGGCTCGGAGTCAGGGAAACTGGCGATCGACAACCTCCTCAGGGAAATCCAGGCGCTGAGGCAGCACCTGGATGAGAGCGATCGGGCGGAGGTGGATGCAGCTGTGGAAGAGATCAACTCGAATCCACCCAAGGAACGATTCAAAAAGCTGCTCCAGAAGATGGCCGGAATCGCAACAGTCATCGGGGAAGCGGGAACGCCGGTAATTATTGCCGTCAAGACGCTGCTGGGTTCGCTGTAAAACGAAGCTCACAGGACTCAAGGTCTCGGCGAATTCGTATGCCGGGACGCGAGGGGGCATGACCCGGCAAGCGCACCGGTCGCTCCCGCGGGCGGGGGCGAGGCTCAATACCTTTTACACTCCAGCCGGACTTCTGTATTTCTCCTGGTCAACGGCTTGGCGGTGGGGAGTGTAGCGGGGGTTTGGTATGGGTGGGACGGTCTTGGGCCGGCCGTCCCACCAACGAGTGCCCGCGCCGCATGTAATGACAGCGTCGGGCACGTGCCTGGTGGCGACGCCTCCATCGTGACCAGTTCACCGCGTGGTCGCGACGTGCAGGATGGCGGCGGGGTGAGCTGCCAGCAGACGACGGATTTCGGCTGGTGTGAAGTCCACGAGGTCGGGTGTGTCGGCCTCGACACCCCTTTTTCGCGCTCCTGCACAGCCATCACCGCGAGGAACGCGTGGGCGAGCATGGCGAGCGTGATGTGCCGGTAGCAGCCCACGTAGCGGCGGACCTCGTACTGGTCCAGGCCGCACTCGTTCTTTGCGCTCTGGAAGCACTCCTCGATCTTCCATCGGCATCCGGCGACTCGGACCAAGTCGGCGACGGTGGCGTCCAGTGGAGCGCAGGCGAGGTAGTAGGCGGTCTCGGCCGGGTTGCTGATGCTGCGGCGGGCCAGTATCCACCGCTGCCGGGTCGGCTCGGCGCCGTCGGACTCGGCCACGGCGGGCAGACGGGCGGCGGCCCAGTCGTAGAACCGTTCGCCCTTGGCTCCCGGCCCCGCCGACAGACGCTGCCATACCTCGGGCGGGGCCTGGGCGATGAGATGGTCGACGTGCGAGCCGTTCACCTGCTGCGACTTGGGGACGGAAACGATGTAGGAGGGCTCGGCGTCTTCCAGGAAGCGCCGGAAGTGCGAGTCCTCTCCGCAGGCGGAATCCGCGGTGACCCAGGCGATGGGGAGCGTGACGGCCAAGGATCGCCGTGGCCTCCGGCGGCCCCGCCGGCGGGCGCTTCCCTTCAGCGCACGCGCGTATCAGAGAAGATGCCATTGAAGGTGTGGTGTATGACGGCCAGTCGGACGGCGGCCGCGATCGACCGGATTGACCTCGCAGTGTCCTGTTACGGCCGTGGACCGCGCATCCGACCGCTCACGAGGGCGGTTCCGTCCCGGCCTGCTCGCTCACCAGGTACCGCGCGTACCAGTCCGGCCAGTCCGGGTCCTCCGCACCGATGCGCGCCTCGTGCTCACCGTGCGCCGCCGCGGCCCGCCGCAGGGCGCCCGCCAGGTCCTCGGCCGAGGCGAACGACGTGGTCGCGGGATCCAGCCGTCCTGGAAGCCGTGTGGTGACCTCCTGCAGGAGCCAGCCGTTGCCGTCCGGGTCACTGAACGACAGGAAGGAGCCATAACTGCCGCGTTGTGGATCAGGACCGGGCACCCGGGCGTCAGCGCCGGCGTGGTGGAAGACGCCGCCGGCGTCGTGAAACACATCGCTCGGGTCGGCGCCGCGTCGTATCAGCTCGTCATGGGCGGACTCGATGTCGTCGACGACCAGGTGCAAGCCTCGAGCCGAGCCCGGGGCCTGATCGGTGACCGATCTGCCGAAGATGACCGACGCCGGGGAACCCGGAGGGGTCACCTGCACCACCCGGAAGTCCCCGTCAGGGGCGATGTCCGCATCGAGCCTCCAGCCCAGCGCCGTGTAGAAGTCCTTGGCCCGGTCGACGTCGGACACCGGCACCACGACGACCTCGAGTTTCATGTCCATGGCTTGCGCCTCCCGTCTCGAAGGGGATACCGGCGACGACCGGATCCGCGGTGGCGCCGAGCTTGGAGGACGCATCCCACGGCACTCGAAACGCGTTGCGAGCGCCTCGTCTCACGCCCGGCCCGGCAGCGCCCTGACGCCCTGTCGAACGGGCTGTGCCCTGTTCCAGCGTAGACACGCGTTCGATCAGGCCGCATGTGGACGCTCGCCCACTTCGCCGGCGGCGGATCACGAAGGGCGCCGGACGAAGCGGTGCCGCCTGCGGGAGCCCGCGCGCTCGACGGCCGACTGCGGCCTGGGCCGAGGGCCCTGGGCGGTCAGTGTGCGACGAGCTGCTGGCCGCCGTCGATGTCGTACGTGGCGCCAGTGAGGGCGCCGTTGGCCATGATGTGCAGTGCGAGGGCGGCGACATCCGCCGGTCCGACCACCCGGCCAATGGGCAGCGTCTTCCTCAACTCCTCGCGCCGTGCCTCGAGTTGGTCACCGAGGAGGGAGGCCGACAGCGGTGTGTCCACGAACCCGGCCGCGATGAGGTTGACCCGGACAGGGGCGACCTCCAGTGCCAGGTTGGCGGTCAGCGCCGGCAGCGCCGCGGTGAGGGCGCCCATCACGGCCATCCCGGCCGCGGGCCGCCGGCCGCCGGTGCCGCCGATGAACAGCAGCGTCCCCCCGGCCCTGACCTTCTCCCGGCTCGCCCGCGCCACCGCCAGCATCATCGCGATACGCCAGCCGAAGTCATGCCCGGCCTCGGCCAGGTCGAGTTCGGCGATGGGGGTGTACGACGGGCTGCCCGCCGTGACCATCACATGGTCGACCTGCCCGGGCAGCTCTCCGAGAAAGCGCTCCAGGCGGTCGGTGTCCTGGGCGTCGAACGCGGCCGTGCTCAGCGGGTTCAGTTCGTCCGCCGCCCGCTTGAGGCGTTCGGCGTCGCGCGCCACGAGCACCAGCTCGCCGTCGGCCGCACGCACCTGTCGCGCGGTCTCCAGACCGATGCCCGCGCTGCCTCCCACCACCACGACCGTCTGCCCGGCCAGCCCTCCGCGCGCTCCACCGGCTCCTCCATCGGTCCCATTCACAGGGGTCACCACCCTCAGAACACGGTTTCCGTACGTTCCTCCGCTCGGCCCGTATGATCGCCTCCACTTCTTCTGGGCGCTCGTTCTCCTGTTGTGCTGCCGCCCCCGCGCACACCCTTCCGCACCAATGGCAGCCCCCCGCCTCGCGGTTGAGGAGTTCGTGCCGCGCTCCTGCGCGCGCCGGGGATGCGCAAGATCCGTAGGCGAGCCGCTGAGGCCGACCAGCCCAGCGCCCGGCCAACCAAACCTGGATGCCGGGGATTTGGCATTACGGGGAGCCCTTGCCGGCCCCGCCTTTCACGATGTCGACGAACTCGTCTGTTGTGAGGATGGCGTGGGCGTACAGGGGCGCGTTGAGCTCGAATGTCGCTGTCATCTCCTCCCAGCTGAAGGAGGCGATGGCGTCGCGGATGAGGGTCACGTGGTAGCCCAGCTCCTGACCAAAGCGTGCGGTGGTGTCCACACAGGTGTTGGCCCGCATACCGATCAGCAGGATCTTCCGGATGTGGTGCTGCTTGAGCATGAAGTCGAGGTCTGTGTTCGCGAAGCCGCTCGAGGCCCAGTGCTGGCGTATGACGACCTCGTCCTCGCGAGGGTGGAAGTCGGGGTGCCACTCGGCCCCCCAGCTGCCCTCGGCAAAGGTCTGCTGGGTCACGATGCGCTGTTGGGTCGGGGACAGGTGGTCCCACGTGATGTAGTCGTTCGGCGTCGTCTGGTGGTGGGGCACGATGAAGACGCGAAAGCCCCGGCTGCGGGCCGTGGCGAGCGTGGTGCGCATGTGGTCGAGCAGGCCGACGCCTTCCGCCACTTCCTTTGCTCGGGGCCAAAGCTTGCCGCCTTCGGAAAGGAAGTCGTTGTACGGGTCGACGATCAGAAGAGCGGTTTCGTCCGGGGGGTACGGCGCTTCAGAAGTCATGAACAGTTCCCACCTGGTCAGCGAACGGATCGATCGCTGCTGGGATGCAAGACCGAGTGGACGGCCAGGACAGGCCCCAAGTCCTCTGGTGCAGACCGCCAACTCGAGCTTCAGTCTGTCACTCGTCCGGCTGAACGGCATCCGCGCCGGTGGTACCCAGCCAGGTGAGCTGGACCGGTCGTTGGACGGAAAGCCGTTCCAGCGTGATCGTCCAGCGGTGCGCGTCGTCCGGTTTGGATGCCCGCTCGCTCCTGTCCGTGACTCGTCCGTGGCCCGGAGATGGAGGTCGTGGCCTGCGGGGACCGCCCGGATGCGGTGCTGCGCAGGGACGCGTAGCGTGGACCGCGTTGGGTGGTCACAGCCTACGGTGGTCCGCGCTGGCAGCACGCCGGCCCACTGAGCCTCTTCCAACCTCACGTTGATGCGTTGTGAAGGACCATGACGGCCTTCACGATGTCGCTGATCCTGTTCGTGCTGGGCCGGAGCTTGCGGAGCAAGCGCCGGCCCTTCCGTCACCGCCGGACTCACCCTGCCGTGGAGCTCCAGGGTGGTCGAAGGTCACGTGAACCGGGTGAAAACGCTCAAGAGGGCAATGTATGGCCGGGCCTCGTTCGAACTTCTGCGGACCCGCATCCTCACCCAGTCGTGAGTGTCACGGAACTGCTCGTGTCCTGCCTGCGGGGTGCCTGGGGGAACAGACCGCGGGCGCCGACAGCCAGCGTCCACAGCAGGAGGGGAAACACTGCGACCCGCTCCATGCCTCCCATCCCCAGTCCCAGGTAGTGGTGGGAAAGGAAGAGCCCCAGGGCAGTGATCGCCGTGATTCCCAGCAGGCTGGTGGCCCAGCGCACTGGGCCCGGGACATCGTTCGACAGTCCGACTCCGGCCAGCAGAAGGCCGATGTTGCCCGTTCCCATGATGAGCAGGGCACCGAGGATGTGCTGGTTCTCGTTGACGTCCGCAGGTGCCACCCCGGCAAGCACGAATCCCAGACCGGCACCGGCCAGGAGAATCCGGGCCACGGCGGCGGTTGCACCTCGGCGCCACAGGGGCCCAGTCAGAGCGGCGCCGACGATTAGAAGCGCCCCCAGGGCGATGAACGAGACGTTCATAAGGTCGTGGTCGGGCGAACAGATATACCGCGGCTCAGGTTCCTGCTGCATGGCGCAGTGAGCATTACCTAAGTCACTGATGTTGTTCCGCGTCCAACTGTACGGTCTCACCCAGGCTGACTCTGTGATCCCGTGGATCACAAAGAACTGCACCGCACCCGCCAGCCACGCGGAATATCCGATCCGAGCCTTCACCTGTCCACCTTCTGCCGCACGATTCCCGTACGAGCTAGCGGATCACGTGGCTCCAGTCTCAGACACTCCGGTGAGCCCCCGAAGCTGGGTAGGGCAGACCCTACGAACGGGCGCTTCCCACGGGCTTCACGTAACCGCGGACAGAGCCCGTTCACGTGTACGCCGACACCAGCGAACCTGAGGATGCTCAGGCGGTCTCTGGCCCCGGAGATGGCCTACCGGCCCGGCGGCGTCCTCGCGACCAAGATCCATCTCAAGCACATCGCGGTCGCCACGACCGAGGGCTACAGCGACCCTCGGGAATTGCATCAGACGGGCGAGAATCCGCAGGTCGCAAGCTCAGGGCGACGAGCTGACGAACTCCAACGCTACTACGAACTAACGGCCTGAGCAGGCATGTTGCCAGATAGATCCCGCCTGATGCATGATCTGCCCTCCAGAAGGGATGGCCTGGAGTGGCGCATCAGCAGAAGGTGGCCCTGGCCGGGGCGGCTCACATGGAGCTCGTGTCCGGCGTGGTCCAACTGCGTCCGGAGGACGCGATGTTCGACGCGATGCTGCGAGGCTGGAGGGCTCAGCAGAAGTCGCGCGGGCTGAAGGACGAGACGATCGAGCCGCGGATGCGGCTGATCCGCCGGTTCCTCGAGTTCGCGAACGAGTACCCGTGGCAGTGGACGCCGGCCCACCTGGACGAGTGGTCGGCCTCGTTGACGGGCGAAAAGCATCTGGCGCCGTCAACGATCCGCAGCTACCAGGGCGACGTCCGACTGTTCACCGAGTTCCTCATCGACGCCCGCTACGGGTGGGGAACGGCCTGTGGCACTCAATCAGACATTCGTATGTCACGCATCTGACCGAGGACGGAATCGACCGTCGTTTTATCCAGCAGCAAGTCGGCCACGACTGCGACAGCTCCACCGCTATCTATACGCACGTCAGCGACGACTTCATGAACACTGCCCTGAGCAAGGCCCTGGCCCCGGCGTTCGCCGGCGTCTGACGAGGAAGGACCCGATGATGGCCGCCAAGCTCGACTACCACTGGCACCTGCGCAAGGTCATGGCGGACCGCGGGATGTTCTCCACCACCGACCTCCTCCTACCCCTGAAAGAACGCGGCATCACGCTGTCCACGAGCCAGGTCTACCGACTCGTCGTCGAGCGACCGGAGCGACTCAGCCTGAAGATCCTCATGGCCCTGCTGGACATCCTGGACTGCACGATGGACGACCTCATCGAGCCGATCGCCACGGCCGGGGCGGCGAAGAGACCCAAGAAGGCCGCCGCAGGCGGGACGGTCGCCTCCGAAGGTGTCGGCGAACTGCGGCCAAGGCGAGCCCGGATCACTGGAGTTGAGCGGTGACCGCACCTGCGATCGCCGAGGAAGTTCTCGCCGATCCGGTCGGCCTGATCGTGCGACTGGTCGGCAACGTCGAGAAACACCTGGACGCCGACCGTATCCGCGGCATCATCTGCACGCTCGTACGTACACGAGCCGGCCGCCGCAACCTCGCCCAGGCCCTGCACGACAACACCTCGCTGCTGCGGACCGGCAAGCCACCCGCGCCGTTCCGCGTCGCCAAGCTGCTGATGGCCCTGCACGAAGCGGGTGCCCAGGACACTGCCCTGCCTCACTGCGGCGAGTGCGGACGCCCACGCCCCTACGTCGGCAGCCGCTCGGGCGGACGATGGGGATGCTCACCCTGCTTCGACAAACCCGCCGTCTGCGTGGGCTGCCACCAGCAGCGGCGAGTCGTCAGCCGCGACCGCCACGGTCAGCCCCGATGCGCCAAGTGCCCCGACACCGACGGTGATCCGCTCAAGGAACTCACCCAGCTGATCACCGACCTCGACTCCGCGCTCGACGCGGACACCGTCCGGACCGCTCTGGAGCGGTCCACGAAGCGACCCGCCGGGCAGCGCCGGCTGGCCTGGGCCGTGATCGACCGTCCTGAGCTGCTGACCAGCGCCGGGCACGAGGCCCCGACTCCGGCGGTGCTGCGGTTCATCGGCGAACTCGTCGCAGTCGGTGCCACGAAGGTCGTCAAGCCGGCATGCCCGCGCTGTCATGGAGTGAAGGCGCTGTCGAAGCTCCTGGACGGCCAGCGGATCTGTCGGGCCTGTTTCGCCCGTCACGCGGCCGTTCCCTGCGCACGCTGCGGCGCCATCCGTGAACCCGCCACCCGCGATGGTGCCGGACAGCCGCTGTGTCCCAACTGCCTGATCCGCGACCCCGTCAACCTGGAAGTCTGTGTTGGCTGCGGGCGCCGTCAGCCGGTCGCAGTCCGGCTCGCAGACGGTGTCCGCTGCAACAACTGCAGGCCGAAGGAGATCAGAGAGTGCGGGCACTGCGGCCGCACCGCCCCTTGCGAGATCTCCCGGGCCACTGGGCAGCCCTGGTGCGAACGCTGCCAGCAACGCTGGGCGACCTGCAGCAGCTGCGACACCGTCGCCCAGGCCCGCGGCGGCACCTGGGAGGAACCGTTGTGCGCGAAGTGCAGCAACCCCGACCCCGGCTTCTGGGGACGCTGCCCCGTCTGCACCATCACCTGGCAGCTCAGCCCCCGCCCCTGTCAGCGATGCGTTCTCGACCCCAGAAGATCCGCGACCTCCTCGGTGACGACACCGGGGCCGTCGCACCTGAACTCGCCGCCTTCCATACGGCGTTGACGGACGCCGAGCGCCCTGATGTCGCGCTGGCCTGGATCACCCGAGCAAAGGCCCGGGACCTGCTGGAACGCATAGGCCGCGACGCGCGTCCTGTCACCCACGGCATCCTCGACGAACTTCCGCCGGGCAAGGTGCTGGCTCACCTTCGCAGCGTCCTCGTCGCCACGGGAGCCCTGCCACCGCGCGACGAACGGCTCGTCGCTCTGGAGAAATGGATCACGACAACCGTCCAGGCTCGCACGGACCTCGCCGAACGCCGGATCCTGCACGGTTACGCGGTCTGGCACCACCTGCGCCGGCTCCGCCGCCGCGTCGGCGACCAGCACTCCACGCGTCTGCAGGACATGAACGTGCGCTGCCACGTCAATGCCGCCGACAACTTCCTCGCCTGGCTCGCCGGCGAAGGTCTCACCCTGAGGGTCTGCACACAAGCCGACCTGGAACGCTGGATGACTGATCCCGCCTTCAGCTACCGCGACGAGACCGGCCACTTCGTCCGCTGGTCCGTACAGCATCGCCATGCCCACGGCCTCACCTGCGGCGCCGTCCGCTGGACCGGCCCACAGGGCACCATCGACAGCGAGAAACGCTGGGCGGACGCACGACGCCTCCTCAACGACGACACGCTGCCCACCGCGGACCGAGTCGCTGGACTGCTGCTGATCCTCTACGCGCAGAAGATCTCCACCATCAGTCAACTCACCGTCGAGGACGTCGACTTCACTGGCGAGACCGTCGCGATCACCTTCGGAACCTCGCCCGTCATCCTTCCGATGCCGCTTGGTGCCTTGGTCCGCGAGCTCGTCGCGACCCGACGCGGCAAGGCCAAGATCGGCACTCCGGACGACGCCCCTTGGCTTTTCCCCGGAGGACAACCAGGGCGTCCACTCAGCGACAGTCAGGTCGGTCTGCGGCTGCACAAGATCGGCATCCGGCCCCAACAGGACCGCTCAACAGCCCTGTTCACCCTCGCCGCCGAACTGCCCGCCGCCATCCTCGCCCGGATGCTCGGCATCCACATCCAAGTCGCCGTCCAATGGCAGAAGGCATCCGCCGGGGACTGGGCCGCCTACGCCGCCGATGTCAGCCGTCGTGTCCCGAAGAACCAATGAAGCTACCGATCACCATCCACCAAGCACGGCTCGGATCCATGGAGTTCAAGGTCATCCGACCAGCCCGGCCTCTGGTCCACGCAGTGCTCATCGACCACGATCGGCACCTGGACGCCTACCTCAACCAGGATGCCGCGCAGCGAATCGGCGGGCTATGGACGCTTGCCGCCTCGTCACCGCGCTCACTGGTCCACCTGCCGATGCGAGCCAACCAGTCCCCCTCCCTCGAGCTGCCAGAAGAGGGCACGCGGCAGCTTGATCTCGTGCTGCTGCACCACTCGCTCCAGTTCGCGCCCTCACGCTGGAAGGAAGTGCGCGGGCGGCTCGGCCCGGGGCGTCCGCAGACGGTGACGCTGCCCGGCCCAGGGCACACTGGCGAAGCCGTGATTGACCACGAGGCACGGCACTACCGGGAGAACCGGGATCTGTTTCACCAGCATCTCCACGCCGAGACCCTGTTCATGACCGGCAGCGCGAAGGTGTTCAGGGACACCGCCCGGCACTTCCTCGACGTCGCCCGGAACGGTCCCGGATACGTCCCCGTCCATCCGAGCTATCCGCACTTCTGCACCGAGCTCCACTCCAACGACGGCATTCTCGGCGACGCGCGCGAGATCCACATCGAGTACTGCGACCAGTGGGACTCATGACCCCGAGCGACAGGACCCCGCCGACCATGACGTTCAACGATCACCTTCAGCACCTCGTTGAGAGGGCCCTCGCATCCATCCCGGCCGTCGATGCCGGCGACATCTACGCCGTCTCCTTCCTCATCGACAACGAGGACGACGACCCTCGTCAGCCGACCCTGACGGTCGGCTACAACACTGAAGCTCAGGCCCGACGCAGCATCCAGGACGCCTCTGACCAAGCAGAAGCTCGCTGGAACTACGCCTTCTGGATCCAGAACCAGCTGACTGTGGTCGGCGACCTGACCAGCGACCCTGGCGGGGCCATCGCTCGCCAGGAGTGGATCACCGAACTCGGACTTTGGTACGAGGAGCCGACCGACCCCGCCGACTGGGTGCCAGTCATCGGGCCGGTCGCCGCGCAGATCGAGTCCCACTTCAACCGGACCTGCTGCCAGCTCGCCCGAACCCTCCATACGACCGGCGTCATCGAAAGATCTGTCGGCCGAACTGTGCCGGTGATCGTCCATGAGCTGGAGTACTACGAGGCGATCGCCCGACGGACCCAGGCCGCCAACCCGCCCGGCCTCGCCGACGAGTTCACCGCCTGGGTCCGCAATGGCTGAGGCATTCGGGCAGTTCCAATACCCGACTCCACCATTATCGCGCCCCGGCGGGGCCCAGGCCGAACTCCTGGCCGAGGTCAACAAGTACGAGGGCGACCGCAACCTGGACCTGGTCCTGGCCGAGTTCCACAACTACCAGCAGGGCATCCTGCCCGCCGGCCCCGGCGCCCGCGGCCTCACCGAGTTCTTCGCCAGTGTCGACGAGAAGCTTGAATCCGCCGCAGCACCGGCACCCCGAACCCAGCGCAGTGACCGGGACGTGCTGAACCTGCTGACCAAGCGCGCCAAGACCCTGCACATCGGACCGGCGAACTTCTGCTGGTTCACCGCCCCCTCCCGCGCGCTCTGCCTCAAACTCGCCGGCACCCCCACCGCCGACCGTCCGCTTATCGGCATGTGTGACTCGGCCCGTTGCCCGCAGGCCACCCACCACCCCTGTCACCGGCCCGCCTGGGCCGAGCACGCCGAACGCACGAAGACTTTCCTCGGCGACCTGGGCAAGACCCGCCGGACCGAACACGCCCGCCTGCAGCACGACTACGACCGGGCCCTTCGGGTGGTTACCGAGATCGACGCAGCCGTCACCGACCCATCCGACAAGGACTCCCCGTGAGGATCACCGCAGCACAACCGACCGAGAACGAGAACCGCATCCGGGCCGCCATGGACCGCCTCCTGCGCGGCGAGATCCCGCCCGGCGGCACCTGCGACATCAAGACCCTTGCCCGAGAGGCCGCCGTTGACCGCACCGCCTTCTACGGCACCCGCCCCTATACCCACCTCCGCGAAGAGTTCGAGCACCCCCTGCGGAATCTTCAGGAAGCAGGACAGATCCCAGACCCGCGCGCTGCCCGGCTGGCCCGCACCGAAGACGCGAATGAGGCCCTCAGCGAGTTCCGCTCCCGGGCCCTGGCCCGGCTCGCCGCCCAACACGAAGAGATCGTCCACTTGCGCGGCACCGCCGACACGGCCAGCCGCGTCACCCGACTCCCAGCAGCCCGCACAACCACGATCGGATCATGCAGTTGATGGCGAAGACCCTGGGCTCAGTCAGGTCTCCGAACGACACACAAGCTCAAGAACCGACTGACCCAGGCAGAGCAGAGCGTCGAAGACCCGGTCGCTGCGGCCCAGCGGCGAGTACCGCGAACCCTCCGCACAGGAATGGCAGGACTTCCTGGCCCACTTCGAGCTGCGGAAGGTCGCGCTGGGTGTCTGCGCACGCGACTCGGTACCCCCTGCGTCCACGAGCACGCCTGCTTAACCGAACTGATCTTGAACCGGTCCTCTCGGGCATCTGGGCCTCATTCGTTGACTGACGGTGACCATAGAAAATCGTGTATCGACGTGGCATTCGGCGTGTTGGCTTCGTTCAGCGCGTGTTCTCAAACCCGGGCTGGCCACAGGAACGTCAACTGGCCCCACCCGCTATCCCCTGGCGTGGTCCTTCTCGCGGCAGCGGCTGCGAGGTCAGTCGGCGAGGACGGCCCCAGGCCCTCATGACTCTTGACCTTGCCCAAAGGTGAAGGCCGACACTGTCTGTGGCGACCAAGCTGGCGAGCTGAGCGCTTGTCTCTGACCGAACCCGGATGAGAGGAACCTGCATTGGATGACGACGCTCTCCTGGCAGAACAGATGGCCTACTACAGGGCCGGCGCGGCCGAATACGACCGGCCCTATGCAGAGTACGAAGACCTGCAGAAATTGCTGGCTGTCGTCGATGACCTCCCAATTGCCGGGGATGTGCTGGAGTTGGCCTGCGGAACGGGCCAGTGGACCCCTCTGCTCGCCGCGCGGGCGCATTCGGTGACGGCTGTCGACGCGGCAGCCGAAGTGTTGGCCCTCGCTCGTGCGCGTACCGCATCCCCCACCGTCCAATTCCTTGAGGCCGACCTGTTCGCGTGGCAGCCGCCACGACGCTACGACACCGTGTTCTTCGCCTTCTGGCTCTCCCATGTCCCGCCGACGCGGTTACCCGACTTCTGGAACACCGTCGCCGCCGCGCTCGCGCCTGGCGGCAAAGCGATCTTCATCGACGACGGCCCCGCCCCAGCCGCATACGAGGAAGTCCTCGCGAACCAGCCGGCCCCGGCGGCGCTGCGCCGACTCGATGACGGCAGCCAGTACCGCATCGTGAAGGTATTCCACGATGCCCAGACCCTCACGGACGATCTCACAGCACTGGGGTGGTCGGTCCGCATCCGGCCCATGGGCGGGAACTTCATCGGCATTGCAGAACCGCCGACCACCCCAGGCTAAGAAGCCGCAACCGCGCCGGCATCCTGAGCCGTGCGGTGAGGATGCCGTGGCTGAGGTCAGCCAGTCTGTGCCGGCTGCTCGGCCCGTGCCTGGGTGGTTTGGCCTCGTCCATATGTGTCAGCTGCCGGATGTGCGTCGGCCGACGGATGCAGGGAAGTCGGGCATGCCGAGGTTGGTGGTGGGTGTGCTTGGCGGCCATCTCGCGCATCGAGGCGAGCTTGTCTTCAGCGGCGGCCACGCTCGTCTCGATGGCAGCGACCTCGCCGAGCCACCCCTGGTCCTTGGCCTCCTTCAGGCGGTCGAGGAGGTTGTCGTGGATCTCCTCGAGCCGGGGCATCTGGCCGGGATCGGGCCGGAGTTGAGGGCATCTGACACACGCCTCTGTCGACTACCCGGGACTGAAGTCCCGGGCTTGCTGCTCGGATCATCACTGGCGGTGATGGGTTCCGGCTGCGTCCAGTCCTCACGCGATGAGCGTGAGAGCAGGGGCCTGTGACTCGGCCCCGCAGACCCACGCCATCCACCCGCGTTGGGCGATGTTGTGGGACGAGTTCAGGTCGGCGTGCTCAACGAAGCCGCAGACTCTGCAGGTGAAGTTGGCCTGGGAGGGCCGGTTCTTTCGTTCGGTGTGGTGGCACTGGGAGCATTCCTGGCTGGTGTACGCCGGGTTCACGTAGACCACGGGGACGCCGGAGCGCTTGGCCTTGTAGCCGATGAAGGTGCCCAGCTGGTGGAAGGACCAGGAGTGCAGGGTGGCGCGTTGGGGCTTCCTCAGCCGTACCCGTTCGCGGATGCCCGTGAGTTCTTCCAGGGCGATGCCGCGTGC
>NZ_JBVHXR010000031.1:0-91848 GCF_055569295.1 Streptomyces sp. NPDC029292
CAGCTGGGACGGCGTCCTGCCCGAGGTCACACTGCTGGTCGAATGGCCCGAAGGCGCCGAGACACCCACCGACTACTGGCTGTCCAACCTGCCCGCCGGCACCCCGATCGCCGAATTGGTCCGCCTCGCGAAGATCCGCTGGCGCATCGAGCACGACTACCGGGAACTCAAACACGGCCTCGGCCTGGACCACTTCGAGGGACGATCCTGGAGGGGCTGGCATCACCACGTCACCCTGGTCACCGCCGCCCACGCGTTCCTCACCGAACAGCGCCTGGCCCCAAAAGCCGATACAGCGGACTCACCCTCTACCAGATCCTCGACACCATCCAGGACCTGCTGAACTGCTGGACCGGTACCTGCACCACCTGCCACCAGCCCCTGCCCAGAACATTCGCCACCAGCCCAAAGAGAGCCAGAACAACCTAACGGAGTCCTACTAGGCGCCAGATCGGCGACGCGGGACGCATTCGACGCTCCAGGGCGTCTGAGCCGCGTACTTGCGACCGTCGTCAGGGCAACGGCTTCGGCACAACGAGGAGTGAGTCATGAAGAGCGTGGTCCACTACCGGGCGGGCGATGCGGCAGCCGTCGCACACATCGAGGACCGACCGGAGGCGCCCGCCCCTCGGGCCGGCGAAATCCAAGTGCGGGTCAGCGTCTCCCCGGTCCACCGCGGCGATCTGGTCGCGACGGAGACCGGCCTGCCGGACGGATCCGCGGGGCACAGGCTGGGCACCGAGGCGGCGGGCGTGGTGAGGGCGGTGGGTCCATCGATGCCGGCGCTCCATGCCGGCGATCGGGTAGCGGTCTTTCCGGCCCCGGGCGCATGGTCCGAGCACATCACCGTGCCGGCCGAGGCCGCCGTAGCCGTCCCGGATCCCTCAGCGACGAAACGGCGAGCGTCCTGCTCGTCAAAACCCTCACCTCTCGTGACGTGCTCCGTGCGGTCGATGAACTGAGGGCCGCCGCGGCGGCGCCGAGCGATTCTCCACTCCTCGTGTCGGGGGCCGCGTCCGCGGTCGGCAAGCTCATCGTTCAGCAGGCCCGGGACCGCGGCTGGCCCGTTGTCGCGGTCGTCCGCAGTGACCGTTCTGCGTCAACGGTCCGCACAAACTGGCCGGACGTGCCCGTCGTGGTCTCCGCAAGCGGCGGCTGGCAGCGCGAGCTGGAGGGGGCGGTCCGCGGGAGGCCGGTGCCCGTCATCGCCGATGCGCACCGGTGGTCCCTTCGTGCGGGAGATCCTGCCCTTTCTCGACGATGGCGGGACGCTGGTCCTCTGGGGCGATCTGGCCGCGCAGCCGTGGACGCTGTCGACGTCGGAGCTGCTTATGTGAGAACTGAAGGTCCGCGCGGTGAGCGTCTCACGCTGGGCGACCCGCCCTGGGGATATCCGGGCCGCGGATCGGCGAGCCGCCGTCCAGATCGCCGCGCATAACCCACACCTTCTCGCCGTTCATGCCGCCTACCCGCTCGACGAACTGCCGAGCGCCATCTCGGCGGCACGGACCAACGGCACCGGCACCGCGTTGCTCAAGCTGAACTGACCAAAGCTGGACCGCAAGGGAGCAGTGACCTCATGGAATTCAGGACCATCGGCACCATCGGTGCAAGAGCACCAGCGCGAGCCGTGGCCGCCCACGCGGCACGCGCCGGGCACCCGGCGCTGGTCAGCAACAGCCGCGGCCCCAGCACACTCGGCGACGCCGTCGCCGCCATCGGGCCCGGCGCCTCGGCGGCCAAGTTCGAAGAAGCGGCGGCGGCCGACCTGGTCCTGCTCGCCGTCCCGTTCGGCGCGGTCCCCGCGGTCGGGCGGCGGCTCGGGGACTGGACGGGCCGAGTGGTGGTCGACATGACCAACCAGTTCGCCCGGTCCGACCCCTACCGCGGCTTCGCCGACGTCTCACCGCTGACCGGCAGCGAGTGGGTCGCCCAGCAGCTGCCCGGCGTCACGCTGATCAAGGCCTTCAACGCCATGTTCGCCACCTACATGGCTCCCGATCCCCGGCACCAGGACGGCAACCAGGTCGTCTTCCTCGCCGGTGACGACGAGAGCGCCAAGGCCCCCTTCACACGGCTGCTGACCGAAGTCGGGTTCGCGCCGGTCGACTTGTGGAGCCGGCCTGGTACGTGGGGTGGGCGGAGGCCCCCGCGCACGTCCGGCCCGTCACCGGGGGGCTCCTACGAGCAGGTGCCGATGACGCACTTGTCGCCGCCGTCGGCGGTCGACGAGATCCTCGGCTCCCGCGGCCGCCCGTCGGGCTGGGTGCTGCAGAAGCTGGACGGCCGGCGCGGGCCCGACCGCGGCGTGCTCCACTGTGACGAGGCGCCACCGGGGGCGCCGGTGCTGGAGCTTGAGCGCGCCCTGGACGCTGCTGAGAGGGTGGGTGTGCGGCTGTGCTCCTTGCGTGGTGCCGCCCCGGAACTGGAGTCGCTGCAGTCGCCCTGGGGCGTCGCTGACCGACACGGCCCACAGCTCGCCGCTCCGGCGGCTGACGACTTTCGCGCCCTTGATCAACGCGTCCCAGTGGCCCTGGCGGGGCGTCTGCGGATTCCAGTCCCCGGTGAACGTGCTCTTGTAGATCCGGAGCCGCCGGTCGGTGGCCTGCCGCACCCAGGTGGCCGCCGCGTCGACGTACGCCTGGAAGCCGGCGTCGATCCCGTCGATGGCCCACTGTTCCTTCCAGACCTGGTTGAAGTCGGCCGCGTCGTCCCCGCTCCTGGAACGGGGCTGAGGATCTGCCCCACCACAGGGGAGCCGGGTAGCGGGAGTCCGGCCTGGCCGCCTGGGTGTGGAGGCGGGGCACGCTCAGCGCGCGGCTGACCGAATGTGGTGGCATACGGCAGAGGCCCGCACGCTGCATATCGCTACAGCATCACGGCGAGCAATACGCGATGGCAGTGCCAGTTAGGGCGTTTGGGGTTGGATTTTGGAAATCGACGACCCAGGTGTCGTCCTGGGTATTGGTGGTCCTCCGATCAGCGAAGTACGGAGATTCTCCGGAGTTCAGGCTGAAACCGCCGGAGATCACCTTCTGGCCGGCCGGACAGACGGCCGTGCTCCGCCCTGCCCCGCCAGGAGGCGCTTCGGTGACCTGTCCAAATGCCATGGTGGTGTTGACGGTGCCGGCGGGGCCTGCCGGACCGGCGGGCCCTGCCGGACCGGCGGCACCGGTTTGGTTCCAGGTCATCGCGAGCTCAGTGGATCGGCACCGCTGTCCGGCCTCGAAATCGATGACCCGGAGCGCTCCGGTGCTCCGGGCGTAGCAGCCTGTGTAGACCCCGTCGGCACCGGGGATGTCGGCGTGTGCGACGCCGCCGAGCATGCTGACGGTCACGCCCAACGCCGCGGCGGCAATCGCGCCCACCTGGGCAGGCCTGCGCCCTGAAAAGGGCGCGTGTAGAGAATGAGACACGACGGTGCTCTCCAGGGAGGTTCGGGGACCGGGGTGTAGGCCAGGCCAGCTGCGGCCGGGGCGTGCCAGCGAAGCGATTCTTCCTAAAGGCCCCGAATTTCACACATGCTCACAAATTATGTCCCTCTTATGCCGCCATCGACGGCGAGAACGCGTGCAGCACGCCGGGGGACGAGAACTCGTCACCCGGCCTACCGTCAGCGGTTCAGGAACCACTGAATGGTTGCCCAGTCGACGGCGAAGACCTCTGCCAGACCGACCGCATCACGTCCCGGGGTCAGGGAACGGGTTACGGATCTGCGAGTGACTGCAGGAATCTCACACCCCTGTGGGACACCTCAAACACGGGGCTCACACCTGCTCACTCGCCCCGATCATGCCGTCGGCGTCCGTTCAAAAACCCGTGCGTACTCCAGTTGTCCCGTTGGGCTCGACGCGACGGGTGGTCGCCGGGAAGACGGGAGTGCCGGGGGTGTCCACGGCTTCGGGGTGAGGGGGGCGGGCAGTCGAAGCGGGTGATGCGGGTGGCCGGACTGGGTGGCGGCGAGGGCGGCGGCTCAGCGCTTGAGGTGGCGAGGCTGGGCTCTGCGGTTGGCGGGTGAGGGATCGCCACGCGGTTGGCCCGCCCGAGCTGGCGGCGCTGGTCCCCCCTACGCTCGATGTAGGGGGGACCAACCCAGAAAAGGGACCGCCATGGACCTCCAGCTCAAGGACAAGGTCGCCGTCGTCACCGGAGCAAGCAAGGGCATCGGCCTCGCCATCGCCGATGCGTTCGCCCGTGAAGGCGCACACGTCATCGCCGGCAGCCGGAGTATCACTCCGGAGCTCGAAGCGCTTCATGAGAAGTACGGCGTCACCGCAGTTCCGGTTGACCTGTCCACCGCAGACGGACCAGACACACTCGTCCGGCTCGTGGTGGACCAGTACGGCAGGGTCGACATCCTGGTGAACAATCTGGGTGCCGCGACGCCCCGTCCGAGCTTCCTGGACATCGACGACGCCGAGTGGCAACGGATCTTCAACATGACCCTGTTCAGCGCGGTCCGGACCAGCCGCGCGGCGCTTCCCCACCTGCTGGACGCGGACGAGGCTGCCATCATCAACATCAGCTCCATCAACGCGCGCCTGCCATTCCCCGCGGTCGTGGACTACTCCGCGGCCAAGGCCGGGCTGACCAGCCTGACCAAGTCACTGTCCGAGGAGTTCGCACCGCAAGGCGTCCGGGTCAACGCGATCGCCCCAGGACCGGTCCGCACTCCCTTCTGGACCGCTCCGGGTGGCTTCGCCGATGCCACGGCGGCCCAGGCCGGCACCACCGCACAGGAAGCCATGGATGTTGTCGTGCCGCAGAGCATGGGCATCTCCACCGGGCGGGTCACCGAAGCTCACGAAGTCGCCGATCTGGCTCTCTTCCTCGCCTCGCCGCTCGCCAGCAACATCACAGGCGCCGAGTTCACCATCGACGGTGGCCAGATCAAGACGTTGTGATCTCTTACCCCTGCCTGCGGCCCTGCCGAGGGAGTCACGGAATCCAGGGCCGAAGACGGTCATGAGGTCGTCGAGGTAACGGACCTGCTCGCCCTCGTCGCGCACCAGGTCGGGCTTGAGGGTGACGCCGTCGGCCTCCTTGGCCATGTACCAGCCGGCGCCGCCGTAGTCGCCCGCGCCCTGGTAGGTGCAGCAGCCAGCCTCCATGATGGCGACGGGCTTGCCGTGGGCGAACTCCTTGCGCAGGTCGTCGCGGTAGGTGGGGGCGTTGCGCAGCCCCCGGAACGCGTCCAGGCCCACAACGTCGAACGGGGTCCAGTCCACGCCGTCCAAAGGGCAGGAGGCGTAGCTCACGCGACCGCCGAAAAGAGGCCGTACGGCGTCGACGACCTCACCCAGGAAGGCGTTGACCTTGCCGGGGATGCCCTGGAGCGCGACCTCGCGGCCGGGGCCCGCCAGGACCGGGACGCGCTCGTTGCAGGTGTCGCCGGGCAGGTATCCGCGGGCGAACAGGCTGAGTTCGCAGCCAGTGACGAGGGCGACCTCGGCGCCGTCCCGGCGCAGCCGCTCCGCCCGTTCGGCGCAGTCGGTGAACAGCGGCAGCATCTCGGCGTTCGTCAGTTCGCAGGGGAACGGTGAGAAGCAGACCTCCAGGCCCGCTTCCGCCGCGTACCGCGCCGTGGTCTCGATCCGGTCCGGGTCGCCGCCGGTGATGCGGACCGCTGTGCAGTGCAGGTCCTTCGCGACGACCCGCTCGAAGCGCCCGGCCCTCGGCCGACTCGTGTGTACCGCCGGCCTGCCTCTGGCTCTCGTCAGCCGCCGGTTTGCCTGAGCAGTTCAGCCGCGATGGAGAAGGGCGGCGCCGCATTCGGAGACTTTCGGGCGTGCTTGACGATGGCCACTTGGAGCGAGCGGTCATCAGGCGACCGCGGGTAGGCGAGACGCACGGGCTCCTGCAGCTCGGGGGAAAGCTCGGTGAAGCGGCCACCGTCGGTGAAGACGCCCTTGTGGGTCAGGTAGGTCAGCAGGCCCATGCGGTCGGCGAGGCCGAGCGAGCTGTGCAGGGCGATGGCTTCCCAGACCCGGCTGATGTCGCCGTCAGGGACCCCGTGCTCAGCCAGCAGCTTTGCGGCGATGTCCGCGCCTTCGACCTCGAATCGGGCATTGCCCTCGGCAAGCGTCCCCAGCCCGAGGTCGTGCATGACCGTGGCTGCGAACAGCAGGCCCTCGTCGTATGCCGCATCGGTTAGCAGGCCTTCTTGCTGAGCAGTCAGCCGTGCGAAGTAGAAACTGCGCAGGCTGTGGTCGGCAATCTGCTTGTCCACCGTCTCGTGCACGATCGCGAGGGCTGCGTCGGCGATGTCGCCAGTTGGTAGAACCAGATGATCGTTCATGGTCCGAACCTAAGCAACCACAGCCGTCCACAAACAGTGGCCCGCGGGCCTTCTCCCGCCATAATTGGGCCATGATCTCCAACGATGTGGCCGTGCCCCTGCGCCATCACGTTGTCGTACTGAGCCTGCCCGGCGTGCTGCCGCTTGAGCTCGGCATCGCGGCGCAGATCTTCTCGATGGACCCGAACTACGAGCTGACGGTTGCGACGTATGAGCAGGTCGTGCCCGTGGCCCGCTCAGGGTTCTCCGTCACCGGTGCAGCCGGCCTTGATGCGCTCGAAAAAGCAGACACTGTTATTGTCCCGGAATACCAGCGCAGCCGGTCGTGGAACTCCCTGACCAGGGAGTTCCTCCGCCAGCGGCGGAAGAATGCGTAGACCCGGTCCCACGGCGGGAAGTCGGCGGGCATCGCCCGCCACTTGATCCCGTTGTCCACGAGATACCGGATCGCATCCAGCATCGCCCGGCGGCAGTACGCCTCCGCCGACCACCCGACCGCGCAGCCGGCCCGGCACCGGCAGCAGCGGCCGGATGACCGCCCACTCCCCATCCGTCATGTCCGTCGGTAGCACGGCCGCCTGACCCCGTTGTCGGCAGCGTTTCCGAACCGGTGAGCCAGGCACTCACACTCCAGAGCGACCGAACTGGACGGCCCCGCCGTCGACAGGGAACACTGCGGCACTGGGGCCTCCTGATGTTGCTCGGTGATTCGACACCAACGAGCTGTTCAGGAAGCCCTATCCGTATGCACCAAGCGCCCCGCGAACACCCGATCGGGACTCCCGTTCGACGCGCATCTCTCAAGATCGGAAAGACAACAGCTACTAACGCCTGTTCCTTCTCGACTCTGTTCTGTTGCATGCAGGAAGTCAGATGTGGACAAAGAAGCAGGTCATCAGATGCACTGCCCGAGCGCAGGCAACAACAGGACGGCGGGCCCGTTTTTGATGGTGTCCCGCCGAGTGGTGTAGTCGGTCTGGGCCCTGAAACACCCGGTTGTCCGCCCTGGGCGTGCAACCGGTGTCAGTGACTGCTCCCTGAACAGATACAGGCCACCGTGCAAGTCTCCCTGGTGAACGGCCCGTTCAACCGGAGGAGCACACGATGGCCTTGTCCCAGTCCGACCTGATGCGGCTGCGGGAGTCACTACATACGGCCGACGGAGTCGAGTCAATCAGGGTTCTGCAGGAGCTCATCGAGGCCGAGATCACCGAGGCCGGCGTGTGGCAGCGGCTGCACGAGGTCCTGCTCGCGAAGCTGCGGGCCGCCGACGCGCTCGATTCCTCCCGCGCGGCCGTGGACTCCTCACATGTCAGGGCCTTAAGGGGCCGAAGACGGGACGAAGTCCTGACGGTGGCCGCGAAACTGCTACTCGACGCAGCCAGCCAGGAAAGGCCGTCCGTGTCCGTGTGAACCACTCGGAATCGTCAAGCCGGGGACCGACACAGCTCGTCGCGTTCAAGGAACGGCCGCTGGATCACACCGCCTTCCCCTATGTGTTCCTGGTCCAGCCATGTGGTGACACCGAGCGCGCCGAGCCTGTGGAGTTCGTCGAGGATCTCCAGCGCCTCCGCCCGTTCCGGCAGTGTCTGCCACTTACCGTCGGGCAACGGGCGTGCGGCCGCGCGGGTAGCGGCCTCCGCACGGTCGGCGGGAATCCCGAACCGGGCGGCCTCGCCACCGAGCAGCGGCAGTGCACCGCCGAGTTGCTCGACGCCTACCTGTCCACCGTGACCGACCTGCTCGCGCACGGCCGCTACACGCCCGCTGTCGGACCGCGCCTGCACAACGCCCACGGGGCCGGCAGCCACGACATGGGCGCCGGCCGCCTGGGCGACCTCGCCTACCAGGCCGCCTGGCGGCACGATCACATCTCCGCGGCGGGCATCCTCAACCACGCCCTGACCCGCGCCCAGAACCCGGCTGCCCGCTGCCTGTTCCCACTGCGCCTCGCCCGCACGCTCGCCGCGCGGAACGAACGCCGCGCCGTACTGCGCGCCCTCGCCGCAGCTGAGACTCACCTCAGTGACGCCGGTGCCGACCGCCCGCCTGGTGCGCATGGGTGTCCGCCGCCGTTATGCGGTCTGTCAAGCTGTCCCAACCTGCACATGTCTCAAGGCTTTGCTGCTGCCTGGCCGCGTGACGGAGCCGCGGACCGGGCAGCAGCAGACGGGTTGGTGGCGATGATCGCTTCGGTGCGTCTTCGTCGAAAGCGCCGGCGGGGCGCGGCGACAGCCGCGCTGAGGCCGCAACGGCAGGGAGGCAATAAGGCATTGTCCTCCGCCGCCCGGTTCCAGGGCGCTGAAACCATCGTGAAACCGCGCTGAATGCACCCTCCCGCAACCTCTGCGGCATGACCACAACGACATCGCACTCACTCGCCATCGCGGCCAAGGGGCTGCGCAAGGCCTACGGGGACAAGACGGTCCTCGACGGCATCGACCTGGCGGTGCCGGCCGGCACCGTCTTCTCCCTGCTCGGCCCGAACGGCGCCGGCAAGACCACCGCCATCAAGATCCTCTCCACCCTCATCACCGCCGACGCCGGCGACCTGCACGTCGGCGGCCACGACCTGGCCGCCGACCCGCAGGCCGTGCGGGCCGCAATCGGCGTCACCGGGCAGTTCTCCGCCGTCGACGGCCTGATCACCGGCGAGGAGAACATGCTCCTCATGGCGGACCTGCACCGCCTCTCCCGCCACGAGAGCCGCCGCACCGCCGCCGAACTCCTTGAGCGCTTCGACCTGGTGGAGGCCGCGAAGAAGCCCGTCGCCACCTACTCCGGCGGCATGAAGCGCCGCCTCGACATCGCCATGACCGTGGTCGGCAATCCGCGGATCATCTTCCTCGACGAGCCGACCACCGGCCTCGACCCGCGCAGCCGCCACACCATGTGGGGGATCATCCGCGAGCTCGTCTCCGGCGGCGTCACCGTCTTCCTCACCACCCAGTACCTGGAGGAGGCCGACGAGCTCGCCGACCGCATCGCCGTGCTCAACGACGGGAAGATCGCCGCCGAGGGGAGCGCCGAGGAGCTGAAGCGGCTCATCCCGGGCGGGCACGTCCGGCTCCGTTTCACCGACCCGGCCGCGTACCAGTCCGCCGCCGTCGCACTGCGCGAGGTCACCCGCGACGACGAGGCGCTGTCGCTACAGATCCCCAGCGGCGGCAGCCAGCGCGAACTGCGCTCCATCCTCGACTGGCTGGACGCCGCCGGCATCGAGGCGGACGAGCTGACCGTGCACACCCCCGACCTCGACGACGTGTTCTTCGCCCTGACCGGCGGCACCAACGTCCCCAACCAGCCCAAGGAGACTGTCCGATGAGCGCCCTCTCCCTCGCCGTCCGCGACTCGAACACGATGCTGCGCCGCAACCTGCTGCACGCGCGGCGCTACCCGTCCCTCACCCTGAACCTGCTGCTCACGCCGATCATGCTGCTGCTGCTCTTCGTCTACATCTTCGGCGACGTGATGAGCGCGGGCATCGGCGGCGGCGCCGACCGCTCCGACTACATCGCCTATATCGTCCCGGGCATCCTGCTGATGACCATCGGCGGCACCGTGATCGGGACCGCGGTGTCCGTGTCCACCGACATGAACGAGGGCATCATCGCCCGCTTCCGCACGATGGCGATCCACCGCGGGTCTGTGCTCATCGGGCACGTCGTCGGCAGCGTGCTGCAGTGCATCGCCAGCGTGGTCCTCGTCGGCGCCGTCGCCATGGCCATCGGCTTCAGGTCCACGAACGCCACGGCCCTGGAGTGGCTGGCGGCGTTCGGGCTCCTCGCGCTGTTCGCCCTGGCGCTCACCTGGATCGCGGTCGGGATGGGCATGGCCAGCCCAAACGCCGAGGCGGCCAGCAACAGTGCACAGCCGCTGATCCTCCTCCCGCTCATCTCGAGCGCCTTCATCCCGGCCGACACGATGCCGGGCTGGTTCCAGCCGCTCGCCGAGTACCAGCCGTTCACGCCCGCCATCGAAACCCTGCGCGGCCTGCTGCTCGGCACCGAGATCGGCAACAACTGGTGGATCGCGATCATCTGGTGCGTCGGCCTGTCCGTGCTCGGCTACCGCTGGTCGACGGCGTCGTTCAACCGCGACCCGAAGTAACGGCCATGACAGCGCGGGCCGCCTCCCGCAGCTCGTCCCGCCCCAGGGCGGCGTACCCCGACACCGCGTCGGCGTACGCCGCCCTGTCGGCTTCCTCGGCCGCCTGCCGGGCGCGGTCCGCCGACATCGTCGGCTGGAACTCCCGCAGCACCCGCAGCCGTTCGGCCAGCGCGATCATCCGTACGGCACAGGCGTCGCCGGACGCGAGCCCCGCCATGCCCAGCGCGTGCAGCGCCGTACCGAACACAGGGAGTTCGCTGGGCGAGCCGGACGGGCCGGAGAGCAGGGTCCGCAGCCCCTGCCGCAGCCGGTCGACCGGCCCCGCGACGAGCTCGATACGGCCGGCGTGCGCGTGCGCCGTCACCAGCACCGACTGGATCTGGAACGCCCACGGGTCGAGCCAGGAGTCGCCGCCGTGCGTCGAGCCGGCCGCGAGCATCCGCTCCACCGCGCCGCGCCACAGCCCGAGCCCGACCTCCGTCAGTCCACGGGCCAGCGCGATCTCGGCGCGCCCGCCGAGGTCGGGCCGGTAGAAGTCGTCCTGCTGCGGGATGTTGTCGCCCTCCGCCTGCCGCAGCCAGTACTCGGCCTCGTCGGGGTCGCCGCGCTGCAGGCAGGCGAGGACGAGGAGCGAGCGGATGCCGATGTAGTCGTGCCCGTCGCCGAGCCACGGCAGCACCTGGAGCGCCGCCTTGAGATGCCCGTACGCTTCCTCGCCCTGCCCCGTCCGCAAGCACAGCTCGCTCAGCCGGGAATGCATCAGGAGCCGCACGGACGGATTGTCGACCGGAGCCAGTGCGACGACCATCCGGCGGGCCGAGGCGAGCGCGCGGTCGATGTCGTGCTCGTACTCCCATACGTAGCAGGCGATGCACTCGGCGAGGCCGGCGACCAGCGGCTGCTCGCTGTCGCAGAGCCCCCGCAGCACGTCGTAGTCGGGAGGCAGCATCTCGGGAACGGCGCTCAGCACCACCGCGTGGGCGCGCAGCAGTGTGTCCGGCGGGGCCGGGGGCAACCGCCGGAGGGTGACGAGCTGGCGTACGGCGCGCGGGCCGGGGCCCATGAACACGGTCGCCGTGCCCAACACCGCCGCGGCGCGGGCGACTTCGACGTATTCGGGCCCGGGGTGGTAGTGCGACAGCGGCGGGCCGGTGTCCGCCGCGAGGGCGGCGAGGCGGGGATAGTTGGATTCGGTGGACCACAGAGCGGCGAGGACGGCGGTGAGGGCGGCGATGGCGGGGCCGTCCGTACGGACCAGGGCGTGCCGCAGGGCCAGTACGAGGTTGTCCTGCTCGGCCTTGATCCGCTTCCAGGCGGCCAACGGCTCCGAGCCGAAGAGCACGTCGTGGTGCGCGACCCCGAAGTCCCGTGCCCAGTCGATGAGTTGACCGACGGCCTCCTCGTCCTCGCCCGCCGCCGTGCGCCGGGCCGCGCTGAACTCCCGTACGGTCTCCAGCATCCGGAACCGCACGCCGGCCGGGGTGTCGGCGACGGTGAGCAGCGATTGATCGGCCAACTGCTCCAGCACAAGCAGCGCGTCCTCGCCGAGCACCTGCTCCGCCGCCTCGCCGGAGAAACCACCGACGAAGACGGACAGCGTGCGCAGCGCCGCCCTGGCGTCCTCGGCGAGCAGGTTCCAGCTCCACTCCACGACCGCGTGCAGCGTGCGGTGACGCTCCGGCACGTCCCGCGCCCCGCCGCGCAGCAGCGCGAACCGGTCGCCGAGGCGGCGGGCGATGTCCGGAACCGACAGGACTCGCACCCGCGCCGCCGCCAACTCCACGGCGAGCGGCAGCCCGTCGAGGTGGCGGCACAGCTCGGCCACCGCGCCCGGCGGCAGCTCCACGCTGCTCCTGGCGGCCCGGGCCCGCTGCGTGAACAACTCGACCGAGGTACCGAGACCGAGTTCCGGCAGCGCGTACACCGCCTCCGATGTGAGGCCCAGCGGGGACCGGCTGGTGGCGAGCACCCGCAGATCCTTGGAGGACGAGACCAGAGCCTGTACGAGGTCGGCGGCGCCCCGGATGACCTGCTCGCAGTTGTCGAGGACCAGCAGCGCGGCCCCGGAGCCGAGCACGCCGAGGATGCCGGACACCGGGTCGTGGCCGCTCATGGCACCGGGCCGCCCCTCCCCCGCGCCGAGCGCGGAGGCCACCTCCGCGGCCACGTCCTCGTCCGCGGTGACGCCGGCGAGCGGCACAAAATACACCACGCGCTGCTCGGCCCGGCGGCTGACGGCATGCGCGAGCCGGGTCTTGCCGAGGCCACCGGGGCCGACGACGGTGACGGCGCGGGAGACGCGCAGCAGCCGCTCCACCGCCGCGATGTCCTCGCCCCGGCCCAGGAGCTGGTTCGGCTCGTGCGGCACGCCGTGCCTGACCACAGGCGCCTCGCCGCGCAGCAGCTCCTGCTGTACGGCCTTGAGCCCGGCACCCGGATCCGTGCCGAGCTCGTCGCGCAGCTCACGGCGGTACGCCTCGTACCGCATCAGCGCCGCGGACGGGCCCGCCGTCGCCGCCTCGCCGCGCAGCAGCTCGGCGAGCACCTCCTCGTCGCGTGGACGCTCCGAGGCGGCCACGGCCAGCGGCCCGGCCGCCTCCGCGTGCCGCCCCAGCCGGGCGAGCGAGAGCGCCTGCGCGCGTACGAGCGTGCCGCGGACGGGGGCGCGCTCGGTGCGCAACGCGGCCACGGGGTCGTCGGTGTCGCCGGCCCCGTCAGGAGTGCCCTCCCACAGCGCGAGCCCGGCCTCGGCCGCAGCCAGCGATCCCGCGTGGTCCCCGGCCCTGGCCCGGTCCGCGCTGGCGGAGGCGTGCAGCAGCAGGGCGGAGCTGTCGACCTGATCCTCGGCGAGGGCGAGCCGGTATCCGGTCGGCGTGCTTGCGAGGACGTCGGCGCCCAGCTGCGCCCGGGCCCTGGACACGAGGACCTGCAGCGCCTTTCCCGGCCGCTCCGGCAACTCGTCCGGCAGCCACAGCCCTTCCACAAGCCGCTCGGTGCTGCAGCCCGTGCGCAAGTCGCCCGCGAGCAGCGCGAGGAGGCCGCGGAGCCGGGGCGCGGTGACCTCCTGTCCGCGATAGGCGACACGCGGCAGCAGGGTCAGGTCGGTGGTCACCCGTGCAGACTAGCCAAGGCGCCGGCCGCCCGAACTCCCACTGCGCGGGCGGCCCTCGCCCAACGCGCACCCGCCGCCTGGGCGGACGCCGCAGCCGCGCCGACCGTTCCTCCACCCGCGCCAACCGATCCCGCCGCCGTGCCCGCAGCCCGTGCCGCCGCGCGTCGGCCAACTCCGCCCGTAAGCGCACGTACCTGGTTGCGCGCTGCCGGCACTGCGGGAGTCCAGCGTCTTGACGTCATTGCGGCGCGCAACCGGTCGCGCAGCTCCAGCAGCCGCAGCAGGTGATCGGCGAGCGCCGTACCGCGGCGGCCCGTACAGCACCCGGTAATGAGGGCGGCACGCGAAGCGACTCCCGAAGTCGTCAACAAACGACTCCCATTCTCGTGTCCACAGCCAGCCTGGCTCACATGCCTGCACAGCGGCACGGCACATAGGGCGCCTGTGTACGGCAGGGCACAAGTGTCTGCTCCAACGCGACGGCCGACCACGGGCTGAAGCTCCCGTGCCCACGCGACAGGAACATTTGGTTCCACTCGTGCGTACTATCTCTACACTTCCACAGGCCGCGACAGTTGTGTCCTGCGGGTGGACCGGCCATCACCGACGGGACACACTCTCCATCCATTCGCGGACAAGCCCCCGTTCCTTTCACCACCATGCCCGCGGACCAAAAGAAAGGCTCATGTCATGCCTGAAAGCCAGACCCACACCACAGAGTTGACCTCGCAATACCTCGCCCAGGTGACGGGCGACCTTGAGCGCAATGCCAAGGAGCAGGAACGTATCGCTGCGGACATCGAGGCCCTGCAGGAGCAGTTGCGTGCCCTGCAGCACGACCACACCGTGCTGGTGAACATGCAGCAGGCACTCGGCGGCGCACGCCCCGCCGCCAAGACAGACACCACAGCCGCGCCGGCCGTGCCGCACCAGGCCTCCGCTGCGCCCAGGCAGAGCAAGCCGAAGAAGACGGCCGCCACAGGTGCGAAGAAGACGGCACCCAAGAAGACCGCCGCCAAGGCCTCACCCGCGCAGGCATCCAAGACAGCGGCCAAGCCGACCCTCGTCGACGTGATCCGCGGCCATCTCGGGCAGCAGAACGAGCCGCGTTCCGCCGCCGAAATCTCCGCCGCACTCACCCAGGCCCACCCTGACCGCAGCATCAAGACCACCGTCGTGCGCACCACCCTGGAAAATCTGGTCGCCAAGAGCCACGCACACCGCACCAAGCAGGGCTCATCCGTCTTCTACACCGCGGCAGCCGCGGAAAAGCCTGCTGCGGCCGAGCCGCACCAGGAGGAGGCCGTGGCCGGCTGAACTCCCCCACCAGCGCCATCACACCGCCGCCAGCACGGGGACGGCGCCAAACATTCCAAGTAGCGGTCGGCGAGCGCCGGGATCAGGTGGCGGAACATGTGCGAGCTGGTCGGGAAGCCGTGCAGGAGCACGACTACGGGTGCCTCGGGGTCGCCGGCCTCCCGGTAGAAACCTTGCAGATCGCGGCGGATGCGGGTCTGGTCGACGCCGTCGGAGTCGTCCTTGCCGGAGGCGAGGAACGCGTCGACGGCCGGGGCGGCGGCGAGGCGGGCCTGCCAAGTGCGCACGACGTCGTGGAGCGGGGTGAGGCTGTAGGTGTGCCGGGAGTCCTCCAATGCCGCTGCCCAGTCACGCTCGAACGCCGGCACCCAGCTGCTGGCGCGGAGTTGGGCGAGCAGCTGCGCGGCAGCGGTGGGAGCGGGGGCGGGCGCGTGGTCGGGCTGGCGCTCACGGGCTCCTCCTGGTGGGTCTCCTCGCCACGGTACGCGGGGCGCGCGCGGCGTGGGGACGGACGCCGCGTCCAGTCCGACAGCGACAACGCAAGACAGCGCCAGCCCGCTCCTCGACCCGTGCCTGTTTGGCATGTGGATCCAACAAGACGGCTTCCCTAAGAGCTTTCCCCTGACCGAAGACGGCGTCGTCCGACCGGTCAATCGCACCGGCTCCGCCTCCGTCAACTTCGGCTCGGATGGCCACGGCGAGATCGTGGCCAACCTATGGCTGACCGGGACCCACGACGGTAAGTCCGTCGAGCTGAACATCACGGGAAGAGACACCTTCACCTACGCTGTCCGAGACTCCACCGTGCACTACGACTCAAATTCGAAAGATATGCAGCAGATTCTGTACATCGACAACAAGAAAGTTCTCTCCAAGCCATACGAGAATCCGCTGCATGCTGACCAGGCCACCTGCACACAGGCTCATCTGACCCTGGCGAACGTCGACAGCACTACCCACTTCGACCGGCCCGCGCCCTGACCGTGGTGCCCGGAAATCGCAGCCCTCATCATCGCAGTCGACCTGGGTATGGGCGGGGAATTCGAGCGTAGCCGGGCGCCATCACAAGATCGTCAACAGAGCCCGTAATTCCACGATCGCGCCGCGAGCGTCGCGTAATTCCCAGCAGGACGGCAGGGTCTGCGAGGGGCCGCCCGATCTTCCCGTGTCCGGGCCGTTCCGCTCAGTCGAGGGCGCTTCGGCGTGGCCAACTCGATGAGCTGCGCTCGCCCTGGACGGATCGGCCCGGCGTTGGTGCTGGCTGGCTGTCGGGCGGCCCCCCGAAGTGCGGCGCCGCTCCGGGAGAGGATTTTTGGTGCACAACGAGATTGAGAGCCATCTGCCCTGACCGTGTGTGACATGCCGCGTCTGGCGTAATGGGCTGTTCGGGGTGGTCGGCCGCGTCACCCTGTGCGGGTTGATCACGGTCGTGTCAGGAGCCCGTGTGTACAGATCACGCGAGCGGGTCGAGCGCATCCGCCGTGACCGCAGGATGGACCAAGCGTGTCGGAGCGGGCGCTGGACCCGTGGCACGAAGTGAGCAGCGACACGGTGGCCGAGGCTTTGACGACGCCGGTGCAGGGGTGCGGCTATGGCGGAAGGTGAGCGGCGGCCTGACAAGGGCATGCCGGACCGCTCGGAAGGGTTCGGTGAGCGGCTGCTGGGGGTGCTGCTGGACCGGGCACACGAGATGCCCCCGCAGCTGATCGCCCCGCTGATCGCGGAAGAGGTGGCCAGGGTCGGTGGCCGCGACGTCTCGATCCTGCTGCAGGACTACGGCCAACTGGTACTGGTGCCGCTGCCAGGTCGGCGGCTGATGGTCGGCGAGCCTGAGCCGATCGATGACTCCCCCGCCGGCACGGCCTTTCTGCACGCGACCACTGCCGAGGTGCCGAAGGCCGACGGCGTTCGGATGTACCTACCGTTGCTGGACGGCAGCGACCAGGTGGGCGTGATGGCCCTCACCCTGGACAGCGTCGATGACGACGACCGGCGGCTGCTGCGCAGGCTCGCCGGCCTGGTCGCCGACATGCTGGTCACCAAGCACAGCTACACCGATCAGTTCTTCCTCGCCCGGCGCCGCGAACCGATGAGCGTGGCCGCGGAGATCCAGTGGTCCCTGATGCCTCCGCTGGCGATGTCCGTCCCGCAGGTCGCGGTGGCCGGAATCCTGGAACCCGCCTACAACGTCGCAGGCGACAGCTTCGACTACGCCCTCAACGAGGACATCCTGCATGTGGCGATGGTCGATGCGATGGGCCACGGCCTGGACGCCGCCACGATGGCCACCGTCGCCGTCGGAGCCTACCGGCACGCCAGACGTGCCGACATCGGCCTGTCCGAGATCTACGCGTTCATGGACCGGGCCATCGCCGAGCAGTTCGGGCCCGACCACTTCGTCACCGCGCAGATGATGCGTCTGAACATCACAACGGGCGACCTGCAGTGGGTCAATGCGGGTCACCCCGCACCGCTGCTGATCCGCAACCACGAGGTCCTTCGGCAACTGGAAGGCCCGACCACCTTGCCGGTCGGCTTCGGCGGTGAAGAGCCCCAGATCAGCCAGCAGATGCTCCAACGCGGCGACCGAGTGCTGTGTTTCACCGACGGTCTGATCGAGGAGCACGAAGCGGGCGAAGAGCAATTCGGCGAGGAACAACTCATCCACTGGGTCAACCGCATCGAACGCACAGAGAAGGGAGTACGAGCGGTGGTGCGCTCACTCTCCCACGCCCTGAAGCAGCAACGGGGCGGCCGCACCAGCGACGACGCGACCCTCTTCCTGATCGAATGGCGCGGGGGCGCGGCCGACCACCTCGCCGTCCTGGAGTGAGCCGACAGCCGCACCACCATAAACAGAGCCGATGGCACGCAGACCCGCTGCCTGGCCAACCACGGTGCACACTCGCCACCGACTGTCCACCAGTGCGCCCCTGACCACGGCCACACACGGAACCGGGGTCCTCACGAGCCTCCACGTCAGAAACGCGAGACGAGGCACGGTGTCGAAGTGCTGTGCCTTCTCGTGGACAGGGCCAATCCGCACCGTCTTCGCGCAGACCGCCGCCGAGACCGTCCGCACCCAGCGGAACGTGGTCGCCGACATGCTCGGCCGGCAGTTTGCCCAGGTCAAGACCGTGCTAGGACGCCGCCACAGACATCACTGCATTCGCGGACTTCCCGTCGGCCCACTGGAAGAAGATCTGGAGCACCAACACGACCGCCGCTCACTCATTTGGAGTAATCGGGCTGTGCTCCGAGTCGCGTGTCACCCGTTCGGAGTCGTCAATGGAGAGTGGCCTGACACGAGACCTCCGTTTCATCGCCCCGAGGGGTTGATGCCATGGGAACCATCGGCTCCACTGATGCCCTCACGGATGTTCACGCCGGCGACCCGTACCCCGTCTATGAATGGCTGCGTGAGACCGAACCGGTGTACCGGTGCCGGACCGGCGCCTACCTCCTGACCCGGTACACGGACTGCCGGCGTGTACTGACCGAGCGCGAGTGCTTCCTCGCCCCGGGCGGTCCCCGGCCGTCCGCGGGGACGGCCGGTCGTTGCGTGCCTGTGCTGTCCCGCGTCATGAGCGCGCAGAATCCACCCCGGCACACCAGAATGCGCACCGCGGTCGCTCGGCGTTTCGTCGAGCACGTGCGACGTCAGCAGCCGTGGGTCAGCAGACTCTGCGACCACCTGCTCGAACCCGTGGTGGAGACGCTCCGCTACGGCGTCGCCGACATGACCACGCTGGCCGAGGCGTTTCCCCGCGACACGATCATGCACGTGCTGGGACTGCCGCAGGGCGATCAAGAGCACGTCTCCACACTCGTCACCGACATCTTCCCCACCTCCGGTCCGCTGCCCGAACGGGACCGCGAGGGCACTGTGGCGATGCGGCAGCTCACCGATTACCTTCAAGGGGAAGTGGCTCGACGTCGCCGCTCGCCCGGCGACGATCTGCTGTCCGAACTCGTCCGAGCTCACACCGCCTGTCCCGAGGCCTTGCCGCACGACGAACTGGTCAGCATCCTCACGGGACTCACGGTCGCCGGGTACCCGCAGATCGCCGCGGGGATCGAGACCGGGATCGTCCTGATGATCCGTCACCCGGAATGGGCGGTCTTCTTGGACGACCCCGTCCGTGCCCGGCTGTTCGTCGACGAGGTGCTCCGCTACGACGCACCGGTGCAGTTCACGCCCGCCCCCCGCATTCCCGCGAGGACGGTGGTCCTCGGCGGCGTGACGATACCGGCGGGAGCGCAGGTCTGGCCGGTGCTGGGTGCCGCCAACAGGGATCCCGGTGTGTTCACCCGGCCCGACGAGTTCTGGCCGGGGCGCGGCGAGGCACGTCACCTGAGCTTCGGCGGAGGCGCCCACTACTGCCTCGGCGCCGAACTGGTGTACCTGGAAATGGCGATGCTGCTGCGACGGCTGCGGCAGCGTCTTCCCGATCTCGCGCAGGCACGGCCGCCCGCCCAGAGGGTTGGGCGGCTGCGCGGGTTCACTTCCGTTGCTGTCATGCGAACGGAGGCTGATCGTCATGACCGGTAGTGGTCCCCACGCATACGCGGACAGCGTGCACGTCTTCCTGGAGAGCGCCGCCTGCTCCACGTTCCTCGACGCTGCTCTTCGTGTCTACGAATCGATCAGGCCGGGCTTTCCCTATCCCTGCTTCGGGGTGCTGGTCGGTCGTATGCAGGGCGGCAGCGCCCGCATCGAGCGCGTCGAATTCGGCCGCAACGTCCGGGCCACCGACGGCGCGGCCCTGGGGGAATTCTCGGAATCCATCGTTCCCTGTTTCGGAACGGCCTATGAGAACCCGCATCGCGGGTACTGGTGCGATTCCGCCGACCTGCTGCGCATCCTGCGGGACGCCGAGCTGGACGGGCTGGACATTCTGGGGTCGATACACCTCCACCCCGACTGGCACAACATCGACTCACCGGGCGGCGGCGGGTCACGGCTGAGCGAGCACCCGACGCGCATGGACACGTACGTCTTCGCCAACACCGGGTGGCCGATCAACCTCATCTGTTACCTGGAACGCCGGAACTGCAGCATGTACCACTCATGGGGCGCATGGACGCCCCGTACCGGCGACCCCTCGAACCCTCATTGCGACGCGCTGCCGGTGCGCCTGGCCCTGCCCGCTCATGCACGGGTTCACCGGACCCGAACGGCCGTGCGCTCCATGGAGGACCCGTGAATGCAGAAGAGGTCAACGACGCCGTCGCCTGCCCCATGCCGCCGGGGCACCGGGATTCCGGCGTTCTCACTGATCTTGTGGACGCGAGGGGCTACGTCGACGCCCCCTATGCACTGCTCGCACAGTTGCGGGCCGAAAAGCCCGTACGGCGCGTGGTGTTCGCCGGCGTTCCCGTGTGGCTCGTCACGCGCCATGAGGACATCCGCACGGCGAGCAAGGATCCACGGCTCAGCAACGATCCGCGGCGCGGCAACAGGACCGTGCAGACCGCTCCGTGGGTTTTCGCCACCGAGACGTACACCGTCACCCGCAATATGCTCCGCTGCGACCCTCCGGACCACACCAGACTGCGTGAACTGGTGGCAGGTGAGTTCACCCCTGGCCGCATCGAGGCCCTGCGTCCACGCATCCAGCAGATCACCGACGACCTCCTGTCCCCGGTCCTTCCACTGGGGCGCCTGGACGTCATCACCGACTTCGCGAAGCGTCTGCCGCTCACCGTCATCTCGGAAGTACTGGGTGTGCCTGCCCGGGGACGGGACACCTTCGCGCGGCTCGCCGGCATCTACGTCGAGATGAGCGAAGGCGACCACGGCCGCATGCCCCGGGCTGCCTCCGAGATGCGGGACTACCTCACCGGACTTCTGAAGGCGAAGAGGCAGTCCCCCGTCCGTGTCGACGACCTGCTGGGGCGACTCCTCTCAGCCGATCACCAGGAGGACGAGGTGATCGGCATGTCCTTCCTCCTCCTCGTGGCCGGTTTCGAGACAACCGCGAATCTCATCGGCAGCGGGGTGCTGGCCCTGCTGGAGCACCCCGAGCAACTGGAGCTGCTCCGCAGGAAGCCACACCTCGTGGGGCAGGCGATCGAGGAGATCCTGCGCTGGAACGGCCCCATCAAGATGGCGCCCGTCCTGCGGTTCACGACCTGCGATGTGGGGATCGGAGACGTCACCGTTCCCGGTGGCGGAGAGGCGGTACTGCTGTCCTACGGCGCCGGCAACCGGGATCCCGCCCGCTTCGCCGAGCCCGACCGGTTCGACATCCTCCGCGACAGCCGAGGGCACCTCGCCTTCGGACACGGGATCCACCACTGTCTGGGCGCGCCGCTCGGCAAAGCGGAAGCCGCGATCGCGCTCCGCGCCCTCCTGGAACGTTGCGACGGACTGGCGCTCGCGAGCGATCCCTGCGAACTGGCCTGGGGACGCAGCCGGTTCATGCGTGGACTGACCAGCCTGCCGGTCACCTTCCGGCCCGTTCCACGAGGGAGCACACCATGACGACTCCACGACCGAGCGCACTCGTGACAGGAGCCTCCCGGGGCATCGGGGCGGCCGTCGCCCGTGCGCTGGCACCCACACACGATCTGCTCCTGGGCGGCCGCGACGCCCGGACGCTCGAGGCGCTCGCCCGCGACCTGCCGGGGAAGGCCGACCCCTGGGCGGTCGATCTGGCGGATCCCGGGGGCCTCGCCCAGGCCACGACGGACATCGACCGACTGGACGTGCTCGTGCACAACGCCGCCGTCGCGGAGCCCGGCACGATCGCCGACACCCCACTGGACGCCTGGCAGCGAATCTTCGCGGTCAACCTCTTCTCCGCCGCCGAACTCACACGCCTGCTCCTGCCGTCCCTCCGCCGCTGCCAAGGACAGGTGGTCCTGATCAACGCGGGGTCCGGACTCCGGATCAAGGCGCACCGCGGTCCCTACGCCGCCAGCAAATACGCGTTGCGAGCGTTCGCAGAGGCACTTCAGGCCGAAGAGGCACCCAACGGAGTGCGGGTGACCTCAATCCACCCGGGTCCGACCGACACCGAGCTGCAACGCAAGGCGGCCGAACGGGCCGGCCGCGAGTACCGCCCGGATCAGTTCCTGCGGCCCGAGTCGGTGGCCGCCGTCGTGCTCAACGCGGTACGGGCGCCCGCGGACGCGACGGTGACCCGTACCGTCATCGACTGAGGACCGCCCTGCGACCACTGAGTTCAGTTGACAGGTCTGCCGCCTGGTCCATATCGGCGCCCGTCCCGGTCTTCTGGCCGCCGGCAACAACGACTCCAGGCGGGACCACTGCACGTCCGTCAGATCTCCACGTGAGCTGTACTGAGATTGGTGGAGTCCCTGATGCCAGGGTTACGATCCTGGCGAAGGAGAACCACATCAGTGCCAGCACCACGGAAATACCCCGATGAACTACGTGAGCGCGCGATCCGCGAAGTCCGGACCACCGGACGACCCGTCGCGCACGTCGCGAAAGACCTGGGCATCCACAAGGAAGCCCTGCGCGGCTGGGTCCGCCAGGTGAGGCCGATGCCGGCGAACGTGACGACCGGCTGAGCACAGCCGAGCTCGACGAACTCAAGCAACTCCGCAAGGAAAACGCTGAGTTGAGGCGGGCCAACGAGATCCTGAAGGCCGCATCGGTGTTTTTTGCCCAGGAGATCGACCGCCCCCGGACGAGGCCGAGCAGGTGATCGACCACCTGCGAGCGAAGGGCCTCGGGGTCGATCCCGTCTGCCGGGAGCTGGACCTGTCGCCGTCGACGTACTTCGCCCGCAAGAAGCGCCCGAAGTCCGCCCGGCGGCTCCGCGACGAACAGCTCATGCCCATGATCGAGCAGATCCACGCCGAGTCCGGCAGCACCTACGGAGCCCGCCGGATCACCCGCGCCCTGCGGCGCAAGGGAGTCGAGGTGGCCCGCTGCACTGTCGAGCGGCTGATGGCCGAGCTCGGCGTTGAGGGCGTCATCCGCGGCCAGCGCAGGCGGACCACGGTGTCCGAACCATCGGCGCCCAGGCCGCCGGACCTGGTCGACCGGGACTTCACTGCCGACGGCCCCGACCGGCTCTGGGTCGCCGACATGACCTATGTCAGGACCTGGTCCGGTTGGGCTTACGTCGCCTTCGTCCTGGACGTGTTCTCCCGCATGATCGTCGGCTGGCAGATCGCGAACCATATGCGGACCGAACTCCCCCTGGACGCACTTGAGATGGCGCTCTGGCGTCGGCGGATCAAGAAGGGCTCCGGCCTGGTCCATCACTCCGACAGGGGGTCGCAATACGTGTCAATTCGCTACACGGAACGGCTGTCAGACATCGGTGCCTCCGCGTCGGTCGGCTCCGTCGCGGACTCCTATGACAACGCCATGGCCGAGGCGCTGAACGGCACCTTCAAAGCTGAGTTGATCGAGATGCAGGGCCCCTGGCGGGACGTCGACCAGGTCGAACGGGCGATCTTCCAGTGGATCACGTGGTACAACGAAGAACGCCTCCACTCCGCCCTCGACTACGTACCGCCCAGCAAGTACGAACGGGACTTCTGGCAGAGCCTGGAACAAGTCCCGCAGTCCGCCTGAACCAACATCATCGGACTCTACGAAACTCGGGACAGCTCAAGTCGTAGAGCAACCTGTGCTTCGCAGGCGACTCGTTCGGCGAGGGTGGCGCCGTCGGGGAGCGGAGGTGCGGCGCTGCCTGTAACCCAAAGTTGGGCGGTGGTTCCGCCGAAGATGGGGCGGAAGCTGATGCCTCGTCCGTCACTGTAGATGAGGTGGGCTGCGCCGTCGGCGGGCGCTTCGGGGTCGATTGCCCAGTCGCCGCCGAGGTTTTGGGTGAACCGCGCCACGGGCCTCTTCAGGCAGCTCTCCGCACGCCGCGATCCCCACGCAGGCGTCACCTGGCGGATCCCGGAACCCGGGTGGGCCGACCTGGAACCCGAGCGGCCACGCCTCCTCGCCGTCATGGCCGAACGAGGCCTGGAGCAACGGCCCACACCGGACCTCTTCACCGCCCTCACCGGCGGCTGGGCCGCCGATCTGATGGAGCAGGTCATCTCGGGACAGCGGGAAGCCCCGGCAGTCATCCAGGAGCACGCCAAGACTGCTCCATCATCACTCCCTGGCAACGTCATCACACTACGCCGGGCCTGAGCCTGGCTCCAGGCGTACGAGCCTTTGGACGACGCCCTTGTCTTCTCTCGTGCCCGCGGTGTCACGAGAGCCGCTGTTCTGCAGGGCCCAGGCATCTACGCTTGCTTTGCCCGTGGCGAAGAGGCGAAGGGGGAACGTCGTGCTGTACATGCCGCTGCACCGGCAATTCCGGTACATCCACGAGCCGTTGCCCGTCGGCGACGACGCGATACCCGGCTTCGGTCACGATGAACTCGTCGCGACGCTGCGGGAGCGGCTGACCTACTCGCACGGCGGCACCTTTCTGGTCACCGGATTCCGGGGCGTCGGTAAGTCGACGCTCGTGCTGCGGGCTCTTTCCGCCGCAGCAACCCAGGCCCAACAGACCAGCACACACGAGTTATTGACCGTGCATCTGAACATCGCGCGGAGAATGGAGGCGGACCAACTGCTGTTCGCCGTCGTCCGGCGGATCTTCGAGACGCTGGACGACGAGGGCAAGCTCCAGCGGCTGCCGCGCGATGTCCAGGAGTCCTTGCTGCTCGCCTACACCCGAACCTCGCTGTCCTTCAAACAGACCCAGTCGGAAGGCAGCGAGCACGGCGGCACCATGGGCATCGGCATCCAGAACGGCCCACTCGCCTCCCTATCGCCCACGCTGAGCATGACGGGTCGGCGGACAAGCGCCCGCGCGACGGAGGCCTCGTTCCTGGCCTACTCCGAGACGGACGTCGAGCACGACCTCATACGGATCATCCAGTTGCTCGGCGGCACCCAGGCCCATCCCGCCGCTCGGCGGCGTCGCCTGCTGCGCCGCCGACGGGAGCCGCGTCGGTTGCGGGTGCACCCCGTGATCGTGCTCGATGAAGTCGACAAATTGACCGACAACTCCGAGGAGGCGCTCGGTCATCTCGAGACGCTGCTCGGCACGCTCAAGAACGTACTGACCGCACGCGGCGCCCACTTCATCCTGGTCGCCGGACCTGACCTGCACGACCAGGCGCTCAGGGACGCGGACCGGGGCAACGGCGTGTACGAGAGCGTCTTCAGCTGGCGGATGTACGTGCCGTGCCTGTGGGCAGCACCCGAGCGGTTGGTACGGGGGCTGTTCGAGGCCCGGCAAGCGGAGATCAGGCGCTCGCTCGGACCACCGCGCCCACCACCGAGGAACTGGCCGGTGGGCCGGACCTGGGACGGGAACGTCCCAGAGGGCTGGCCGGACGACGAGCCAGCGGACGGGCCGGAGGGGCTCGACACGCTGATCGAGTATCTGCGGTTCAAGTCGAGAGGCGTACCACGCAGACTGCTGCAGGAGTTCAACGCCCTGGTTGGATGGGACAGTTCGGGCCACCCCTTGCTCCAGGTGCCAGACGAGGACTGGCAGCGGATGCTGTTCTACGGCCATCTTCAATCGGTGGTGTCTGAAGCGGTATCTGTGGGCGCGGCGAACCCGCTGGCGCCCTTGCCGATCGACAACGACCGGTGGCGTCTTGGCGGATATCACGTAGTGGACTGGGCGCTGCGCAGCCGTGGCCGGGTGTTCACGGCAACGGATGTCACGAGCGACGGTCAACTGGATCCACTGCTGCGGTTGGACAGCCCGATGGTGGAGCGGCTGCTGCGCCATCTGGTGCGCAGAGGGGTACTCGACGTGACGAGCGAGGGCAGCCGGCCCGATGCCACCGAGTACGGCAATCCAGCAGACGCCCGAGTTACGTATTACCGGCTCACCGATTCGTACTCCCGGCAACTGGCGGGCTTCGCGTGGCGCAGCGAGAGCGAACGCGCGGATCTGCGGCTGACGACACCACCTCTGCGCAGTCCCTGGGACACCACGCTCGCGCGCTCGCCTGCGTCTGCGGATCCGTCTGCGACGGGTGCCTCACAGCTTGAGCCGCAACCTGCCGTGCCGCCCGTCGTGCGACTGGGTGACCGCTACGAGGCGCTCAGTCCGATCGGGGCGGGTGGGATGGGTGTCGTCTACCGGGGGCGCGATCTGCGGACCGGTGAGGCTGTGGCGATCAAGCTGCTGCACCGCGGCCTGACGACGGACGAGAACATGCTGGCCAGGTTCCGCCGCGAGGCTCAGATCGGGATGCGCATGCGGCACCCCAACATCGCGCACACGATCGACGTCGTCGAATCCCCAGAGCACGCACTGATCATCGACCTGATCGAGGGTCCCGACCTTGCCCACGTCCTCGATGCGCAAGGGTCTCTGACTCCCCAGGAGACCACCCGGATCGGCAAAGACCTCGGCGAGGCTCTGCGGTACATGGATTCCATGGGCCTGTATCGGATCGACATCAAGCCGTCGAACGTCGTCCTTCACCCGACCCGCGGCGCCGTGATCATCGACCTCGGCGTCGTCCGAGCCCTAGAGGAAGCAGGCACACCGCTGACGCTGGTGGGCGTCGTGATCGGGACGCCGATGTTCATGGCGCCCGAGCAGGTGCGCGGCCAGGTGGACATCAGATCAGACCTGTACGCCCTGGGCACGGTGCTCTACCGGTGCATCGCCGGTCGGCTGCCCCACCAGGTCACCGATGCGGCCAGCATTCTTTACGCCGTCCTCCATGAGGACATTTCTGTGGACGCCCTCCCGGTCTCGCCTGCCCTGCGCGACGTACTGCGTACCTGCCTGGCCCGTGACCCCGATCTCCGCTACCAGCGACCGCAGGACTTCCTCGCGGAACTGGAGGCGACACCGGAGGCCCAGGAGGAGGCGGGGCCACGGGTGGTGCCGGACGCAGGGTGACGTGCGGCGCCGCACAATCGCGGTGATATCCCTGGTCCGGCGCTGGTGGGCCCACAAGCAGGGCCGGGTCGTCGACGAGAACACGCTCGGCGGCAACCTCCCCTTCGCAGGCGGCCTGGGCACCCAGGTGGTGAAGGTCTTTTACCTCGTCGCCGCCCGCATCGGCCTGCGCGAACACGAGGTTGTGGCGGGCCGGGGCTGGATCCCGGCGAAAACCGCGAGCATCCCGGACGACCACAAGGGGTACTACCCCAGGGCCACCCCGATCTCCATCCGGGTCACCAGCACCATCGACTCCGGCTTCCTGGTCGGCGCCCAGCTCGTGGGACGCCTCAGGTCAGAGATCTCCAAGCGCGTCGACACCTCGCGACCACCCTCTTCCATGGCATGAGCGTGGCGGGCATCAGCGATCTCGACCTCTCCTACACGCCGCCGCTCGGTTCCCCGTGGGACGCCGTCCAGCTCGCCGCGCAGACATGGAAGCGCGAGCACCGCCCATGGGCCACGGCCTGACCTGACCGATCGCCGCAGCAGGAGGTACTCCCGCCTGTTGCGGCCGTTTTGACGATCGGCGCAGCGGCCCGTTCCCGTCGATGTCAACCTCGCCAGGTCCGCAGCGGGCAGTTCAAGTGACCCCTCAGGGCCGTTTTCTCTTCGGGCCGTTTCCTTGACCTTGGGCATCACCGAGACGCCCTCTCAGCGGCCACCTGCTACCACTCAACTCAAGGTCCGCTATCAGCACACAGGCCGCCAACCCCTGGACGACATCAAGGATCGAGCGGCACGAAGGCGACAGTCCCTCCACAGCACAGGCAGCAGCAGCCGACGCCGCCCTACCCCTGCCTGCGCACCAGACGTACCGGCATCTGCGCCGCCTCCGCTGCTGGTCCGGTCCTCGACTGGCCGCTCTGTGGATTGCAGCCCCATGCCCACGCAACAGGCACATGGGACAACGCACCGGCCCGGAGACACCGTCGTCTGGACACGGCCGCGCCGTCCCGGCGCCTGTACGGCCCCTGGGTCTTGGCATCGACCCTCAGGACAGTCGCCCGGACGGCGAGCGACAACCTCGATCACCTATTCCGACGCAGGTCAGAGGGGTGGGAGCTCCCCCGAGCGCCGTCGGACTCCAAACTCACGAGCAGCGGATTCAGTCCGTTCAGGCGAAGTTGACGCTCCGACACCCAAAAATGAACGTTTCCGCAGGTCACAGGCCTGCACAGGTGGGGCGGGTGGGACTCGAACCCACGGCCGACGGATTATGAGTCCGCTGCTCAAGCCAACGGCGAGGTTCGCTTCCTCGACACTCTTCGGCCGCCGACGACGTCCGGAAGCCCGCTCCTGGACCGAAAGTTGCCTTGGCTACGCCCCCGCCGAAGCTTGACGACCAGCGGCAGCTCCGTCAGTGAACGTCTCGTATGGAGGAGGCCGAGGGGTAGTCCGGGTCACATGTCCGAGACCAAGATCCGGGCCATTGCCGGACCGCGTTGCCACCCGCCCACCGACAGCGCACCGTCACCGCAGGTCAGCGTGGGTACTGCTCGTGTACCACCATGAGACGAAGAGCATCCCAACGGCCGCCGGCAGGTCAGGAGTCAGATTCACCTCTGCGCAGCAGGCACCCCTTTCTATTTCACCGTCCACCGCCCGATCATCACGCGATGGATCCAAGGCTCAGGCCTCCTCGACATCCACGAAGAGGAGCCGCACACCGCCGGTCGCCAACTCGAAGACCTTGCCGACAAACACCGATGCCTCTTCGGTCGTCACGGCATTGCTGGCCGCGTCGTAGTCGGTGAAGTACAAGTCGAGCACGCGATATGCTGGGGTCGGGCTGCCGTCCTCCTTCGGCCACACCTTCGCGCTCTCGATCCTCTGGACTCCAGGAATCCTCTTCGCCAGCGCGAGCTGCTCGCGGTAACCGGCCTCGAAGTCATCCGGGGATTTCGGGTTCTCGTAGATTGCAGTGATTTTCGTCGGCATTTCCCTCTCCTTGTCCTGTTGCTTACTGGGCCTTCCAGTTCGCATTGTCAGGAATCGATTTGTCAGGCACCCGGACCTGGATGAGGGACGGGCTGCTCGTGTTCTCCAGGGCACCCGTCAGGGCCTCCCTCAGCTCCCTGTACGTGCCGACCTCCCACCCTCGGCAGCCGAACACCTCGGACAGCCTGCTGTAGTTCCACCGGTGCAGGAGGCACGGATCGTAGAACGGCTTGTCGGCATGAAAGACCGAGGAGTCGGCGAGCCACTGCTCCACGGCGTAGACGCCGTTGTCGATGACGAAGATGATCGGATTGAGCCTGAAGCGTGTCTGCGTCGAGAGGCATTGGGCGGTCATCTGGAACCCGCCGTCGCCGGAGAAGACCATGACCCGCTGGCCGGGCGCCGCTGCCAGACAGATTCCCGTCGCGGCCGGCGCGCTGTAGCCGATCGACGAATAGGACGACTGGACGATGAATCCGCCCTGGTTGGGGATGTCGAGCAGCAGGCTCCCGAAGTAGTTCATGCTCGCGTCGGCGCTGATGACGGTGTTCCGGTCGACGTACCGCTGGATGAACTCGTAGAACCCCTGGTACGTGATGATTTCGGAGGAACTCACGTCAGGTGCGCTACGTGCGGGCCGCTCCGGGAGTTTCCGGGACTTGGGCGTGATTTTCGCCGCCAGAAGGCCGTCCATCAGGTGCTCAAGGGCCACATGCCCGGCGAAAAACGTGCCGAGCTTGACCGCTTCGAACGACGCGAAGGCGGTCTTGTCGTAGTCCGGTTCCCAGCCAAGGGAGTTGATGTCCGTCAGCCACACGCCGAGGGCCAGCACGAAGTCGGAGGTGGCGGCCAGCTCTGTGACGCTCTCGGACGAGGCCTGGCCGTCGAGCACGCCGGCGAACAGCAGATCGTCCTCGGAGAGGACGGCCTTGCTGAGGAGTTCCGTGACGAAGGGGATGTTCAGCTGCTGGATCAGGCGCGCGGCCTTGTCCTGCAGGCCGTGCCGGTCGACCTCCGGGCCCACCCAGATGAGAGGGTTCTCGGCGCTTTCGAGCCGCGCGCGGACCTGGGCGACCGACTGATCCAGGCTGTCCCGGTCCGACAGGGGCCTGGCCGGCTTGAGGACGCCGCTGGGCGGCTCGCACTCGAGGTCGACCATGTCCTGGAGCAGCTCGATGTAGATCGGGCGGCGCTCACTGATGCACGTGCTCAGCGCGTGGTCGATCAGGCGCGGCGCGAGCTCCGGGTTGTCGACCCGGATGGCCGCGGCCGTGATGTGCTCGAAGGACTGGAGGTCGGTCTCCCGCCCGGTGATGAAGTGGTGCGCGCTGAAGCCGGTCTGCTCGAAGGTGATGGTCTTCTTGATGCTCGGCGTGCCGTTGATCAGCACGAGCGGCACCTTCTCGACATAGGCGCCGGCGACGGCGTTCACGGCACACAGCGCGCCGGCGGAGTAAGTGACACAGAGGGCCCCGATGCCCTTCAGCCTCGCGTATCCGTCCGCCGCATAGCCGGCGTTGACCTCGTTGACTTCCTCGATGAGTTCGACGCCGCTCGGCGCGACATACCGGTTCAGCCATTCGATGGAGTAGTCGCCCGCGATGGCGAACAGGTGGTCAAGACCCAGCTGGTGGAGCCGGTCTATCAGGTACTGCCCGACCGTGCAGCGCTCTGCCATGGCGTAACTCCTCTGTGATCAGTGGTCAGTATTCGCTTGCACCGCCGAACAGCCGGGGCAGGTAGATGTCGAAGATGCCCGGACACTTGCGCTCCGGATACCGCTGCAGCAGGAAGTCCTTGAAGGCGGCGCCCGTAAGGCCGTCCCCGACGGCCTGCCGGGCGGCGGAGAGGTACTCGATGTTGCGGGCGACCTCGTATCTGTCGGCGGGAAGGCCGTGGCCCGGCAGGAAGAGCTCGTACTCCGACACCAGCAGGTCCTGCAGCACCCGGATCCAGTGGCCCAGCTGTGATGTCAGATACAGATGGGTGCCGCTGTAGAGCAGATCCTGGGCGAAGTACACCCCCAATTCGGGAAGCCCGAGGGTGAGATGGAAGTCGGTCTCGGTGTCCGTCACCCGGTCCAGGACGTACCTGACCCCGTCGATCGTCTCCTCCCCGGGGCTGGCGACCTGCTTGGGGACGACGATGTGCTCCGGGAGGAGGCCGCCGAGCTTCCAGTGGTCGCGGAGCGACTCCTCCCCGTGCTCGTGGATGAAGGTCATGGTCTCGGAGAGCGCATAGACCGTGACGTCGCGGAACGCGGCGCCCAGGCCGAACCAGTGGTCGGGGTGCCGGTGGGAGAGATACAGCCGGTCGATCGGCTTGCGCAGGCTGTCCGCGTACGCCCTGAACTCCCTCGCATAGGGGGCGAGGAACTGTGCGTCGACGAGTACGAGGGAGTTCCTGGACTCGACGATGTGCGTCGCGTTCGCGATGTTGCCGTCGCTGAAAGAGGAAACGAAGGTGTGAATACGGACGTCGCCCGCCCGCTTCACGACCATGACGATGGGGTCCGACATCTGAGCCGGCATCCGGGACCTCCCCGATTCGGAACGGGACGAGAGAAGGACGGGGTCATGCGGCGACGCGCGTGTTCAGTTCCTCCAGCGCCGCTTTCGCGACGTCGTAGGCGCTGTCCGCGCCCCGCACCGGGGCGTCCTCGCCGGGCCGCCAGAAGCGCCTGCGCGCCATCCGCATCGAGCTGACGAACGGCGGGATCGCGTTGAACACCTCGATCAGATACGGCCCGCGGTACACCGGCTCGACCTCGCTGCGCACGAGATCCCACGGAATCCAGCTGTCCTTCACCGTGCCCCGGTCCGGCGCCGAGATATGGACGTAGTGCAGCCGGTTCTGCCGCACGGCCCGCGCGATGTTGTTCCGGAAGACCGAAGGACCCTGGCTCTCCATCAGGACCTGCGCGGTGTCGATCGTCACGCCGCCCTGCGGGTGTTCGAGCCCCTCGAGGAAGTCGAGGACCTCCGAGACCATGTTGGGCGGCGGAGTCTCCCAGCTCTTCACGGGCTCGATGGCGAGCTTCACCTCCCGGGCCGCGGCGTACTCCGAGAGGTCCTCGAAGACTCCACGGGCCGCGTGGAAGCGCGGCTTCATCCACTCCTGGAGGTCGTCGCTCCACAGCGGCTCGCCGTCGTCCGTGAGGGGGAAGACGCCGTAGGGGTAGAGGAACGGACCCGACATGATCGTGTCGCCGCCGCCCAGGGCCCGGGTGATGTCGACACGCGACTTCAGATAGGAGAGGGCCTGGGCGCGCTGCTCCTCGTAGGGCGAGGTCGGGTCGAAGGTCCGCGTGGTCCCGACGTTGGTGGTGAACCTGACCCCCCGCAGGCCCGCCTGGTCGAAGGCCTTCCTCAGGCCGATGTAGCCGTCGAGCTCGAGCTTGTGGTCGACGGTCGCGGGCCGGGCGGCGATATGTACGTCGAAGCCGGCGTAGCCCATGTCGGTCAGGGCCTTCAGATGAGTGATGAGGGTCTGGGTGTAGCGGGTGTCCTGCGGACGCAGATCGGCCGTGAACATGAAGAAGCTGAAGTACACGTCCCGGTCGACGTTCGGTTTGAGGCCCCGCGCCAATGTCACGTTCATCGTCACCAGCCCAAGACGTCGGCGAGGTAGGAGCGGGCCTTCTTGGCGTACTCGAGCGGGACGGCCTTGTTCGGGTCCTGCTCGGCCTCCACCACCAGCCACCCCTCGTACCCGGCGTCGGCCAAGACTTCGAGGATGGGCCGGAAGTCGATCGCGCCGTCTCCGGGTACGGTGAAGACGCCGAGCTCGACGGCCTCTTGGAACGACAGGCCTTCTTTACGCACCCGGCTGACGATCCCGGGCCGGATGTCCTTCATGTGGACGTGGCCGATGCGGTCGGCGTGCGCCCGGGCCAGGTCCAGCGGGTCATCGCCGGCGAAGGCGAGGTGGGCGGTGTCGAGCAGGAGGTGGACCAGGGCGGGATCGGTCGAGGCAAGCAGCCGGTCGACGTCGGCCCGGGTCTGGACGCCGGTACCCATGTGGTGGTGGTAGCTGAGCTTCATCCCGGCCGAGCCCGCGATCTTGCCGAGTTCCTCCAGACCGGACGTCAGGGCGTCCCACTGGGCGTCGGTGAAATGCGGGCGGTTGGCGAACACATCGACGGGAAGCAGATGCGACGAAGCGCCGAACTCGGCCACGACCAGCTCGGTCCCGCCCAGCGCCTTGAGATGGGCCAGCGTCTCCTCGAAGGCAGCGATCGTCTTGTGCCGCATCTTGCCGATCGTGAAGTACGTGCTCGTCCAGGGCTCGGATATCTGCAGGCCGCGGAGGTCGAGGGCGGCCTTGAGCACGGCGGGGTCCGAGGGGTACTTGTGCCCGATGCTGCAGCCCTGGAAGCCGGCGAGCGCCATCTCGCTCACGGCCTGGCCGAAGGAGATGCCGGCGTCGATGGTGGGGAAGTCGTCGTTCCACCACAGGGTGCAGCAGACGCCGAGCTTCACCTTGTCCGGGCCGAGACGGCCCGCTGATTCGGTCATTTCGTCGCCCCCTTCAGATAGCGGTCCTCGATGCGGGGTGGCTGGGCCCAGGAGCCGTAACCGGGCGCCTTGGCACCTGGAGGGTTGGCACCGATCGCCCGCCACAACAGCCCCTCCTGGTAGGAGGCGGCGGTGACCGTGGAGGTCTCACCCGCCGCACGGGCCCCGTGGCGGTCGGTCCACTCGGGTGGCAGCGAGTACCACATCCCGGCGTACCAGAGCTTGATCACGTTGCGGGCCACCGGGCCCAGGCGGTCGTCGCTGAAGATCCGGTGGCGTAGGGCCCGGTCGAACACATCGGTATCGAGAGGGGTCCGGTCGAGCGGGGTCCGTTGATGACTTCCGGCATCGCCGGCCGCGTCGGCCCGGGCTGCCCGATGGGCGTCCAGGAGAGCGACGACGACCTCGTCGCCGCAAGCGGCTCGCACTTTGGACAGGTACTGGTCGGCCATACCGGTGCCGAGCAGTGCGGTCTCCTCGAAGGCGGTGAGGTCGACCGACAGGGAGAGGAAGCCCTCGAACGACGGGGCGGTCACGGCGTCGCTGCCGGGATCTCGAAGGTGGGAGCGGAGTGCAGGCCGTCGCTGCCCGGCAGGGGGTTGCATATCAGCCGGTTGAACCCGTCGCGCAGGCGGAACATGTCACGGACGGCCTCCTGCAGGAGGTCGGGGTTCCCGTTGAACGCCCTGGTGAGCAGGGCGAGGAAGGCGCCATAGTCGGCGTTGAACTCCCGTGCCGCAGCGGCGAGTTCCGAACCCGCCGGGTAGTCGGCGAGCCGGGCACTCACCTTCACCGGGTACACCTCGTCCCAGGCGACGCTGAGCGGTGCTCCCGAAGGCGCATCGGGGTCATCGCCCACCTCGTAGTAGCGGCCGAGCTGCAGCTGCCGGAACCGGTAGTAGTGGGCCAGCTCCCCGGCCGCGTCGTGGATGCCCGCATCGAGGCCCTCGCCCTGATCGGCGATGAAGCTCAACGCCCGGCAGGCCGAGTCCAGGTCGGTCACGACGATCACGTCCCCGCCGCCAGAGTAGAAGTACTCGGACCCCACCTGCAGGGCCGGATCCCCGCAGAAGAGCTGCCCCGGATCGGCGGCCGCCACCTTCTCCAGCCCTTCGATGATCTCCGCGTAGAACTCGCCGATGCTGTAGAAGCGCATCTTCTCGGCGGTCGGACTGGAGACGAGGAATGGCCCCCCGCTGTCCGGCAGCGTCAGCAGCCGTTCGGCATCGGGTGCCCGGGCCGGCCGCTCGATCTTGCAGAACGTCTCCACCGCCTCGGGGGAGAGCGGCCGCAGGTCGACGGTGAAGTCGTCCTCCCCGTCGGGGAGATAGGCCGGGTAGGAGGGTACGAAGCCGGGGCGGGTCAGATCGGGCTTCCCGCCAATGGCGTTCAGGACGTTGGCGACCAGGGTCAGGTGCAGCATCTCCTCCACCGCGACCACCCGGATGATGTGGGCGGCGTCGGAGTTGGTGGTGGATTTTATGGAGTAGTACGCGGTCAGGTACGGCGGGATCGTCGCGTGCTCGAGCGCCATCGCCGCGTGCAGATAGGCGATCAGCTCGTCGCGGTTGTCGATGGTCGACGCGGTCACCGGGCCACCTCCTCCTGGGGTTGGCGCTGGGCGGCGACGTTGATCGGCGCGGTCTCGGAGTCGAGCTGCGCCAGCATGGCGCGGGCGCTGCGCAGGCACAGGGCGGCGACGGTGAGCGTCACGTTCGACGTGCCCACGGTGGGCATGCTTCCCCCGCCGACCAGATAGAGGTTCTCGTGGTCCCAGGACCGCTGATCCGCGTTGACCACCGAGGTCGCCGGGTCGGAGCCCATCGCGTGGGTGCCGGCCAGGTGGTTGCCCCCGCGGATCTCGTACCCCTGACCGTCGTGGACGGCGTAACCCCAGAAGCCCGGGTCGTAGGCGGTGTGGTCCTCGGCCCCGAGGCGGGCGAAGATCCGCTTCGACAGCTGCCGGGCGTACGCCACCCCCCGCATCGTGTACTCGGGGATGTCGTAAGTGAGGATGGGCCGCATGTTCCCCAGCTGGTCGGTGAAGGCCTGGTCCACCGAGATGCGGTTGCTCGGGTTGGCGGGGACCTCGACCATGAACGCCAGCTGCAGCTGGCGGGAGACCCGGTCCACCAGGCCCTGGCGCAGCGACTCACCGTAGCGGCCGCCGGAGTCCACCAGGTCGATCAGGTCGGTCATCGGCGCCCCCCGGGCCCAGCCCCAGCCGTCGTTGTGGATGTCGACGCTGAATGCGGCCTGGCGGCGGCGGAATCGACCCCCGCGCAGGTCGGTGATGCCGCCCGTGCAGTTGGTGCCCCGGAAGGTGCCGGCCGCCTCCGGCAGCAGGGCCCACGCGAGCAGGTACGCGTGGTCCATGAAGTTGCGCCCCATCAGGCCGCTCGAACTGCGCAGGCCCGAGGCCAGCATCAGCCGGGGGTTCTCCACCGCGTTGGCGGCCAGGATGAACAGCCGTCCCCGGGCCTTCATGGTGGTGAAGCCGGGGCTGTCGGGCGAGTCGTAGCGGCGGTACTCGATCTCGGTCACCCGGCCGGTCTGCTCGTCGACGTGCACTTTGTGGGCCACCGCCTGGGCCACCAGGTCGACCCGGCCGGTCCGCAGGGCGATGGCGAGGGTCTTGCCGGCGTTGTACTTGGCCTGCACCGGACAGATGGGCACGCAGTTGTTGTTGCCCTGGCACCGCTCGCCGACCTCGACCTGGTACGTGCTCACCGCCCCTTGCGGCACATAGCCCTTCCCGCCGTCGTAAGCCGGGTTGGGTATCCCGTTGCGCCCCTGAGGGAACGGCCGGACCCGCAACTCCCGCTGTTCACCGTCGAGTTCGACCGGCATTCCGTCGAGGTCCTTGGCGACCACCTGGTCCAGGTACGACAGGGGCAGCCCCTTCATCGGGAACACGTAGTCCTCGTCGAAGGTCATCCCGAGGTAAACCTGGTCCGCCACGTCGGCGGAGACACCGATCTCGCGTTCCGCCTCGTTGTAGTACGGGGCGAGGTCGTCGTAGGTGAGCGGCCAGTCGGTCCCCTCGCCGTAGAGCGTGTGCATCCGGAAGTCCTCGGGCAGCATCCGCAGCGTCTTGCCCTCCCAGTGCATGGTGGTGCCACCGAGGACCCTCGTGTAGGTGGTGTCGGTGGCGAAGGGCCCGCTCTGGACGATGTAGGACGAGGCGTCGGGCGCCCCTGGGAAGATGCGCCGCGCGTCGGTACCGCGGGGCATCGGGGCATTGGCGACGGCCGGGTAGGGCGCCTGGTTGTCCTTGCTGATCGCCGAGTAGAAGCGGTCGAGATACTTCTCGTAACCCCTCAGCGTGAGGTCTTCGGCCGGGCCCGCTTCGAGCAGCAGCACTCGCCTGCCGGCATCGCTCAGCCGCGAGGCGATGAGGGCGCCGGCGATTCCGCCGCCCACGATGACGGCGTCGTAAAGGACCTCGGCCGCCGCCGCGGGGTCGGTGCGCTGCGCCGCCCCGCCGGGGAACTTCTCGTACATGGGGCGGTCACCCCTCCTTCGCTGGGCGCAGCCGGGACCACCGAAGTGGTGGCCCGGATTCGAGTCGGTCGGCCACGGTCACGCTGCTTCGGCGCGAGCTCGCATGGCGGACAGATAGGCGGCGTAGCTCCACGTCAGGTTGCGAACGCTGCGCTCGTAGCCGGTGGTGCCGTCGAACTGCTCGGAGAGCTCCAGGTGGTCGCTGTGGTAGATGACGGCCTGCACCATGTCGTCACCGGTGGTCAGCAGGGCGGCGGCAGCTGCTGCCGGGGCCGAAGACGCATCGATGCCGGACTGGGCGAAGAAGGGTGCGGACAGCTCGTCCAGCGGTACCTTGCCGCTCGACTTGATCTCGGCGGCCAGCTTGTAGTGCAGCTCGGCGACGTTGCACGTGGACAGGGCCCAGGGGTGACCGCCGAGCGTCGGGTGCGCGGTGTCACCGTTGTAGACATCGCCCGGGTAGCGACCGAACAGCGGCCCGATGCCGAGCTGTTCGCGGTCCGCCTTGTTGATCGGGTAGAAGGCGATGCCGCCCTCCTCCCACTGCGCGCGCAGCTGGGCCGCCGTGGCGAGGAGCTTGGTGTCGGTGAAGGACACGGCGCCGTACAGGGCCGCCTGGACGATGTCGATGTTCGGGTCGTAGCCGTCGACGACCGGGCGCTGGGGTGAGGGCTGGGCCCCGCCGCCGGGGTCGGCCATCAGGCTCACGTACTTGCTCCCGTCCCAGTGTCCTGCGAGGGCCTCGCGCAGCCACTTGATGGCGGGCTTCAGCCCGGTCGGCTTGTTGATGCCGATGATCTTCGAGGACTGAATCTCCTCGAAGCAGCGCAGCTGGGCGGCGCGGGCGAAGAAGCCGAACCCGCTGTGCTCCTCCCACAGGTTGGTGGTGGGCTGCTGGTAGACGCCGAGGAGGAAGTCCACGTTGGAGTTCACCAGGTCGACCGCCCGCTTCTGGGCGCCGAGGTCGAGCTGGTCGTAGGCGGCCAGGATGGTGATCGACTGCAGGGCGGGGCCGTCGTTCTGCTCGGTCCACGGGCGGGAGTCGCCAGCGATGTTGAAGCAGGCGTGCCCCTTGGTCGGCTGGGCGTTGGAGTGGCAGAGGTCGGCGAACTGCACGTAGTCGTTGAGCGTCTCCACCGTCCCGTCCTGACCGGTGGGCATGTTGGCCTTGGCCACCTCCATGGCCGTGATGGCTCCGTCGCGCACCCAGTTGAAGACGTAGTCCTCGTCGATGCCGGGGGTCTGGGCCGGGAACGACGGGGCGGCGATGACACAGCCCGGCTTCGAGTCCCGGGAGTAGTCGCCCGGCGATTGGGGGTCGCGGAAGGTGAAGCCGTTGCTGGCGATGTTCCGGAGCATGAAGGTGAGCATGATCGGCACGAGCGTCTGCGGGTTCACCGCTCCCGGTGCGAGGGAAGTCTGGACGTTCTCCCGCGGTTGTAGAGCTTCGGCCGGCCGGTTTGTGCGGGCGCGCATCTCTGGCGTGATGTAGGACTCGGACATTGCTGAACTCCGTTATCTTTCGAGCGGATCCATTGGATCCGGCCGGCGGTCGAATCGCTGGTCAAGCGGGTCGAAAGGCTTGAAACTGAGCGCATCCATGAGTTGTGCTCGACGGGGTGCGCGGGCTTCCGGCGTGAGTGAGCTCGACGGATGGCACGCGAAGATCACTGCCGCATCACCAGCGGTGCGCGGGAACCCTCGAGATGGCCGAATGGGTCGCGGACGCCTTCCGGTCGACTGGGGGCACAACCTGCCTACTACCGGATAAGTCAGGCGGGCCGATCACCTCGGACTCATGTTTTCGCCCTGGAGGCACGGTGAGGAGAGTCGCGCACGACAAGGCCGTCAAGCCTGCGATGACCAACTAATCCGGTGTTCGCGTCGACGCCATCCCGTAATTGCAGTAACTAGGGAATGCATCTATCCGCCCCCTCCCCCGTTTTCTCGGAAAGCACGCGATATCAAGGCTTTCCGGTTCACTGAACAATGCAGAGCTGCTTTGAAGCAGCCTGAAACGTGGCCACGGTACGCGATGTTCGTGCCACTTGGCGGCACCCCCACTTTACGTAACGCAAGCTACAGCTAGCGGGAAGGTGCCGCAATATGAAATCCACATGTTGCGTACGAGGTTGGAGTAATCGGGAGCGACTCACTGTTGCAGAACTGCGCATCAAAGCCTGATAGTGTGCATCAGTTTCAGCCATATTCCTATTCCCATTGACTGCGTTCTCACTCCTGTGCAAGATCTCAGCGTGGATCCACTGTGTAATCGTCGATCGCAGTTCATGATTGGTTCTCGGTCGGACACCACGTACGCCCCTTCCCCGAGGCCGGCGAATACTGCCCAGCCCCGCGCACCCCTGGGTCCAGCGCCCCGGCGCCAAGACCAACCCTGATGTCGCCCACGTCCGCATCGGCGAGCCACGCCGGGCGCACTTCCAACCAGGACCAAGATCCGGACCGTTCACGGACCAGCACCCCGTCTCTCTCGGGACGGGACCGCCTTCTCGACAGGTCAGCGTCCCGGCCGGCAACGCCGCGCGAGGGCCAACCTGACCGGCGTCGCTCTGGTCCTCGGCATCACATCCGCCGATCAACTCGAAGCCACCCGCGCCGGAATCACAGCCGCCGCGGGAGGGACCCGGGGCCCAGTCCCTGAGACTCCCCCGGGAGATTCCCCCCCTCGCGGAAACTTCTGTCCCAACTCTTGACCCGCTAGGCGGGGAAGTGCACAGTCTGTCGTTAATGCGCATTAGCTAATACGCATTAACGACGCCGCCGATAGAGCCAGACCCTGCCCCGGAGGAGAGAAACGCTGTGGAACACAGGAAGCGGCCCGGACGTACGCCCGCTCCGGCCGGGCGTACGTCACGACCCCGGCAGGCCGAGGTGGCCCGGCTCGCGGGAGTGTCCCAGGCGACCGTGTCCCTGGTGCTCTCCGCAAAACCCGACGGCAAGGGACGCGTCATCTCCGAGGAGACCCGCCGGCGGGTCCTGGAGGCAGCCCGCAGCCTCGGCTACGTGCCCGACCCGGCCGCCCGACGCCTGGCCGCCGCCCGCAATAACCTCCTCGGCGTTTTCAGCTTCACCGCCACGTTCCCGACCGATGTGCAGCACTCGTACTACCCCTTCCTGGTCGGCGTGGAGCGCGAGGCGGCGGCGCTCGGCTACGACCTGGTGCTGTTCACCGGGTCGAGCACCGGCGGCGCGGGGGCCGCGGGTCCCGACGCCCTGAGCCGGGTCCGGCTCGCCGACGGCTGTCTCTTCCTCGGTCGGCACACACCCCGGGCGGAGCTCAAGCGGCTGGTCGAGGACGGCTTCCCGGTCGTACACCTGGGCCGCCGCGAGGAGTTGGAGGGCGTGGCATGGGTGGGCGCGGACTATGTCGAAGCCACGCGTGACGTCGTAGGCCACCTGGCCGAGTTGGGGCATCGGCGGATACTCCTCGTCCGCGAGGACGACGACGCGCCCGCTTCGACGGACCGTCAGCGCGGCTTCCTGGAAGGGCTGGAAGCAGCAGGTCTGCCCTCCGGGCCCACGACCGTCTTCCGGTCCGCGGATCCGCAGCGGGAGCTCACGCCCGAACGGCTGCGTGCCTGGGCCGATGAAGGGGTGACGGCCTTCGTCGCGGAGGAGACCGACACCGGGGCGGCCTGGCGAGGCTTGCTCTCCGCCGTGCGCGAGGCGGGCCTCGACTGCCCCACAGAGGTGTCTCTCGCCCTGCTCGGCAGCCCGCCCGCCGACCTGGCGGGTGAACCCGAACCCACCGGATTCGACATCCCCCGGCCGCAGTTGGGCGCCGCGGCCGTACGTCTCCTGGCCGCGCTCGTCACGGGCGAGGAGGCGCGAGAACCACTCGTCAGTTGTGTGTTCCGCCCGGGCCTGACGACCGGACCGCCGCGTGCCCGTTCCTGAGCACGGTCCCTACAGACCCCCACACCCCCCGACGAACGTGAACCAGCAGCAAGGAGAAGCGTGATACCCAAAGCCGACATCCTCGTCGTGGGCGGCGGTCTCGGTGGCGTGGCCGCCGCACTCGCCGCCTGCCGGGCAGGACGCAGCGTCGTGCTCACCGAGGAGACGGACTGGATCGGCGGCCAGCTCACCAGCCAGGCCGTACCGCCCGACGAGCACCCGTGGGTCGAGCAGTTCGGCACGAGCGCCTCGTACCGGCGGCTGCGCGAGGAGATCCGGAGGTACTACCGCCACTGGTACCCGCTGCGGGCCGAGGCCTTGGCGCTCACCGACCTCAACCCGGGAGCGGGCCGCGTCAGCAAGCTCTGCCACGAGCCAAGGGTCGCCCTCGCCGTCCTGGAGGGCATGCTCGCGCCCCACCGTGCAGCGGGACGGCTGACCGTACTTACGGAGCACCGGCCGATTTCCGCCGAGTCCGACAACGATGTCGTACGGTCGGTGACCCTGAAGGACCTGCGCGACGGGACGCATCGCACCCTCACCGCGCGTTATGTCCTGGACGCCACCGAGACGGGCGAACTCCTCCACCTCGCGGGCGTCGAGCACGCGAACGGGGCCGAGTCACGCGCCGAGTTCGACGAGCCGCACGCCCCGGACGAGGCTCAGCCCCTCAACCAGCAGGGCATCACGGTCTGCTTCGCACTCTCCCACCACGAGGGCGAGGACCACACGATCGACCGCCCGGAGGACTACGGCTTCTGGCGCACCTACCGGCCCTCGTTCTGGCCCGGCCCGCTGCTCGGCTTCGAGGCGCCCGACCCGCGCACGCTGGAGCCGGTGCCGCGGACCTTTGTACCGAATCCCGTTCTCGACCCGCTCAGCGTCTCCGCCGACCAGAGCGCCGATGCCGGCGACAAGGAACTGTGGGGCTTTCGCCGCATCCTCGCCCGCAAGCTGCACTCCCCGGGCGCTTTTGACTCCGACATCACGCTCGTCAACTGGCCGCTCAACGACTACTGGCTCAAGCCGTACATCGGGCAGGAGGCCGAAGCGCTGCGCGAGGCACGGCAGTTGTCGCTCTCGCTGCTGTACTGGCTGCAGACCGATGCGCCGCGCGCGGACGGCGGCACCGGCTTCCCGGGCCTGCGGATCCGCCCGGACGTGACCGGCACGGCGGACGGCCTGGCCAAGGCGGCGTACGTCCGCGAGTCCCGCCGCATCAAGGCCGTCACCACGGTCACCGAGCACGACGTGGCGATCGACCTCGTCGGCCCACACGGCGGCACGCGTCACCGCGACTCGGTGGGTGTCGGCAGCTACCGCATAGACCTGCATCCCTCGACCGGCGGCGACAGCTACATCGACATCGGGTCCGTGCCGTTCGAGATCCCGCTCGGCGCACTCGTGCCGCGCCGGGTGCGCAACCTGCTGCCCGCCGGCAAGAACATCGGCACCACGCACATCACCAACGGCTGCTACCGGCTCCACCCGGTGGAGTGGAACGTCGGCGAGGTCGCCGGTGCCCTGGCCGCGCACTGCGTCGCGGAGGACGTCGAGCCGCACCAGGTCCAGGCCGAGGACAAGCGGTTCGAGGAGTTCGCGCGGCTGCTCGACCGCGACGGAGCGCAACGCCACTGGCCGGACGTACGCGGCTACTGAACGACCCCCGCGCGGACGGGAGTTCCGGGCGGGGCGGCTCCACCCGCCCCGCCCGGTGACCGCCCGCGCGAACCGATCCAGCACAAGGAGGTGCCCGGACATGAACACACCCCGCATCCGCGTCGGCATCGACGTGGGCGGAACCTTCACCGACGCCGTGGCCGTGGACGCCACGACCCTCGAACTCCTGGGGCAGGTCAAGGTCCCCACCAGCCACCATCACGAGGACGGCGTCGCACACGGCATCGTCGAGGCGCTCGACCGGCTCCTGGAGCAGACCGGCCGCGCCCCGGCCGACGTCGCCTTCCTGGCGCACGGCACGACCCAGGCTACCAACGCCCTCCTGGAGGGCGACGTGGCGACCGTCGGACTGATCGGCATCGGGACCGGCCCCGGAGCGGTGCTCACCCGCCGCCTCGCCTCGTTCGGCAAGCTCGAACTCGCCCCCGGTAAAAGGCTTCCGTTGGCCTACGCGCATGTCACCGACCCTCAGGACACGGCAGCCGTCCGCCGCGCCGCCGAACAGCTGAAGGACGAGGGCGCTCAAGTCCTCGTCGCCAGCCAGCCGTTCAGCGTCGACCGCCCCGAGGGCGAGCAGGCTGTCCTGGACGCGGCACGGCCGTTCGGGCTGCCGATGACCGCCGCGCACGAGATCACCTCGCTGTACGGGCTGCACAAGCGCACCCGTACCGCCGTGGTCAACGCGGCGATCCTGCCCCGCATGCTGGCCACCGCCGACCTCGTCGACGCCTCCATCACCAAGGCGGGCGTGACCGCGTCGCTGATGGTGATGCGCTGCGACGGCGGTGTGATGGCGCTCGGCGAGATGCGCCGCCGACCGCTCCTGACGGTCCTGTCGGGACCGGCTGCCGGAGTCGCGGGCGCTCTGATGCAGGAGCGTGTGAGCGAGGGCGTGTTCCTCGAGACCGGAGGCACCTCGACCGACATCAGCGTCGTACGCCGCGGCAAGGTCGCCGTCCGGCACGCCACCATCCTCGGCAGGACCTCATATCTGAGCGCCCTCGACGTGCGCACAGTCGGCGTCGGCGGCGGCTCCATGGTGCGGATCGGCCAAGGCCGGGTGACGGGCGTGGGACCGCGCAGCGCCCACATCGCGGGACTGCCGTACGCCTGCTTCGCCTCCCCCGACCAGCTGCGCGACGCCAAGGTGGACACCATCCGGCCCATGGACGGCGACCCCGCCGACTACGCCGTGATCGACGCGGCGGGCGGGCGATTCGCCGTCACCATGACCTGCGCCGCCAATGCCCTCGGCCGCGTCCCCGAGGGCGCCTTCGCCCGCTGCGCCCCCGAGAGCGCGCGCGCCGCGATCGCGCCGCTGGCCGCCGTGCTCGGCACCGACGTCGCGACCGCGGCCACGCGGATCCTCGACGCGGGCATCGCCCAGGTGAGGACGGTGGTGGACGCCATGATCCGCGACTACCGCCTCGACAGGGACACGGCGGTCCTCGTCGGCGGAGGCGGCGGTGCCGCGTCCGTCACCCCGCACCTCGCTCACAGCAGCGGCATGGAGGGCCGGATCGCCCGCCACAACGAGGTCATCAGCCCCATCGGCGTCGCCCTCGCGCTCGTACGGGAACAGGTCGAGCGGATCGTGCCCGGCGCTTCGCAGGAGCAGATCCTTGCCATCCGGGCCGAGGCCGAGCGGGCGGTCGTCGCCCAGGGCGCCGCCGCCGAAGGCGTCGAGGTCGAGGTCACCGTGGACCCGCAGACCAACACCGTGCGCGCGGTCGCGACCGGCGCCACCGAACTGCGCACCCAGGACAGGTCCCACCGCGCCGACGACACCGAGCGGCTCTGTGCCGCGGCGGCCAGTCTCAAGGCCGCCCCCGCGGCGGTTCACGTCCTCGCGGGCACCGCCGCCCACACCGTCTACGGCACGCAGACGCGCCGCCGCTTGCGGCCGACCCGCCGCCCCATCCGGATCGTCGACGTGGACGGCGTCGTACGCCACCACGCCGCCGACGCCCGAGTGGAAACCACCACCGTGGCCCGCGCCCCGGAGGTGCTCGCCCGGCTGGTGGGCGAGTCCACCTCGTACGGCGACGGCGGGGTACGCGCTCCCGCCCTGCGGCTCTTGCTCGGCTCCCGCATCGCCGACCTGTCCGGCGTCCTCGATCCCCAGCCTCTGCTCGCGCTGGCTCGCAGCGAGTTGCGGGCCCGTGCGGCCGACGAGCCGGTGGTCGCGGTCCTGGAGGTGCGGTCATGACGGCCACAGTGGGTGAACACGCCGTCCAGGACAGGGCGTTGACGGATCCGGCTTCCGTCGACGACATCGATTGGGCCGTACGGCTGCTGGCTGCCACCCCCACCCACGAGGGCCGCGACCGCGAGCTGCTGCGCCAATGGGCCCGTAGGGCCGACGAGTTCGGGTCCCGGCTCGCCCCCGTCCCGTCCACCGCGCGCGTGGTCGAGCGGGACGGCGGCCTGGAGCGGATGCTGCTCGCCCGCTATACGTCACGGCCTCCGACGGTCGAGCTCTACACCGACACGCTCGCCCTGGCCGAGGAGCTGGTCGACGCCCGCGGCTGGCGTGCCTGGTACCCGCCGGGCTCGGTGCGCGCGGCCGCGCTGGCCCACGAGGCCGTGCACGCCCACCTTCACCACGGCCCGGCGAAGGCCGCGCTCAAGCAGGCACTCGGCCACACCGTGCTGCGCGTCGGACGTCACCGCGTGGCCGGCCATGTCGCCGGTGCCGAGGAGGTCGCCGCGCACGCCTACGCCAGAACCGTCTGCGGACTCGGCCGCAGCCCCCTGCTCCTCACCGCCGCCCTTCGCGCGGCGCTCACCCGGCCCGGAAGAGAGAAGTGACCCATGGGTGTCGTCATCCTTCTCGTCATGGCGGCCGGCGTCGCCCTGATGCTCACCCGCAGACTGCCCACCGCCTTCGCGCTGGCTCTGCTCGCCGTCGTCATCGCCTTCCTCGCCGGGGCACCGCTCACCGGCAAGAACAGCGTGCTGGACACCGTTCTCCAGGAAGGCGCGCCGACCCTGGCCGCCACCATGATCGCGATCATTCTGGGCTCCTGGCTGGGCAAGCTCCTCGACGAGACCGGCATCGCGGGCACGCTCGTCCGCAAAATCGTCGAGTTCGGCGGTGACCGCCCGACCGTGGTGGCCCTCGGCGTCCTCGCCGTATCCGCACTCGTCGGAACAGTGACCGGCTCGGCACCAGCCGCCATGCTCGCCGGCATCGTCGGCATCCCCGCCATGATCGCCGTCGGCGTGCCCAAGGTGACCGCCGCGGGCACGGTGCTGATGGGCATCGCCGTGGGCATCCCCTTCGAGCTGCCGCTGTGGCAGTTCTTCTCCACCGCGCTGGATCTGCCGATCCCGACCGTGCGCGGCTTCATGGAGAAGCTCTTCCCGTTCGCCCTGGTCGCCGCCCTCGCGTTCGTCCTCGTCGAGACGCGACGGCGGGGCACCGAGCACGCCTGGTCACTCAAGTCCGTCGACGCAAAGCCTCGTTCACGACGCGAGGACCTGGGCGATGCGCCCTGGTACGCGCTGCTCACTCCCGCCGTCCCGCTCGTCCTCGCCCTGGGCTTCGAACTCGCCATCATTCCCTCGCTGTTGGCGGGCGTCCTGTACGCGCTGGTCACCACGACCCGGCCCGGCGAGATGAACAAGCGGCTGCTGCGCACCCTGTACGGCGGCTTCGAGGTGGCCGCCCCGCCGATCGCCCTGTTCATCGCCATCGGCATCCTGCTCGCGGCCGTGAAACTGCCCGGCGCCGTCGACGCACTCGAACCGCTCGTCAAGGCCGTCAGCCCGCACAACGCCGTGGTGTTCGTCCTCGTCTTCACGCTCCTCGTCCCGCTGTGCCTCTACCGCGGCCCCCTCAACGTGTTCGGGCTCGGCGCGGGCATCGCCGGCGTCCTCATCGCCACCGGCATCTACCCCGCGGCCGCCGTCCTCGGCATGGCCACCTCGTACAACCAGGTCTTCGGCGTCGCCGACCCCACCAGCACTCAGACCGTGTGGAGCGCCCAGTACGCGGGCGTCACTCCCCAACAAGTCATGGTGCGCACCCTGCCGTACGTCTGGGCGGTCGCCCTCGGCGGCCTGTGCGTCACCGCCGCCACCTACCTCTGAGCCGGCGGACCCCGTCCGGGCCGGCTGAGCCGCAGACCTTCTGGCATTGGAGGCCACCATGCACGAGCAACACCTCGACCGGCGTCTCTTCCTGCGGGCCACCGCCGCCACCGGAGCCGCCCTCACCCTCGGGACGGCCCTGGGTGCCCAGCCCGCGGCCGCGGCGCCCGGCGGATTCCCCGACTACACCTACGTCCGCACCCTTCTGACACCGTCTCAGCTGAAGTACAACCCCACCGGCGAGATCATCTTCCCCTGCATCAGAGGCGTCTACGACAAGCTGAGCTCTCCCCTCGGCCGCTACTACCTGTACTACGCGCCGCACGACGCGCCCGGTGGGATCTGCCTGGCATACGGCAACTCACTGGAAGGGCCGTTCACGGAGTACCCGTCGAACCCGATCGTCTCCAACAACTGGTCCCCGCACTACTCGGTCAGCCATGTCTCGTCCCCCCACGTGCTGTGGAACGAGGACGCCAAGGAGTTCTGGCTGTATTTCCACGGAGAGAACACCACGACCCGCCTCGCCCGCTCGACCGACGGCATCCACTTCACGTACGACAAGGTCGTCCTGTCGGCATCCATGCTCCCGGCGGGCACCACGGAGACGTCGTACGCCCGGGTCTTCCGTCAGGACCTGCCCTCACGCGGCGCCCGTTACGTGATGGTCTTCATGCTCAACAACACCACCAACCACCGTGACATCCACTGGGGTTGGTCCGCCGATGGCCGCACCTGGACCTACGACCAGCAGCCGCTGGTCCGGCACAGCGACGTCGGCGCCGTCAACATCGGCGGCCCGCACCTTCTCTACCGCAACAACAGCACCTACGTCGTCTACAACAAGGACAAGGAGAGCGGCGGCGACATCATGATCACGGAAGTCGGCAACGACTTCAGCAAGCGCAACCACCTCGGCGTCTTCTACAACTCCCGCAGCACAGCTCCGGAGAACGGGCGCTCCGCGGCTCCTTCCTTCGGCACCGACGGCGGCGTCCCGTACATGGTCTACGAGGCGGGAGAGAGGCTCGCGGGGGCCATCGCGGTGGCCCGGGGCTGACCCGACGGGTCGACTCCCCGCTGACGTCCGGAACTCGTCAGCGGGGAGGGACCCGACGCCTCACCGCGCCACCGCCTCCAACCAAAACGCCTTGCCCTTCGAGGTGTTCTCGGACAGGTCGATCGACAGCCCCTCGGCGCGCAGCTGCCCACCCGTGAACTCCCCCTTCGCAGCGTGGGCCTGGCTGCCGTCGTCATCGATCGTGATGTCAGTGATGGCGTAGGTCGCAGGGCCCTTCAGCCAGCGCACCTTCGCATCGACCGTGGTCTGGGGCGTTCCGGCCGCGGTCGCGATGAGGAGCGCGGTGCGGCGCCGTACGTCGGCCCACATCCACACGTACGGGCCCTTGCTGCTGTCCCACTCCGTCGTGTCCCAGCCCTGCCCCAGGTACACCGGCATGAACTGGCCGTCCGTCAGGGCGGTGATCTCGGGCCGTCTGCGCCAGGCGTTGAAGACGCCCATCAGCTTCACCGCCGCCTCGGGCCACTTGCTCGCGTCGCCGGGATCCTGGCCGAACTTGACCGCCCGGACGGCCATGTAGGAATAGTAGTCCTCCATGCGGCCGGTCATCCTGCCGCCGTTCATGTACGTTGCGCCCATCGGCAGGTGGCCGAACGCGGTGAGCGCCGTACGCAGCGACAGGTCCTCTCCGGTGATACCTCCGTTGGAGGTGTTCCAGCCGTTGTACGCGATGTGCAGCAGGCCGTTGTTGCGGTCGCCCTGCGTGGGGGCGATGTCGAGTTCGCTGGTGAGCTTGGGCAGGTACTGAGGGTTCTTCGTCACCAGGTCGTCGAGCATCGCCCTGGTGAGGACGGCCTTGCGGTAGACGTTGTCGCTCGCGTGCGAGTAGGCGGTCGTCTGCTCGTTCTGCCAGTACTCGGTGAGATCGATCATGTGCTGGGTGACGCCGTAGTCGTTGAGCAGTGTCTCGATCTGCCCTCTCTTGTAGGCCAGTTGAGCCGGGTCGGCGAGGTCGCGGCCCTTGAGGTGGCCGTCTCCCGTCAGGCAGAACCACAGACCGAAGCCGAGTCCGTTGCCCTTGAGGGTCTTCGAGAGCGTGGCCAGGCTGGTGATGGACTTCTTCATGGAATCGCTGGGTTCGATGGAGTCACGCGTGGTGTTCCAGTAGTCGTCGAGCATCACCATGTCGAGGCCCGCCCGCCTGGTCTGCGGAATGACGGTGTCGTAGTAGTAGCCGGCGGGCAGTTCGTGGCCCGGGCCGCCGCGGTAGTCCCAGTCGTTCTGGTGGAAGAGCGTGGTGGTGTGGTGGTACTTGAAGCGCTTGCGGAAGTGCAGTTCGTCGGCCATCTTGCCGTCGACGACATCGCCCTTGAACACGGTCAGGTTCACCGCGAGGTACTCGAACTCCTCCCCCGGCGACAGCGTCAGTTGCAGCGATTCGGGGTGGGTGTCCACGGAGACGGTGTCCTGCTCGTGCCAGGCGTTGATGCCCGCGAACGGCGGCAGCATGTAGTCGGTCGGGTAGTTGCCGTTGCCACGCTGTGTCTTCCAGTTGAGCTCGGGGCTCACGCTCCAGCCGTCGCCGGTGTCGTACACGGTGAGGGCCTTCTTCGGCCAGGACTTGCCGACGGGTTCGGTGCTCAGCGAACCGCGGGTGCTGAACCACTTCATGTTCGGGACGTGGTGGAGGGTGTGCGGGTCGTTCGGCAGCCGTAGGTCGATCGCTCTTGAGCGGGTGAGGGTGAGTTCACGGGCGGTGTCCTCGTTGCGTACGAGGGTGAAGTAGCGCAGGCCGGCGTCGCCGTCGTAGATCTCGAAGACCAGGGTGACGCGGAACGGGCAGGGCTCGGTTCTGCTCAGGGGGATGCGGATGCGCTCCCCGACCCGCCAGGATCTCTCCGTCGTGCGTACGGCGATGAGTTCCCTGGTCGTCGCTCCCAGTCGCCAGCCTCCGTCGTCCGCGCGGACGGTGTCGGTGCCGTCGAGTTCGTGGGCGAAGAGCGACGAGGGGGCGCTCAGGTAGTCGCGTCCGGCGCGCTTGTTGAGGATCCGGGTGAGGTGGATCCCGCCGTTCTGGTAGGTCACGGTGGCACGCAGGGAGTCGTTCTCGAAGGTCCACTCTCTGGATCTGCGTCGGATGGTGTCCGACACGGCGGCGGCGGATCCGGTGCCCGCCGCGAGGAAGGCGGCCGAGGCCGCGCCGAGGAAGAGACGACGGCTCACAGGAGACATGGAGGAGATCACCCTTCGTCTGAGGGAGGCTCGATGCGGAGCTCAACGGCCGTGATGGCAAAGGCCAGCGGCCCGGGCAGGAGCGGGGCGAGCAGCGGCAGCATCCACAGGAACGCGACGCACAGCCCGACGGCTGCCGTGATCAGGGCGCAGCCCGCCGGGTCGGCAACGGAGCGTGTCACGGCCCGGCGCAGGGTCGGACGCCAGCCGAGCGCCGGCTCCGGATCCGCGGTGGCGCGGAGGGCGAGGACGAGTCCCATGGCCGCGAGAGCTGTCAGTGCCCAGGACACCGGGCGGGCGCCCGGAAGGCCTGCCCTGGCGAGTGCGAGGTCGAGGACGACCAAGGTCAATGCCGCGAAGACCGTCACGCCCGCCAGCAGGGAACGGAGGAATCCGTGAGCGCGGAACTCGGCGACGTACTCCCCCAGCGTCGCCGGACGGTCCTCGCGGATCGAGCGCCGCAGGACGGCGCAGGCCGCGGCCAGCGCCGTCGGAGCCGTGATGAGTGGCAGGGAGGCGACTGTTGCGGCCAGACCGACGGCGAGCATGTCGGCGAAGAGCGCGAAGCGAGGTCCGAACAGCTCACCCGGCTCCCGGCGTTCATGTACGAAAGAACGCACGGCTCAACCCTTCAGCCCGGACGTCGCCATGCCCTGCACCAGATAGCGCTGGAAGGCGAAGAAGAACAGCACGATCGGCAGGAGCGAGATCACCGACATCGCGAACATCGGGCCGTACGCGGAACTGCTGGACTGGTCGACGAAGTTCCGCAGAGCCAGCGTGATCGTGAACTTCTCCGGGTCGAAGAGGTAGATCAGCTGGGTGAAGAAGTCGTTCCAGCTCCAGATGAAGGTGAAGATCGCGGTGGTGATCAGCGCGGGCCGGGTCAGCGGGAGGACGACCGACCAGAAGATCCGGAACGGCCCGCACCCGTCGATGCGGGCGGCCTCGTCCAGTTCGCGTGGCAGGCCGCGCATGAACTGGACGATGAGGAAGACGAAGAACGCCTCCGTGGCGAGGAACTTGGGCAGGATCAGCGGCCAGTAGGTGTCCACCATGCCGAGCTTGTTGAAGATGATGTACTGCGGGATCAGAACGGCGTGGTGCGGCAGCATCATCGTCGCGATCATGAAGCCGAACATCACGCCCCGCATGCGGAAGCGCAGCCGGGCGAAGGCGTAGGCGGCGAGGGAGCAGGACACGACGTTCCCGATGACCGAACCCACGCTGATCAGGAGCGAATTGATCAGGAGCCGGGACACCGTGACACCGCTGACACCGTCCAGGGCGGTGGTGTAGTTCGACCACTCGAAGTGGCTCGGCAGCAGCTTGAGGCTGGTGAGTACTTCGTCCGCCGGTTTCAGTGACGTGGCGAGCAGCCAGACCAGCGGGTAGAGCAGGACGAGCAGCGCGGCCAGCAGTCCGACGTGCTTCACCACGGTCACGGTGCGAGCTTGCGTGTCGCTGCTCTTGAAGCTGCTGCCGTTGCTCTTGAGGCTGGGCGCGGTCGTAGCCATCAGGCCCCCTCGTTGGCGTAAAAGACCCAGGAGCGCGAGGTCTTGAAAAGGACGAGCGTCACCGCGCCGATGGCCAGGAGCAGGACCCATGCCATGGCGGAGGCGTAGCCCATGTGTGAGGCGGAGAAGCCGCGTTCGTAGAGGTAGAGCGTGTAGAACATGGTCGAGTCGGCCGGGCCGCCCTTGCCGCCGCTGATCGCGAACGCGGGTGTGAAGACCTGGAAGGACTGGATGGTCTCCAGGACGAGGTTGAAGAAGAGCACTGGGGACAGCATGGGCAGCGTCACGGACACGAACCGCCGCCACCGTCCCGCGCCGTCGAGTGCCGCGGCCTCGTACAGGTCGGACGGGATCTGCTGCAGCCCGGCCAGGAAGATGACCATCGGGGCGCCGAACTGCCAGGCGGAGAGCAGCGCGACTACGAACACCGCGAGGTGGGGGTCGGAAACCCAACCGCCGGTGTGGATGCCGATGGAGGACAGCACGTCGTCCACGGTGCCGCCGTCGTTGTAGAGCGCTCGCCACACCAACGCGATCGACATGCTCGCGCCGAGCAGTGAGGGGGCGTAGAAGGCCGAGCGGTAGAAACCCTTGGCGCTGCGCGTGCTCCTGAGCAGCAGCGCGGCGCCCAGCGCGAGGGCCAGTTTGAGCGGGACGGCGACCACGACGTACAGGAGCGTGGTGCCCACCGACCGCCAGTACCGCGGGTCCGCGGTGAGCATGTCGGTGTAGTTGCGCAGTCCCACCCACTTGGGGGCGTCGAAGAGGTCGTAGTCGGTGAACGACAGGTACAGGGAAACGGCCATGGGCGCGAGCGTCAGGAGGACGACCCCGAGGATCCACGGGGAGAGGAAGACGTAGGCGGGGCCGTGTCGTACAGCGCGCCCACGGCGTTCCCTCGGTGTCGCGGAAGCGCGTGCGGCACGGGGCGGGGTGGCCGTGGCGGTCATCGCAGCTCCCTCTTCGCCTCGGCCACGAACTCCTCGGCGGCCCCTCGCGGGCTCTGCATCCCGTAGGTGACCCGCTGGTAGTCGCGGGTGAAGGAGACCTGGAGGACGACATCGCCACGGGGTGGCGCCATGGGCGGTGCTTCCGTGCCGTAGGCGGCGATCTTGCGCCCGTAGTCGTAGACCTCCTTCTCCGGGCCGGTGAGACCCTTGCCGATCGCTGCGGCGATCTTCTGGTTGGGAGGTGTGGAGCGGGCGACGCCGAGGATCGTGCCCGCGTCGGGGTCGTTGAGCAAGAAGTCGATCAACTCGGCGGCCTCCTTGGGATGGTGGGTTGCCGCGCCCACGCCGACGAGCATGGTCGGCTTGAAGTACTGGCCCACCCTGCCGTCGGTCGTGGGTACGGGCGCGAAGTGGACGTTCTCGCCGAGCAGCGGCGGATATCCGAGGAACGGGGCGTCCCAGTTGAAGTCGGTCGCCGCCAGCCCTCGGCCCATCGGGGTGTCCTCGACGGCGCCGCTGATCTGGGCGGTGTCCCTGGCCTGCGAGACGATGCCCTGGCGGCGCAGCTGGTCGGTGAAGGTCCAGAACTCGGTCAGGTCGTCGGCGGTGAAGCCGAGCCTGTGCTGGGAGACGTAGAGCTCCTTGCCCCTGCCGCGCAGCCAGGTCTCGAAGGCGTCCTCGTTCACGCCGATGTCGGTGAGGCCGGTGTAGGCGTGACCGCCCGGGCCCTTCATTCCGAGCGCGCTGACCTTCTTGCCTGCCTCGACCCAGTCGTCCCAGGTCCAGCCGGGCCGGGGCGTCGCGACTCCGGCCTTCCTGAAGACCGTGGAGTCGTAGGCGAATCCGGTCGATCCCCGGCCCATCGGGAGGGCGTACTGCCGGCCCTCGTAGACGCCGGTTCGGGTCAGGCCCTTGTCGAAGTCGGCGGTCCGTAGCGTGTGGCTCTTGATGTAGGGGCCGAGGTCCAGGAGTGTGCCGCTGCCCGCGTACTGGGAGATCTGCCGGTAGTCGAGCTGTGCCACATCGGGAAGGTCACCGCCCGCCGCCTGCGTGGCGAGCTTCTGCACATACGCCTCGTAGCCGGCGAAGGAGGTGCGCACCGTGATGCCCGGGTGCCTCTTCTCGAAGAGGTCCACGGCGTCGTTGGTGCGTTGCGCGCGGTCCTCGTTCCCCCACCAGGAGAAGGTGAGCGTCACTTTCCCGCCCGCCTCCGTGCTCTGCCCGTTGCCGCTGGAGCAGCCGGTGAGGCCCGCGAGGAGCAGGGCGAGCACGGTGCCTGCGGCGGCGCCGAGAGTGCCTCGTCTCCGGCGGATGCTGGGTCGTGTCATGGCGATGCCTCCTGGGGCGTGGCATGGACATCGTTGTCGGAGATCAGGAGCAGTTGCCCTCCCCGGCAGAGCGTGCGAGACGGCCGGCCAGGAGCCCGCGAACCGCCGTCGACGGCCGTCGGTCACCCGCAATGGCAACGTTCCCATTGCGGGCGGGAAGACACCGGGAAGAAGAACGCGGCGTGCGCATCATCGCGAGGAACTCTCCATCAGACGGGCGGCTGACATGGCGCGGGAGCGCGGCCCGTTGGGCCGTGCGGGGTGAACGGCGGGCCGCAGCAAGCGCTTTCACCTCCGGGAAACCTAAGTGGCGTTCGACCGGCCGGTCAACGGTGCTGCAGGAAGTACTTGATTGGACCAAAGGTGCGCGTACGCCGGTCGTCACACGTGATCTGCCGAGTGCCGCAAGGGGCTCCGAGAGCCTTGACGTGCACACGGTGCGGCCACACAATGACCGCACACTCTGACAACGTTGTCGAAGGGTTGCGTCGATGTCGCAGCACGCCGTGGGGTTCACACGCCGTCAAGCCATGCAGCTACTCGGCGTATCCAGCACCGTGACCGCCTTCCCGCTCACCTTGGGTTCGGGCCGGGCCTCCGCAGCGACAGCCACGGCCGCCCCAGCAGCGGATCCTGTCTCCGACACGTACTACCGCGTCCTGCTCTCACACACCCGGTGGTCGGAACAGCAATGGGACCCGGCCCAAGGCCACTACACCGACAAGGACTTCGGCTTCGCCGTCGTACTCGGCAACGCCGTCCTGCTGACCCGGGGCTCGTACGACGCCGAGCGCGCCGGAGTCGACAGGGACACCCTGCGCGCCAGGACCGTCGCCACCGTGAAGCACTTCGCGGCATCCAACCGGCTGACCGGCGGCACCTTGTGGGGGCGGAAGCTGTTCTGGGACACCACGTTCCAGTCGTACTTCGTGCTCGCGGCCCGCCTGTTGTGGGACGACCTCGATGAGGCGACGCGCCGGGATGTCGACACCATTGCCCGCGAACAGGCGCAATACACCACCCAGTTGGGCACGGGCGACGATCCCGACTCCGCCGGCTGGACCCCGCACGGCCTCAGCGGGGGATTCGAAGGCGACACCAAGTTGGAGGAGATGGGGGTCTATACCCAGTCACTGGCCCCCGGTCTGGCCTGGGCGAGCGACGATCCGCGGTACGAGGCATGGCACGCCGCCTTCGGCCGGTGGAGCCGCAACGAAGCGGGTCTGCCGGCCGCCGACCTCGCCAACCCGGCCCGCGTGGACGGGGTCGCCGTCAGCGCGAACACCGCGCAGAACCTCTTCGACACGTTCATCGTCGAGAACCACGGCTCGTTCGGCCCGCACTATCAGGAAGAACTCTGGCGTACTTCGGGACGCAACAGCGCCCACTTCCTCGCCGCGGGCCGTGTCCTGCCCGAGGTGCTCACGGCGCAGCCGAATGCCGGGCCGTTGTGGCGCACCCTGCTCGGCGTGATGAGCGATGCGGGCGAGCCCCTGATGCCGATGGTCGCCGATCGCGAGCACCTCTACGGCCGGGACGTCATTCCGCTCGCCTTCCTGGCCCAGGTCGTCGGCGACCGCGCGGCGGCCCGGTGTGAACTGGCCCTGGCCGAGCGCCTGGAGGCGTATCAGGAGTACCCGCCGCAGTACCGCCTCGCGAAGTTCTCGGGCGAGCCCAAGTACGAGCCGGAGGCCCGGGCCGAACTGGCCATCAGCTACCTCCTGCACGAGTGGCGGGCCCGGTCGGGGCAGGCACCCGTGCGTCCGCTGTCACGGCGCGAGCTCTTCGAGCAGGCGAGCGGCGTCACCGACTACGGCTCGGGTCCCGGCCTCGTCTCCCATCAGTCACCGGGCGCGTGGTCCGGTGTCGTCAGCAAGTCCGGCTTCGTGAAGTTCGCCTGGCAACCGGCCCATGACGACTGGCTGTTCGCACTCAGCGGTACGACACCGATGTTCCTGCCGAGCACCGGCGCCAAGATCACCGGGCGTTCGGTCGTCACGTACTCGCTGCCGCGGGACGGGTTCGACGGCAGCGCGAGCCTGCTCACGCTGGACCACGGGTATGCGGGGTTCACCACGTTGCCGTCCGGCGCCGTCGTGTACGCGACTTCCGGAACGGCGTACGGCGAGGGCCACTTGGAGGTGCGCAACCTGGCCATGCCCGGGATGCCGGGGCTGGACGGGAACCGTACCTATCAGGCGGCCGAGGGAAGCACGACGGTCGTGGCCGGGAGCGATGCCACCACGTCCGCCGGCCCGCGCGTCGACGAACTCACCTTTCCCCGCGGCCAGTTCCGTCATCTGCGCATGCTCGGGGTACGTCCCGACGCGTCGTACGGCTACTCGCTGTACGCCTTCGAGATACGGGACGGAGCCTCGGGCAGCGACCTGGCGCACGAGGCCGGGTCGACAGCCTCAGCCTCCTCCTTCGACCCGGGCAAGGAGCCCGCGCTCGCCGTCGACGGTGACGCCACGAGCCGCTGGGCGGTGTCGCGCGCGGACCGTCCACGTGCGGACAGCTGGATCGCGGTCGACCTGGGCGCGTCCCGGGACGTGGACCGGGTGACGCTTCGCTGGGAGGCCGCGGCGGGCCGTGCGTACCGGATAGCGGGATCGGCCGACGGGCAGCAGTGGACCGACCTGGCGGCCTGGCCACGACCGGACCTCACCAGCCGCGGCGGATGGCTGGACATCGACGGCCGCGCGGGGCTCGTCGTACGAGGCGGCGCCAACCCGCTCTCGGTGTACGGCGACACGGTCGTCCTCTCCGACGGACCGGCCGAGAGCGTGGTGGTCGAGGCACTCCCCGGCGCGACGCCCGAGGAACTGCGTGCCGCGGCCGCCCGCAAGACCCCGTCGACGCAGTCCGCACAGGTGAAGGCAGCCCTCACCGACCACCACCTGAGCCTGTTCAACCTTTCCTCGGACTCCGTGACCACCACCGTGACGATCCCGGGTTCGCCTGACGAAGGAATCCGCCTCTACCAAGGCGTTCAAACCGTCACTGAATCGGGCACGGACTTCCACGCCGAACTCTCCGCCGCCTCTGCCGCCCTGGCGCCTTCGCGCATCGTCCTCTCCGGCGGCCCCATTCCTGTCGGGCTCCGCGCCGAGGTGCGCGACGGCCGCACCGTACGACTCACCGGCCCCTCCTGCCACGTCACCGTCTCGGCACAGGACAGGAGCCTCGACGTCACGGTCCGTGCGGGCCGCACGACCACCGTCACCGTGCCGCGAGCCACGGCGTACCCCCTCGCCGACCTGGCACTCGGCCGCACCACCTTCCCGACCGCACCGTTGCCGCCCGGTATGACGGACCCCAAGGCCGCGGTCGACGGCGACGCAGGCACCGCATGGTCGCCCGGTCCCGACGGTCGCATGGTCGTCGACCTGGGTGCAGAACAGCACATCACCGAGATCCGGACCCAGTGGCGAGGGGGCCATGTCCCGGCATCCCAAGTCGAGTTCAGCCTGGACGGCCGTACGTACAGCGGCGCAGCGCAACTGTCGGGGCGTGGCGTCCTGCGCACCGACAGCACCGCCCGCTACGTGGCACTACGGGTCATCACATCAGCCACGGGATCTGCCTCACTCATCGCCCTCAACATCGCGTAGGAGTGACCGCACCGGAGACCTCCGCCTTGGGATGAACCGACGCACGGGGTGCGGCCTGGCGTGCCGCCGCGGAAGGGTGCTGCGCAGCCGACTGCACCGCACCGCGGTGCAGTCGGTCGTCAAGGAGGGCGGGCCGGATCAGCGGCTGTCGGAAGCTTCGTGCCACTCGCCGCGACCGGGCGTAGTCGGGTCCGTCGCGGTGCCACTCGTGTGAGGCGGCTCAGAAGACGGGCTCAGGTTCCTTGCGGTCCGCCGGTGCCGCCTTCTGGAGGCTGCTTCCTTCGACATCGAGGTCGGGCAGGATCCTGTCCAGCCAGGCCGGCAACCACCAGGCGCCCCGGCCGGCGAGCGCGAGTACCGCCGGTACGAGCGTCATGCGGACGGCGAAGGCGTCGATGGCCACGCCGACGGCCAGGGCGAACGCGATGGGTTTGATCAGGGCATCGTCCAGGAGCATCCGCTCCCGCAGGAGGACCGGGGAGGTGCCGTGCCAGCGGCGTACCGCGCGGCGCAGCGCCCGTTCATCGGAGAATCCCGCCCGGCGGGCGATGTCACGCAGCGTCAGTTCCGGGCGGAGCAGCAGCTGTTCGACGCGTTCCCGGCGCACTCCCTCGGCAAGTGCCTCGTACGTCGTGCCGCAGTCGGCCAGCCGACGGCGCAGCGTCCGCTCGCTCGTCGCATGCCGCCGTGCCTGCTCACCGAACGAAGGGATCACTGGGAGGCTCTGCGCGACGGAGATCTCCAGCACCTCGAGCAGGTCCTGCTGGTCGTGGCGGGAAGCCATCTGCGCGTCGAGCATCTCCAGAGTCGACGCGTAGGTCACCGGATCCCGGCCGGGCATCTGGGCGCGGGCCCAAACAGGGTCAATGACCAGGCGGTTGGCCGAGGCGCCGAAGCGGACCGGACAGCCGAACAGGGCGCCGTACAGATCGCTCTGGCGGGGTGCCGGAGCGGAGAACTCCACCAGCCCCGGCGCGAAGGCCGGGCCGACGGCCAGCCGGGACAGGGTGACCACGGAGGCGAATCCCTCCTCGATCAGGAAGGAAGCCACGCTCGGGTCAATGGCGGGATCGGGGAGGTCGGCGCGCAGCACGAAGGCGCCGTCTTCCCCCAGGTCGGTCGACCACACGGTCATCGCCCCGGACAGGTTCTGGTACTTCACCCCGGTCTCAATGGCGTGTCGCAGCGTGTCGTCGGCCATCAGGGCGAAGCCGAGCAGGCCCCAGGCGGTCAGGTGCTGCGCCGCGCCGACCTTCAGTCCCAGACGCTCGTCCTTGGTGAGCTCCAGCGCGCGCCGGATCACCGCGCTGCCCTGCCGGTAGGACACCCTCAGCGCGGCGGAGCGCATGACCGTCTCGTCCAGCCCGACCTGTCTCAGCTGGGGCCGTAGATCGACGCCGCGTTCACCGGCGACCATGACGAGATAGCGCAGGACGTTCGGCTGGATCGTCGCCGACGTGCTGCGGCTGGTCCCGTGAGGGTCTACCGGGCCGCGGGCAAGGGACATCGCACTCACCTTCTCCTGGGCGACCACCGTAAGCATCCCGACATCACCGGTCGTACGCGGTGGCCCCCGAAGTCCCCTGTACGGCCCCTGGCGTCCTGCGTTCGCCTTCCGCGCCTGGCTACGGTTTTCGGAACCTGACCCATTCGACTCGCTGGCCTTCCCAGCGCACACAGGGAATTAAGGCGGGACAGAGAATCATGTCCTTTAGTGCTCCAGGCCGGGCGGCGGCCGGGCGTCCTGCCTCCAAGGCCGGCGCCCGAAGGGTCGCGACCATCGCGTTCGCCGCACAAGGTGTGTCCGTCGCCGCCGTGTACACGACCGTCCCCGCTGTCACCGAAAACTTGAGACTGGCTCCGCTCCTGACGACCACCATGATGGTCGCGGTGGCACTGATGGCAGGAGCCGGCAGCTTCCTGGGTTTGGCCGCGATCCGCCACGCCGGTCCCGTCTCCACCATGCGCGGGGCCCTGCTGACGGCCGTCGCCGCGCTGACGCTGATCGGGTGGGCCCCCGGCAAGGCGACCGTCATCTGCGCGTACATCCTCTTCGGGATCGCTGTCGGTGCCCTCGACGTCGGGATCAACACCCGGGCAGCTGCCATCGAACGCGCCTACGGCCGCAGCATCTTCGGCTCCTTCTATACGGCATGGAGCGTGGGTGGCGTCGTCGCGGCCCTGCTCACTGCCGCGGCGGCCCGGCTGGAGTGGCCCGTAGCCGACGGCCTGAACGTGCAGGCAGGCATCCTCCTGATCCTCGCCGTCTGTATACGCACGCACACCTTTCCCTCCTCCGAAGGGCCGTCGGACACTCCGACGGAGCCGCCGCTGGGGCGCCGCGTGTGGGTCCGGCTCCTCCCCTTCGGCCTGGTCCTCCTCGTTGTCTACGTCGTGGACTCCACCGTCTCGGCCTGGTCAGCGGTCTACCTGCGCCAGACCCTCGCCGCCACCCTCACGGTGGCGCCGATGGCGTACGCGGCCTACCAGGCCGGCACAGTTGTCGGCCGCGCCGCCACCGACCGACTCGTGCAGAAGTTCGGAGCAGTCGCCGTCGTCCGCACCGCCGCCCTGTTTGTCGCGGGCGCCCTGGCAGGCATGGCCGCCGCGCCGAGCTGGCCGTTCGCCGTTCTCGCGGCCGGGGCGGTGGGTCTGGGGGCGTCCGTCCTGGCCCCGCTGTGTCTGGCCTCAGCCGCGCGACTGCGTCCCACAGCCTCGGAGGTGATCCTGGCCCGCCTGAACCTCTTCAATTACACGGGCGTTGTCACCGGTGGCGCCGTGAGCGGGCTCCTCGGCTCCACCGGCCAGTTCCGTCTCGCCTACGCCGCACCGGCCGCCCTGGCGGTTCTTCTCCTGGCCGGCGCCCGCCACTTCACTCAGCCTCCGAGGCCGGCCCGTGCCGAGAGCGTCCCTCCTGAATCGCCGCTCGCTCCTACTTGACCGCGCCGGCCAGCCCGTTGATGAAGAACCGCTGCAGCACGATGAAGATCAGGACGATGGGGAGCAGGGTGATGACCGACCCCGCGCACACCAGCGTCCAGGCCGTGGAGTTCTGGCCGATGAAGTTGAACATGCCCACCGACAGCGTGTGCAGCTCGGGGCGGGAGAGGGTGAAGACCAGCGGGATGAAGAAGCTGTTCCAGGCGTTGATGCAGGCGAACAGGCCCACCGTCGCCAGCATCGGCCCGGACAGCGGCAGCATGATCCGCCAGAAGATCTGGTGGAAGCTCGCCCCGTCCACGCGGGCCGCGTCCTCAAGGCCCCGGTCGATCGTCGTGAAGTAGCCCATGAAGAGGAAAGTGCCGAAGACCATCCCGCCCGCCGACTGGACGATGACCACCGCCCAGAGCGTGTTGAGGAGATGGAGCCGCTGGATCAGATCGAAGACCGGGATGATCGTGTAGCCGTGCGGCAGGAAGAGCGTCACCCCGACCAGGCCCAGCCAGAGCTTCTTGCCGGGGAAGTCGGTGCGGGCCAGGACGTAGCCCGCCATGGACGTGGCGAGCAGGGTGACGACGACCGTACCCATGGCGAACAGGACCGTGTTGACGAAGAACCGGCTGAAGTCCGCCTGCGCCAGGCCTCGCTGTAGTTGGACCAGTGGAACTCGGACGGGATCGGGTTCAGCCCGCCGGAGAAGAAGCCGTCGGTGCTCTTCAGCGAGCTGCCCAGCGCCCACAGGAACGGGTAGAGCCAGATGACTCCGCCGCCGAGCAACGCGAGATAGAGCAGGCCGCGCCTGCCCTGGCGCAGGCTCAGCCGCGGGCGCAGTCGCGGGCGCGGGGACAGGGTGGTCATCGAAACCCCTTCACTGGTTGGCGGCCGCGCGCCGTCGGCTGAGCCGGCGCAGGGCGAGGACCTGCAGCGCGGAGAAGACGATGAGCAGCAGTCCGTAGAGGAACGAGGCCGCGGAGGCCAGGCCGATGTCGGGCTGGGCGGCGGCGCCGGCCGCGGAGCCGCCGAAGGCCAGGTGGTAGATGTACGTGTTGACGACCTCGGTGGCGAAGTACGGGCCGCCTCCGGTGAGGACCTGCACCAGGTCGAAGACCTGGAAGCTGCCGATGAAGGCCAGCGGCGTCGTAAACGCCCTGCCAGTCGGCGGAGCATCCGAATGTACGCGTGGGCCCCTTGGACGACAACGTGCCCAACGGTGAGACCCATAATCCACGACCCAGCCACCGCAAAAAACACCAAAGCGGCTTTCAAACATCTTGTTGGCCCGCTTTAACTCCGGTATTTCCTTGCGGAGTTGTTCTGGCACTGCGTGACTGTTCGACGGCGGTTTTCCGCGACCGGATTGTTGGTTAGGGTGACAAGTAGAGGCTGATCCCGATGCCCTTGGCCAGGGCGATGGCGGGTCGGACACGACGGGGGGCTCGCGTTGGATCGCCTGGCAGGAGCGGACCTGGAAGTCGGCCCGGCCCAGTTCGTGCTTGACGGGTTCGCAATCTTGCTCGGTCCAGCCACGCAGCCCGTACGCGCTGACCATCCCGGCCATGTCGGCGGGCGGCAGCGGGCAGTTCTTGCGGGGCTCGACCGCCGCCACGTGGGGGGTTGCGGCGCGGTCGAGTTCGGCGACCGGCTCCGCCAACGCGGTCAGCGTCTTGTTGCGGTCCCGCGGCGTCGGCAGGGCGGCGACGTAATCCCGCAACGCCCGACGCTGCGCACGGCAGACGAGAAGGTCACTGCCGCAGGTCGACCGGACGCGGTGGGCGTGTGACCGGCCGGTCGGGGCCCGCTGTGCTGCCCTCCTCGCTGCGCGCGTGGCTCGGGCTGGTCGCGGCGCTCGCCACGCTGGTGGTCGTCGTGCTCGGGGTCCTGTACGCCGGCCACAGCGAGCCCGGCAGGGTGGACAGGTGGATCGTCCAGCCGACCGCGGACAGCGTGGGACCGCCGTGGCGGCGCTTCGCTCTGGCCATGGATTTCCTGGGAGAGCCCGCCGGAGCCGCGATGCTGATCGTGGCCGCCGTGGCAGGCTGCCTGCTGCTTCGGCGGCCTCGCGCAGCGGTGCTCGTCGTTGCGGGCTCCGCCCTGGCCGTGGGGACGGCGACGCTGCTCAAGCACCTGGTGGGACGCACCATCCACGGCGACGGCAACCTGTCCTACCCGAGCGGGCACACCGCCTTCCTCACCGCGCTCGCCCTCATGGCGGCCCTGATCGCGACCGGTCGGCTCGGCCTCGGCAGGACGGCCGGCACGCTACTCGTGCTCGCCGCGGCGCTGGTTGCCGGCGCCACGATGGGATGGGCGCAGGTCGCCCTGGGCGCCCACTATCCGACCGACGTCCTCGGCGGCTGGTGCACCGCGCTGGCGGTGATTCCGGCGACCGCGTGGCTGGTCGACCGGATCGCCGACCGGAGCGCAGACCGATTGGCCGACGTCGGTCGGCGGGAGCGTCGCTGACCTCACGCCACGCCACGTCTCGTCCCGTCCCGTCGCGTCACGCCAAGGCGCGGAATACGGGCTTCACCGGTCGCCCGGCCAGCCAGGGGTTGGGGTCGGCGGCGTCCAGCGCCTTCCGATACACCGCACATGCCTGGGCCACCACATCGACGGTGCGGTCGATGTCGTCCTCATCAAGCGCGCTGCTCACCACGAACGACGGGGCCAGCACCCCGCCCGCGAGGAGCCGGCGCAGGAACAGGGTGCGGTACTGCTGCGACGGCTGCAGGTTCTCGTCAAGGGTGGCGAAGACCAGGTTGCTGGCCCGGCCCCGGACGACGATGTGGTCGCCGACGCCCGTGCCGGCCGCGGCGTCGCGGACTCCGGCGGCGAGCCGCTCGCCGAGGGTGTGCAGGCGCGCGGTGATTCCCTCTTCGACGTAGGTGGTCTGCACGGCCATCGCGGCTGCCAGGGAGTGCGTTTCCGCACCGTGTGTGGTGGACAGCAGGAACACCCGGTCGCCGGAGTGACGCAGCCCGCCCCGCTCCATCAGGTCCCGGCGCCCGGCCAGCGCGGAGACGGCGAACCCGTTGCCCAGCGCCTTGCCGAACGTGGAGAGGTCGGGGACGACGCCGTACAGGCCCTGGGCGCCCGCCTCGGACCAGCGGAAGCCGGTGATCATCTCATCGAAGATCAGTACGCAGCCGTGCCGGTCGGCCAGTTCGCGCAGGCCTGCGAGGTACCCGGGCGGCGGCTCGGTGTGGGAGGCGGGTTCGAGGATCAGGCAGGCGACCTCGTCCTGGTATCGGGTGAGGAGTGCCTCCGTGGCGGCCAGGTCTCCGTAGGGGAAGGACACGGTGAGGTCGGTGGTCGCCGCGGGAATGCCGGCTGACATCGGCGTGGTGCCGATGAACCAGTCGTCGACGGAGAAGAACGGATGGTCGCCGCAGATGGCGACCCGCGGGCGCCCGGTGACGGCGCGGGCGAGGCGCACTGCGGCGGTGGTGACGTCGGAGCCGTTCTTCGCGAACTTCACCATCTCGGCGGTCGGCACCGTGGCCAGGAAACGTTCCGCGGCCTCGACCTCCACGATGGACGGCCGGACGAAGTTGCTGCCGCGGTCGAGTTCCCGCCGCACCGCCTCGATCACGCGTGGGTGGGCGTGGCCGAGGCTGACCGATCGCAGGCCGGAGCCGTACTCGATGTAGCGGTTGCCGTCGACGTCCCAGACGTGAGCACCATGGCCGTGGCTGATGACCGGGGCCAGGTTCTCGGGGTACTGGTCGTCGCCCTTGGCATAGGTGTGCGCGCCCCCGGGGATCATGGCGTGCAGCCGCTCGTTCGCCTTCCGCGAGCGGGGCAGGAGGAGTTCTTGGGTGTCTTCGGTGGGCACGCCGACCTCAACTTTCTGTGTGCTGCAGGACCTTGGCGAGGCTCGGCGCCTCCCGGTCCCGTTGGGACATCGATGTGACCGGCAGCGGCCAGGGAATGGCGAGCTCCGGGTCGTCGAAGGCGATCGTCACGTCCTCGGCCGGATCGTGCGGGCGGTCGATCCGGTACGAGGTGTCGGCGGTATCGGTCAGCGCCTGGAAGCCGTGCGCGCACCCCGCCGGGATGTACAGGGTCGTCTGCGTCTCGCCGGACAGCTCGAAGAAGGCCCGGTTGCGGTACGTAGGCGAGTCCGGCCGCAGGTCCACGACGACGTCGAAGATCCTCCCGTACGAGCACCGCACCAGCTTGGCCTCGCCGGCGCCGGAGCGCAGGTGCAGGCCGCGCAGCACGCCCCGAACCGAGCGGGACAGGCTGTCCTGGACGAAGGCGTCCGGGTCGAGGCCCACCGAGCGGACCACGTCGGCGTCGAAGGTTCGGCAGAAGAAGCCGCGTTCGTCGGAGTACGGCGTCGGCTCGAAGAGGAACGCGCCGGCGATCTCCGGGACTTGGGTCGCTTTCATGGTGCCTCCTGCCGAGCGTGGGCGCGGGTGTGGGCGCGGGTATGGTCGGACGCCGGGAACAGGACCGCGGTCAACTCGGCGAACTGCTGCTCCAGTTGCCGGGCGGCGTCCTGGTTCCGCTCGACGAGCGTCTGCCGCAGCTCGGCCGATCGCTTCTCCAGCGCCCGGAACTGCTCGAGCAGCCGGTCGGCGTCGACCTCGCGCGCCGGGTGACAGTACGCGCCAAGCCCCATCCGTGCCATGAGCGCGTCGCTCTTCGCCGCATAGCTGAGGGCGAGCACCGGTGTGCCGGTCTTCAGCGCGCAGATCAGGTTGTGGTAGCGGACCGCGACCACGGTGTCGGCAGTCGCCATCTCCTTCATCAGGTCGGCCAGTGAGGCCGGCTCGGCGGCGGTGACCAGCGGCGAGTCCACCGCGTCGAGGATCGCGGCGACCACTGTCGCGTCGCACTCGTCGCCGGTGAGCAGTCGGACCGGCCGGCCTTCCTCGACCAGCGTGCGGACGAACCGGATCGTCCCGTCGAGGTAGCGCCGGTATATCTCGTCGGCCCGGGCGCGGTCGTCGTTGCCGCCGTGGAAGTCCATGACTCCGACGCAGACCGGGCCCGGCGAGTCCGAGGGCGCGCTCGCCGGCGGTGTCGGCAGGGCGAACGCGAGGTCCGGGTAGACCTCGTCGCGCGCGGTGTCCACGCCCATCGCCCGCATCGCGTCGCGGGACTGGGCGTCCCGGTACGACCGGTAGGCGGCCAGCCGCCCCGACCAGCGCACCAGGGCCCGGGTCGGCCGGTTGCCGATCTCGGCGGCGCCGACGCTGACCAACGCGACCCGGGTGCGCAGCAGCCGGCCGCTCGCGCAGAGCAGGAACAGCGAGTACGGGAAGCCCCACGGCCGCAGCGGCAGCGTGGCCTCCAGGACGCCCATGCCCGGCACGATCACCACGTCGTGCCGGCGCACCCAGGCGGCGGTGCGGAAGACGTCGACGAGTTTGCCCAGCCCCTTCCCCGCGATCGCGCCCGCACGCGAGGCGGTCCGGTACTCCCCGCGGTACCAGTGCAGCCGCGTGGCGGGGATCCCGAACCTGGTCGTCACGGCCTCGGGTCCGCCGCACAGCGCGTCCACGGACGCGTCCGGGTGCTCGGCGCGGAGGTATCCGAGCACGGCCTGGAGCGACCCGTCGTTGCCGAGGTTGCCGGAGCCGAGCAGGCCGAACACCCCTACGCGCACCGGAGTTTGGTCCGTGGACGTCATACCTGCCTCCCCTCGCGGCCGGCGACGAGGGCGTCGACGGAGACGGTCAGCTTCGCCGGGTCGACCGGGGCGCGGTCCTCGACCCGCTCGCCGGCACCAGGTCGGACCCGGCTGGTCATCCACGCGGCCAGGTGGCGGTAGCAGGCGCGCCGGTCGGCCGGGGACAACGGAGCCCGCCGGATCGCCGAGGCGAAGCCCCAGACGTACTCGGCGAGCAGCCGGGGCGTCGGGTGCAGCGGGCCCGCCCGGCGCGGGTCCAGGTTGACGCACCGGGAGCGCTTGCTCGGGTTCGCGCGCTCGGCGCGGGTGGGGTGGTCGCGGCGGAAGTACAGGAGTTCCGGCACCTGGTGGAAGCGCCCGTGCAGGGCGATCTCGGCGACGAACGTGCGGTCCGCGTGGTGGTAGCTGTCCATCGGCTTCACCCGGCGCAGCGCGTCGGCCCGGATCACCCCGTAGAAGTCGTCACCGCCGGGCTCGAACAGCATGCTGCGGAAGCGCTCCGGCGGGTGCGGTGAGTCGGTGGCGAGCGTGTACTCGTACGGGACCGTCACCTGGCCGTCGCCGTCGATGACCGCCTGGTCGGCGTGCGCGAGGATCACGTCGGGCCGCTCGTCCAGCGCCTGGACGCAGCGCCGCAGCAGATCCCGGGCGTAAAGGTCGTCGTGCGAGGCCCACTTGAACAGCTCGCCGCGGCACTCGGCGAACACCCGGTTGTGGTTCGGCGTGGCGCCGATGTTCCGGGGCAGCCGGAGGTACCGGATGCGCGCGTCCTGCGCGGCGTACTTGCGGCAGATGTCCTCGGTGCCGTCGGTCGAGGCGTTGTCGGAGATGACAAGCTCGAAGTCCTCGTAGGTCTGGCCGAGCAGGGCGTCGAGCGACTCGGCCAGGTACTCCTCGCCGTTGTAGACGGGCAGGCCGATGGTCAGCCTGGGGTGGGCGGTCATGAGGTCCTCACTTCGGGGAGGGGGTGGTGGTGGCGTTCGCGCAGGGCGGACCACAGTTGCAGCCACCACACGGCCGAGCTGCTGACGGTCGCGGCGGCGACGCCGCAGGCCGAGCCGACCGTGCCGGCGGCGGCCGCCCCGCCGAGCCCGCCGCTGACATAGCAGGCGGAGGCGAACAGTTGGGAGCGCAGGCTGCGCCGGGCCGCGCCGAGCGCGCGCAGCCCGGCCGCCGCGCCGGTGCCGAGGCCGGCGCCCGCGACGCCGAGAGTGATCGGCACGATGAGCTCCGAGGCGGAGTGCCAGACGTCGCCGAGCACCAGCTCACCGAACCGCCCGGGCATCAGCAGCAGCGCCGTGCCCCAGAGCAGCGCGCCGACGGCCTGCCCCCCGCCAAGGAGGAGGCAGAACCTACCCAGTTGATGCGGTGCCTGCCGCAGCACCCGTGCCGCCTCCGGAACGGTGACCAGCGAGAGCCCCATCAGCACGGCGAGGAACGGGCCGAGCAGGAGCTCTGCGCCCCGCACCGCACCCACCGCACCGATCCCGACGATCACCCCGAGCCCGTACGCCCGCAGTTGGCTGGCGCCGCTGAGGCTGACGTTCTCGACCAGGTACCGGTAGCCGAGATCGCGCTGTTCGCGAAGCCACCCGCGCGCCTCGGTCATCCGGGGCCGGATGCCGGACTGGAAGTAGCCGTACACCGCCGCCACCGTGGCGGACGCGCCCCAGGCGAGCACGAAAGCGGCCACGCTGCCCACCCGGGCCGCCACCACCATGGCCGGGACGAGCGCGACACCCCACACGACGTCGTTGAGGAACGCGTTCCGCCCGGCGCCCGCGGCGAAGAACGAGAACCGCCAGGCGTCCTGGAGCAGCAGCCCTGGCAACATGACGCCAAGGGCGGCGAACGCGGGCCCCATGCGGCCGCCGAGGCCGAGCCCGGCGATCAGACACGCCGCGCCGAGGGCGACACCGACGCCGAGTGCGGTACCCGTCGACCGGCCCACCGCCCCGCGCCAGGACGTGCCCGGCACGCCGCTGAAGCGCACCACGAGCGGGTCGGTGGCCAGCCCGCGGGAGACGTTGAGCACCACGCCGTAGGTCACCCAGGCGAGGCTGAACACGCCGAACGCGGTCACGCCCAGCGAGCGGGCCACGTAGATGCCCACCGCGAAGTTGCTCACGCTGGAGGCCGCCTGGTCGGCCAGTCCCCAGGACAGCCGGCCGGCGAGGGCCCGCTTGGCGGATCCGGCCGGTGGCGCCGTTGTCCGCGGATTCTCCCCCTCGGTGGTCATCGGCGTCATGCCTTGATCAGCCCGGCGCCGTGCAGGGCGTCGGCCGCGACGGCGACGGCGCTGAACGGCAGCCCGGACCGCTCGGCGACATCCAGCAGACTGTGCTCGCCGTCGGAGAGGTTGAGCACCCAGAGCATGGCCATCTGGGCCTGCTTGGTGTCGCTGCGGCCGCCGAGCGCGTCGTACAACCCGCGTCGGCCCAGCTGCGGTTCGCCGTAGGGGCTGAGGTTGACGTACCGCCGGTTGCGGTCAAGGACGGCGGATGCTTCGCGGCAGACGGCGAGCGTGTCCGCCATCGCCTCCGGGGAGACGAAGTCCAGGTTGTCCGCCGAGGTGTGGTACTCGGGGTAGCCGGCGTACGGGGTCCGGCTGAGCGAGCCCACGCCGAGGTCGAACCCGGGCGAGCAGAACTGCCGCTCGTCGTAGCCGTACGGAGTGAACTCGGCGATGCGGTGCGGGCGTTCGGAGGCGGCCAGCACGTGCCGCATCACCCGGTCGATCTCGGCGTCACCGCGCCTGCTCTGTTTGTACGTCAGGTCGCCCGAGTCGCCGGCGCAGGCCAGCACGAGCCCGTGCTTGACCCGCTCGATCCGCTCCGCGTTGCGGGCCAGCCAGGTGATCGCCCCGATGGTGCCGGGCGCGTATATGAACCGGTAGGTGTAGTACGGCGTCTCCTGCCCCAGGGCCCGGGCCAGGAACGTCGCCACCGCGATGCCGGCCAGGTTGTCGTTGGCCAGTGACGGGTGGCAGACGTGGGAGGAGACGATCACCTCGTCCTGGACCTGCCCGGGGACCACGTGCTCGGCGTAGGTGAGGTGGCCATCGGCGAGGGTGGAGTCGACGCGCACCTCGTACTCGCCGTCCGGCATCGCGTCCAAGGTCTCCTGGGCCAGGCAGAACCCCCATTCCGGCTTGTAGTAACTCGTGCGGTACGGCACCCAGGACGGGTGGTCCGGCAGGGTGTGCAGGTGTCCGCGCAGCTCGGCCAGCGGCATGGTCGCCGACACCGGCACGCTGTAGCCGAGCACGTGCAGGCTGGACGCGGCGAAGTCGACGACCCGGTTGCCGGTGGTGTCGGCGATGTACGCGTCCCGGATGTTCCATTCCTGCGGCACCGTCCAGTCGAGCACCTGCGTCCCGGTCGGCACCTCGTGCACCTGCAAGGGGATGTACTCGCCGACGATGTCCAGGGTGGCGCGCACGCCGTCGCCGGTGATGCTCCGGCAGAGCGGGTACAGCCGCTCCACCAGCTCGTACATCTGCTCGCCGACAGTGGTCATCGGCGCCACCGCAGGGTGTCGTCGACGGTGCCGGCGTCGGACGCCGCGCGCAGCACGGCAAGGCGGGTGAAGCGGCGCTCGAAGTCCTCCCGGGTCAGGTCGAACTTCCGGTAGGCGTCGGCGAGTTCGAGCGCGCCCTGCTTCACCGTCCACTCGCAGTCGAAGCCGGGGATCGCGGCGCGGAACCGGGAGAAGTCCACCCGGTACGACCGCGGATCGGCGCCGTTCTCCCCGGTGATCACCACCTTCGCGCCGGACACCGCCTCGGCGACCTGGTCGGCGATCTCGGCGACCGTGACGTTGTTGATCTCGCTGCCGATGTTGAACGCCCGGTCGTGCACCGCCTCGCGCGGCGCGGTCAGCGCGGCCGTGAAGGCCCGTGCGATGTCGGCGGCGTGCACCAGCGGGCGCCAGGGGGTGCCGTCGGAGAGCACCAGCACCTCGCCGGACAGGAGCGCGTGGCCCACCAGGTTGTTCAGCACGATGTCGGCGCGCAGCCGGGGCGAGTAGCCGAAGGCGGTGGCGTTGCGCATGAACACCGGGGTGAAGTCGTCGTCGGCCAAGGCGTGCAGGTCGTCCTCCACCCGCACCTTGGACTCCGCGTACGGCGTCACGGGGCGCAGCGGGGCGTCCTCCCCCACCAGGTCGTCGCCGCCGGCGGCGCCGTAGACCGAGCAGGTCGACGCGTACAGGAAGCGTCGTACTCCGGCGTCGCGGGCCAGCCGGGCCAGCCGTACGGACGCGTGGTGGTTGATGTCGTAGGTGAGTTCCGGCGCCAGCGATCCCAGCGGGTCGTTGGACAGCGCGGCCAGGTGGATCACGGCGTCCACCCCGGCCACGTGTTCGGCCGTGACGTCGCGCAGGTCCACCCGATGCCCCGGCGGGTCCGCGGGCGGCTCGCCCAGCACGCAGTCGGCGAACAGGCCGGCGTCGAGGCCGACGACCTCGTGCCCGGCGGCAGTGAGGACCGGGGCCATGACGGTGCCGAGATAGCCCTGGTGTCCGGTCAGTAGTACGCGCAAGGTTCAGTCCCCCAGGTTGAGCGTGAGTTTGGTGACGGCGAACGCCTCGGCGTATCGCTCGTGGCATTCGATGCCGCGGATCCGCGCGAGGCCGAGGAAGGCCTCCCGGTCGTACCAGGGCCGGTGCCGCTGCGAGGGGTAGTGCCCCTGCAGCAGCCGCACCTTGTGTTCGGCGATCTCCGACGACAGCGGCTGGTACGCCGACATACGGCCGAGATCGCCGTCCCACTTGACGATCTCGTAACCGAGCACGAGGTGGTCGCGGAAGGCGGTGGGTATCAGCTTCGCCAGGCCGCGGTGATCCTGGTGCGCGTCATCGGTACGCGGGGCCAGGATCAGATCCGGGTCGGTCTGCTCGCGCAGCTCCTCGACCGCGGCCTTGGCCTCCTCCCAGTGCGCGGGCAGCCGACCGTCCGGCAGTTTGTGCACGGTCAGGCGCAGGTCGGCGCCCGGGCAGAAGGCGGCGAGCGCGGCCTGCTCCTCCTGCTCCCGCTCGCTGCCGCCGCCGGAGAGCACCAGCGCGTCGACGCGGAGACCCGGCCGCGCGTGGCACAGCGTCAGCAGCGTGCCGCCGGCGCCGATGGCGATGTCGTCGCAGTGCGCGCCCAGCGCGACGATCCGGTCCGGGCGCCCGGCACCGAGCCGGATCACGCTCTCACTCCGGCGACGTCCCTGCTGCCGGCCGCGCTCGCACCCGCGCCGTCTTGTTCCCACACGGCCCACGGGCGGTCGCCCCGGGCGTAGGCGTCGTCGAGCGCGGCCCGCTCCTTCACGGTGTCGGTCGGCTTCCAGAAGCCGCGGTGCTGGTGCGCCACCAGCCGTCCGCGCTTGGCCAGCTGGGCGCATCCGTCGGCGACCAGGTCCCCGTTCTCCGGTATGTGGTCGAAGACCTCCTGGCGGAGCACGAAGTAGCCGCCGTTCTCCCACAGCGGCAGTTCGCTCACCGCGGTGATGCCGCCCACCAGGCCGTCCTCGCCCAGCTCCACGCAGTGGAACGACGACTGCGGCGGCACCACCATCATCGACGCACCGGCATCGCGCCGGGCGAACCGGTCGATCATCTCCGGGAGCGGGGCGTCGGTGAGCACGTCGGCGTAGTTGGCGAGGAACATCTCGTCACCGTCCAGGTGGTGCCGCACCCGGCGCAGCCGCTCCCCGATCGGTGACTCGATGCCGGTCTGCGCGAACGTGATCGTCCAGTCCGAGATGTCGGTGGACAGCAACTCGGTCCGCCCGCCTCGCAGCACGAAGTCGTTGGACGTCGTCTCCTCGTAGTTGAGGAAGAAGTCCTTGATGTGGTGCGCCCCGTACCCGAGGCACAGGATGAACTCCGTGTGCCCGAAGTGCGCGTAGTAGCGCATGACGTGCCAGATCAGCGGTCGCGGGCCGACCATCGCCATCGGCTTGGGCACGTCGTCGGAGGCGCCGTTGCGCATCCGCATCCCGTAACCGCCGCAGAACAGAACGACCTTCACGACTTGACCTCGACAATGCTCAGTTCCGGGATGGGAAAGACCAGCCGGCCGCCCCAGTCGTGCACGAAGGACAGCTGCTCGACCAGCTCGGCCCGCAGATTCCACGGGAGGACGAGCACGTAGTCCGGCTTGTCGGCGGCTATCTGCTCGGGCGGCAGGATCGGGATGCGGGTGCCCGGGGTGAACCTGCCGTGCTTGTAGGGGTTGCGGTCGACCGTGTACGGCAGCAGGTCGGGCCGGATGCCGCAGTGGTTGAGCAGGGTGTTGCCCTTGCCCGGGGCGCCGTAGCCGACGACCGTCTCGCCGCGCTCGGCCGCCTCGATGAGGAACCGCAGGAGGTCCCGGCGCACCTTGGCCACCCGAGCGGAGAACTCGGCGTACCCGGACAGCTCCTGCAGCCCGGCGGCCTTCTCCCGAGCCAGCACGTCGGCCACCCGTTGGGTCGGCTCGCCGGCCACGTCGGTCGGCCGGGCCCACAGCCGGATGGAACCGCCGTGCGTGGGCAGCAGCTCGACGTCCACGAGGGCGAGTCCGCCGCTCGCAAGGGCCCGGATCGCGGACGCGACCGTGTAGTACTGGAAGTGCTCGTGGTAGATCGTGTCGTACTGGTTCTCCTCGATCAGGGTCAGCAGGTGCTGCACCTCGATGGAGACCCAGCCGTCGTCGGCGACCAGGGCGCGCAGCCCCTGGGTGAACCCGACCACGTCGGGGATGTGCGCGTACACGTTGTTGGCCACGACCAGGTTTGCCGGGCCGTGCTCGGCGCGGACGGCCGCGCCGGTGTCCGGGCTCAGGAACTCCGTGAGCGTGGGCACACCCGCGTCCCGGGCCGCGGCGCCGACGTTCACCGACGGCTCGATGCCGAGGCAGCGGATCCCGCGGTCCACCATGTGCCGCAGCAGATACCCGTCGTTGCTCGCGACCTCGACCACGAAGGCGTCGGAGCCGAGAGCGAGGCGCTCTACGGCGTCGGCGACGAACGTGCGCGCGTGCTCCACCCAGGAGGTCGAGTACGAGGAGAAGTACGCGTACTCCTTGAACGTCTCCTCCGGCGTGATCAGCGGCGGGATCTGCGCGAGCCAGCAGTCGGTGCAGACCCGCAGGTGCAGCGGGTACGCCGGCTCCGGCTTGTCCAGTTGGTCCGCGGCGAGAAAGCTCTCACATGGTGGCGTCGCCCCAAGATCGACGACGCTCGCCATCGCTTCCGAGCCGCAGAGTCGGCATCGTGTCATCTACTGTCCCCATCCCCCCTGCTCGCGCGGGTGTCCCCGCCGCGAGCCAGTGCTGACCGACCCGCGATCGCGGTGCGGTATTCATCCACCAGGCGCTCCAGGCCGACGGCCGGGCTGAAACCCTGCTCGTAACGGCGCCGGGCCGCCTGGCCCATCTCCCGGTTGCGGACCGGGTCGGCCGCGATCCGGCGTATGCAGGACGCGAGCGAGGCGGGCTCACCCGGCCGGTGCAGCAGCCCGGTCACGCTGTCCTCGACGAGTTCGACGAAGGCGCCGTGGCCTGCGGCGACGGTCGGGACCCCGGCCGCCATCGCCTCCACGACCACCAGGCCGAACGCCTCCAGCCACGTCGAGGGAGCCACCACGGCGACCGACCGCGCGATGACCTGTCGGCACTGCTCCGGGTCGTACAGGCCGACGTAGCGCACGTCGTCCCGGCCCGCCGCCCAGGCGGTCACCTCTCGCTCCAGTGGCCCCGCGCCGGCGATCACGAGCGGTACGCCCACACCGCCGCTCGCTGCGATCTCGTCCCACGCGGTCATGAGCAGCCGCACGCCCTTGGCCTCCGCGAGCCGGCCGAGATAGAGCACATGCTCGCCGTCACCCGCTCGGCAAGTGCCCGGATCGGGCACGAAGTTGTGCTTCACCGCCAGCCGCTCGGCGGGCATGCCGGACCGCACCAGGACGTCGCGCTGCGCCGCGGAGATGCAGAGGAACCGCTCCACGCCGGACCACCACCGCCGCCGGTTGACCGACAGGCTGACCGCGAGCGGCACCGTCGCCAGCCGGGAGTTCCGGTAGCAGCCGTGCCGGACGGCGGGCAGCGGCGCAGAGCCGACGCACTCGGTGCACGGCCGGCCGTCCCGCTGCAGCGTGCCGGGCGGGCAGACCTGGGTGTAGTTGTGCAGCGTGGCGACGGCGGGCACGCCGGCGTCGGCGCAGGCGGCAAGGACCGCGGGCGACAGGAGCGGGAAGACGTTGTGGACGTGGACCACGTCCGGCCGCTCGGTGCGAAGCCGGCCGGCGAGTTCCGCGCGGACCGCCGGGTTCCACGGCACAAGGAGCGGCACCGCGGCCTTGGCAAGCAGGGACCGGGCGGCGATGTCATCGCTGCGCCGCTCGAACACATCGACCCGGTGGCCGGCCGCGCGCAGCAGCGCCACCTCCTGGTCGACGACCTTGTTCTCCCCGCTCGGCTGCGCCGAGGCGTAGCGGTTGTGCACCACCAGGACGTGCATGGTCAGGTCACCTCCGATCTACGGGCCCAGCGCGGGATGTGTCGTCGAGGGACTTCGGGCGTCGCGAGAGGAGCGGCCCCTGTAGGTGCCGCGGCAGGTGCCGCCAACAGCGAGGCGGCCAGGGCCAGATGCAGCAGATACGGCGAGGCGTCGCCAAGACCGGCCTCGGTGTACGACGCGATCGCGCAGTAGCTGATCAGGAAGATCGCGCAGGCCCTCTGCAGCGACGGTGGCCGCAGCAGGGCGACGCCGCCCAGCACGATGATGATCGCCGCGACGAGGGAGACGCCGATCAGACCCTGCTCGTTGTAGACGGCCAGCCAGCTGTTGTCGATCGGCAGCCCGCCGAACGACTTGTCGCCCAGGCCCACGCCGAACAACTTCTCCCCGGTCGACCGGGGCGCAGCCAGCAGGGCGTCCCAGACCTTGGCCCGACCGGTGAGGTTGGAGAAGTTCTCCTGGCTCTGTCCGCGCAGGAACCACGCCTGGAGCGCGGAGGCGAACCCCACCGCGGCCACCGTGGCGCACAGCACCGCCCAGGTGAAGAAGCGGCGGGCCGCGGCGCTGGTGAGGAGGAGCGAGCCGATCGCCAACGCCAGCCCGATGAACAGGCCGAGCGTGGCCGTCCGGGTATGGGTCAGCGCGAGCAGTACGCATGACGGCACGATGACCACCGCCGCGCTGACCCTGTCGGTCCGGCGGCCCAGTACGAGCAGCACGGTGAGCCCGATGATCACCGCGGCGTACTGTCCGATCTGCGGCGGGGTGAGCGGCCACAACGCGCCGACCAGCCGCCCGCCGTAGAGGTCGGGCAGAGCCGCGCCCGGTGAGACGACCAGGCCGGCGGCCACCGACCCGAGCACCGCGAAGTACATCCGGATGTGGTGCCGGACGAACGTCAGGCCGCCGTCCCACCAGCGGCTGAGCAGCCACAGCGTGCCGACGAAGAGAGCCAGCCGGGCGCAGCGGAACAGCGCGCCGAGCCCGGACTCCAGGTTCGCGCTGGAGATCACGCTCATCACCAGTAGCAGGGTGAGCAGGAACACGTACGCGCTGGCTCGGATGCGCAGCCGGAGATTGACTGTGAGCGCCAGCGCGAACGCGGCGACCAGCGCGCCCATGGTGACCATCTGGATGAGGGAGCGGGGCAGCGGGATGATGGTCTTCGCCCCGGCGGAGCCGAGCGTGTTGAGGACCAGCAACCCCCATACGATTCCGACGATCTTCGGTGTGCCGGCAGGGCGCGGTTCGGCGCCGGGCCGCGTGCCTGCCGTGTCCGGTCCGCCCGGCAGCCCACCGCGCCTCAGGTCCCCGCCCATCTCAACCACCGGCCCGTGGGTCGGGGTCGAGGGTGCTGCCCGCGTCCTGCTGGTACGGCGTGGCCTGCCACTGCCCGAAGTCGAGCACCTGGCTCGGGTCGCGGGCGACGAACTTCCATGGTCCGAGGTAGACGTTGTCGTGCCAGCGGTTGTGCTGCTTGGTGGTAATCGCTTCAGCCACGCCCTCGCCCTGGTACGGCGACCAGTCCGGATAGGTGCCGTAGTTGGCAAGGACCGCCATGCGGTCGCACTTCGCCGTGCACTTGACGACGGACTTGTCCAGCACGAAGCGGTTGTCGTGGATGTCCACCCGCTGGGTCTTCCACCGGCAGTCGGCGAAGAGCGGTGGCTTGGCGATCGCCGGCTTCGCGCAGCGGTCGGTGTCCCGCACCAGCAAGGTGCAGTCACCGGACGAGGTGTTGGCCGGGCTGTTGCAGAACCGGTCGGCGTTCTCCCACAGGGTGATCCCGGACCAGTTGTTCTCCAGCACGTTCCGGTAGATCTCGATCTTGTCGGTGCGGGCTTTGATCCGTGGTTCGCCGCCGGACTCGGACAAGTAGACGGTCGCGTACGGGAAGTTGTCGCCGCGGTCGGCTTCCCTGCGGCCCTCGACCCAGTTGTTCCGCCGGATCGTGTTGTTCCGGATGACCGCGTTGTAGCTGGTCTCGTAGATCAGCGCGGCACCGTCGTTGGCCTCGAGCACGTTGTTCTCGATGCGGAAGTCGTTGTTGTTGGTGTCCGCCCACAACCCTGTTCCGCGGTTGTCGTGCACCCAGTTGCCGCGCACGTCGGCGCCGTTGACGGCCCAGAACTTGATGCCTCCGGTGCAGCCGCAGCCCTCCCGCCGCCGCTCCCAGTCGCCGGTGTTGTTGCCCACGATCTCGTTGCCTTCGACCACCAGGCCACTGATACGGCCGTTGGCCTTGTAGGCGTTCATGCCGTACTGACCGTTTTCGCGCAGGCAATTGGCGCGGACCTTCTGGCGGGCACCGGCCATCAGCCCGGCACCGTCGTTGTGCTGGATCGTCGCGTCTTCGATCACCCACCCGTCGGCCGAGTCATGGTTGACCACACCCTCGTCGGGCGGCGCCACGAAACGTTGCACGGTCAGGTAGCGGATGGTGACGTTGCGGGCGCTGCCGCCGAACGCGTACTGGTTCTTCTTCCGGCCGTCGAGCACCGCGCCCTGCGCACCGAGGTAGCGGTCCCCCTCCTTGGGGATGACCTGGGCATAGCGGTCCGGATCGAGCCTGTGCCGGCCCGGGCGAAGCCAGAACGTGGTGTTCGGGGGGCTGCTCTTGGTCTTCGCTGCCAGGTCACCGACCACCGCGGGGTCGACCGTCACCGCGCCCGCCGGCGCCTTCGCCGGCCCGGCCGCGGGCTTGGCGCACACCCGGGCCACGGATCGGGCTGCGGACGCGGATGGCACGGCCTTCGGGTCCGCCTTGGCTCCCGACGTGCTCTCACAGCCGGTCGTCGCCAGCAGGGCCAGCGCCAGCGGTGCCGCCGCCAACGCCCAGTGCCGCCTCTTGGTCCCCACGCGCCCCCCTAGCCGCGGAACCTGAGCACGGTGGTGAACCCCTCCACGCCGTCGGCGAAACCGGTGCCGACCAGCGTGATGGTGGGTTCCTTGCGCCCGAAACCGGCGGAGTACCAACCCAGCGGCGGGGCGGTCTCGCCGCGGTGCGCCCGCCAGGACAGCTGCCCGGGCAGGTCGAGCACCGCGGAGCGGTCCTCGCCGTCCCGGGTCCAGGTGAGCACGGCCCGGTGGTCCGCCAGGTCCGCGGCGATCGCCGGGCCGAGGTGGAACGCCAGCTGCACCTCGGCCCGGCGCGGGCCGCGTACCTCGTCGACCACCGTCAGCTCCTGGCTCGCGGCCGTCAGCTCCACCCGGCGGCGGTGCACTGCGCCATCAGTGCGCTGGTAACCGTCGTGCTCGGCACACCAGCGGGCCACACCCTCGTCGGATGTGTCCGCGGCCAGGACGCGGCTGCGGGCATGCCCGGTCCACAGGAACGGCCCGCCGGAGACGGACTGGTCACTGCCGTCCAGCTGCAGGGTGTTGTGGCCGAGGGTCGAGCGGAAGTACTGCCGCCACTCGGGTTGCCCGTGGTAGCAGAACGTCCCCGGGTCGGCGAGCACGTCCACCCCGTCGTGCCGGACCTCCACGGACAGCGCGTCGGCGTGGGCATGCGCGGCGATGGACAGGAAGCCGTGTGGACCGCCGTCGCAGCGGCACCAGATCTCCTCCGGACCGCGCAGGATGGTCATGCCCGCGTCGGCGAAGTGGGCCGGTCGGCTTGCCGGTCGGGTCACGGCCGGTGCGGTTCCATTATTCGCGTACGGCCGGATGAGCGCGGCCAGCAGCTGGGTGCGCACATCGGTGCCGGTGACCGCCGGCCACCAGGCGAGCCGACCGAACACGGCGTCCCCGGTGGCCAGCAGCGAGGCCCAGCGGTCGGTGCCCGCACCGTCCACGACCAGACCGTGCCCGTCGTCCGCGTCCCCCTGGCGCGGCGGCCGTAGCCGGCTGTCCACGATGGCCGCGAGCGCGTCGGTCATCCGCAGCAGTACCAGCCGGATCGACGCGGGGACCGGCACGCCGGCGGCATCCGCCTCGGCCACCGCGGCCAGGCCGAGCTCCAGCACGAGTCCGTGATACTCGGTGGCCAGCTCGCGGTTGAGGCCGGAGTCGAAGGTGTTGCTGCGCAGGTGTCGCTCCAGCGACCGCAGCGCGTCGGCTCTCCAACGTGCCGAGGAGGGGAACCACCCGAACGCGCAGGCTGCGGCGAACTGCCCGGCGGCCTCGGCGATGACGTGGTTGTTCGCCGAAGACCCCCGGCTGGGGAAGGCGGCCAGCCAGCGCTGGTGGTGCCAGATCTGCTTCAGCGCCACCGGGTTGCCCTCGAACAGCCCGGCCGCGCCCGGCCAGCCGTCGAGCAGCCGGCGGATCCACACCCAGGACAGCAGCCGGATGCCCAGCTCGATGCCGCTGATCCAGTGCACGCCGCGCAGCGGTGGGTTGGCCGCCCACCACGACCGCAGGTGCTCGGCCACTCGCTCGGCGTACCGCTCGTTCCCGGTGATCGCGTAAGCGGCGGCGAGCACGGTGAGGTACTGATGCCGGGACAGCTCCCAGATCTGCTTGATGTCCCCGACCGCGTCCTCGTTCCGGTACGGCACGTCGAAGGCGTAGCCCCACGGAGCCCGGCGCCCGGTCTTCGGGTCGCACCACCAGTCCGGGTCGGCCAGGTCGTCGCGGACCACCCCGAAATACTCGGCGTGCCCGTACATCAGCCGGTCCGCCTCGGCGATGAGACGTTTCGCGGCGTCCGGAGGTATTGCGGCGATCGTCCCGGCGGGCAGTACCGCGGTGAACCGGGCGCCGGTCACCCTCGGGCAGGCCGGCCGCGCCGACCGCCACCGCCGCCTGCGCACCGCGTCGCCCGCCCGGCCGCCGACCTCCCGCGGTCCCATCCGGGACAGCCGCCGCAGGTACCAGCCCGCGCTCATGGTCATCGCGCCCTCGCCAACGTCACCGGCGCGCCGCCCGCCAGGCCGGCCTGCACGGCGAGGGTGGCCGCCGTGGTGGCGACCAGCGACTCCAGCGGCACTGGCATCGGCCCGCCGGTCCGAACTGCCTTGATGAACGAGGCCAGTTCGGCGTTCTGGCCCTTGTCCCGGGCCTTGGGCAGCCGCGAACTGACCCACCGCTTGCGGCCGTAAACCGAGGCCCGGACGAAGTCGTCGAGCCGCAGCACCTTGCCGTCCGCGACCAGGTCCAGCGTCTCCTTGGGGAAGCCGGGCGCGCCGGTGGTGACGTAACTGATGGTGGCGGTGGACCCGTCCGGATAGCGCAGCACGACCTGCAAGTCCTCGTTGCCGGACGTGGCGACCGAGTACACCGAGACCGGGTCGGCCTCCAGCAGCCAGCTGGCCGTGTCGATGAAGTGTCCGCCCTCGCCGGCGAACCGCGAGCCCTCGGTGCCCTGTTGGAGGTACCAGCTGCCGTGCTGCAGCCGGCCCGCGTTGACCAGGTAGCGCAGGCTCGCCGGACCGCTCCGGGCGCCGAACCTCTGCCGGGCCTCCTGCAGCAGCGGCGCGAACCGGCGGTTGAAGCCCACCTGCAGCCGGTCGTTGCCGGACTCCTCCACCGCCGCGAGCACGCTGGCCAGTTCGTCCTCGGTGAGGGCCAGGGGCTTCTCCACGAAGACGGTCTTGCCGGCCAGCAGTGCCCTTCGGGTCAGTTCGGCGTGCGAGCTGTGCCGGGTGACCACGAACACCGCGTCGATGGACTTGTCGCCGAGCACGGCGTCGAGATCGGTGGTCGCCTCGGCGAAGCCGAACTTCCGCTGCGCGTTGGCCGCGGACAGCGCCGTCGTGGTGACGACGGTCGACAACTCGACGCCGTCGCGCTGTGCCAGGTGCGGCAGCAGCATCGACGTCGCGTAGTTTCCCGCGCCGACGAACGCAAGCCGTACCGGCGCCTTGGCGGACCGGGCCGGGGTGGACGCTCCGGCGCCGCGTCGCACCGCGGGCACGGCCACCGCCGGGGGCTCCGCCTCCCCCGCTTCCTCTTTCTGCTCGGGGTACCGGAACAACACGGCCACGGCCTTCAGTTCGCCGTCCTTCAGGCTCTGGTACGTCTCGACGGCGTAATCGAAGTCGGCGATGTGGGAGACCAGGGGCTCCACGTCGACGCTGCCGCGGGCGAGGAGATCGAGGAAGCACGCCAGGTTGCGGCGCTCGGTCCAGCGCACGTAGCCGATCGGGTAGTCCCGGCCCTCGAGCTCGTACTCCGGGTCGTAGCGCCCAGGGCCGTACGAGCGGGAGAACCGGACGTCGAGCTCTTTCTCGTAGTACGCGTTCCACGGCAGGTCCAGGCGGCACTTGCCGATGTCGACGACCCGGCCGCGGTCCCGGCAGAGCCGGGCGGCCAGCTCGACGGGCTGGTTGCTGCCGCCGCCGGCGGCCAGGTACACCTGGTCCACGCCGTGACCGCCGGTGAGTTCGGCGACGGCGGCTTCCACGGCCGCGGACGCGGGATCGCCGCAGGCCGCGGCGCCCAGGCGCTCGGCGAGTTCGCAGCGCACCGGGTCGGGGTCGGCCCCGACGACGCGGACCCCCGAGGCGGTGAGGAGCTGCGCCACCAACTGCCCGATCAGCCCGAGGCCGATGACCAGCGCCACCTCGCCGAGCTGCGGCTCGCCTTGGCGGACGCCCTGCATCGCGATCGACCCGACGGTGCCGAAGGCCGCGTGCCGCGGCGCGAGCCCGTCGGAGACCGGGGCGTAGAGGTTCTTCGGCACCCAGTTCAGCTCGGCGTGCAACGCGTGCTCGTTGCCGGCGCAGGCCACGAGGTCGCCGACCTTCACATCGTCGATCCCGGTGCCGACCTGCTCGACCACCCCGCACAGCGAGTAGCCCAGCGGCGTGTAGGAGTCCAGCTTGCCCATCACCTTGCGGTAGGTGGCGGGCACCCCGTTGGTGGCCACGCTCTGCATGACCTTGGCCACCTGGTCCGGCCGGGAGCGGGCCTTGCCCAGCATCGACATGCCGGCCTCGGACACCTTCATGAGCTCGGTCCCGGTGGATATCAGCGAGTAGGCGGTGCGGACCAGCACACCGCCCGGCTTGCACCCCGGCACCGGCACGTCGAGCACCGCCAGCTCGCCGCTCTTGTAGTTCTGAACAACCTGTTTCACCCGAGCTCCTCTTGTTTCTACGCCGTCAAGCCGCTTGGCTCTGGCCGGAGCCAGAGGTCGCGTCGCGATACCAGTACTCGAGCGTCAGCACATGCCACAGATGCTTGGAGAAGTCCCGCTGCCCGGCGGCGTCCTCGGCGACCATGCGCGCCAGCGCGTCGCGGCGCAGGAGCCCGGAGTTGACGAGCACGCCGTCGTTGACCACCTCGCGCACCAGCGGTGCCAGATCCCGGCTCATCCAGGCGCGCAGCGGGGCGCTGAACAGGCCCTTCGGCCGGTACACGATCTCCCGGGGCAGGATCGAGGTGGCCGCCTCCTTGAGGACGGCCTTGCCCTGTCGTCCGACGATCTTGCGGTCGCCGGGCACGGCGAACGCCGCCTTGACCACCTCGACGTCCACGTACGGCACCCGCACCTCGGTCGAGGCGGCCATGCTCGACCGGTCCGTGTAAGCGAGGTTCAGGCCCGGCAGGAACATCCGGGCGTCGCCCAGGCACATGCGGTTGACGAAGTCGTCGAGGTCGTTGTCCTGGTAGATGTCCGCATGCTCGGTCAGCACGTCCTCGACCGTCCCGGCCAGGTCCGGATTGACCAGGGCGAGCAGCTCGGCCTGGTCGTACATGGTGTAGCTGCGCCGGAACGCGGTCTCCTCCGGCAGATCGGCGAAGGACAGGAACCGCTTCGCGAAGCGCACCGACCGGTACCCCCGGTGGCTCGTGGCGACCGGCAGCCGGTCCACGGCCCTGGACAGGCCGCGCCGCAGGGGCCGCGGGACGCGCTGGTAGCGCAGCGCGAGCAGGTTGGCCAGGTGCTTGCGGTACCCGGCGAACAGCTCGTCGGCGCCCATCCCCGAGAGCATCACCTTGACCCCGGCCTCCCGGGCGGCCGAGCAGATCAGGAACGTGTTGATCGCGGCGGGGTCACCGATCGGCTCGTCCAGGTGGTACGTCATCTGCGGCAGCAGGTCGAGCACGTTCGGGGCGATCTCGATCTCATGCAGGTCGACGCCGAACCGCTCGGCCACCTGCCGGGCATAGCGCAGGTCGTCCGGCATCGCCTCGAACTTGGCGTCCTCGGCGCGGAACCCGATCGTGTAAGCGGAGATCCCGGGTCGGTCGCGGGCCGCCAGCGCGGTCAGGTAGCTGGAGTCGAGGCCGCCGGAGAGGAAGGTCGCCACGGGTACGTCGGAGAGCAGGTGGCGCCGGGTCGACTCCTCGACGATGGCGGCCACGTCCGGCTGCTCGCCGGCCCGGGCTCGCTCCTGGCCCTCGGCGGCGACGTCCCTCAGGTGCCAGAACCGGCCGCGCTCCACCCGGCCATCGGGCCGGCACCTCAGCCAGCTCCCCGGCGGCAGCTTCTCCGCTTCGCGGAACGCGCACCGTGAGTCCGGCACCCAGTAGTACAGCAGCGAGGCCACCAGCGCCGCATGGTCCACCTCCAGCGTCCCGCCGGTCGCGGCGGCGAGCGCCTTGAGCTCGGAGGCGAACACCAGACCCTCGCCGCGCCGGAGCAGGAACAGCGGCTTGATACCCAACTGGTCCCGGGCCAGCACCAGTTCACCGGTTCGCTCGTCGAAGATCCCGAACGCGAACATGCCGCGCAGCCGGGGCAGGCAGTCCGTGCCCCAGCGCCGCCAGGCCTCAAGGAGCACCTCGGTGTCGGAGGTACCGCGGAAGCGCACCCCGACGGCTGCCAGCTCGGCACGCAGCTCGGGCGCGTTGTACAGCTCGCCGTTGTACGTCAGGACGAGGCCGCCCTTGACCATCGGCTGGGCGCCGGTCTCGGACAGGTCGATGATGGACAACCGGCGGTGCCCGAGCTGCACTTCGCCGTCACCGACGGGGTGACCGTACCGGCCCGCCCCGTCCGGACCACGATGGGCGAGGGTATCGGTGAGCCGGTCGGTCACGGCCTTCCCGTCCGGCCATCGGTAAGTGCCTGCGATGCCACACATGTCCTACCGCGCTTCCTGGTCGTTGTCCGGGCCCCGTGCGGCCCACACCGGCAGCCGCTCCGTCAGCCGTTGGCCCGTTCCGTTCTGCCGGGCCGGTATCTCGTTCCGGCCGCGCAGCGCGGTGTGCAGCCCGTCCCACAGCGTGCCGTCGGTCCGGTCACGCGGATCGGGGTCGATCAGCACCACACCGATCACCGGAATGCGCTGGTCTGCGAGCTGCCGCGCCACGGTGTGCAGCCATGCGGCGCTGCCGTGCCCGGCACGCACGACAACCACGGTCTGAGTGCCGAGGTACTGGAGGTCGGTCCACGCGGTGCCGGGCGCGACCGAGCCGACGCCGATCCGGCGCTCCTGATGGGACACGGCCGCCGCACGCTCGCCGCTGACCACGGTGGGGTCTCCTGACTTCGGGCGACGCTTCGCGAGCTGCGGGCCGGGCAGACCGTCGACGATGACCACCGGCCCCTCCGCCGCCAGTGCCCTGGCGAGGGCCAGGGCGATCACGCTCGTGCTGCGCGCACAGCCCAGTTCCAGCAGCGACACCGGTTCCGCGGAGCCGCGCACGGTGCGGGCAAGGGTCACGGTGAGCCGTTCGCGTGCCACCCGGGTCCTTCGGCGCCGCCACAGCCTGCCCGACCGGCGGGGCAGCTCCGCGATGACCGAGGCGCCCAGGTTCGCCGCGATGTCCCGGCGCAACACGGGGCGGTCCGCCACCACCGTGCCGACCGCGGCCAGCGCGAGCCCGAGGACGAGCCCGAGGACGAGCCCGATCGCGGCGTTGGTGACAGCGGCCTTGGGCAGGGAGTGTCGCACCGCGCGCGGGGCGTCCACGATCTGCGTGCCGGCGACGACCTTGGGTGTGCCGGTGCGCGCCTCCGCGGCGCGCTGGTCGAAATCGGCGATCCGCGAGTTGAGCTCGGCCCGGCGGGCGAAGAGCGACTCGATGCTCGCCGACGCATTCGGGTCGCTGTCCGGCGATCGGTCTCCTATCGCCTTGTTGACCTGGGCGAGCTCGTCCCGCATGCGGTCACGCTGGTCGAGCAGGGCCTTGGACTCGGCTTGCGCGGCTTCCCGCATCCGCCTCACATGGTCCGCGACGAACGCATCGGCCAGCGCCTTGGCCCGGGCCACCGCATCCGCGTCGCTGTCACCTGTCACATCGATCTGCAGCAGGTTGTTGGTCAGGCCAGTACCCCGGTAGTCCCGCATGAAGTCCTCAGTTTTTTCCGGGGACTTGAGGGACCGTAGGGCCAGCTCCGCGATCCGCGTGGTCCCCAGCAGCTGGACGTCGGTGCGGATCAGCGTTCCGGTGTCGTTCGGCTGATCCTCCTCATGCGCGACCAGCACCTTGGTCACCGCGCTCGGCGGCGGCGGCAGCAGGACCGCCACCGCCGCGCCGGCCAGCAGTCCCAACAGCGCCATGGCGCACCAGATGCGACGGCGCCTGCGCACCGCCACCACCAGCGCCTGCAGGTCGAACAGCGGAGCGGCTGCAGACGACTCCGAAGTCGTGCTCGTCGTCACGCTGAACCTCCCGTCGCGTGGCCGCGCACCGCGAGCGCCAGAGTGGCGTCGTCCGGAGGATGGGCGGCAGACCGCGTGGGGCGGGCCTGGACCGTGCCGGCGAGGACGACGCCGACGACCTCGTGCCTGCCGTCCGCGCACGCCTCGGCGATGCCGGCGAGCTCCTCCGCGGTCCAGCTGCCCGCGCTGAGGACCACCAGGGCACCGGACTCGGTGTCGCGGTCCGGCACCATCGGCCGGTCCACCGACACCTCCACCACCCGGAGCGGCGGATGGCTCCTGGCCTCGGCCACGAGCTGCCCCGCGGCCCGGCGGGCGATCTCGTCGCCGTCCGGTACGACGACCAACAGCCGCTGGTCGCCCGGCAGTCGGTCCCTCAGGCGAGCGCACACCCGCCGGTAGCGGAGCCGTCTGCCGGCCTCGTCGCCGGACTTCTGCGGGGTCGGTATGTCCCACCGGGTGTCGACGCCGAGGAGCCGGCGGATCCAGCCTCGTGGGCCCCCGCCTTCCGGCCGGTGCGCGCCCCGTTCTTCAGGCACGTCGACGGTACCCAGCAGCGCCGAGCCCAGCGCCGCGGCGATCTCCGCTTCGGTGCGCAGTCGGCGATTCACCCGTGCGGCGACGAGATGGCCGATGACCGCGAGCAGGAAGAACAGCAGCGCCCCGCCCACGATGAGCTGCATCCTCGTCGGCGCCGCCTCGCCGGTCGGCCGGGCCGCAGGACCCATGACGACCAAGCCTGCCTTGTTGGTCGCCGGGTCGGCCTCGTCCAGCTTCTTCATGGCCTCCTCCAGCGAGGTGCGCAGGTTCTCGAGCGCGGTACGGGCCTGCACGCTCTCCACGGTCTGGCCCGGATCGGCCGCCTTGGCCAGGTCGGTGATGCGGCGGTTGGTCTCCGCCACCTGCTTCCGCAGCGCCTCGGCTCCCGTAGCCGTTCCGGCGTCGGCGCCGCTGCCCGTGATCTGCGCGGCGAACTGCACGAACTGCTGGGCCACCCGGTCGGAGAGCTGCTGCGCGCGCTCCGGGGTGTCGGCCGTACCCGAGATCGTGATGATGTTCCCGTCGGCGGCCTTGGCGCTCACGTCGTCCCGCAGCTCGGTGCCGGTGACGCCGGACCAGTGGAGAGCGGCGGCCGCGCGGTCGACCACCGCCGAACTGGTGGCGATGTCCACCTGAGTGAGCAGCTCGCGCTCCTCCCACTGCCCCGGCAGCAGTACCGGTGCCGACGCCGTGTAACGCGGCGGGAACACCGCCACCGAGGTGCCGTAGCCGACGAGTGCGCCCACCACGGTGAGGACGGTCAGAAGCCGCCACCGCCGACGGAGTATCCGCCCGATCGTGACGAGGCGGATCGTGTCTTCGCTCAACGCCGCTGCCTCTTCCCTGTGCTGACCAGGTCGCCCACCGACACCGCGGTGCGGTCACGGCACGCGGCGGCGTAGGCGGCGAGCAGCGATGCCTGCGAGTTGCGCCAGGAAAGCTGCCCGCTGATCCGCTCCTGGCCGATCCTGCCCATCCGGGCCCGCTTCTCCGGATCGTCCAGCAACACCGCGATGAGCTTGGCGAATTCGGCCTCGTCGTTGGCGGGCGCGTAGACGGCGGCGTCACCGGCGGAGACGCGCGCCTCCTTGAGGTCGAACGAGACGATCGGCCGACCCATGGCCATGTACTCCAGGACCTTGTTCATGGTCGACACGTCGTTGAGCGGATTGCGCGGGTCGGGAGAGAGGCACACGTCCGCGGTGGACAGGTAGCGCACCAGGTCGGCGTCCGGAACGCGCCCGGTGAACTGCACCTGCTTGGTGAGACCGAGCTGCCGGGACAGCTCCACCATCGCGTCGAAGGCGTCGCCGGAGCCGACGAACACCGCATGCCAGTCGGTCCGCCCGAGCTCGTCGCGCAGCTTCGCGAGGGCCCGCAAGGCGTAGTCGACGCCGTCCTGAGGGCCCATGACGCCGAGGTAACACAGCAGATGGGGCTTGCCGCGCTTCAACTCCGGCTCGGGCGGCACCGGTTGGAACCGGTCGATCTGGGGCGCGCTGCGCACCACGAAAACGTCCTCCGGCCGCAGGCCGCCACGGCGCATCGCGACGTCCCGGTAGCTCTCGTTCGTGGCGAGCACGACGTCCGCGGCCCGGTAGGTCCGCCGTTCCAGCGCGCACACGGCGCGGTAGAGCAGATCCTCGCCGCGGTCGAACCGGGAGAGGTACAGCTCGGGTACCAGGTCGTGCTGGTCGAAGACGAACCGCGCGCCGCGCCGCTTCAGCCACAGTGCCGGCAGGAACAACAGGTCGGGCGGGTTGCAGGCGTGGACCACGTCGACCGGGCCGACCTTGCGGGCCAGCCGGGCCGTGTGCCACAACGCCGATCCGTACTCCCGCAGGTAGCCGGCCGGTCCTCCGGTGGCCGCGCGCAACGGGTAGCGGTGGATCCGCACCCCGTCGATCTCCGCCTCCGGTTCCGTGTCCCGCTTCTCCCCCCGGGGACAGATGACGTGCACCGTCCAGCCCGCGTCGCGCAGCGTCGTGCACTCCTGCCACACCCGTCGGTCGAACGGCACCGACAGGTTCTCCACCAGGATCAGCGCGCGTCGGTTCGACCCGTCGCCGCTGATTGCGTTACCAAGCAAGGCCTATGTACCCCGGTTCTGTGCGGCGCGTCTCGGCGTCGGGAAGGTGGATGAGGTCGACGATCATCGGGCCGTCGCCGCCATGGGGCAGCGCCGACAGCACAGCTGGATCCCGGGTCCCGACCAGACACACCTCTGCGTGCTCGAGCACCTCGTCGACGGAGTCCGCGAGCAGCTGCGCGAGGTGCGGCAGCCGGGTCTCGATGTACTCGCGGTTCGCGCCGATCAGCCGGGAGAGGCTCACGTTGGCGTCGTAGATCTTGAGGTCGTAACCCTTGCCGAAGAGCCTCTCCGCCAGCTCGACGAGCGGGCTCTCGCGGAGGTCGTCGGTGCCGGGTTTGAAGGACAGCCCGAACAGGCCCACCCGGCGCTTTCCGGTGCGCTCGACCAGCTCCACCGCGCGTTGCAGATGGTCGGAGTTGGAGGGCAGCACGTGGGAGAGGATGGGCACCGAGACGTCGGCCCGCTGCGCCGCGTACACCAGGCTGCGCAGGTCCTTGGGCAGGCAGGAGCCACCGAAGGCGAAGCCGGGCCGCAGGTAGGCGGGGCTGATGTTCAGCTTGCGGTCGGCCAGGAACACGTCCATCACCTGGTGCGAGTCCACCCCCAGCGCCTGGCACACCGCGCCCAGTTCGTTCGCGAAGCCGATCTTGAGGCCGTGGAACGCGTTGTCCGCGTACTTGATCGCCTCGGCCGTCGGGACCGGCACCCGGAACACCTCGCCGGGCAAGCCGTCGTACAGCGCCATCACCGCGTCGCCGCTTGCCGTGTCGAGCTCGCCGATGACGGTCTTGGGCGGGTCGAAGAAGTCCCGCACGCTCGTGCCCTCGCGCAGGAACTCCGGATTGACCGCGACCCCGAAGTCCGCCCCGGCCGTGCCGCCGGCGGACTTCTCCAGGATCGGGACCAACAGGTTCAGGCAGGTGCCCGGGAGCATGGTGCTGCGGAACACGACGGTCTGCCGCCCGCCCCGCTCGGCCAGCACAGCGCCGATCTCCTCGGTGACCCGCTCCAGATACGTGGTGCACAGGCTGCCGTTGGGCTCCGACGGCGTGCCCACGCAGACCAGTGACACCTCACTGCCCGTGATCGCCTCGCGGACGTCGCCGGTGGCGCGCAACGCTCCGGTCCGCACGACCTCGGCGATGAGCTCGCCGATCCGCTCCTCGACCACCGGGGCCTTGCCGTCGTTGACCAGGTCGACCTTCACCTGGTTCACGTCCACCCCGATGACCTCGTGCCCCATGCTGGCCAGGCACGCGGCCGACACACAGCCCACGTAGCCGAGCCCGAAAACGCTGACTCTCATGACGCGTTCCTCCCCCCAGGCAGGCCCTTGTGGCCTGCGGTCCGCGCGCCGGCTGTACGGCGTCGCCGTCCCCCGCGCATCAGTACGCCCCCTGCCCGTGGAGCACCGCACGCAGCGTCTTCCACAAGATCACTGTGTCCAGGGCGAGCGACCAGTCCTCCACGTACCGCAGGTCGAGGCGGACCGCCTCCTCCCATGGCAGGTCGCTGCGTCCGCTGATCTGCCACAGGCCGGTGAGCCCGGGCTTGACCAGCAGCCGCCGCCGGATGTCCGGGCCGTACGCGGCGGACTCCTCCGGCAACGGAGGCCGCGGACCGACGAGCGACATCGATCCGGTGAGCACGTTGAAAAGCTGCGGGAGCTCATCGATCGAGTACCGGCGCAGCACTGATCCCACCCGGGTCACCCGCGGATCCCGGCGGAGCTTGAACAGCAGGCCGGCGCCCTCGTTGCGGTCGGCCAGCTCGGCACGTGCCCCGTGAGCCCCGGTGACCATGGTGCGGAACTTGAGAATGGTGAACTCGCGGCCGTCCTTGCCGACCCTGCGCTGGCGGTAGAACGCCCCGCCCCGACTGTCCACCAGCACGAACAGCCCGACGAGCACCATCAGCGGCGCGAACAGCACCAGCAGGACCGCCGCGCCCACCCGATCGACGACCCCTTTGATCGCCCGGCGACCCCCGGTGAAGGTCGGCATGCTGACCCGCAGCAGCGGGATCCCGAGCACCGCATCGACGTGCAGCCGCGGGCCGGCCACCTCCATCAGCACGGGGGCCACGATCATCTCGGCATCGCTGCCTTCGAGATTCCAAGCCAGCCGCTGCAGCCGGTCCGGTGACCAGTGCGGGTCCGGTGTGACCGCCACGACACGGTAGCCGTCGTGGCAGACGTGCTTGGCGACGTCCGCCAGCAGGCCGACGACCGGCACTCCGTCCACTTGGTCACCGTCGAGCCCGAGACCGTCCGTCGTGCACACCGCATCCACCCGCCAACCGAGGTGCGGGAACTTGCGGGTGCGGGTGATCAGGTCGCGCACGGTGGCCGGGCTCCCGGCAGCGAGCACCGGTCTCAGGCACCGTCCTTCCTTCCGCTGTTTGTGCAGCCTGAGGCGGAGCAGATACCGCGCGGTCATGGTGACGAGCGCGAGCGCGGGGATCGCGACGAAGATCCAGAGCTTGATGTTGCGCGAGGTGAGGGCGATCCCGCCGAGCGCCAGTACGACGGTCGCCGTGAACAGTGAGCGTCCGAGCCGGCGGAATTCCTCGGCGCCCTGGCCGAGCACGGCCGGAGCCCACGCCCGGCTCACCGCAAGCGCCCCCAGCACCAGCAGCTCGGTGCCGAACGCGAGAATTCCCCACTTCTCGTGCCAGTTGGCCGCGTCCCGCGCCCCGAAGAAGTTGCCGATCGCCGCCACCACCAAGGCGGTGGCCACGGTATCGCTAGTGATCACGGTACGGCGGTACCGCTGCTCCCAATCGATCGCGGGCTGGCTGATTGCCCCACTCGCCAGACTCCCGCGCGCCGACGAAAAAGGGCCGACTAATCCCCCCTGCCGCACAGAACCCCCCCGGTCCCCAGTGGTACGACGTGGTCGCCCAACACTGTTCCTCCCCCCGGGAGGCCCCCGCCCCCCGCACGCTTCCTCCCCTCGGGAGGCCCCCCGCCCCCCGCGCCGCGCTGCTCCTCCCCGCAGGAGGCCCCCGCCCCCCACGCATGACATCGCGGCTACTTCAGCGCTACGTGAACAACCCGCCTTGGCGGCAGCAGACTCGCATGTCCTGCCAGCCTCTCGAGGTGCGCGGGAACCCGTCGAAACCTCGGGTGCTCCCCCGACCCAAAGCCCCTCTCGGGCTCCAAGAACTGATCACCCCCACGTCTGGTGCCGGAGACGCAACTGCTGGCTGTCCGTAGCATCAGACCCATAGATCATCATTTGTCGCCTCGTGTCCCCGCATGTGAAGCACGGTCAATCTAGACCATCGGGACCCGCCTGAAGAGAGGTGTGTGTGGAATTTGTGCCCACGATTTGAAGATGGGTCCACGGATCGGTGAACGCCTGCGGGTGCCATGGCGACGAAGGCGTGCCTTGTGACCTGTGATGACGGGAGTTCTCCGGGCTGCCGCACCGGCAACCCCGAGGCGTCCCGGCACTGCCAACGGGGCCGCGCTCAGGGCCTGTCCGGCGGCTCTTGTCGGTGAGCACGGGGCGGTGGTTGCGGGTGTGGGCGGTCGACGGCATGTGGGAACGGATCTTCACCGCTCTACTTGCGGAGGCAGACGCCGAGGGCGACCTCGACCGGGTCGTCGCCGTCGACTCCACGATCGTGCGCGCTCACCAGCACGCCGCCGGAGCCCGCACAAACGGGCCCCGCCCGGCGAGCCGCATGACCACGCCCTCGGACGCTCCCGCGGCGGACCGGCCGGGGACGCCCCCGCCCCCACAGGTCATGGCCCGTTTGCGGGTTCCCAGGCGGATCGGCCGCCTCCGCACGACGCCAGATGCGGTCCTGACCAACAGGGCGTACTCCTCGCGAGCCATCCGAACTCACCTCAGCCGTCGGGGCATTCGTGCAGTGGTGCCGCAGATCCGGTGGACGGCCGCCGGCCTTCGACCGTGAGGTCTACAAGCAGCGCAACACGGTCGAGCGGTGCATCAACAAGCAGTGGCGCGGCCCTCGAACTCAGAAACCCCCACCGGGGCCAGCCCGGCGAGGGTTCCTCACCGCTCACTTGCCATCACACGCGTCTCACCAACACAGTCGACACACCTGGACCACAAGGCGCCCACCTGCGCAAACGGCCCCGCCCTAGATCACGTGGACGTGAAGAGTCATTTTCGACAATCTGCGCCATGGAGTGCCGCGTCCCCCTTGGCACCGCACACCAAGATCCGGACCAGACGCGGGCCAACTCGGTTTCACAGTGGGCGATTCTGCCCATTTCCGCAGGTCGGGAGCGAGTGAGGCCGTGTACCACAAGCAGACGAAGAACGTTCTTTGTTCCTACAGCCCAAAGAAACTTGGGTTCTTCTAGAGATATTTAACGGTGCGGGTTACGCCGGGTCGTGACGGTTGGCGTGGGCCGCGCCATGTCGGAGGGATGAGGTATCCCGATGGCGGTGGGCTGACGGCCGAGGAGCGGGCTCGGCGTGAGCAAGTCCGGCTCGCAGCGGCTGACTTGGTGACTCCTCCCCGTCCTGAGGGACGGGGCTTCTCGCTATGCCAGGTTGGCGTCGCGACGGACCAGCCCGGCCCGTAGAACGTTGAGAGCGCCCA
>NZ_JBVHXR010000032.1:0-90480 GCF_055569295.1 Streptomyces sp. NPDC029292
CGGTCCCCCGGGGTCAGGGGGGCGAAGGTGGCGTGAGGCGCCCCATCTCCCCCCCCCCCCCCCCCCCCCCCCCCCCCCCCCCCCCCCCCCCCCCCCCCCCCCCCCCCCCCCCCCCCCCCCCCCGGCGCACCAAGAGCCCAAGAATCCGGGAGTCCGGATTCCAGAGTCCGGAGTCCGGGAGTCAGTCACAGTCCCGAACGAGGCGCGCCGCCCTCAAACCGCACCCCGCCCCATGCCCACCGCCAAGGACCACCCCGCCCCCTCCTCCGCCGAACCCAACGCCCCCTCCAAGTCGGCCCAAAGGTCCTCCACGTCCTCCAGCCCCACCGACAGCCGCAGCAGCCGGTCGCTGACCCCGGCGTCGCGACGGTCCTCCGGGTTCACGATGCGGTGGCTGATGGAGGCCGGATGCTGGATGAGGCTGTCGACGCTGCCGAGGCTCACCGCGGGGGTGATCAGACGGACCCCGGCGATGACCTCGTGGGGGTCGCCGTGGACCTCGAAGGCGATCATGGCGCCGCCGATGCGCGGGTAGTGGACACGGGCGACGCGCGGGTCGGCGGCGAGGCGGCGGGCCAGTTCGGCCGCGTTCGAGGACGCGGCCCGGACCCGTACGGGCAAGGTCGACAGACCACGCAGCAGCAGATAGCCGGCCAGCGGATGCAGGACACCGCCCGTGGCGAACCGCACTTGGCGCAGCCGCCGGGCGAACTCCTCGTCGCAGGCCACCACACCCGCCATCACGTCACCGTGTCCGCCCAGGTACTTGGTCGCACTGTGCAGAACCAGGCGCGCGCCGTGTTCGGCGGGGCGTTGCAGCACGGGCGTGGCGAAGGTGTTGTCGGCGAGCAGCGGGACGGAGCCGCAGGCGTGCGCGACGGCCCGCAGGTCGAGTTCGGCGAGCGTCGGGTTGGCCGGGGATTCGACCATCACCAGGCCCGTGTCGGGACGCAGGGCGTCCGCTATACCCGCAGGGTCGACCCAGGTCACCTCGGAGCCCAGCAGCCCGGCGGTGAGGAGATGGTCGCTGCAGCCGTACAGGGGACGTACGGCGACGACATGGCGCAGGCCCATCGCGTTCCGTACCAGCAGTACGGCGCTCAGCGCGGCCATGCCGCTGGCGAACGCGACCGCGCTCTCGGTGCCTTCGAGGCGGGCGAGGGCGGTCTCGAAGCGGGCGACGGTCGGGTTGCCGAGCCGGGCGTAGACGGGCGGGCCCTCCGGTGCGGCGCCGTCGGCCGCGAACGCGTCGATCCGGGCGGCCTCACCGCGACTGTCGTACGAAGGGTAGGTCGTGGACAGGTCGATCGGCGCCGCGTGCAGTCCCTGGCGAGCGAGATCCTCCCGCCCGGCGTGCACGGCCTCGGTGGCGAGCGCGCGGGGCGCGGGCGCTTCCTGGCCGGTTCTGTTCAGTCTGCCCTGAGCGTCGTGTGAGTCATCACCAAGGAAATCCATGCGCAGAAGCCTGAACACCGACCGGGGTGCGAGCATCACATCCCGTGTTACGTTCGGGCCATGGCCGAATCTGTCGTACTCGATCCGGTGGATCTCCATTTGCTGCGGCTGTTGCAGAACGACGCACGGACGACGTACCGCGATCTGGCGGCCCAGGTCGGTGTCGCGCCCTCGACCTGCCTGGACCGGGTGACCCGGCTGCGCCGTGCGGGAGTGATTCTCGGCCATCAGCTGCGACTGGATCCGGCGAAGCTGGGGCGGGGTCTGGAGGCGCTGCTGTCCGTGCAGGTCAGGCCGCATCGGCGGGAGTTGGTGGGACCGTTCGTGGAGCGGATCAGGGTGCTGCCCGAGTCCCGTACCGTCTTTCATCTCACCGGGCCCGACGACTACCTCGTCCATGTCGCGGTCGCGGACATGGCGGATCTGCAACGGCTGGTCCTGGACGAGTTCACCTCGCAGCGTGAAGTGGCCCGGGTCGAGACCCGGTTGATCTTCCAGCAGTGGGACTGCGGCCCGCTGCTGCCACCGCACCGCACCGCCGACGTACCTCCGCCAACGGCCAAGCCCTCAGCGGAAACCTGCTGACGCGGACCGTGTCCCCGTATGAGGATGTCCGCATGCCAGAGACGAAGAGCCCGCTGCCCCGGGAGGTCGCCGACGCCTATGTCGACGACCTCGTCGCCCTCAATCCGGTCCTCGGTACCTACCTCGGTGTGAAGGAGAGTTCCGGCAAGCTCCCCGACAGCTCGCCCGCGGGCCAGCAGGCCGTCGCGGACCTGGCGCGAGCGACTCTCGCGCGGCTGGACGAGGCGGAGCGGCAGCCCGGCGCGGACAGTGACATCGAGCGCCGCTGCGCCCGACTGCTCCGCGAGCGGCTCACCGCGGAGCTCGCCGTCCACGAGGCCGACGAGGGCCTGCGGTCGGTCGGCAACATGTACACGGCAGCGCATGCGGTGCGACAGGTCTTCACCATCACGCCGACCGAGACGGACGAGGACTGGGCGGCGATCGCCGAGCGACTGCGCGCGGTGCCGGCCGCGCTGGCCGGGTACCGCGAGTCCCTCGCCCTCGGCCTGGAGCGCAAGCTGTACGCGGGCCCGCGCCCGACCGCGACCTTCATCGAGCAGCTCACCGAGTGGTCGGACACGGACGGGCAGGGCCGCGGCTGGTTCGAGGAGTTCGCGTCCGCGGGCCCCGACTCCCTGCGCGACGAGCTGGACACGGCCGCCCGCACCGCAACCGAGGCCCTGGTCGTCCTGCGGGACTGGATGCGCGACGCGTACGCGCCCACGATCGAGGGCGCGCCCAACACGGTGGGCCGCGAGCGCTACGCGCGCTGGGCGCGCTACTTCAACGGCACGGACCTCGACCTCGACGAGGCGTACGCGTACGGCTGGGCCGAGTACCACCGGCTGCTCGCCGAGATGAGGACCGAGGCCGAGAAGATCCTCCCCGGCGCCGAGACCCCGTGGGTGGCGCTCGCGCACCTCGACGAGCACGGCACGCACATCGAGGGTGTCGACGAGGTCCAGGCCTGGCTGCAGGGCCTGATGGACCAGGCGATCGAGGCCTTGGACGGCACGCACTTCGAACTCGCCGAGCAGGTACGGAAGGTGGAGTCCCGCATCGCGCCGCCGGGCGGCGCCGCGGCCCCGTACTACACCGCACCGTCGGAGGACTTCTCACGTCCGGGCCGTACGTGGCTGCCGACGATGGGGCAGACCCGCTTCCCCGTGTACGACCTCGTCTCGACCTGGTACCACGAGGGTGTCCCCGGACATCACCTCCAGCTCGCGCAGTGGGTGTACGTCGTCGACGACCTCTCCCGCTACCAGGCCACCGTCGGCCGCGTCAGCGCCAACTGCGAGGGCTGGGCGCTGTACGCGGAGCGCCTGATGGACGAGCTGGGCTTCCTCACCGACGCGGAGCAGCGGCTCGGCTACCTCGACGCGCAGATGATGCGCGCGGCCCGGGTCATCGTCGACATCGGCATGCACCTGGAACTGGAGATTCCGGCCGACTCGCCCTTCCACCCGGGCGAGCGCTGGACTCCCGAGCTGGCGCAGGAGTTCTTCGGCTCGCACAGCAGCCGTCCGGCGGACTTCGTGGAGAGCGAGCTGACCCGCTACCTCACCATCCCCGGTCAGGCGATCGGCTACAAGCTCGGCGAGCGTGCCTGGCTGCTGGGCCGCGAGAAGGCGAAGCAACGCCACGGCGACGCGTTCGACGCGAAGGCCTGGCACATGGCGGCGCTCTCCCAGGGCTCGCTGGGCCTGGACGACCTGGTGGACGAGCTGTCCCAGCTCTGACGGTCACCGACGGCGGCCGGGCTCAGCCCTACAGCACGAGTCCGGCCGCCGGCCGAGGCCCTCGCGGCCACGGACATCGGTGACGGAACCCGTCCTCCGAGAGGACGGTCCGCGCTCAGTGCGTGAGCCGACGCAACTGTACGAGGCTCACCCACATCTCGGGCTCCGGCTCCACGTACGCCGCGCGCACCGCGTACCGTCCCGGCTCCAGCGCGATCCGCAGATGCGCCGCCCGCGCCGAAGCGGTTCCCGGCCGGGCCGCGTCGAACAGGACCACGGGACCGGGCACGTTCCAGTGCACCTCCGGCTCCCACACCGCCGCCTCGATCGCCGCCGGGACACGGGAGAGCAGTGCGTCCTTGGACGCGGCGGCGCGCCACTGTACGAAGGTGCCGTGCTCGGGCAGATAGGAGGTCGAGGCGGGTTCGTCCCCGAGGACCAGGGCCCGGGTGTCGCCGACGGGCACGAGGCCGATGAACCCGTCCACGTCACAGGCCCGGTCGTAGTCGGAGGACATGTCGTCGCCTTCCGCCCCCGCCCAGAACGGCAGCACGACTTCCGGTATCGCTATGAGCGGCCCGCCGCCCGACTCCACCCACTCGACCGCACCTGGATCCGCGTATCTGGCCATGCGCAGAAGCTACACGGCCGTGGCCGCGGGCCCACCGCTCCCCGGAGATCAGCAGCCGCAGTCCTCCGCGTCCACCGGCGCGGTCAGCGGGTCCGCGGCACGCCGCCCGCGTCCCTCCCAGGTCTCGAACTCGAAGCCCTCGCGCGCCCAGTACTCGAAGCCGCCGAGCATCTCCTTGACCTGGAAGCCTAGTTCGGCGAGGGCGAGGGCGGCACGGGTCGCGCCGTTGCAGCCGGGGCCCCAGCAGTACGTGACGACCGGCACCGACTTGTCGAGGAGTTGTTCGGCCTGCTCGGGGATGAGCGCGGTGGGCAGGTGAATCGCGCCGGGGACGTGTCCCTGATCCCATGACGCGGTGGAGCGCGAGTCGAGGACGACGAAGCCGGGGTCGCCGTCGGCGGCGAGGGCGGCGGCCACGTCGGACACATCGGCGTGAAAGGCGAGGTTCGCGCCGAAGTAGGCGGCGGCCGCGGCCGGGGACGCCGGAGCGACGCGCAGAACGGGGTTCGTCACGGTCGCGGCGCCGGCTGCGGCGCTGGTCACGGAGCCGGTCGCGGAGCTGGTCACAGCGGTCACAGCCGTCTCATCGGTCACAGTCATGGTCTGGCCTTCCCTCCCGGGTCCCGCCGGACTGGTGCCGCTTCCGGCACCCCCGTGCCTCCGCCGGCACCGCCGGTGCCTCGTCTGCACCGGCCGCGCGGGACCTTCTGGCCAAAAATCTACGTCCGGTGATCCACTTCCTGAAGTGGCGATCCACGGCATCCCTCTTGATCGGCCGGGGATTCCCCTGCTATCCATCGCACATGACCGCGTATTCCCCGGACGCCACCGACTGGCGCATCCTCGATGTCCTCCAGCGCGAGGGCAGGTCCAGCTTCGCCGAGCTGGCCCGGGCCGTCTCGATGTCCCCGAGCGCGGTCACCGAGCGGGTGCGCCGTCTGGAGGAGGCGGGCGTCATCCAGGGGTACGCGGCCGTCGTCGACCCGGAGAGTCTGGGCCTGCCGATCCTCGCGTTCGTGCGGCTCCGGTATCCCAACGGCAACTACAAGCCGTTCCACGACCTCGTCGACGCGACGCCCGAGATCCTGGAGGCGCACCACGTCACGGGCGACGACTGCTTCGTGATCAAGGTCGCGGCGCGCTCCATGAGCCACCTGGAGGAGGTGTCGGGCAAGATCGGCACCCTGGGGTCGGTGACCACGAGCGTCGTCTACTCCTCGCCCCTCCCCCGGCGTCCGCTGGGCCACTGAGTCAGTCCTGGACACCCCGCTGCCGTACGACCGACCCCGTCCTCCCCTTCACCACCTCCAGCTGGGCGTGGATGCGCCGGCGAAGGTCCGCGACATGGCTGACGATGCCGACGCTGCGGTCGCGCTCCCGCAGCGAGTCGAGCACGTCGAGGACCTCGTCCAGGGTCTGGTCGTCGAGGCTGCCGAAGCCCTCGTCGATGAAGAGCGTGTCGAGCCGCACGCCGCCGGCCTCGTCGGTGACGACGTCCGCGAGACCGAGCGCCAGCGCGAGCGAGGCGAAGAACGTCTCGCCCCCGGAGAGCGTCGCCGTGTCGCGCTCCCGGCCGGTCCAGGCGTCCACGACGTGGAGTCCGAGCCCGCTGCGGCCGCGGCCGGCGCGGTCGTCGGAGTGCACGAGGGTGTAGCGCCCGGAGGACATGCGCCGCAGCCGTACGGTCGCGGCGGCGGCGACCTGCTCCAGGCGGGCGGCGAGGACGTACGCCTCCAGGCGCATCTTGCGCTCGTTGTCCGCCGACGTGCCCGCCGCCAGCCCGGCCAGCCGTGCCACCCGGTCGTACTCCTCGCGCAGCGGCGCCAGCCGGCGTACGGATGTGGCCGCGCGGGTGGACAGCCGGTCGAGCTCGGCGCAGCGCCGGGCGGCCGCGTCCTGCGCGGAGGCGGCGTCCCGCAGTCTTCGGGCGGCGGACTCGACAGCCTGTTCGGCGGCCCGCAGGTCGGCGGGGGGCTGCTGGGCGGCGGCCGCCGTGTCGGCCTCGGCGAGCACGGCGCGCACCGCGGCCTCCTCCGACTGCCAGGCGTCGAGCCGCCGTTGGAGCTCGCGGTGGGCCGCGTCGTCGAGCAGTGCGGCGCCCGCCGCCGCCGGCGTGTCGAACCCGGCGCGGAAGGCCGCGTCGGCGAGTCGCGCGTCGGCGTCCTTCAGACGCTGCGCGGTGTCCTCGGCCGCGCGAACGGCGTCCGCGGCCTCGGTGAGCAGCGCGGCCTGCCGCTCCAGCTGCGCGGCCCGCGCGGATACGCTCCCGGCGGCGCCCCGAGCTTTCTCCAACTCTTCTTCCAGGCCGCCTCTTTCGCGGTCCAGCACATCTCTGGCCGAGGCGCGTGACGCGACGCGGCTGGCGGCCTCCTGCTGGGCGGTCAGCCGCCGCTCGTGCTCCCGTTCGGCCTGTTCCCGCGCCTCACGTGCGGCGTGCAGTCCGGAGGCGGCGGCGCGGGCCGCGGCGTGTCGCCGATCCAACTCCTCGGCTTGTTCGGCGAGTTGAGCCGTGGGCGCGTCGCCCGCCTCGGCGGTCGCGGCGGCCAGCGCCTCGCGCACGACACCGAGCCGCCGCTCGTCCTCGGCGCTCTTCTCGTCGGCGGCCTGATACTCGGCGAGGGCTCGCTCCTCCGCCTCCCGGTCGACGTGTCCGGCGATCTTCCGTGCGGGCGCGGGGTGTTCACTGGCGCCGCAGACGGCGCAGGGCTCGCCGTCCACAAGACCTGCGGCGAGTTCCGCGGCGATCCCCAGGAGGCGCTGTTCCTTCAGGTCGAGCCAGTGGGCACGCGCGTCCGTGGCGCGTTCGCGTGAGGCGAGGGCCCGCGCCTGGGCCTGGTCCGTGTCCCGGGCGAACTGGTCGCGCAGGCGGGCCGCGTCGAGCCGCTTGAGGGCCGGTTCGCGCTGGACGGCGAGCTGCTCGGCGCGTGTCGCGGCCTCCTGCGCCGACTCGATCCGGGCCTCGGTACCGGCGCGGGTCGCCTCCCACGTGGCGAGCCAGCTCTCGGCGTCCTGGAGGACGTCCTCGTCGGCGCGCTCCTGCCGGTCCAAGGAGGCGCGCTCCGTGGCGAGTTCGGCCAGTCGGCGCTCGGCTCGGCGCGCCGACTCCAGGCCGCCCAGCTCCTCGGCCGCCTTGCGCGCGGCGGCCGCGAGCCCCGGCGCACCCGCGCCCGCGAAGGTCTCCGGCAGGGCGGCACACGCGCGTGCCTCCTGGGCCGCCGCCCGCCGGTGCTCCTCCTCGGCGGCCTCGCGCAGGTCGAGCGCGGGGGCCACCGCCTCGGCCTTGCGGGACCGCTCCATCCGCGCCTGGGCCTCCCGATGGGCATCGGCACGCTCCTCCAGGCGGGCGGCGCGCTCCCGTGCCTCCGTGAACCGGCGCTGCAGCCGGGCCACTTCCCGTACGTCGTCGAGGACGCGGTCCGCCGCCGCTTGTGTGGATTCCGCGGCCACGCGGGCGCAGTGAGCGATGGTGAGCCGTTCACGTGCCGTGCTGCGGGCAACGGCGGCCCAGGACAGAACGGCCTCGGCGAGCCCCGGATCGCCGGGGGCCAGGTCGGGCGGCGGCACCTCGGCGGTGTCCCCGGCGGCCTGCTGCATGCGGTGCGCGTCGGCGAGCAACGCCGTGTCCCCGGCGCGCACTTCGGCCTCGGCCGCGCGCCGCCGCTCGACGAGGCGCTTCTCGACCTCGGCGAAACGGTGGGTGTCGAAGAGGCGGCCGAGCAGCTTGCCCCGGGCCTCGGCATCGGCGCGCAGGAAGCGCGCGAAGTCTCCCTGGGGCAACAGCACGACCTGGCAGAACTGCTCGCGGCTCATGCCGAGCAGCTGGGTGATCTCCTCGCCGATCTCCTGGTGGGAGCGGCTGAGGTCCTTCCAGGAGCCCGCCGACGCGTCGTACTCGCGCAGCCAGCTCTGCGCCTTCTCGGTCGTCGTGCCCGCGCCGCGCTTCTTGGGGCGCTCCCAGGGCGGCTGCCGGGTGATCTCCAGGCGGCGTCCGGCGACGGTGAGTTCGAGGCGGATCTCGGTGCGCGTGGCGGGTGCGGCGTGATCGCTGCGCAGGCCGAGGCCCTGGCCGCTCTGGCGGGCGCCCGGCACCGCTCCGTACAGCGCGTAGCAGACGGCATCCAGGATGGAGGTCTTGCCCGCGCCCGTCGGGCCGTGCAGCAGGAAGAGCCCGGCCGCGGACAGCTCGTCGAAGTCGACCTTCTGGGCGCCGCCGAAGGGCCCGAACGCGGTGATGTCCAGGCGGTGCAGCCTCATCGGGCCCCCTCGAAGTCCGGCAGGTATCGGGCCGCCTTGGAGGCCGGAACACGTGATGTCACCGGGCGACCTCCCGTACGGCCTCGTCGGCGCGCACGGCGTCGAACGCGTCGCGCAGCACGGCCTGTTCGCGTGCGTCGGGTCCCGCGCCGCGCACATGGGCCACGAAGTCCTCCGCGATCTGCTGTTCGCTGCGGCCCGCAAGGCGCCGGGCGTAGGAGATGTCCGGGTCCTCGGGGGCGCGCTCCGGGTCGAAGACGAGGCTGAGCGTGTGCGGGAAGCGCTCGGTCAGCCGGGCCATGGGGTCGGCCGGGCGGACCGGGTCGGTGAGGGTCGCCTCGACCCACGCCTCCTCGTGGCGCTCCAGCTCCGGATCGGCGAGCAGCTCCTCCAGCAGGCCGCGGACACGGGCGAGCTCCCGGGGGACGGGGCAGTCGACCCGCTCCGCGCTCAGGGCGCCGTCGGGGCCCAGGTCCACGAGCCACATGCTCTTGCGGTGGTCGGCCTCCGAGAACGAGTACGGCAGCGGGGAGCCCGAGTAGCGCACGCGCTCGGTAATGGTCTGGCTGCCGTGCAGATGCCCGAGCGCGGTGTAGTCGACTCCTTCGAAGGCCCCGGCGGGCACGGAGGCGACCCCGCCGACGGTGATGTCCCGCTCGCTGTCGCTGGCCTCGCCCCCGGTGACGAAGGCGTGGGCGAGGACCACGGAACGGGTGCCCCGCGCGCGCGTGGCGAGGTCGGCGCGGACCCGGTCCATGGCGGCGGCGAGCACCGTCTCGTGCCCCGCCTTCTCGACCCCGAACTCGTCCTTCACGAGGGCCGGTTCGAGATACGGCAGTCCGTAGAAGGCCACGTCACCGTGGGCGTCGGCGAGCACCACGGGTGTGCCGCAGGCCGAGGCCTCGGTCCGCAGGTGGATGCCCGCACGCCCGATGAGACCGGCGCCGACACCGAGCCGGCGCGCGGAGTCGTGGTTCCCGGAGATCATCACCGTGGGCACCCCGAGGTCGGCCAGTCGGTGCAGGGCGTCGTCGAAGAGCTCGACGGCGGCCAGCGGCGGCACCGCCCGGTCGTACACGTCCCCCGACACGACCACCGCGTCGACCTCGCGCTCGCGCACGGTCGTCACGAGATGACCGATGAACTCGGCCTGGGCGCCGAGCATGTTCACCCGGTGGAACGCCCGGCCGAGATGCCAGTCGGAAGTGTGCAGAAGCCTCATGATCCCCGAGACTAACGGGCGGGTCGGACATCACGGGCGGCTACTCCCGTATCGGCCCGTGCTGCCCCGCCTACGCGTCCCCGTACGCCTCTCCTCCGAGTTCGAACCCGGCCGTCCCCGCCGTCACATCCGCGAGCCACGCCCGGAAGGCCGCCACGTCGGCATCCGGCAGCCCGATCTCGATCGTGACCGCCTCGCCGTAGCGCACGTCACGCACCTCGCGCCCCGTGGACCGCAGGTCGTTCTGCACCTTCCCGGCGCGCTGATGATCGACGGTGACCGTCGCCAGCCGGAAACGCCGGCGCGTGATCGTGCCGAGCACGTCCAGCGCCTCGCCCACCGAGCCGCCGTACGCCCTGATCAGTCCGCCCGCACCCAGCTTGACCCCGCCGTAGTAGCGGGTGACGACGGCGACGACGTACCGCATGTCGCGGCGCAGCAGCATCTGGAGCATGGGGACGCCCGCCGTGCCGCCCGGTTCGCCGTCGTCACTCGCCTTCTGCACGGCGGCGTCGGCACCGATGACGTACGCGAAGCAGTTGTGCGTGGCGTCCCCGTGCTCCTTGCGCACGGCGGCGATGAAGTCCTGGGCCTCCCGCTCGGTGGCGGCCGGGGCGAGGGCGCACAGGAAACGGGAGCGGTTGACCTCGGTCTCGTGCACGCCCGCGCGGGCCACTGTGCGGTACTCGTCCTGCATCACGCCAGCGTATGTGCTGCACGCGCGCGTGGAGCACGCCGCATCCCCACGCCGTCGCCCCCGCCAGTGGAGCGGACAACGATGTGGTGGATACTCGCTCCTCGTTGCCCGAGCCCCTCGGTGACGCCGAAGACGCCAGGCCATACGGACAGCCCGACCGATCGCAGGGAGATCGCAGCATGACCGGCACTCAGACGGAGAGCGCGGACGCGGACACGCCCGACCATCCGGAGCCCTCCGCTTCCACGCCCCCCTGGCGGGCGTGGCTCCTGGAGGGCCTGAGCAAGCAGTCGGCCCGCCACCCGGGCCCGCACGCCACCCCGGACGCCGAGCACCGGGGCCACAAGTGGTGGCGGGTGATGTGCCTCACCGGTGTGGACTACTTCTCCACCCTCGGCTACCAGCCGGGTATCGCCGCACTCGCGGCCGGACTGCTGTCCCCGCTCGCGACGCTCGTCCTGATCGCGCTGACCCTGCTCGGCGCGCTGCCGGTCTACCGCCGTGTCGCGCACGAGAGCCCGAACGGCGAGGGCTCGATCGCGATGCTGGAGCGGCTGCTGCCCTGGTGGTCGGGGAAGATCTTCGTCCTCGTGCTGCTCGGGTTCGCCGCCACCGACTTCATGATCACCATCACGCTGTCGGCGGCGGACGCCTCCGCCCATGTCGTGGAGAATCCTTTCGCTCCGCACTGGACGCACGGCGGGAACACCTGGATCACCCTCATTCTGGTCGCCGCGCTCGGCGCGGTCTTCCTGAAGGGCTTCAAGGAGGCCATCGGCATCGCCGTGGCGCTCGTGGCGACGTATCTCACACTTAATGTCGTCGTTCTGGCCGTCGCCGCCTGGGAGGTGCTGAGTCACCCGGTCAGGATCGGCAACTGGACCGACGCGATGACGGCCGAGCACTCCTCGCCGCTCGCGATGATCGCGGTGGCGCTCCTCGTCTTCCCCAAGCTGGCGCTCGGCATGTCCGGCTTCGAGACGGGCGTGGCGGTGATGCCGCAGGTCGAGGGCGATCCCACGGACACGCACGAGAAGCCGACGGGCCGCATCCGCGAGACCCGCAAGCTGCTCACCACGGCCGCCGTGATCATGAGCTGCTTCCTGCTGCTGTCCAGCCTCGCGACGACGATCCTCATCCCGCAGGACGAGTTCAAGAGCGGCGGTTCGGCGAACGGCCGGGCGCTCGCCTATCTCGCGCACGAGCACCTGGGCGAGGCCTTCGGCACGGTCTACGACATCTCGACAATCGCGATCCTCTGGTTCGCGGGCGCCTCCGCGCTGGCCGGACTGCTCAACCTCGTCCCGCGTTATCTGCCGCGCTACGGCATGGCCCCGGAGTGGACCCGTGCCGTGCGCCCGCTGGTCCTGGTCTTCATGGCGGCAGCGGTCCTCATCACGCTGTGGTTCAACGCGAACGTCGACGACCAGAGCGGCGCGTACGCGACCGGTGTGCTGGTCCTGATGCTCTCCGCGTCCTTCGCCTCGACGGTCGCCGTGCACAAGAGGGGCCGTCGGGCCGCCGCGATCGGGTTCGGCACCATCACCGCGGTCTTCGGGTACACCCTGGTCACCAATGTCATCGAGCGCCCCGACGGCATCAAGATCGCGTTGATCTTCATCCTCGCGATCCTGCTCACGTCGTTCGCGTCGCGGGTTCGCCGCGCCTTCGAACTGCGCGCCGCCGCCGTCACGTTCGACGAGGCGGCGGCCCGGTTCATCGACGAGGCCTCACAGAGCGGACCGCTGCAGCTGATCGCGAACGAGCCGCAGGAGCACAGCAGGCGGGAATACCGCGTCAAGGAGTTCCACCAGCGCGAGCACACCCACATCCCCGGCGGCCGCCCCGTGCTGTTCCTGGAGGTCTTCGTGACGGACTCCTCGGACTTCACTGCCGACCTCGCGGTGCACGGCGACGAGAAGCACGGCGTGCGCAGGCTCCGTGTGGAGGGCGCGACCGTGCCCAACACCATCGCCGCGGTCCTCATGCAGCTGCGCGACCGCACCGGCCAGGTCCCGAACGCCTACTTCAACTGGACCGAGGGCAACCCACTGAGCCACTTCGTGCGCTTCCTCGTCTTCGGCGACGGCGAGGTCGCCCCGGTCACCCGCGAGGTGCTCCGGCGCGCCGAACGCGACCCGGAGCGCAGGCCCCGGATCCACGTCGGCTGAGCTCAGGACTTCTTCTTCCCCCTCGGCACGGCCATGTCCGTCAACAGCGCCGTGCCGGGGGCGAGTTCCTGCCAGCTGCCGCCGTGCCACGCCAGGATCGCGAGGGCCGAGGTCGGGAACTTCGTCCGCACGTCGTCCAGCGCGTCGTCGACGCTGTCCCCGGCCAGTTCGAGCACCAGTTCCTCCAGTCCCGGGTTGTGCCCGATCAGCAGCAACGTCCGCACATGGTCCGGGACTTCACGCAGCGCCTCCAGCAACTCCGCCACGTCGGCCCCGTACAGCCGCCGGTCGAGTCGTACGGGCGGAGGGGTGCCCCACTGCTGCGCGGCCAGCTCCCAGGTCTGCCGGGCGCGTACGGCGGTGGAGCACAGCGCGAGGTCCGGCAGGCAGTCGGCCTCGGTGAGGGCGCGCCCGGCGGCCGGGGCGTCGCGGAGCCCGCGCGGCGCGAGCGGCCGCTCGTGGTCGGTCACGCCCGCGGGCCAGGCGGACTTGGCATGCCGCAGGACGACGAGTCTGCGCAGCGGGCCGGTTCCCGAACGGGCCATCACAGCGGCGCTCCGATCTCCCGGGTGAGTTCGAGCCCGAGCAGGCGGTCCGCGTAGGCGTACGTCTCGAAGCGGGCGCCGTCCGGCAGGTCGGACGTCTCCACCCAGCGCAGAACGCGCAGGACTCCGGGTACGTCCAGGTCGTCCTCCCAGGCGGCGCGCAGCTGTTGGCGTACGTCTTCGGGGACCGGCCGCGACGGCCGGGTGGCCCAGGCGGCGACCGCGGCGCGCCAGCGGGTGAGCGTGCCGTCGGCGTCCGCGAGGACTGCCGCGTCCAGCCGCAGGGGCTCTGTCCTCCGGTGCGCGAGCAGGGCCAGTCGCAGCGCGATCGGGTCCACGGGACCGCTGCCGGGGTCGACGGGCGCCACCTCCACGCGGACCCCGTCCGTCGCCTCGCCGTCCGGGCCGACCACATGAAGGGTCCGCGCCTCGGCCGGCCCCGGCCCGGCATCGTGGTGGTCCTCGAACGGCCGGATACCGAGCGCCGCGGCACCCGCCCGGAGTTCCGCCTGATCCTCCGCACAGGTCAACGTCGCCCACACGGGTGTTCCGCCGATCTCCAGGGCCCGTACGAGGACGTCGGCGACCAGGAGCACCCGCAGCCCCGTGGTGTCGAACCCGGACACATGGGCGTGGACACGGATCAGGCCCCGGCGGGCGCTGTCGGCCTCGGCGGGCTCGCCGGTTCGGGCATCAATGATTCGGAGCACGGGCTGAGCGTAGGCGTGCCGGGGGCCCGGCGCAGGGAGGTGGGACCCATTCCGGACATGCGTACGCCTTCCAGCTCGCTGAATCCGCGCCGCCGGAGGGGCCGGCGTGCCCCACGAAAGAAAGGACCGACGGTACTGCGGCACCGGCCGAGCACCCCTCGAGCTGCGGTGTGCCTCCACGGGCCATGCCGGGAATCGCCCGGCGGCATGGGCTGTTGCCCCGGTCAGGGCCCTTCACCGGGGCAGTGCTGGGACAGAGGAGACAGGCGATGTACGGCGATGACGAGACGGTCCGCAAGATACTCACGGAGCTCGGCGACACCTGGGCCGTCGTGGGCCTCTCCAGCAACCGGCACCGCGCTGCCTACGGCGTCGCCGAGGTCCTTCAGCGGTACGGCAAGCGTGTCGTCCCGGTCCACCCCAAGGCCGAAACCGTGCACGGCGAGCCGGGCTACGCCTCGCTCGCGGACATCCCCTTCGAGGTCGACGTCGTCGACGTCTTCGTGAACAGCGATCTCGCGGGCCCCGTCGCCGACGACGCCGTCCGCATCGGAGCCAAGGCCGTCTGGTTCCAGCTCGGGGTCATCGACGAGGAGGCGTACGACCGGACACGCGCGGCGGACCTCGACATGGTCATGGACCGCTGCCCGGCGATCGAATACGGCCGGATGCGCTGACCCCCGGTCACCTTGGCGGACCCCGCTTCCCCACAGGGCAAATGCGGTTGACGCCCCGCGGGTCTGACAGGTTTCCTGCTCCGGTGCCCATACTTCGCATCGAACAGCCGGACGACGAAGCCCGTCTCAAGGACTGGCAGCACGTCCACAACGTGATCGTCCCGCCCGCCGCCATGTCGCTCGACGACGTGCGCGAGCGTGTCCGGCGCAACCACTTGGAGATCGCGTATCGCGACGACCTGCTGGTGGGTTGCACGACGGTGCGTCCGCCCACGGACGACACCGGCACGGCCACGGTGATCGCCCGGGTGCTGCCCGAGCACCGCGGACAGGGGTTCGGCGAAGATCTCTACGCACGCGGGCTGGAGCAGGCGCGCGAGCTGGGCGCCCGGGTGATCGAGACGGTCGTCCTGGCGGCCAACGAGGACGGACTGCGCTTCGCCCTGAAGCACGGGTTCGTCGAAATCGAACGCTACGTGCTGCCGGGCGAGACCGCCGAGTGGATCGACCTGCGGCTTACGTGACCCCCGACCCCCTTCTCACTGCCCCTGGGACAGGAACGCCTCGACGGTCTCCGTGAAGCGGCGGGGATCGTCGAGCCAGGGGAAGTGGCCGGCGTCCGGCTGCACCGTCAACTCGGCCCGGAGGAACAGCTCCGCGATGGCCGCGGCGACGCTCGGAAGCGGCCCGCTGTCCAACGCGCCCGCGAGGAGCAGCACCCGCGCGTCCCACGCGGCGACGGTGGCGCGGGCTTCGGCGGGTTCGAAGGCGTCAGGGGCCGCGTACAGGTCCGCGGCTTCCTCATTGGTCTGTGCGACCTCGGCATCGGCGTGCGCCTGTGCGGCGGCGTCCCAACGGCCGTAGAAGAAGGGGGCGATGGCGTCCCAGTCGGCGTCGCTCGCGGAGCCGGCCCAGACCCTTTCATAGGCTTCGTGCGCGGCCTCGAACCACGGCTCGGCCTTGCGCAGGTCGGCCGCCTCCCGGCGGTGCTCCTCGGTGAAGTCGATGCCGAGGGCCCGCGCGCGGGCGGTGATCAGCGTGAGGGAGCGGATGCGCCCCGGGTGCCGGGCCGCGTAGAGCAGGGCCAGATCGCCCGCCGCCGAGTGGGCGAGGAGGTCGATGCGATCCAGCCCGAGATGCGCGCGAAGGGCCTCGACGTCCCCGGCCTGGCGGTCGCAGCGGTACGTCGCCGGGTCGGCCGGGATGCCGGAGTCGCCGGTGCCCCGCAGATCGAGCACGATCAGCCGGCGGTGCCTCGACAGTCCGCCGAGATCGCCGAGGTAGGCCGAGGCGCGCATCGGCCCGCCGGGCAGGCAGAGCAGGGGTTCGCCCTCGCCCAGCACGTGGTAGGCGAGTTCGGTCCCGTCGGGCGCGATGAAAGTCGGCATGCCGTCATCCTCATGACGGCGTGACGATCACGGCAAGCGGTTTTACGCACCTTGTGCACATGAGGCCGAGTGACTGAAGCGCTCCGCCGACACCGAGCCTCAATCGTGCGCGGGCCGGTCCGTGAGGCGGTGATCGGCCAGGCTCAGCGCCTCGTCGACCACCCGGCGCAGATGGCCGTCGCCGAGTGAGTAGATCACCCGACGTCCTTCCTTGCGGGTGTTGACGAGTCCGGCGAGACGGAGCCGGGCGAGATGCTGGCTCACCGCCGGCCGCGCGGCACCGCAGGCCTCCGTGAGCGTCGTGACATCGGCTTCGCCGCCGGTCAGCGCGTGCAGCAGCGCGAGGCGGGTGCGGTCACCGAGAAGGGCGAGGAGTTCGGCGGCGAGCGCGAACTGTTCCTCGCCGGGGGTACGCGGATGCGCATCATGCGCAGGTGATAGGTGCATGCGTGCGCTCATACGCACATAATGGCCTCGTGGACGCCGACACGTCCACCCCGCGCACCGGAAGGGGACCCCACGTGAGCGACCGGAACCACCAGGACCACCGCTCCCACGGAAGCGAACACGCGCACCACCCGGGTCACGGGCGCGGAAACGGGTACGCGCACCACCCCGGGCACGAGCACGGAAACGGGGACGCGCACGACCTCGGGCACAGGCACGAACACCACCGCGGACACGAGCACGACCACGGGCATGAACACCCCCACACCCCCACCCCTTCCGGCCTCCTCCCCCGCCTGCGCCACCTCCTCACCCCCCACTCCCACGAAACCGCCGACAAGCTCGACTCCGCCCTGGAGTCGTCAGCCCGAGGGATGCGCGCACTCTGGGTCTCCCTCCTCGTCCTCGGCGCAACAGCCGTGGCACAGGCGGTCGTCGTCGTGGTGTCCGGTTCGGTCGCCCTGCTCGGCGACACCGTGCACAACGCCGCCGACGCGCTGACGGCCGTACCCCTCGGGATCGCCTTCATGCTGGGTCGCCGCGCGGCGACGCGGCGCTTCACCTACGGATACGGCCGGGCGGAAGACCTCGCGGGCATCGTGATCGTGCTGACGATCGCCGCGTCCGCGACCTTCGCGGCCTGGACGGCGGTCGAGCGGCTGCTCGACCCGCGTCCGATGCGGCACATCGCGGTCGTCGCCGTGGCGGCGCTGATCGGCTTCCTCGGCAACGAGTGGGTCGCCCGCCACCGCATCCGCGTCGGCCGCGAGATCGGCTCCGCCGCGCTCGTCGCGGACGGCCTGCACGCGCGTACGGACGGATTCACGTCACTGGCCGTGCTGGTGGGCGCGGGCGGCGCCGCGCTCGGTTGGCAACTCGCCGACCCGCTGGTGGGGTTGGCGATCACGGCCGCGATCCTGCTGGTGCTGCGCGACGCCGCCCGCGAGGTCTTCCGGCGCGTGATGGACGCCGTGGACCCGGAGTTGGTGGACCGGGCCGAGCAGGCGCTGCGGGAGGTGCCGGGCGTGCGCGAGGTGGGTGAGCTGCGGCTGCGCTGGATCGGGCACCGGCTGCGCGCCGAGGTGGCGGTCGTCGTCGACGGCGAGGTGAGCGTGCGTCAGGCCCACCACATCGCGGTGGAGGCGGAACACGCCCTGCTGCACGCCGTACCGAAGCTCACCGCGGCCCTGGTCCACGCCGATCCGACGCCCGCGCCGGGGGAAACGGACCCACACCTGACGCTGGCGCATCACGCGGCCGCCTGACCCGGGCGCGACGGGCAGCCCCCTCAGCCGGGCCGCGCGCGACAAGCGATCACCTCGCTGCCCCGGGCGCGACAGGCAGTCACCTCGCCGTCCCGCGCGCGACGAGCAGCCACCCCACCCCCAGGCGCGACGAGCAGCCACCTCACCGCCCCGTAACACGGCACCCGGCCAACTCCCCTCGCCGTAAAGGGGATCAGGCAACCCCCAGCCCCTCCAGCACCACCACATTCGGAAGCTCCGCGAACGCCTTCCCCGGCACCAGCAGTTTCCCGCGCCGGCGTCCGCTCCCCACCAGCACATACGGCAGCTCGACGACCGCCGCGTCCACCAGCACCGTCCAGTCACCCGGCAGTCCGATGGGGGTGATGCCGCCGTACTCCATGCCGGTCTCGCCGGTCGCCGTGTCCATCGGCGCGAACGAGGCCTTGCGGGCGCCGAGTTGGCGACGCACGGCGCCGTTGACGTCGACGCGGGTCGTGGAAAGGACGACGCACGCGGCGAGTGTGGTCTCGCCGCCGCGCTTGCCCGCCACGACCACACAGTTGGCGGACTGGTCGAGCAGTTCTTTGCCGTAGTGCTCGACGAACGTGGCGGTGTCGGCCCACTCGGGGTCCGTGTCGACGTAGACGATCTGGTCGGCGGGCACGTTGCCCTGCCAGTCGCGTACGGCGTCGGCGACCGGGCCGATGAGCTCGTCGAGGCACTCGGGGGCGGGCGTGGCGTGGTCGAAGTGTCCGATGGGTGCGCGCATGACGGCACGCTAACAGCCTCGCCGTCGCCGCCCGTCGGGTGTCTCAGTGCACGAGCGGGACGGACACCGCCATGATCATTTCCATCGGCACGTCGCCGTCATTGGCGTACCTGTGAGGGGTGTTGGCCTCGAAGGAGGCGCTCGCTCCCGCCGGGACGCGGTGCGGTACACCGTCGACGGTCAGGGTGAGTTCACCTGCCGTGACATGGACGAGCTCGACGGTGCCGGCGGGGTGCGGGTCCGAGGGGCTGCCCTCGCCGGGCATGAGCCGCCAGTCCCACATCTCCAGCGGCCCCGGCGCCTCGGTGCCCGCGAGGAGCCGGTTGTAGCTGCCCGCGTCGGTGTGCCACAGCCGTACGGCCTGCTCGGCCGGGACGATCCGGACTTTGGGGCCCTGCTCGTAGTCGAGCAGGGTGGGGACGCTGACACCGAGGGCGTCGCCGATCTTGACGACCGTGCCGATGCTGGGGTTGGTGCGGGCCTGCTCGATCTGGATGAGCATGCCGCGGCTGACTCCGGCGCGGGCGGCGAGCGCTTCCAGGGTGAAGCCCCGCTCGGTGCGCCAGCGCTTGACGTTGCGCGCCAGGGACTGGGTCAGCAGGTCGAGATCCGACACATTCCGTCCAATATTCTGGATGACAGAGTTCAATATAGTGAACTATGGTGTGGTGCACCTGAACGTTCACCGAACTGTACTGCGAGGCACCCCGTGACAGCACTCTTCGCCCTGGCCACCAGCCTCCTGTGGGGCCTGGCCGACTTCGGCGGAGGGCTGCTGACCCGACGTACGCCCGCCCTGACGGTGGTCGTCGTCTCGCAGACGATCGCGGCGGTCGTCCTCGGCGCGATCGTGCTGGCCACCGGCGGCTGGAGTGAGGCAGGACCGCAGCTGTGGTTCGCCTTCGCGGCGGGCCTGGTGGGACCGGTCGCGTTGTTCTCCTTCTACAAGGCGCTGGCGCTGGGCCCGATGGGCGTCGTCTCGCCGCTCGGCTCGCTCGGTGTGGCCGTGCCCATCACCGTCGGGCTCGTCCTCGGCGAGCGTCCCGGGCTGCTGCAGTTCGCCGGGATCGCGGTCGCCGTCGTCGGTGTGGTGCTGGCGGGCGGGCCGCAGCTCAAGGGAGCGCCCGTGCAGCGGCAGGCGGTTCTCCTCACGCTGCTCGCGGCGCTCGGCTTCGGCACGGTGTTCGCCCTGATCGCGGAGGCGTCCTCGTCGGTCACGGGGCTGTTCCTCGCCTTGTTCGTGCAGCGCGTGACCAATGTCGTCGTGGGCGGCGCCGCGCTGTCCGTCTCCGTGCGGCGGAGCGCCGGGGCCCTCCCCGAGGGCGGCTTTCCCTGGCGTGCGCTCCCGGCGCTCGCCTTCGTCGGTCTCGCGGATGTCGCCGCCAACGGCACGTACTCCATCGCCGCCCAGCACGGCCCGGTCACCGTGGCCGCCGTACTCGCCTCGCTCTACCCGGTGGTCACGGCCCTGGCCGCACGGGGCATCCTCAGCGAGCGGCTGCGCGCCGTCCAGGCGGCAGGAGCGGGCCTCGCCCTGGTCGGCACGGTGCTGCTCGCCACCGGCTGAGTGCCGTGCGGGGTCAGGACTCGACGTCCAGCTCCGCCAGCCGCGCCGCGGCCTCCTCGTCGAGCCCCGACAGCGCGAGCAACTGCTCCGGCGTCACGCCGTCGGGAATCGGCACCGGCGGCGGCGTCCGCAGCGGCGGCTGCCAGCCGTCCACCGGGTCCCAGCGCCGTACGACGCGGGCGGGAGCGCCCGCCACGACCGCGTGGTCGGGCACCACACCTCGTACCACCGCACCGGCCGCCACCACGACATTCCGCCCGATTCGCGCCCCCGGCAGGATCACGGCCCCGGTCCCGATCCAGCAGCCGGGCCCGATCTCCACCGGTTCCATCCGGGGCCACTGCTTGCCGATGGGCTCGTGCGGATCGTCGTACGAGTGGTTCGTGGACGTGACGTACACATACGGCCCGAAGTAGCAGTCGCTGCCGATCGTGACCGTCGTGTCCGCGATGACGTGGCTGCCGCGGCCGAGCACGACGCCGTCGCCGATGCGCAGGATCGGGTCGGGTCCGAGGTCGAGGTCGGGCATCAGACCGGCGGTCAGCGTGACCTGTTCGGCGACGATGCAGTGGGAGCCGAGGTGGATCCAGGGTTCACCGAAGACCGTGCCCAGCGGGAAGGCCAGCCTGGTACTTGTTCCCATCGCCCCGAAGCGGAGCCGTCCAGGGTGCTCGGCCGTCACAGCGCCCGTGCGCTGCACCCAAGCCCAGCCCGCGTGGACGGCGCGCTGCGCGAGGCGGCGCCGCCATGATGAGAACGTGTTCTTGCTGTTGGGCACCCGCTTACGGTACTCAGCGCGAGCTCGCCGACGGGGTCGTACGGCTGTGATCTTCACCCCACCGGAGGGCGCAAGCGATGGCATACGGTGCCGCTGTAGCGACTAAGAGGAGACGGTGAGACGGTGACGACGCAGCAAGCGCTGATCATGGGGATCGGCGGCAAGGATCCACAGGTGGACCAGGAGGCGTTCGCCGCGCCCACGTCCGTGGTCATCGGGGACGTCACGCTGCACGCGGGCGCGAGTGTCTGGTACGGCGCGGTGCTGCGCGCCGACTGCGGTCCGATCGTCATCGGCGCGAGCAGCAATGTCCAAGACAATTGCAGCCTCCACGTGGACCCCGGTTTTCCCATCAGCATCGGCGAGCGGGTCTCCATCGGGCACAACGCCGTGGTGCACGGCGCCACCGTCGAGGACGACTGCCTGATCGGCATGGGCGCCACGGTGCTCAACGGGGCGGTGATCGGTGCCGGTTCGCTGGTGGCCGCGCAGGCGCTGGTGCCGCAGGGGATGCGGGTGCCCCCGGGCTCGCTCGTCGCGGGCGTCCCCGCCAAGGTCAAGCGGCAGCTGACCGACGAGGAGCGCGAGGGCATCTCGCTGAACGGCACCCTGTATGTCGAGCTGGCGAAGGCGCACCGGGCCGCGCACGAGGAGAAGTGACTCCCCGGTGATTCAGCCTTGGTGATTCAGCCTTCGTGACGCAGCTTCCGTGACGCAGCCTCTGTGACTCAGTCGGCGGCGGGCACCGCGACGGGCTCCGGCTCGACCGTCTCGCGCTCCGCCGCCATCTTCTTCGCCTTGCGCTTGACGATCAGCATCGAGGCGAGCCCGATGAGCACCGCCACGACCAGGCCGAGGTACGAGAAGCGCTTGAGCCAGGACTCGGCGACCACGCCGACGTAGTAGATGACCGCGGTGGTGCCGCCCGCCCAGATGATCCCGCCGAGGACGTTGGCGATCAGGAACTTCCAGTACGGCATCCGCAGCACACCCGCGAGCGGGCCCGCGAAGATCCGCAGCAGGGCGACGAAGCGGCCGAAGAAGACCGCCCACATGCCCCACTTCTGGAAGGACCGCTCGGCCGTCGCGACATGGCCCTCGCTGAAGTGCTTGGGGAACTTGGCACCGAGCCAGGCGAGGAGCGGGCGTCCGCCCTTGCGGCCGATGGCGTAGCCGATGGAGTCGCCGACGATCGCGCCCAGGCTGGCGCACGCGCCGAGGACGACCGGGTTGATGCCCGTGTGCTGCGAGGAGAGCAGCGCCGCCGAGATCAGGACGATTTCGCCGGGCAACGGGATGCCCAGGCTCTCCACGCCGATGACCAGGGCCACCAGCACATAGACGCTGACCGCGGGCACCGTCTCGAGCCACTGCTGGACGTGCAACGCCGGTTCCTCCCGTTTCGCTGTGCCTGAGCCGGGCGTGAACCGCACCTGTGTGGTGATCACCCGGCGTGCGCTCCCCCCTGAGCGCACGCCGGGCAGCCTACCTGGTCCGCCCTACGAGACGGAGTCCCAGAGGTCGCACCGGTGCTCGCGGGGGACGGTGGTGCTGAGGGTGTTCCCGCCCGCGGAGGCCGTCCGCAGCGAGAGCACCCGCCCGGTGCCCGCGGGCATCGCGGGCCCTCCGTCCGCGCGCGGCACACCACCGCGGATGAAGGATCCCCAGTACTGCACCATCTGCCGCGACAGCACCCGCTGCTCCGCGTTCAGCGGTGAATCGAGCCCGAAGTGCTTGAAGAGGTACTGCACCTCGTTGACGTGGGTCGCGCCGAAGTCGAAGTCCGTGTGCAGATTCCGCAGCGAGGCGAACGGCGGTGAGGTGCGGTCGGCGAACTCGTACGAGTAGACCGGGCCGCGCGTCGCGAGCGCGCCGTCGAGCCGGAGCGCCGGGCACGCCATCAGGTAGTCGCCGAAGGCGGTGCCATAGGCGATGGTCGGCGAGGGGTAGTCCACCAGCGGGTAGCGTGCGAGCACCCGCTCGCCCTGGTCCGCACCGAAGACGGCCTTCACGACCACCGGATACAGCTCGGCGGTGAGCGGCGTGCCACTCGCGTCGAACTGCCCGAAGGCGAAGAGACGCCCCTCGTCCTGGTTCGCGCCGTTCAGCACGGGGACACGGGCGGCGGCCCCCTTCGCATACGCCTCGAAGGGCTGCACGGGCAGGAAGTCACCGCCGACGACCGGCCCCCAGTCGAAGCCGGCCTGTGCCGCGAGGACCTCCTCGGAGGACTTGCCGCGCAGACAGGCGAGCGAGAGATCGGCGCAGCCCACCTTCTTCGCGAAGGCCGCACCGGCCGCGACGGCCGTCTCGTGCGTGCGTGCCGCGCAGTTCCCGTACGCGCCGCTCTCGACAATTCCCGCCCGGTACAGGCCCTTTGAGGATGGCGAGGCCATCTGGGTGCAGACCGAGCGGCCGCCCGCCGACTCGCCCGCGATGGTCACGCGGCCCGGATCGCCGCCGAAGCGGCCGATGTTGGCACGCACCCAGCGCAGCGCGGCCTGCTGGTCGAGCATCCCGAAGTTGCCCGAGACCCCGTCGCGCGCCTCGCCGTCGAGTCCGGCCGTCGCGAGGAAACCCGTGGCTCCGAGGCGGTAGTTGACCGTCACGACGACCGCGCCGGTCCGCCGGGCGAAGGTGCCGGGCACGATGTCCTCGCCCGCGCCCGCGGTGAGTCCGCCGCCGTGCAGCCAGACCATCACCGGACGGCGTCCGGCGCCCTCGGGGACATACACATTGAGGTCGAGGCAGTCCTCGGTGTGGCTGGGCTGTTCGTAGCCCGGGTCCCAACTCGCCGTCTGTACACAGCGGTTGCTGAAGTCCTTGGCGGTGCGTACACCTTGCCAGGGCTCGACGGGCCGCGGGTTCTTCCAGCGGAGGTCACCGACGGGCGGCTCGGCGTACGGGACGCCGAGGAACTGCCGTCCCTCGGCGGTGGCTTCGCCGCGGACCCGGCCCGCTTGCGTGCGCACGACTGTTCCCTCAGAGGCTGAGGTGGACTGGGCCGGAGCCGGGGCGACGAGAACGGTGGCGAGGGCGGTGAGTCCGATGACGAGACGGCGTATCACGCGCTCACCTCCGCGGTCGTGCGCAGCCGCAGATCACGCGACGACGCACCCACCCACACCGTGCGGCGCCCGGTGCCGAGCACCCAGTCGTGCCGCTGCACGTCCCAGGAGGAGAGCGTGCCCTCCTTGATGACCACGGTGACCCGGCGCCGCTCCCCGGCCCGCAGCGCGAGCCGCCGGTAACCGCCCAACACGCGTACGGCCTGGTCGAGTCGGAGATCCGGCGACGGTCCGACGTACACCTGCGCGACCTCGATGCCGTCGCGCCGCCCGGTGTTGCGCACCGTGAAGCTCACTTCGAGGCCGTGGCGGGCCTGGTGGACGCGGAGATCGTCGTACCCGAAGGAGGTGTACGAGAGTCCGTGCCCGAAGGGGAACAGCGGGCGCACGCCCTCGGCGTCGTACCAGCGGTACCCGGCGTGGATGCCCTCCGAGTACTCCTCGGTGCCGTCGACTCCCGGGTAGCGGCGTGGGTCCCCGGCGACGGGATGGCCGTCGTCGTCGACCGCGAAGGACTGGGTGAGCCGACCCCCTGGGTCGCAGTCGCCGAACAGGACGGCGGCGGTGGCCGCCGCACCCTCCTGGCCGGGGTAGTACATCTGGAGCACGGCGGCCGTGCCCGGCAGCCAGGGCATGGAGGTCGAGGAGGAGGTGTTGAGGACGACGGCCGTACGGGCGTTCGCCGCCGTCACCGCCTCGATCAGCTGGGTCTGGTGACCGGGGAGCGCGATGGACGTGCGGTCCAGGCCCTCGGTCGCGTCCTCGTAGGCGAAGAGGACGACGCTGTGCGCGGCGCGCGCGGCCTCGACCGCCTCGGCGACGTCCTGCGCGCGGGTCGCTCCGGTGATGCGCCGCAGCCGGAACAGCTGCCCGCCATCCCCGCCCTTCGCGGTGATCTCTACCTTGTGCGCACCCTTCGTGAGGTTCAGTGTCTTACGGCGCACGGACAGGCCGTCGGGCGCGGCGGAGACGAGGCCGCCCGAGAAGTACTCGCCGAATCCCGGCGCCACCGGGAAGAGGTTCTCGCCGTCCAGGAGCACCGTGGGGCGCTCGCCCGAGTAGTGGATGACCAGGGTCCACTCGTCGGCGTCCGCGACGGTGAGGGTCCCCTCGTACGTCCAGGTCTTCCCGGCGGCGACGCCCTGGGCTTCGGTGTTGATGCCCGTACTCAGGGTGTCGGCGGGGATGGCCTTGCCGAAGAGGTCCTCTCCGAGGGAGTACGAGACGTGTGCGCCGCGTCCCGCGCGGGACTTGATGGCGTCGAGGGGGCTGTCCGCGTGGTCGGGGACGACGTGCGCGCTGCCGCCGCCGCTGACGAACGGGAGCGAGCCGGTGGGTCCGACAACGGCGATGCTGCGGGCGGCCGCTCCGGTCAGGGGCAGCGCGTGGTGTTCGTTGCGCAGCAGGGTCGCGCCGGCCTTGGCGACCTCCAGGGCGACGGCCCCGCCCGCCTCCGGGTCTCGGGCCGGGCGGGCCGGGACGCTGCCGTCGAGCAGGCCGAAGCGGTCCATCACCGCCAGGATGCGGCGTACGGCACGGTCGACGTACGTCTCGGAGACGCTGCCGTTCTGGACGGCCGTCTTCAGGGCCGCGCCGAAGTAGGTGTCGTCGGGCATCTCCATGTCGAGGCCCGCGGTGATCGCGGCTGCGGTGCTGTGGGCGGCGAACCAGTCGGTCATCACCCAGCCCTGGAAGCCCCATTGGTCGCGCAGGACGTCGGTGAGCAGTGCCTTGTTCTCGCAGGCGAAGGTGCCGTTGACCTTGTTGTACGCGCCCATGACCGCGCCGGTGCGGGCGGCGATCGCCGCCTCGAAGCCGCGCAGCTCGACCTCGTGCATGGTCTGCTCGTCGACCCGCACATCGATGGAGTTGCGGTCCTTCTCCTGGTTGTTCATCGCGAAGTGCTTGACGGTGGCTATGAGGCCCTCGCCCTGGATGCCGCGGATCTCGGCCGCGACCAGCTCACCCGCGAGCAGCGGGTCCTCGCTGAAGGTCTCGAAGTTGCGGCCCGCGTACGGGGTGCGGATGAGGTTGACCATCGGGGAGAGCAGGACGTCCTGGCCGAGGGCGCGGCCCTCGCGCCCGATGACCTGGCCGTAGCGGCGGGCGAGAGCGGGATCGAAGGCGGAGGCGAGCAGGACGGGCGCGGGCAGGGCTGTCGCGTGCTGGGTGACGCGGACGCCGGCCGGGCCGTCGGCGAGGCGGAGCGGGGGGATGCCGAGGCGGGGCACTCCGGGCACGTATCCGGCCTGGCCGAGCGAGTTCGGGTCGGCGGCACCGTGCAGCAGGGAGATCTTCTCGTCAAGAGTAAGTTTGCTGATCAAACCCTCTACGCGAGGGCCGGCGCCGGGTCTGGGCTCCGCATAGGCGAGCGGGGCGGGACCGGTGGCAGTGGCCGCCGCGGCGACCGCGATGGCGCCGCCGAGCAGTCGCAGGGCCGATCGCCGGGAAAAGGTGTGGGACATGAGCCGTCACTCCTTCGGTGCGCGGGCACGTCGTCGTGGACCGCGTGTACACGCGCCAACGGCCGTCGCGTTCGGCCCTTGAACGCACGATGCGCCAGGTCGGACTTGACATGCCGTCAGGCACCACGGGTACGGCGCGAAAACTATGACCACTGGTGACTCGTGTCAATGAAGTGAACAGAAACTGCCGGCACCCCGACAAAAGCCGAAGGGACGCCTTCGGAGAACACGGAGGCCCGCTGGGCGGCCGTCTCATCACCGGCCCCAAGCGGCTCCCACCGGTCGCAAACACCCTTGACGCGCCTGATGTTACCGATAACATCACTGCCCTGAGATCACTCCCGAGCCGCCACCACCCGGACCCGCGCACGCTCACCGACACCCCGAACCACGGACCACGGACCACGGACCGGAGAAATCCTGATGCCGCATCTCCTGCGCGTCCCCGCGCGCCCCGCACCGCCCCTGACCGGCCACCTCCCCTTCGCGGACGAACCCGCCGCACCCGATCCGATCGAGGTGACCAGCCGCTACCTCACCCGCGGCGGCCGTCCCTGGTTCCCGGTCTCCGGCGAGTTCCACTACACCCGCTACCCGGCCCGGGCCTGGGAGGAGGAGCTGCTGAAGATGAAGGCCGGCGGCGTCACGGTCGTCGCCAGCTACGTCATCTGGATCCACCACGAGGAAGCCGAGGGCCGCGTCCGCTTCGACGGCGACCGCGATCTGCGGCGCTTCGCCGAGCTGTGCGCCCGCCACGGCCTGGACTTCATCCCCCGCATCGGCCCCTGGTGCCACGCGGAGGTACGCAACGGAGGCCTGCCCGACTGGCTGCTGGCCCGTGGTTGCACGCTCCGCACGGACGACCCCGCCTATCTGGAACCCGTACGCGGCTGGTTCGCGGCGATCGCCGAGCAGCTGCGCGGACTCGACCGGGCGCACGGCGGTCCGATCGTCGCGATCCAGATCGAGAACGAGCTCTACGACCAGCCCGGCCACCTGCTCACCCTGAAGCGGATGGCTCAGGAGGCCGGTCTGAGCGCCCCGCTGTGGACGTCGACGGCGTGGGGCGGGGTCCAACTGCCGCCCGACGAACTGCTGCCGCTGTACGGCGGTTACACCGAGGCGTTCTGGACCGAGGCGGACGGCGGCTGGCCGGAGACCTGCCGCAAGCACTTCTTCTTCACCCACCAGCGCGACGACGAGGGCATCGGCGCCGACCTGCGCCCGACGACCGTTCGCGGCGGCGACCCCGCTCCCACGGACCGCTTTCCCTGGGCCACCTGCGAGTTGGGCGGCGGCATGGCGGTCTCCTACCACCGCCGGCCGCGCGTCGAACCCGACGACGTGGGCGCCCTCGGCCTCACCAAGATCGGCTGCGGCTCGGTCTGGCAGGGCTACTACATGTTCCACGGCGGCACCAACCCGGCGGGTGAACTCAGCACGCTCCAGGAGTCCCACGCCACCGACTACCCCAACGACCTACCCGTTCTCACCTACGACTTCCAGGCGCCCCTGGGCGAGTGCGGCCAGGTCCGGCCGTCGTACCACGAACTGCGCCTCCAGCACCTGCTGCTGGCCGACTTCGGCCAGCTGATCGCCCCGATGGAGTCCGTCCTGCCCGAGCGGCAGCCCGCGGGCCAGCAGGACCGGGACACGCTGCGCTGGGCCGTACGGAGCGACGGCGCCGCGGGCTTCCTCTTCGTCAACAACCACCAGCCGCACGAACCGCTGCCGGCCCACCCCGGCACGACCTTCACGGTCGACTTCGCCGATGCCCCCGCGCTGACGTTCCCCAGCAGTCCGGTCACCGTACCGACCGGCGCGTACTTCTGCTGGCCGCTGCGGCTGGACGTCACCGGTCTGCGGCTCGACTGGGCCACCGCCCAGCCGGTGTGCCGCGTCGAGGACGACGGGCGGACGATCCTGGTACTGGCCGCCATCGACGGCATCGCGGTCGAACTCGCCCTGGACGCGGGCACGGTGACCTCCGTCGACGCGCCCAGCGGTGACGTCACCGAGGTCGACGACCGCATCCTGATCACCGGTCTGCGCCCCGGCACCGACGCCCTGGTCCAGGTGAAGACCGCGGACGGCAACGATGTCGGCCTGCTCGTGCTCGACGCCACCACCGCGCGCACCGCCTACCGGGGCGTGGCCTGGGGCACCGAGCGGCTGGTCCTCTGCCCCGACAGCGTCGTCTTCGACCACGCCGAGCTCCGCGTGCACAGCGCCGCGGCACGGCCCTCCTTCGCCGTCCTGCCCGCGCCGGAACGGTCGTTGACGATCGCCGGTGCGCCTCTGTCGGCAACGGCGGACGGCGTGTTCACCCGCTACACCCCGGAGCAGGGTGCCGACGGCCGGGAGACCGCCCTCGCCGCCACCCTGGTGCGCCCCGCGGGCTCGCCGCCCGAGACGGTGACCGGTCCCCTGGGCCGGGCGAGCGCCCCGGCCGACCGGCACTTCGCCGACTCCGCGGCCGAGTACCACGTGGAGGTCCCGGACGCCCTCCTGCGCGAACCGTCCGGCACGCTCCTGCGCATCCACTGGACCGGCGACGTGGGGCGCGCGTACGTCGGGGACACACTCGTCGCCGACCAGTTCTTCTCGGGCCGCGCATGGGACATCGGCCTCGACCGGCTCCCGGCGGAAGCCCTGCGCACCCATGGCCTGCGGCTGCGGCTGCTGCCCCTGGCCGCGGGCGCGCCGGTGTACGTGCCCGAGCAGGCGGGCGACGGCACGGGAACGGCCGCCGTGCGGCGGGTCCAGTGGGTCACCGGCCGCGCCTGGGCGGTCAGGGCGGACTGATGGAACGGGAGGTATGCCCGGCGGGCCTATCCTGTGGGCCTGCCGAGCGGGCCAGGTCCGCCGCCACGACGTCGGAGGATGCGCCCCCATGACCCGAGGTGCCACGGACGGCGCCGTCCCCAAGGGACGCAGCCGACGCAGCTTCGCGGGGGCGCGCCCGGTGATGGACGACGTCGCGCAGTTGGCCGGAGTGTCGAAACAGACGGTCTCGCGGGTGCTCAACGACAGTCCCGCGGTCCGCCCCGAGACCCGCGAGGCGGTGCTGGAGGCCATGCGTTCGCTCGGCTACCGCCCGAGCCGCAGCGCGCGCTCGCTGGCCAGCGGCAGGACGCGGATGCTCGGGGTGATCTCCTTCGACGCGGCGCGCTACGGCCCCGCTTCGATCCTCACCGCGATCAACACCGCGGCCCAGGAAGCCGGTTACCTGGTGAGCTCCATCGCGCTCGACACGGCCGACCGGGACACCCTGGTGCGCGCCGTGCACACGCTGTCGGCCGAGGGCGCCGACGGTGTGATCGCCATCGCCCCGCAGCGCTGGGTGGGCAGGGCCTTGGCGGAGGCACAGCTCGGCGCCCCGTTGATGGTGCTGGAGAACGACCTCGGGGACGGTGCCTCCTACGTCACCGCGGACTCCCGCGACGGAGCGCGCCAGGCCACCGAACACCTGCTGTCGCTGGGCCACGCGACGGTCTGGCACCTCGCGGGCCCCACGGGCTGGCTGTCCGCCGAGCGCCGGGTGGAGGCCTGGCGGGCGACCCTGGAGGCGGCGGGCGCCGAGGTCCCCGAGCCGCTCGTCGGCGACTGGAGCGCGGACTCCGGATACGAACTCGGCCGCCGGCTGGCCGAACGCCCCGACGTCACGGCGGTGTTCGCCTCCAACGACCAGATGGCGCTGGGCGTGCTGCGCGCCCTGCACGAGGCCGGTCGGCACGTCCCCGGCGACGTCAGCGTCGTCGGTTACGACGACATCCCGGAGGCCGCCCACATGCTGCCTCCGCTGACCACCGTACGCACCGACTTCGCCGCGATCGGCCGGCGCTCGCTGCAGCTCCTGCTGGCCCGCATCGACGGATCGGCCGAGCCACGGACCGATCACGTCGAACCGGTCCGGCTCGTCGTCCGGCGGAGCACGGGGCCGGCGCCGAAGCCGACGCCGCGGAAACGCTGACCCGTCGGGGACGACGGGCGACGGATGGCCGATGGCCCCACCTGAACGGGAGTTCAGATGGGGCCATCCGCCGTTTCAGGTGCTCGGCTCAGCCGTTCGGCCGGAGCGTCCACACGACGGTCATCTCGCCGGTGACGGCACCGTCCGCGCGCTGGATGGCGATGGCGACAGGGAACTCGGGGCGCTGTCCGGCGTCGAGTTCCGCGACGACCTCGGCGGCGGGGCGGCCGAGCGTCGCGGTGGCCGTGACCGGCCCCATCGCGAGCTTCTTGTACGCGATCTCGGCGCTGACCGCGAGCGGCACGGCGCGCGACAGCTGCTCACCGAACGCGGCGAGCACGATCGCCCCGCTCGCCGACTCCCCCAGCGTGAACATCGCGCCGGCGTGCGGCCCGCCGACGTGGTTGTGGTAGTCGCTCTGGTCCGGCAGGGCCACCACGGCCTTCTCCGCGGTGGTCTCCACGAACTGGAGGTTCAGGGTCCGGGCCATCGGCACGGTGGCGGCAAGCATCTCGCCGATCGTCATCTGGTCTGCGCTCATACCCACATGTTACCCGTGAGTAGCAATTTTTGACCAGCAGGTGGCGATGATCGCCGTATCGTTACGCCTCATGTGGCCAGGAGAGCAGCCGCCAGGGGGCGGGCAGAATCCGCAGCATCAGCCGATATCTCCGTACCAGCAGCCGGGATATCAGCAGCCCAACCCGTATCAGCAGCCACCGGGTCCCTGGAATGCCCCGACCGTCACGGCGCCGCCCGCGGCGCCTCCACCGGAGGACGGCGGGCGGCGGACGAAGGTCATCGCGATCGTCGCCGCCACGGCCGTCGTGGTCGCCGCCGCTGTGACCGGATTCGCCGTGCTCGGCGGCGGCAAGGACGACAAGGCCGATCCCGAGCCGACCAACTCCCCTTCCCAGCAGTCGAGTCCGGCGAGCGATCCGCGCGGGACCGGCGGCGACGAGAAGCCGACCGTCGCCGGCTGGAAGACCGTGGTGAACCCCGAGCGCGGCATCGCCTTCGACGTGCCTGCGGAGTGGGGACTGAAGTCGACCAGCTGGGTCACGTACGTCTCGGAGAACGACGACCCCGCGGACAAACCCCTCGTCGGTATCGGGGCCCCCGCCCTCCTCGAGGAGAAGTGGTGCGGCTCCGACGACGACAAGGACGGCACCAAGGAGTACACGATGCTCGCGGGCGCCGGAACCAAGGCCAACAACGGTGCGAAGAGCCCCGCGGAAGCTGCCCGCGCCGACGCGGCCGCATGGGTCTACGGCGAGTACACCCAGCCCGACAAGAAGCTGGTCACGTCCGGTGCGGTGGAGTCGTACACGACGAAGTCCGGCATCACGGGCAGTCTGGCCACCGCCTCGTCGTCGGGTGTGGAGAAATCGAAAAAGTGCGCAAGCGACGGGAAGGCCACCGTCTTCTCCTTCAAGACGCCTGCCAACGACATCGTGTCGTGGGAGTTCTTCGGCGCCAAGGGCGTGTCCGCCGAGGTGCCGGACGCGACGGTACGGCGAATCCTCGCCACCGTGCGGCTCTACAAAGTCCCGTCCGACTCCTGATCCGGTACACGGCTGACGAGGCGCAGTGACCCAAACGTGTCACAGGCGGCACTAGGGTTACTGCCCATGTGGCCAGGACAGCAGCCGCCCGGGGGCGAGCAGAACCCGCAGGACCAGAACCCGTACCAGCAGCCGGGATACCAGCAGCCGAATCCGTACCAGCAGCCCGGATATCAGCAGACTGGGTACCCGCAGCCTGGATATGAGCAGCCCAACCCGTATGGGCAGCAGCAGTGGGGGGCTCCGCCGGAGCCTCTGGGGGCGCCGCAAGCCCCTGGCGGGGGCGGCGGAGGCGGTAACAAGACCAAGATCACCGCGATTGTCGCGGCTTCGGCCGTCGTCGTCGCGGCGGGGGTCACCGGCTTCCTCGTCCTCGGCGGGGGCAACGACGACAACGCGGGTGGCGATCCCTCCAAGTCGTCCAAGCCGACGACCTCCACGTCCGCGAGCCCGAGCGCGAGCGGGGACGACAACCCGCGGGGCGGCGAGGGGGAGAAGGCGACGGTCGCGGGCTGGAAGGTCGTGGTGAACCCGAAGTGGGGCACCGCCTTCGACGTTCCGGCGGACTGGCAGGTCAAGACTCCCGGCACGTTCATCGGCTTCGAGGACAACGAGAAGGGCGACGGCTCGTCGCTGATCGGCATGTCGGCGCCCGCTTTCCTCAAGGAGAAGTGGTGCACGTCCGACGACGACAAGGACGGCTACGAGAGCGACACGGCGCTGGCCGCCGCGGGCACCAAGGGCCAGAGCGGCGCCAAGAACACGGACGACATCGCGCGCAACGACTCGGCGTGGTGGGTCTTCGGCGGCTACACCGACCAGAAGGACGCCTCCAAGAAGCTGCTCACGATCGGCAAGCCCAAGGCGTACACGACGGCTTCGGGTGTCGAGGGCAGCGTCGTGACGACGTACTCGAGCGGTGTCACCAAGAGCGGCAAGTGCGACTCCGACGGCAAGGCGACCACGTTCGCCTTCAAGAACTCGGCGGGCGACTTCGTGTCCTGGACGTTCTACGGCGCCAAGGGCGTGTCCGAGGAGGTCTCCGACGCGACCGTGCAGAAGATCCTCAGCACGGTGCGGCTGCACGGTGATCCGACGGAGTCCTGAGCCGCGTACGAGAGATCGAGGTCGTACAAGGGCTGACCCGGCTACGAGGCACTGAGCCGCGTATGCCGGGTTCCGCGTCGTCGCCCTGGGGCTCCCGCGCCTTGTCCGGTACCCGCGCAGGTGGCGGCGTCCGCCAGTCGCGTACTCGCACACGTGGCGGCGTCCGCTACTGCCGCACGTGGCGGCGTCCGGTACTCGCGCAAACGGTTTGGCAAGTCGAGCCCCCGGCGGCGATAGTCACCCGGTGACCTCTGCCGCCGACTCCTCCCGCCGCCCGCGCCGCGCCTCCTGGGCCGGCCGGAACTACACCCTGCTGACCGCCGCCGCGGTCGTCACCAACCTGGGCAGCCAGGGCGCCCTGATCGCCGCGGCGTTCGCGGTGCTCGAGGCGGGCGGTGACGGGGGTGACGTCGGCCTGGTGGCAGCGGCGCGGACGCTGCCGCTGGTGCTCTTCCTGCTCATCGGCGGCGCGGTCGCGGACAGGCTGCCGCGGCATCGTGTGATGGTCGCCGCCAACACGCTCAACTGTGTGTCGCAGGCGGCGTTCGCGGCCCTGGTCATCGCCGGTGAGCCGCACATGTGGCAGATGATGCTGCTGTCCGCGCTCGGCGGCACGGGGCAGGCGTTCTTCAACCCGGCGGCCGAGGGCATGCTGATGTCCTGCGTCGGCGGGGCGGAGGCGAGCCGCGCCTTCGCGATGTTCCGGATGGCGATGCAGGGGGCGGGGCTGGGCGGCGCGGCCCTCGGCGGGGCGCTGGTGGCCGTGATCGGGCCCGGCTGGGTGCTCGCCGTGGACGCGGTGGCGTTCGCGGTCGCCGGAGCGCTGCGTTCCTTCCTCGACGTCAGTCACATACCGCCGCGCGAGCCCGGCGGCGGCCTGCTCTGCGATCTCCGCGACGGCTGGCGGGAGTTCATCGGGCGGGCGTGGCTGTGGACGATCGTCGCGCAGTTCTCCGTGGTGGTCGCGGTGGTCGGCGCCGCCGACGCGGTCTACGGTCCGCTGGTCGCCCGGGACAGCCTCGGTGGTCCGGGGCCCTGGGGTCTGGCACTCGGCGCGTTCGGCGCCGGAACCGTCGGCGGCGCGCTGCTGATGACCCGCTGGAAACCCCGCCGTCTGCTGCTCGCGGGTACCCTCTGCGTCTTCCCGCTCGCCGCCCCGGCCGCCGCCCTCGCGGTGCCGGTCGCGGTGGGCCCGCTGTGCGCCGTGATGTTCGTCAGCGGTCTGGCGATCGAGGTGTTCGGCGTCTCGTGGATGACCGCGCTGCACCAGGAGATCCCCGAGGACAAGCTCTCGCGTGTCTCCGCGTACGACTGGTTCGGCTCGATCGCGATGGTCCCGCTGGCCACGGCTCTCGCGGGCCCGGCGGAGCAGGCCTTCGGCCGCACGGCCGCCCTGTGGGGCTGCGCGACGCTGGTCGTCGTGGTCACGGCGGCGGTGCTGTGCGTTCCGGACGTACGGAATCTGACGCGGCGGACCAGGCCGGTGGCACAGGGTTCGCCCGCGCCTGCCGTCGAGCGCGGGTCAGCCGATGGTGAAGGCGCCGTCGGGCGGCTCGGGTGAGGGGACCGCGTTCTCGTCGCGTACGGGCTCCGCGGCGCCGATGAACTCCCGCAGCGCCGGGCCGTGTTCCACGCGCGCGGGGAAGGCGTCGGAGGCGGTGCGGCGGGCGAGGGCGGCGATGTCGAGCGGGCGGTGGGACGCCACGAGCACCGCGTTGCCGAAGCGTCGGCCGCGCAGGACGCCGGGTTCGGCGATCAGGGCCAGCTCTTCGAAGACCGCAGCGAACGTGGCGAGCTGGGAGCGGAGGAAGGCGAACGGCGCGGCGTCGGCGAGGTTGGCCAGGTAGACGCCGTCGGCGCGCAGCACGCGCTCGGCAGCGCGCGCGTACGCCTCGGACGTCAGGTGCGCCGGGACGCGTGAGCCCCCGAAGACGTCCGCGATCACGATGTCCGCGGACTCGGGCTCGGCGGCTTCGAGCCAGCCGCGGGCGTCCGCGCCGTGCAGTGTGATGCCCGCGCCGTCCGCCAGGGGCAGGTGCTCCACGACCAGGGACAGCAGGCCGCGGTCGGCCTCCACCACGTCCTGCCGCGAACCGGGCCGGGTCGCGGCGACATAGCGGGGCAGGGTCAGCGCACCCCCGCCGAGGTGCAGCACGTCCAGGGCCCGCCCCGGCTCGGCGACCGTGTCCAGCACATGTCCGAGCCGTCGCGCGTACTCGAACTCCAGATGCGTCGGCGCGTCCAGATCGACATACGACTGCGGAGCCCCGTCCACCGTCAACAGCCACGCCCGCTTCCGGTCGACGTCCGGCATCAGCTTGGCGGTCCCATGATCCACGGCCCGTGTCACGGGTATCGGCTCGTCCACGGGTCCATTGTGCCGTTACGGGGCGTCGGGGCATGACGGCTGTGGCCTCCATGGCCTAGGGGCCTCCGGCTCCCAGGGGCCTCCATGTCCCAGGGCCGGCGGCTTCGGGCCCAGGTTCGCTCGGCCCCATCGGGCAGGAGCGGGTGCCCGCCCCCCAAGGCGGACACCCGCGTCACTCGGCCGGCCCGCGGTCGGCAGGCGGCCCGTACTCAGCCGACCGACGTCACCGTCCCCGCGCCGACCGTCCGGCCGCCCTCGCGGATGGCGAAGCCCAGACCGGGCTCCAGCGGCACGTCGCGCCCGAGCTCCACCGTCATCGTGACGGTGTCGCCGGGCCGGGCGACCGCCGTGTCGCCGAGGTCGACGTCGCCGACCACGTCCGCGGTGCGGATGTAGAACTGCGGCCGGTACCCGGTGGACACCGGTGTCGTACGTCCGCCCTCGCGCGCCGACAGGACGTACACCTGCGCCGAGAAGCGGCGACTCGGTACGACGCTGCCGGGCGCGGCGACGATGTGCCCGCGGCGTACGGCGTCGCGGGGCACCCCGCGCAGCAGCAGCGCCACGTTGTCCCCGGCCTGCGCCTCCTCCATGGGCTTGCCGAAGGTCTCCAGACCGGTGACGACGGTGTCCACGGAGGCGCCGAGCACTTCTACGCGGTCGCCGACCCGGATCGTGCCGCGCTCGACCGCACCGGTCACGACCGTGCCGCGCCCGGTGATCGTGAGCACGTTCTCCACCGGCAACAGGAACGGCGCGTCGAGATACCGCTCGGGCATGGGCACGTAGGTGTCCACCGCGTCGAGCAGCGCGTCGATCGCCGCCGTCCAACGGGGGTCCCCCTCAAGGGCCTTGAGGCCGGACACCCGTACGACCGGTACGGAGTCGCCTCCGTAGCCGTGCGCGGAGAGCAGCTCGCGGACCTCGAGCTCCACGAGGTCGCTGAGCTCCTCGTCGCCCGCGTCGGCCTTGTTCAGGGCGACGACGATGTGGTCGACGCCCACCTGCCGGGCGAGCAAGACGTGTTCGGCGGTCTGCGGCATGATCCCGTCGAGCGCGGAGACGACGAGGATCGCCCCGTCGAGCTGGGCCGCGCCCGTGACCATGTTCTTGACGTAGTCGGCATGACCCGGCATGTCCACGTGCGCGTAGTGCCGGGTGTCGGTCTCGTACTCGACATGCGCAATGTTGATGGTGATGCCGCGCGCGGCCTCCTCCGGCGCCCGGTCGATCCGGTCGAACGGGACGAACGTGCCGGAGCCGCGCTCGGCGAGGACCTTGGTGATGGCGGCGGTCAGGGTGGTCTTGCCGTGGTCGACGTGACCCATCGTGCCGATGTTCAGGTGCGGTTTGGTGCGCACGTAAGCAGTCTTGGGCATGGCTGTACCTCGAAGCCTCTTCAGTGTCAGCGGAGCTGAGTGATGGCCCCGGCGCGTACCGGCCGGGACGGGGACCCCAAGGACTTGCCGACCCTCCCCCTGCGGGGTCCGCCGGACGATCCGGGAAGGGTCAGCTTCGGGCGCCGTCGACGGCGGCCACGGTGATCGGGACGGCAGCCTTCGGCGCATCCGCGACTGCGGATGCTGCGAGGAGGAAGGCGTGCCGGAACATGAGGCGATCATTGCCCACGCGTCTGCCCACGTCGAATGGTTTTCCGCGCTCGGGGGACGGGTGTTCCGGGTGGTGCGTCAGGCTGCTTCAGGGGCCGATGTTCTTCAGAGCCTCACGCACGGACAAGGGCGCGAGCCGCCCGCGCTCCCGGGCGACGAAGGCCCGTACCGCCTGCGGGTCCGTCTTCGCGTACTCGCGCAGACTCCACCCGATCGCCTTCCGGATGAAGAAGTCGGGGTGTCCGGACTGGCGCAGGCAGTACGCGAAGAGCCGCTCGGTGTCCGTCGCGTCCTTGGAGCGGAGTTGGTGGAGCAGGGCCGTACGCGCGACCCAGAGGTCGTCGTCCTCGATCCACTCGTCCATGTCGCTCTTCAGCTTCGGATCGGCTGCCACCAGGCCTCCCACTACGTGGGAGGCGAGGGCGTCGACGGTGTCCCACCAGGGGACCGTGGTGACGAGGTGCCGTGCCACCGGCAGGAAGCCGGACGACAGACGCTTCACGTGGCGGCGCACGTAGTCGACGGCGAAGTAGTGGTACTCGCGCTCCGGCAGCTCCCAGCAGCGCAGCGCGAGCGCGGTGCAGTCCGCCTCGTCGGGGCGGGCGGTGTCCAGGAGGGCGGTCCGCGACAGGGCGCGGCGCTCGGGAGTGGTCAGGCCGAGGAAGGGGGCGACGCCCTTCATGTACGCGTGCATCGACGCGGCCCGTTCCGGATCGGCCGCCGCGGCGTAGGTGGCGGTGAGCCGTTCCAGGACGGTGTCCGCGAGGGCGCTGTTCGGCACCCCGCATCTCGCACCTGACGTTCCGGAAGCTGTGACGCCCATGAGACGAACCATACGGCGATCACACACATGCGTCGGTTAGTGTCGCCGAATGCTCGATGCCACCACCCGCTCTGGGGGCACCGCCACGGCCACTCCCCAGGCCGCCGCCACGCGGCTCGTCACACCGACGGAGCTCGCCCTCGCCACGGAGATCGCCGTCGCGACATCCGCAGGCCCCGCCGTCGCGCCCACAGGCCTGACCGCCCGCTGCACGAGAGCACTGCTCTCGCCCTGGTCGCGACTCTCGCTGCTCGTGGTGCTGCTCGCGGCGGCCGCGTCGAGCGTGCTGCTCTTCGAACCGCAGCGGCTGCTCGCCGACGGCTGGCCGCCGCAGCTCAGCGGTGCCGCGGCGACCGTCGCGTTCGCCGTGGCGTACGGGCTGTGCACGGTCGCGTTCGTGCCCCGGCCGCTGCTCAATCTCGCGGCGGGCGCCCTCTTCGGCTCCCAACTGGGCCTGGGCACCGCGCTCGTGGGCACGGTGCTCGGCGCCGGTGTCGCCTTCGGGCTCGGCCGGGTCCTCGGGCAGGACGCGCTGCGCCCGCTGCTGCGCGCCCGCTGGCTGAAGGCGGCCGACGGACAGCTCAGCCGCCACGGCTTCCGCTCGATGATGGCGGCCCGGCTGTTCCCCGGGGTGCCGTTCTGGGCCGCCAACTACTGCGCGGCCGTCTCCCGCATGGGCTGGCTGCCCTTCCTCCTCGCGACGGCGCTCGGCTCGGTCCCGAACACCGCCGCGTACGCCGTCGCGGGCGCCCGGGCCTCGTCGCCGACGTCGCCCGCCTTCCTCATCGCGATGGGCTTCATCGCGGTACCGGCCCTGGTCGGAGCGGTGGTGGCCTGGCGCAAGCGCCACCACCTGCGCGGTCACTGAGTCACCGCACCGCTTCCAGGACCATCGCGTTGGCGAGTCCACCCGCCTCACACATCGTCTGCAGCGCGTAGCGGGCTCCGTGGGCGCGCATCGCGTGCACGAGGGTGGTCGTCAGACGGGTGCCGCTCGCGCCGAGCGGGTGCCCGATGGCGATCGCTCCGCCGTGCACGTTGACCTTGGACAGGTCGGCGCCCGTCTCCTGCTGCCAGGCCAGGACGACGCTCGCGAAGGCCTCGTTGACCTCGAACAGGTCGATGTCGCCGAGGTCGAGGCCCGCCTTGCGGAGCACCTTCTCGGTGGCCGGGATGACGCCGGTGAGCATCAGCAGCGGGTCGGAGCCGGTCACGGCGAAGCTGTGCAGCCGGGCCAGGGGGCGCAGGCCGAGGCGGGCAGCGGTCTCGCTCGACGTGATGAGCACGGCCGACGCGCCGTCGTTGACGGGGCTCGCGTTGCCCGCCGTCAGGGACCAGTCGATCTGCGGGAAGCGTTCCCCGAAGGCCGGGTCGTAGTAGGCGGGCTTCAGTCCGGCGAGTATCTCGGTGGTGCTGGCGGGCCGGACGGACTCATCGCGCGTGACGCCGTCCAGCGGTGCGACCTCGGCGTCGAACAGGCCGTTGTTCCAGGCAGCGGCCGCCTTCTGGTGCGAGCTCACCGCGAACGTGTCCATCTGCTCGCGCGAGATCGACCACTTCGCCGCGATGAGTTCGGCGCTGATGCCCTGCGGCACCAGCCCCTCCGGGTAGCGATCGGCGACCCCGGGCCCGAAGGGGTCCTTGCCCGCCGGCACGTTCGACCACATCGGTACGCGGCTCATCGACTCCACACCGCAGGCGACGACCATGTCGTACGCACCGGACAGCACGCCCTGCGCCGCGAAGTGCACGGCCTGCTGCGACGAGCCGCACTGGCGGTCCACCGTGGTCGCGGGCACCGTCTCGGGGAATCCCGCGGAGAGCACGGCGTACCGGGTGGTGTTCATGGCCTGCTCGCCGACCTGGTCGACGGTGCCGCCGATGACGTCGTCGATCAGCGCCGGGTCGATCCCGGAGCGCTCGACGAGGGTGCGCAGCGTGTGGGCGAGGAGCTCCACGGGGTGGACATGGGCGAGGGAGCCGTTCGGCTTGCCCTTGCCGACGGGGGTGCGTACGGCTTCGACGATCACGGCGTCACGCATGTTTGATCTCCAAACTCACAGAGTTTGCTTTCCAAACCCGCTAAGTGACTCCAGAGTAGCTCAGTGGGTTGGAACAACCAACCCACCCCCTAGACTGGTGGCATGAAGGACGCGCGCCCCTGCTCCATCGCCGACACACTCGCCCTCGTCGGCGAGAAGTACTCCCTGCTCGTGCTCCGTGAGGTGTCCTTGGGCGCCACGCGGTTCGACCAGCTGGTCCGCAACATCGGCGCCCCCCGCGACGTGCTGACGGCACGCCTCAAACGGCTCGTCGACGCCGGTGTACTGGAGAAGGTCGAGTACAGCGACCGCCCCAGGCGCTTCGAGTACCGGCCCACCCAGGCCGGGCTGGAGCTGGAGCCGGTCCTGATGACACTCATGGCGTGGGGCGACCGCCACCTCCGCGAGGACGGCGACCGCCCCATGGTGATCGAGCACATCTGCGGCCACGAGCTCATCCCGCAGGTCGTCTGCGCCGAGTGCGGCAAGGAGGTCCAGCACGACGACATGACGGCACACCCGCAGGCGCCGGGCTGGACGCTGACGGGACCTGCGGCGGCGTAGCCCTGCTCGTCAGGAGTTCTGCAGCACCAGTCGAGCCGCCGGCAGGGCTCTCGCGTAGGTGGAATCGGCCGGCGGCTTCAACAGCTCTATCTCCTTGCCCAGTTCGAGCTTGCGCTCCGGTGGTACGTCGTCTGCGCAGTCGGTGGCGCGGATTCCCCAGGCCATCAAGCAGGCACCGTAGGGATCGATCTCGGGAACCGGGGATTCGGCGACGAGGTGAGTGGGAACCTGCGCATTCCGCAGCGGAGTTCCGGACAGAGCAGCGGCACCCACGATCCCGAGTGCGTCCCAGACCCCGCATGAAGTTCCTTCAGGGCCCTCCAAGAACACCAGCGCCGCCTCGGCGGCGGCCGGGCCATGTCGCTCGGATCGCAATACGAGGTCTCCGACAAGCTTCCGGACCAAGGCGCCGTCCTTCATGGAGGGAATGTCATGGAGGACCGCCCCGATGACGGGATCGGTCACCCAGTCGTCGAGCGCGCGAAACTTCACGAGCCGTTCCGCGACGAAGGCCAGTTCGCGCTCCGGCGTGATCCGCACCAGCGACACGAGTGCCGGAAGGACGGCATGCCGCACCGAATCGATCTCAAGCTGTCAGGAGGTTCCCTTATAGATGTCGAGCCGTCCGCACATGCCGAACCGGCCGTACGCGGACGGCTGTTCGGCGCGTACGACGGCGTCGCCGAGGTGGGACGTGTCGCCCTGATCGAGGCGGTCGAGCTGGTCCCCCGTGGCCGCGGCGGCCGCCGCTGCACCGCGGCGCCACCGCTCGCGCCACTCCGCCAGGCGGGGCCGCACCAGCTCGGCCGCGGCCCGGTGGAACGCGTCGAGCGGCTCGGGCCCGTCCGCGTCGCGCAGCGCCCGGTAGCCCTCGAGGGCGAGGTCGCGCCGGGCCAGGGCGATCCGCGCCTGCTCCTCCTCGGGCGCGTCCGCCGGGATGACCGTCACGGCCGCATAGGTATCCGGGTCGGTCAGGTACTCCGGTGGCAGCGTCAGCACCGCGTCGCCCGCCTCCGGCAGTCCGTTGTTCTGCATGAGGACCGTGATGCGCAGGTCGTCCTCGTTGACGAGCCGGTGGATGGTGCCGGGCGTGAACCAGGCGACCGTGCCGGGCACGAGCGGCGTGACCTCGTACCCGGACGTCGTCAGCGTCTGTACGGCGCCGCGCCCGCCGGTGACGACGTACGCCTCCGAACAGGTCAGGTGCAGATGGGGGGTTCCACCGCGCACGCCGTCGGCCGCGGGCCAGTCGTAGACGCAGAGGTGCGAGACGGCGACAGCTCCCGGGAGCCCCGAGAAGCCGGGGATCAGAGCGTTCACCAGGGATGCTCCTCCAGGTACTTGGCGACCTCGGCGCGCTCCCAGGCCCCCTCGGCGACGACAACCCGGTAACGGCGGGTGAGCGTGTCGCCGGGCGCGAGTTCCAGTTCGTCGGAGAAGGCGAGCGACGGGGCGACGGCGGCGAAGGGCTCGTTGCGCACGAACCAATGAGCCGGGTGGGCGCCTTGGGCACCCGAGTGGTCGTTCTCGGGGGCGTGCGCGAAGACAAGGGTCGCGTGTCCGTCCGAGCCGTCGTGCTCCCCCGAGTACGCGAGCCACGGCGCCTGCTGCCCCATCAGCTCGGGCCCTTCCGAGTCGGGCCCGATGACCCGCCCGTCCCGGAAGGCGCGGGGTCCGCGCCAGAACAGGCCGGTGTAGCCCGCCATCTCCCGTCCGGCGGTGGTCGGACTGCCGAACCGCAGCGGCTCGTCGCGGCGGTTGGTGACCGCGGTGGTCCAGGTCAGCGCCCAGGAGCCCGACTCGGGATCCACGTCGTGCACCTCGATGCGGCGCTCCTCGTCGGCCCACAGATCGCCGTCGTACGGGTGCCACGTGAGGCGCTCGGCGATGACCGCGTGGCCGCTGTCCGAGGCGACCTCGTCAAACGTCACGTGCGCCATCGACCCGACGCGCTCTGGGAGTTCGAGATATCCCTTTCCGTGAACGTACGTGTTGCCGCCCCACAGGTTCTGGCCGGAGAGGTGCGAGGCCGTCATCTGGAGGCCCTTGTGCCAGCGGTGGTCGTTGGGCCGGTAGTCCGTGACGACGTTGTTCGCCAGCGTCCTGAGCGGATGCAGATAGGGCTTCGGGGACTCCCAGGCGGCCTCGGGGCGGTAGACGTAGCTCAACAGCTCGACGCCGGTGGTGACTTCACTGATCGTGATGCGCTCACCGTGCGTATGGACGATCCGCAGGCCGCCCCGCGAAGACGCGGTCATGCCGGCACCTCCTGGCTCGCGACGGACGCGGACACCTCGGACGCGACGGGCTCGTCGGGCGGCGCCCAGCCCGGCGCACCCCCGTGCAGCGCCTTGTAATACGAGTCCCCGGGGCCGATCTCCCCGGCCCGGACGGTCGTGTCCGTGAACGCCGACTTGTAGAGCGCGGTGATCAGTTCCAGGCTGGTGCGTCCGTCGGCGCCGCTGCTGCGCGGCCTCTCCCCCGCGCGCATGCTCGCGACCAGGTCCCGCAGCTGCGCGAGGTGCGAACTCGGCACGTCCGCGCCGAAGTCCTGCCAGGCCGCGACGTCCGCGTCCGGCGTTCCCGGCACCGGAGTGATGCGCCAGTTGTCGTTGCTGTGCCCGTACAGGTGGGTGAGCTCGACGGTGGCGCGTTCGCAGTCGATGCGGATGCGGCTCACCTCGTCCGGGCTCAGGACGCTGTTGACGACCGTGGCCATCGCGCCGTTCGCGAAGCGGACGAGGGCGGTGGAGACGTCCTCCGTCTCCACGTCGTGCACCAGGCGTCCGGCCATCGCCCGCACCTCGCTCCAGGGCCCCATGAGGTCGAGCAGCAGATCCATCTGGTGAATGCCGTGCCCCATCGCGGGCCCGCCGCCCTCGGTCCCCCAGCGGCCGCGCCAGGGCACGGCGTAGTAGTCGGCGTTGCGGTACCAGGTGGTCTGGCAGTGCGCGACGAGTGGACGGCCCATGGCCTCGTCGGCGATCAGGCGCTTCACGTGCCGGGCGCCCGAACCGAAGCGGTGCTGGAAGACGATCGCCGCGTACGGGCCCCCGTCCGTCCCCTCCTCCGCCTCGACGGCGTCGAAGTCGGCCAGCGTCGGGACCGGCGGCTTCTCGCACCACACCCAGGCGCCGGCGCGCAGCGCGGCGACGGTCTGCGCGCGGTGCAGGGTCGGCGGGGTGCAGATGACGACCAGGTCGGGCCGCTGCTCCGCGAGCATGCGGTCCAGATCGGTGTACGCGTGCGGGATGCCCGCCTCGGCGCAGAACTCCCGGACCGCTTCTTCGGAGATGTCGACCGCGGCGACGATCTCCGTCTCGCCCTCCTCGGCGAGCTGGGCGAGCGCGGGGAAATGACTCCCGCGCGCGATGGCCCCGGCGCCGATGAGGGCGGCCCGGATACGGCGGCCGTCGAACGGGTCCGCGGGGCGGTTCGCGGAGGTCTCGGGGCTGGTGGCGTTGCGGGATGTGCTCATGTACGTGATCAGCGCTCCACCGGACGTGACGTCTGACGTTGGCCAACGCATGATGACACCGAGCGGACCCCGGCGGCAGCAAGCGCTTTCTCTCCTGCTGCAACGTATGCGGCGGTCCAGCGGCCGGTCAACACCATGGACCACGTCGCCTCGCACCCCATGCCCCGGCTCCCCGGCTGCCCTCGTACTGCTGCGAAACCCCTGTGGCCGGGCTGTCACAGGCGGGGGCTACGCTGCCCTCAACACCCGTGCTCACCGCGAAGAGCGGCACAGTGAGCCCATCGCCCCTCCCACGATCAGCACTTGGACCACGTAACTTCATGTCTTGGTTTGAATCCCTCATCCTCGGACTCGTCCAGGGGCTGACCGAATTCCTTCCCGTCTCCTCCAGCGCGCATCTGCGGCTGACCGCGGCTTTCGCGGGCTGGGAGGACCCGGGCGCGGCCTTCACCGCGATCACGCAGCTCGGTACGGAGGCCGCCGTACTGATCTACTTCCGCAAGGACGTCGGACGGATTCTCGCGGCGTGGTTCCGCTCGCTCACCAACAAGGCGATGCGCAGGGACCACGACGCACAGATGGGCTGGCTGGTGATCGTCGGCTCGATTCCCATCGGTGTGCTCGGGGTGACGCTCAAGGACCAGATCGAGGGGCCGTTCCGCGATCTGCGGATCACCGCGACGATGCTGATCGTGATGGGCGTGGTCATCGGCGTCGCCGACCGGCTCGCGGCCCGCGACGAGACGGGCGGGAAGCACCGGGCGGCCAAGCAGCGCAAGACACTTCAGGATCTCAACGCCAAGGACGGCCTGCTCTACGGCGTCTGCCAGGCGATGGCACTGGTCCCCGGCGTCTCCCGGTCCGGCGCGACCATCAGCGGCGGCCTGTTCATGGGTTACACCCGCGAGGCGGCGGCCCGTTACTCCTTCCTCCTCGCCATGCCTGCCGTCCTCGCCTCGGGCACCTTCGAACTCAAGGACGCCGCCGCGGACGGCCATGTCTCCTGGGGTCCCACGATCTTCGCGACGATCATCGCGTTCGCCGTCGGCTACGCCGTGATCGCATGGTTCATGAAGTTCATCTCGCACAAGAGCTTCATGCCGTTCGTCTGGTACCGGATCGCGCTCGGCATCGCCATCATCGCGCTGGTGGCGACGGGCGGACTGAGCCCGCACGCGGCGGAGTCGGCGGGCTGAGCCCGTTCCCCAGGGGGCCTTCGCCACGCGGCGCGGTCGGGTACGGCCCGCGAAGTCCCCGCGCCACCGCGCCGTGACCTGGTCCGGCGTGCTGTCGCGCGACGACGCTCGACTCTCCCGGTGCTGCTCCCGGCCGGGACCCGCCGCCCGGCGATCTCCTCGACGCCGACTTGGCGTTGTGGGTCGGGTTCCTCGACGCCGACTGGGCGTTGTGGGTCGGCTTCCTCGACCACGACGACGTGTACGACAGCGGGGCCGCGCGCGGCGGCGGCCGCATTTCGTCGCACCGCGCGCCCTCTACCGTGGTGCCCAATCGCGCGGTCAGTGCGTCGTCGCCCGGATCGGCTGAGCCCTGCCCGCGCCGGTCGTGACCAACCACATACGGTCTGCGTAGCCGACTGGTAGCGCGCTGTCAGTCCTTGCCCCTAGGCTTGCATCCATGTCCCCCGATTTCGTTGCTTCTGGTTCCGTGCGGTCTGCCGCCGCGTTAAACGAACAGATTCGCGCGCTGTGGATACGCGCGGGCGGCTCCCTGTCGGCGCAGGAGCGAGCGGAGTACGAGCTGTTGGTCGTCGAATGGGCCGCGGCGATACGCGGCGAAATCATCGAAGCGGCGTGAGTACGAGGGACTGAGCAGGACCCACGCCCGGCACGAGCGGGAACGGCAGCGGCTCTTCGGCCCCCGGACACCCGCAGCACCGCCCCCTTCGCGTACGAAGCCCTCACAGCTGATCTCAACGGCCAGGACGGTCTCCTGCGGGTTGGCCGGCCGCCCGCAATGGGCATCCAGTGCCGACGCGCATAGCGAGTTCAGCCCGCAAGGTGGCGAGTTCGGCCATGCGGGCGTCGACGACCTTGATCTTCTGCTCGAACAGCGCGGACAGCGCTTCCGCCGCGTCCGGCGCCGCGCGCAGTTCCTCGCCGTGCCGCGCGATCTCCGCCAGAGAGAATCCGAGCGTCTGCGCCGTGCGGACATAGTGCAGCCAAGCCACTGCCTCGGGCGGGAAGTCGCGATAACCGTTCGGCAGCCGCGCACCTGCGACGAGGCCGACCTTCTCGTAGAACCGAATGGTGTCTCTGGTCATGCCCGCCTGCGCGGCCAGCTCTCCGATACGCATGACCCTCCGTCGGATGATGGGCTTGACCTTGGACCGTACTCCACTCTTTACCGTGAGGCGTCGCTGTTACGAGACCAGCTGGAGCCTCATGGTGATCCGTCTCTTCGCCCCCGCACACCCCGCCTATCTTCGCGCCGTACGCGCGAGCGCCTGGTACGACCTCGTCGTCACCGCCGGATTCGCGACGCCCTGGACGTACACGCTGGTGCACAACTCGCTGTCGTCGTTGGGCAACGCACTCGGTCTGGGCGCCCTGCCCGAACTCGACCCGGTGCAGATTCTGTACGCGAATCTGATGGGTTCGGTCGTGGTCGTCTGGGCCGTCCTGCGCATCGTTCAGCCGCTGCCCGTGCACGGACTGCTCGACGGCATCGCGCGCACACTGTTCGCGACCTGGCAGGCGTACGCCCTGGCCCACGGTGCGACGCGGCTGCTGTGGTTGTTCTTCGGCGTCGAGGTGACGTTCGGCCTCGTCCAGCTTGTGCCGTGGTGGTGGAACCGGCACACGAGCCTGTTGGACGCTGACGCCGGCCCGGCCGACGGGCACCCCTTCAGCGCCGCGCGTCAGTGACGCCCGACCAGGAGGTGGGCTCTGCCGCCAGGGATTGATCGTTCACGGCACCAAGGTCCATCGAGTGAACGCGTGGGGCCACCGAATATCGCTGCACGCCCCTTGGCTGGACCCTCCCCGTGGCCAACACTGAGCCGATGACGCAGCGTGTGGAGCTCGCGACCGTACTGGACCGCTTCGCCGTCGACGAACTCGTCACCGAGTACGCGGTGGCGGTGGACGACGGCGACTGGCAGCTGTACCAGGAGCTGTTCACGCCGGACGGGCGCGCGGACTACCGCTCGGCCGGCGGGATCGAAGGAGACGTCGCGCAGATCACGGCCTGGCTCGCCGAGAGCATGCAGCTGTTCCCCATGCGCCAGCATCTGATCGTCAACCGGCGTGTGCGGTTCGAGATCCTGGACCAGGACACGGGCGACACGGCCCGGGTCCAGGCGGACTACATCAATCCGATGAGGTTCGCGGGACACGACGGCGAATCCACCGCGCCCGACTTCGTGTGCGGCGGCCGCTACACCTTCCGGCTGCTGCGTACGGACGACGGCTGGCGGCTGCGCCAAGTGACCGTCCAGGAGAAGTGGCGCCGCACCCCGCAGCTGCGGCAGGCACCCGCGGCCACCTGAGCCGACGCCCCCTGTCGGAGATCGTCCCCGACGCGCACACTGGAGATACGCACCGGGGTGGGAGGCGCTGTATGAAGAGGCCCGACCGTTGGCCCGACCACTGGCTCGACTCCCCTTGGCGGCGCGGCATCGTCGTCGCGCTGGCGGGCGCGCTGCCCGTGTTCGCCTTCCCCGCCCCGTCCTGGTGGTGGTTCGCGTACGTCGCCCTCGTGCCCTGGATCCTGCTGGCCCGGTCAGCCCCGACGGCGAAGCGGGCCGCGTACGACGGCTGGCTCGGCGGGCTGGGTTTCATGCTGGCCGTGCACCATTGGCTGCTGCCGAGCCTGCATGTGTTCACGGTGGTCATAGCGGCACTGCTCGGTGCGCTGTGGGCCCCCTGGGGCTGGCTCGTACGCCGGTTCCTCTCCGGCGTGCCCTCGCCGGGGCAGATCGGGGCCGCGCTCGTGGTGCTGCCGTCCGGCTGGCTGATGGTCGAACTGACCCGGTCCTGGCAGGGTTTGGGCGGGCCGTGGGGTCTGCTCGGCTCCAGCCAGTGGCAGGTGGAGCCCGCGCTGCGGCTGGCCTCGGTAGGTGGGGTGTGGCTGCTCAGCTTCCTGGTGGTGACGGTCAACGTCGCGGTCGCCGTGCTGGTCTCGGTGCGCCAGTCCCGTATGCCCGCCGTGGCCGGACTGGTCGCGACGGCCGCCGCGACCTCGGCGGCCTGGGTGTGGTCACCGCGGCCCGACCTGGACGGCCGGGTCCGGATCGCCGTCGTACAGCCCGGTGTCGTCGACGGCACCGGCACCGGCGACCAGAGGTTCACCCGCGAGGAGGCCCTCACCCGCAAGCTCGCCGGGCAGGACGTCGACCTGGTCGTCTGGGGCGAGAGCAGCGTCGGCTTCGACCTGGCCGACCGGCCCGACCTGGCGCACCGGATCGCCGTACTGTCCCGCCTCACCGGCGCCGACATCCTGGTGAACGTCGACGCGCGCCGCTCCGACCGGCCCGGCATCTACAAGAGTTCGGTCCTGGTGGGACCGCAGGGCCCGACCGGCGACCGCTACGACAAGATGCGGCTCGTCCCCTTCGGGGAGTACATACCCGCGCGCTCCCTCCTCGGCTGGGCGACCTCGGTGGGCAAGGCGGCGGGCGAGGACCGCAGGCGCGGCGACGAGCAGGTGGTGATGAACGTCGGGCACGGGCTGCGCGTCGGCCCGATGGTCTGCTTCGAGTCCGCCTTCCCCGACATGAGCCGCCATCTCGCCCAGGACGGCGCCGAGGTGCTCCTCGCGCAGTCGTCGACGTCGACCTTCCAGCACAGCTGGGCGCCCGAGCAGCACGCCTCGCTCGCCGCGCTGCGGGCCGCCGAGACCGGCCGCCCCATGGTGCACGCGACGCTGACCGGCGTCTCCGCCGCCTACGGCCCGAGCGGCGAGCGCCTCGGCTCCTGGCTCGGCACGGACGCGAGCAGGTCGATGGTGTACGAGGTGCCGCTGGCCCGGGGTGTCACGCCGTACGTCCGGTTCGGCGACTGGCCGGTGCACGCGGCCCTGCTGGTGCTGGCGGCGCTGTGCGCGACGGAGGGCGCCCGCGCGTTCAGGCTGCGGCGGACCGCTCCTGCACCGCACGTACCACCCGCTCGCAGAGCTCATGAGTCGCCAGCGCGTCCCGGGCGCTGAGCACCTTGCCCGCGCGCACCGCGTCGAGGAAGGCGAGCACCGCCTGCTCGATACCGCGCTGCCGGGCCACCGGCACCCAGTCTCCGCGCCGCCGCACGGTCGGCTGCCCCTTGTGGTCGATCACCTCGGCGAGGTTGAGCACCTGGCGCTTGGTGTCCTGACCCGAGACCTCGAGGACCTCCTCCGCCGAGCCGCTCAGCCGGTTCATCACGCCGATCGCCGTGAAGCCCTCCCCGGCGAGCTGCAGCACGATGTGGTGCAACAGCCCGTCCTCGACGCGGGCCCGCACCGTCACGTCGTCGACCGGCCCCGGCACCAGGAACCGCAGGGTGTCCACGACATGGATGAAGTCGTCAAGGACCATCGTGCGCGTCGCCTCGGGCAGCCCTATGCGGTTCTTCTGCATCAGGATCAGCTCACGGGGATGCTCGACGCACTGCGCGTACCCGGGCGCGTAACGCCGGTTGAACCCGACGGCGAGACTGACGTCGCGCTCCTCGGCGAGCCGCACCAGCCGCTCGGAGTCGGCGAGTTCGTACGCGAGCGGCTTGTCGACGTACGTCGGTACGCCCGCCTCCAGCAGACGCCCGACGATCTCCGGGTGCGCGACGGTGGCCGCGTGTACGAACGCCGCGTCGAGATCCTGGGCAAGGAGCTCCGACAGTTCAATGTGCCGTTGCCCCTCCGGCAGGTGCAGGCTGTCGCCGACCCGGGCGAGCGTCCCGGGCGTCCGCGTCTGCAGATGCAGCTCGACCCCCGGCTGAACGCCGAGCACCGGCAGATACGCCTTCTGCGCGATGTCACCGAGTCCGATGCAGCCGACCTTCACAGGGGTCTCCTCACGGGGTGCGCTCCGGGTTTTTGACCTCGTCGGAAGCATACGGCTGTTGCGGCGGCCGCCAGTCGGCAATGCCGTCGAAGCTGCGCAGCAGGAGCGCGGGCCCCGCCTTGGACAGCGCGGCGATCGCGGTGTTGCGTACGGCGATGCCGACGCGGTTGCTCATCATGTTGACCCGGGCCAGCTGCACGGCCTTCCGGGCGATGGCGGTCGTACGGGGCTTGCGGTCCGCCGTGTACGCGGCCAGGTCGGGCGCCTCGGGGTCGGCGTGCCGGGCGAGCACGATCGCGTCCTCGATGGCCTGGTTGCCGCCCTGCCCGAGGGTCGGCGGCATCGCGTGCGCGGCGTCGCCGAGCAGGGCGACCCGGCCCCGGTGGAAGGCGGGCAGGGGCTCGGCGATGTGGTGGACGTCGTGGCGCAGTACGTCCGTGGGGCCCGCCGCGTCGATCAGCGTCGGGATCGGATCGTGCCAGTCGCCGAACCGCCGCAGGAGCTCCCGCTTCTCGTCGTCGGGGGCCCGCTCCCCGGCGGGGGCCAGGGCGGCGCCGTACGCGTAGATCCTGCCGTCCTTGAGCGGCTGCGTTCCCCAGATCCGGCCCCGTCCCCAGGTCTCGTGCGCGGCGAACGTCAGGCCCCGCGCCGGGATGACGATCCGCCAGGTGGTGAAGCCGGAGTACACGGGTCCCGGGTGCTCCGGGAAGAGCGTGCGCCGTACGCCGGAGTGGATGCCGTCGGCTCCGACGACCAGCTCGGCCTCCAGGTCGCCCCCCGGCGTGCGGACCCGGGCGGGGCGCGCGACATCGCCGGGGCCGACCAGGGTCGCCGCGGCCGCCGTCCGCACGGCGCCCTCCGGGAGCCGGGCGACCAGCCGGTCGATGAGCGCGGCCCGGTGCAGGACCACGAGCGGGCCGCCGAAGCGGTCGGCGAGGGCGGCCGCGCAGCTCAGGACCGCCTCGGTGCCGCCCTCCACGCTGTCCCTGCTCGGTCTCGTACGGCACATGGCGGAGGTGGAGCGAGGCTGGTTCCGCAAGGTCCTGGAGGGCGACGAGGCGGGACCGATCTACTCCAGCGCCGAGGACCCGGACGGGGATTTCCATCCGACGGAGAAGGACACCTGGCACGAGGCGTACGGCACCTGGCAGACGGAGATCGGGTTCGCCCAGCGCAATGCGGCGCGCTTCGCCCTGGACGATGCCTGCGCGGGCGAGAGCAGGTTCACCAGCGACCCGATCAGCCTCCGCTGGATCTACACCCACATGATCAAGGAGTACGCGCGTCACGTCGGTCACGCGGATCTGATCCGGGAGCGGATCGACGGCGCCACCGGCGAGTGACGCGTCGGTGCCGGGTCACCTTGCGGGCGTCGGCGCCCTCCGGAGGAGCGGAAGGATCACCCGTGGGGGGCATCCTTCGCTTGTCCGCTCCCCAAAGAGGGCCGGACACAGCAGAGTTGCCCGGGTGCATCGAACGACGACGACCGCAACGCTCCTGGTCACCGTGGCTGTCACCGCCCTTTCCGGGTGTGTGACCGTCCAGCGAACGCCCACTTCCGGCCCACCGCCCGCACCGTCCCCGCCCTCCGCGCCGCGTCCGGACGGCAAGGCCGAGCCGCAGGTCGTGCAGGCGCCGGCACGGGAGGCCCTGGAGCTCATCGGGCCGTCCCGGAAGCCCTCGCCGAGCGCGGCGGCACCCCACCGGGCGGCCCCTCCGACCCCCGTCGCACCACCGGCGACCACGGAGCACCGCCCCGACCCCGCCCCGCATCCCGAGCCACGGCGGCACAAGCCCCGCGTCGCCGGCCCACCCGTTTCCCCCGAGGTGCCGAAGACCCCGGGCGTGTGTGCCCTCGGCAGGAAGTACGGCGGCTGGAAGTCGGACAGCCCGGAGGCGGTCATCTGCCAGGGGACGTACGGGCGTTGACGTGCACGGCGGCACGGCGGGCACGGCGCCGCAACCCGGACTCCGGCCCGGAGTCCTAGGGCCGCTGTCTCGGCGGCCCCAGCGTCTCCCCGCCGGACCCACCGAAGGGACCGGGCCCGCCGCTCTCCCCCGAAACCCCGTCGCCGTCCCCGTCGAGTCTCAGCTCCAGGCGGCCGATCGCCGCCCGGACGCCGTCCCCGTAACTGTCGTCCCCGAGGGCGCCGGCCGCGCCGCGAGCCCGGCGCAGATGGCTGCGGGCGGCCTCGGAGCGGCCGAGCTTCACATAGTCGGCGGCCAGATTCAGGTGTAGCGAGGGGTAGAACGCGCGGGCCGCGAGGGACTGGTGGTGCTCGGCGACCCGCCCGTCGCCGAGCTCCTCGGCGGCCGACAACGCCCTTAGGTCCCAGGCCAGTTCGTCCGAAGGATCGTCCTGTGTGTCGGCCATGTAGTGCGCCAGCGTGCAGCGGTGCAGCGGGTCGCCGTCCTCGCCGATCTCCGCCCACAGGTCCAGGAAGCGGCCCCGAGCCTCCTCGCGGTCACCGCCGTGGTGCAGCATGACGACCTGTCCGATCCGGGTCATCATGGCGTCCGGCGCCGCCTGTTCCTGTTGCTCCGCCACCGCGTCCTCCAGGCTCGTCACTGTCCCCCACGACGCTAACGGCAGCCACTGACAATCACGCTCAGGCGCCCCCGTACGCCGCTGGGCCAGGCCGGTGACGGTCCGGCCGAGCGGCTGCGGTGTCCGAGGTGTCAGCCCAGGTCGGGAATCTGCCAGTCGATCGCCTCGTGGCCCTGCCGGGCCACCGCCTCGTTGATCTGCGTGAACGGACGCGAGCCGAAGAACTTCTTCGCGGACAGCGGCGAGGGGTGCGCCCCCTTCACCACCACGTGCCGCTCCTCGTCGATCAGCGGGAGCTTCTTCTGCGCGTAGTTGCCCCACAGGACGAAGACCGCCGGGTCGGGCCGGTCGGCGACGGCGCGGATCACCGCGTCCGTGAACTTCTCCCAGCCCTTGCCCTTGTGCGAGTTGGCCTCACCGGAGCGCACGGTCAGCACCGCGTTGAGCAGCAGCACGCCCTGCTCGGCCCACGGCATCAGATAGCCGTTGTCCGGGATCGGGGTGCCCAGCTCCTCCTTCATCTCCTTGTAGATGTTGCGCAGGGAAGGCGGGGTCTTCACGCCCGGGCGGACGGAGAAGCACAGGCCGTGCCCCTGGCCCTCGCCGTGGTACGGGTCCTGACCGAGGATCAGGACCTTCACCCGCTCGTACGGCGTCGCGTCGAGCGCGGCGAAGACCTCCTCCCGCGGAGGGTAGACGGGACCCTTCGCACGCTCCTCCTCGACGAACTCGGTGAGCTCCTTGAAGTAGGGCTGCTGCAGCTCCTCGCCCAGGACGCCGCGCCAGGACTCGGGCAGCATGGCGATATCGGTCACGTCAACTTCCTCCGATGTGCGGTCACTTCCAGACCACAGAACCTACCGCCGCCCACTGACAATCGGCCCCGGCCCCCCGCGCTACCAGCTGGTCTTGCGGTGCAACTCCCACATCGTCATGATCGTCGAGGGGTCCAGGGACCGCTCGCCGCCCGAGATGTCCTCGCTCGCGGCGACGTACTGCTTGCCCTGCCACAGCGGCAGCAGCCGGGCGTCGTCGACGAGGATCTGCTGAGCCTCCTCGAACTCCTTGACCACGGCTCCGCGGTCGCTCTCGCGGCGCGACTCGGGCAGCAGGTTGCTGGTGATCTGCGGCGCCGGGTACGGCGTACCGAGGGCGTTCTGTTCGCCCACGAAGGGCGCGATGAAGTTCTCGGCGTCCGGGAAGTCGGGGAACCAGCCGCGCCCGAACACCGGGTACTCGCCCTTGCGGTAGCCCGCTTCGTACGTCTTCCAGGGGCGGCCGTTCAGGGTGACGCTGAACAGGCCGGAGCCTTCGAGCTGGCTCTTGAGCTCCCGGAACTCCGGAGCGGTCTCGGAGCCGTAGCGGTCGGTCGTGTACCAGAGGGTGAGCGGGACGCGCTCATTGATGCCCGCGTCCAGGAGGATCTTCCGGGCCTTGGAGGAACTGGGGTCCCCGTAGTCGTCGAAAAAGCCGGTGGTGTGCCCGGTCAGGCCCGCGGGGACCATGGAGTACAGCGGGTCGACGGTGTCCTTGTAGACCTTGTGCGCGATCGCCGCCCGGTCGACGACCTGGGCGATCGCCTTGCGGACCGCGAGTTTTCTGGCCCACGGGTCCTTCGGGTTGAACACCAGGTAGCTGATTTCGGTGCCCGCGCCTTCGAGGAGCTGGATCCCGTCCTGGGATTCACGCCCCTTGAGGGAGACGATGTCCGAGGCCGCCAAGCCGCGGAAGGTGACGTCGATCTTCTTTTCCCTGAGGGCGTCGACCATCTGGCCCGAGTCCTGGAAGTAGCGGATGGTGACCGCGTCGTTCTTGCGCTGGGCGAAGCCGTCGTAGTGGTCGTTCCTGACGAGTTCGGCCTTCTTGCCCTCCTCGTAGGACTGCAGGCTGTACGGCCCGGAGCCAAAGACCTTGCCGTCCTTGCGGAGGGCACCGGCGGGGTAGTCGTCGGGGTCGACGATCGACATGGCGGGCGTGGCCAGGACGAACGGGAAGGTGGCGTCCGGCTTGTTGAGGTGGAAGACGATCTCGCGGTCGCCCAGCGCCTGGACCCGGTCGAGGCTTCCGAGCAGGCCCGCGGGGCCGCCGGGTACGTCGATCTTCCCGATCCGGTCGATCGAGTACTTGACGGCCCGCGCATCGAGCGTGTCCCCGTCGGAGAACTTCATGTCCGGGCGCAGCACACAGCGGTACAGGCGATACGAGGCGTCCGTGAACTTGCAGCTCTGAGCCGCGTCGGGCTGCGGCTCGACCGCGCCGTTGGGGTAGCTGAGCAGCGTCTGGTAGATGTTGCGGAACAGCTCCCAGGAGCCGTCCCAGGAGGCGGCCGGATCCAGTGTGCTCGGCGCACTGGTGGTACCCACGACGATCGGTCCCTTGTCGTCGGACGATCCCGAGGAGAAAACGCCACACCCGGCCACCAGGGTTATGGACGCGATCGCCGCCAGCTGCCGCAGACATCGGTTCCGGTTGAACACGCGCACACTCCTCGATCTGCCGTACCAAGGGTCGGCAGACCATACCGCAGTGCCCTGCCGGGGGAACCGTCTTCCCGGCAGGGCACTTGATCAGCACGTATGTGACTACGTTGTCAGGCCTCTATGGACCCGTTGTCGGTCGACGCCACCGTAGTTATTGTCAACACCGGACAAAACCGCGGTTATTCGACTCCGGCGTTGAGGAACATGCCGCCGTCGACCACGAGCGTCTGACCGGTGACCCAGTCCGACTGCTGCGAGGTGAGGAACGCGGCGGCGCCTCCGATGTCGGAGGGCACGCCGAGCCGGCCGAGCGGGTAGGCGGCGGCCGCCTCCGCCTCGCGGCCCTCGTACAGGGCGGCCGCGAACTTGGTCTTCACGACGGCGGGCGCGATCGCGTTGACCCGCACCTTGGGCGCGAACTCGTGCGCCAGCTGGACCGTCAGGTTGATCATCGCGGCCTTGCTGATGCCGTACGCGCCGATGAACGGCGAGGGGGCGAGGCCCGCGACGGACGCGATGTTGACGATCGCGCCGCCGTTCTCGCTCTGCCAGGCCTTCCAGGTCTGCTGGGCGAAGCCGAGCGCGGAGACGACGTTGGTCTCGAAGACCTTGCGCGCCACATTGAGGTCCAGCTCGGCGATCGGCCCGAACACCGGGTTCGTACCGGCGTTGTTGACCAGGTAGTCGACGCGCCCGAAGGCTTCCATGGTGCGCTCGACGGCGACGGCCTGGTGGGCCTCGTCGTGCGCCTTGCCCGCGACGCCGATGACGCGGTCGGCGCCGAGCGCCTCGACGGCCTCCTTGAGGGCGTCCTCGTTGCGGCCCGTGATGCACAGGCGGTCACCGCGGGCGAGAAGCGCCTCGGCGACGCCGTAGCCGATGCCGCGGCTCGCGCCCGTGATGAGCGCGACCTTGCCGGAGAGTTCGGGAAGTGTGGTCATGTCCGTGCCTCCCGGCTTCAGTTGAGCGGTCCGCCGGCCACATACAGCACCTGGCCGGAGACGAATCCGGCCGCCTCGCCGGTGAAGAAGGCGATGGCGTTGGCGATGTCGTCGGGGTTGCCGACGCGCTGCACGGGGATCTGGGTGGCGGCCGCGGCCTGGAAGTCCTCGAAGTCCATGCCGACGCGTGCGGCGGTGGCTGCCGTCATGTCGGTGACGATGAAGCCGGGCGCGACGGCGTTGGCGGTGACACCGAACTTGCCGAGCTCGATCGCGAGTGTCTTGGTGAGGCCCTGGAGACCGGCCTTGGCGGTGGAGTAGTTGGCCTGGCCGCGGTTGCCCAGCGCCGAGGACGAGGAGAGGTTGACGATCCGGCCGAACTTGGCGTCCACCATGTGCTTCTGGCAGGCCTTCGCCATCAGGAAGGCGCCGCGCAGGTGCACGTTCATGACCGTGTCCCAGTCGGACGCGCTCATCTTGAACAGCAGGTTGTCGCGGAGCACGCCCGCGTTGTTCACCAGGATGGTCGGCCCACCGAGCTCCTCGGCGATCCGCGCGACCGCGGCCTCGACCTGGGCCTCGTCGGAGACGTCACAGCCGACCGCGATGGCCTTGCCACCGGCGGCGGTGATCTTCTCCACGGTGTCCTTGCACGCGGCCTCGTCGAGGTCGATCACCGCGACGGCGCGGCCCTCCGCGGCCAGTCGTACGGCGGTCGCGGCGCCGATGCCGCGCGCGGCACCGGTGACTACGGCGACGCGCTGCTCAGTGGTGGACATTGCTGGTTCTCCTCGCCCTTGAAAAGCCCTGCGGCCTGACATGCCCTGCGGCTCACACGGTACGCCCCTCGGGTGAGCGACCGCTTAGTACCTTCAGTAGACGTGACGCTAGAAGCCCTGGCACTCGGTGTCAACGGCACACCGGGCGCGTGTGATCCATTACCTGACCAGCAGCTCGAGCAACCGCTCCGCCTCGGCAGCCGGATCCGCGGTCAGCCCCGTGTGCACGGGCCCCGGCTGGACCACCGTAGAGCGCGGCGCGATCAGCCAGCGAAAGCGCCGCCCCGCGTCGTCGCGCGCCGCCTGACCGGCCGCCGCCCCTCCGGCACAGACCCCCTCGACGGCGCGCAGCGCGGCCAGTACGCCCGCCACGTCGGCCTCCGGATCCAGCGCCCGCAGCTTGGTCTCGTCCAGATGCGTACGAGCCGCGACGAAGGACTTGGCGCGGCAGTACACCAGCACGCCCGCGTTGAAGCACTCGCCGCGTTCGACCCGCGGCACCACGCGCAGCAGCGCGTACTCGAAGACGTCCCGCTCGCTCACTTCTCCCCCTCGAAGCCCTTGATGCGCTCGTGGATGACGGCGGCACGCGCCAGCAGCGGCTCCGCGTAGGCGCGGCGCAGTGCGTCGGTGGAGTCGAAGCCGGGCTCGTCCACCAGCCACTCGTCGGGGATCTCGGCGGTCACCTCGGCGAGCAGTTCCTCGGTGACCAGGGGCGCCAGCTCGGCGGCGGCCGAGGCGATGTCCGGCCCGAACGGCGCGAGCGCGTGGTCCGCGACGTCGTACGGCTTGGCGGCGGAGGCCTGCGCGCCGGGCCAGTGGTGGTGCCAGATCATCGTGGCGCCGTGGTCGATGAGCCACAGGTCGCCGTGCCACACCAGCATGTTGGGGTTGCGCCAGGAGCGGTCGACGTTGTTGACGAGCGCGTCGAACCAGACGACCCGCCCGGCCTCCTCGGGGCTCACCCGGTGAGCGAGCGAGTCGAAGCCGAGCGCGCGGGAGAGGAAGTCCATTCCGAGGTTCAGCCCACCGCTCGACTTGAGCAGCTCCTGGACCTCCTGGTCCGGTTCGCCGAGCCCCATGACCGGGTCGAGTCCGATGGTCACCAGCCCGGGCACGCGCAGGCCCAGCCGACGGGCGAGTTCACCGCAGACGACCTCCGCGACGAGCGTCTTGCGCCCCTGTCCGGCGCCGGTGAACTTCATGACGTACGTCCCGAGATCGTCGGCCTCGACGAGCCCCGGCAGCGAGCCGCCCTCACGCAGGGGCGTGATGTAGCGGGTCGCGATGACTTCCTTGAGCATCGCCCCAGGCTACTGGGGAGTTGCGGGCCGCCGGACGCGGCCCGTGAGCGGCAGACAACGCATCGATCTCGTTTGGGTCACGAAGCCACGAGAAGCCACACACCCTGAACAGCCTCCGCGACCGGGCCGTACTCCTGTGCGGATCAACATGACTTCCGTTGAAGGGAAAGTCGGCATGTCCAGCGAATCGCTTCACCCCGTTCCGTCACCGGCCCGCCGCACTGTCATGGCAGCGGTCGGCGCGGCGGGGCTCGCCGCCGCACTGAGCGCGTGCGGGAATGACGACAAGGCGTCCGGCTCCTCCACCGCGCAGGGAGACGCCGGCGGCACCGTACTCGCCAAGACCTCCGACATCCCCGAGGGCGGTGGCAAGATCTTCACGGACCACGGGGGCCTGGTGGTCACCCAGCCGACGGCGGGCACCTTCAAGGCCTTCTCCTCCAAGTGCACGCACCTGGGCTGTCCGGTGACGGGCATCACCAACGGCGTCATCACCTGCCCGTGCCACCACAGCGAGTTCTCCGTGGAGGACGGCAGTGTGAAGAAGGGGCCCGCGCCACAGCCGCTGCCCGCGAAGAAGATCACCGTGGCCGGGGACGAGATCAAGCTGGTCTGACCGTCATCCGCGTCCCGCCCGGCGCACTCGCTTGAAACAGGCCAGCACCTCGTCCGTGGTCGCGACCGTGGCGACCAGGGCGAGCGTGTTGCGGATCATCGCGGGGGTGTAGTCGGAGGGCACCCCCGCGATGGCGTCCGCGGGCACGACAGCGGTGTAGCCGCGGTTCACGGCGTCGAACACGGCGTTGGGGATGGCCACGTTGGCCGAGACGCCGGTCACGACGAGGGTGCGGCAGCCCAGATTGCGCAGCAGCGCGTCGACGTCGGTGCCCGCGATGGGCGAGAGGCCGTGCAGACGGCGTACGACGATGTCCTCCTCGGCGACCTCGATGGGCGGCGCGATCCGCACGGCCGTGGTCCCCGTCAGCTGCTGCACTGGCAGCCGCTCCGCCGCGCGGAACAGCCGGGCGTTGCGGTTGGCGCCCCGGCCGTCCGGGCGTCGCTCGGCTATCGCGTGGATCACCTGCACCCCGCTCTCGTGAGCGGCGGCCACCAGTCGGGCCACACGGGCGAGCGCCCCCGACGACCGTGCCTCCTTGGCGAGTTCGGGCAGTGCGCTGTCCTGTCCCACGACACCCTGCTGGCACTCGACGGTGAGCAGCACCGTGGTCGCGGGGTCGAGAAGTTCACTGAGCTGTTCGTACGACGGCATGGCTCCCCCTGGTCGCGGGCGAATCGGAGCGGGCGAGACTAACGACCATTGCGTGAGGACGGAAGACGTCCCATGCTTCTCTGGCTCGGCGTCAGTGCCGCAGGGGCTGACGTGCTCATCCGAGAAGAGGAGACCACATGGCCGTCACGCAACGCCGGGGCCGAAGGATCATGATGACACCCGGTGAACTGGACGAGTTCCTCACCAGCCAGCGCACCTGCCGCGTGGCGACGGTGTCGGCGGACGGCGCCCCTCATGTCAGCACCCTCTGGTTCGCCTGGGACGGCGGCTCGCTGTGGCTGTACTCGATCACCCGCAGCAAGCGCTGGGCCGATCTGCGCCGTGATCCGCGCGTCGCCGTGGTTGTCGACACCGGCGAGGAGTACGGCGAACTGCGGGGCGTCGAGCTGTCCGGCACCGTCGAGTTCGTCGGCGAAGTGCCGCGTACGGGCGAGCCGTGCCCCGAACTGACCGAGGTGGAGCGCCTGTTCGCCCACAAGAACTTCGGCATCGACGAGATGCCGCACGACGGCAGGCACGCGTGGATGCGGCTGACGCCGGAGGCGATCGCTTCGTGGGACTTCCGGAAGCTCGCTTCGCTTTAGTTCGGGGGAAACGTCCGGAAGCTCGCCTCGCTTTAGGTCGGGGGACACTTCCTGAAGCTCGCCTCGCTGGAGTTCAAGGAGGACTTCCGGGGCAGCGGCCTCGCCGCACCTCACACGACGGCTTCCCCTGCCCTGCGCAGCGCGTCCACCGCCGCCCTGATCGACGGGCGGCGGTCGGCATCGGCCCGCCACACGACGTAGACATGCCGCCGTACGCGCTGCCGCACCGGGACGGTGACGACCCCCTCGGGCATCGGATGACGCCCGAGCAGCGGAGCCACGCACACGCCGAGCCCCGCCGCGACCAGCCCGAGCTGGGTGTGCGTCTCCGCCGCCCGATGCCCGATGTGCGGCTCGACGCCCTTGGAGCGCAGCGTGTACATCAGCCACTCGTGGCAGAACTCGCCCTCGGCCCACGTGATCCACTCGTCGTCGGCGAAGTCGCTGAGGTCCACCTCGGCGCGGTCCGCGAGCCGGTGTCCGGCCGGCATCGCCACTTCGGCCGGGTCGTCGAGGATCGCCGCCTTGACCAGGCCGTCGGGCAGTGGCATCGGCTTGTTGTACCAGTCGAGCACGACCGCCAGGTCGAGATCGCCCCGCATCACCCCGGCCACCCCGGCCTCCGGCTCCAGCTCGCAGGAGCGCACCCGCAGCCCGGGGTGGTCGGCGCGGAGAGCGGAGAGCGCGGCGGGGAACAGCCCGCGCGCGGCGGTCGGGAACGCCGAAAGCCGCAGCTCGCCTACGACCTGACCGCGCTGCGCCTCCAGGTCGGACTGCGCGAGCTCGACCTGGGACAGGATGCGCGCGGCATGCTCGGCGAGCAGCCGCCCGGCGTCGGTGAGCCGCACCCCCCGGCCGTTCTTGGCGAGCAGCTGCTGCCCCACCTCGCGCTCCAGCTTGGACATCTGCTGGGAGACGGCCGAGGTGGTGACGTGCAGCCCGTCGGCCGCACCGCTGACCGAGCCGTGCCGGGCGAGGGCGTCGAGGGTGCGCAGGCGCTCCAGATTCAACATGTAAGCAATGCTACGAGATACTGGCCGAGAAATCTCGCTTGTGCTACGAGATCGTTGTGCCTCATCGTTGGGTCCATGAGCACCGTCGCCACTCCTCGCACCGTCACCGAGACCGACACGACCCCGCGCCGCCGCACCGCCCTCGACTGGCGGATCCGCTTCGGCGTGCTCTCCCTGATCTGGGGCTTCAGCTTCCTGCTCATCAAGGTCGGCACGGAGGGCTACGCGCCGTTCCAAGTCACCCTCGGGCGGCTGCTGTTCGGGACCGCGGTGCTCGCGGCGGCGATGGCGGTGAAGCGGGAGCGACTGCCGCGCGGGGTGCGGACCTGGGGTCATCTCGCGGTCGCGGCCTTCCTGCTGAACGCCCTGCCGTTCTCGCTCTTCGCCTACTCCGAGCTGACGATCCCGTCCACGCTGGCGGGCATCTGCAACGCGACCTCGCCGCTGTGGGGCATGGCCCTGTCCCTGGTCGCCCTCTCCGAGGACCGGCCGACCCGGCGCAGGGTCGCCGGTCTCGGCATCGGGTTCCTGGGCGTGCTGACGGTGCTCGGCGCCTGGCAGGGCTTCCACGGCCTGGACGCCACGGGCACGGCGATGGCCCTCATGGCCTCGCTGAGCTACCCGATCGGCTGGATCTACGTCCGCCGCACTCTGGCCGGCTCCAGCCACTCGCACCTGTCGATGACCGGCGCGCAGCTGCTACTGGCGACGGCCCAACTGGCCCTGATCACCCCGCTGTTCACCACACTGCCGAGCCACTTCCCGCTCGTCCCGCTGCTCGCCATAGCCGCCCTGGGCGCCCTCGGCACCGGCCTCGCCGTCCTCATCCAGTACGGCCTGGTCGCCGAGGTCGGCCCGACGACGGCCCAGATGGTCACGTACTTCATTCCGGTCATCGCCACCGCGGCGGGCGTCGCGATCCTCGGCGAGTCGCTGACCTGGTCGACACCGGTTGGTGCGGTGATCGTCCTGGCAGGCGCGGCACTCACTCAGGCCAGGGCACGCCGCTGACTCGCGACGCGTCACGGCGGAGGGGACGACTCACGCGTAACGCGACATGGGCCGCCTCACACGTCAGGGCGTACGGGCCGCCTCACATGTAGCGGCGTACCGGCCGCCTCACATGTAGCGGCGTACCGGCCGCCTCACACGTATCGGCGTACTGGCCCCGCCTCACACGTAACGGCGCGCGGGCGCGTGGCCGACGGCGGACGCGACGGCGTCCGCCAGCGGCTCGATGTCGTCCGGCGCGAGGGTCGAGACGGTGATCCGGATACCCGGCGGCGCGCTCATCCGGAAGCGGGCCCCGGGCGCGACCGCCCAGCCGGAGTGCAGCAGCCGGGCGACCGCCCCGGTCTCGTCGGGGACGGGGATCCAGACGTTCATTCCGCTGCGCCCGTACGCCTCGATGCCGCGTCCCCCGAGCGCGTCGATCAGCGCGTCCCGGCGCCGCCCGTACGCGGCCGCCACGGCCTTGACGTCCACCGCGCCGGAGGTCCACAGATGCACGACGGCCCACTGGAGCAGCCGGCTCACCCAGCCGGGCCCGAGCTGCTGCCGCCCGTGCACCCGGTCGACGGTCACGTGGTCCCCGGTGAGGACGGCGAGCCGCAGGTCGGGACCGTAGGCCTTGGCGACGGAGCGCACGAAAGCCCAATGGCGCGTCACCCCGGCCAGGGGATGCAGGGGGAGGTCGACGATCCGGTGCCCGTGGTCGTCCTCGATGAGCAGGGTCTGCGGGTAGGCCTTGAGTACGGACCGCAGGGCACGCGCGCGCGTGGCGCTCACGGCGGCGCCGGTCGGGTTCTGCGCCCGGTCCGTGACGACCAGGGCCCGCGCTCCGTCCTCCAGCGCACGCCGCACGTCATCGGGATGGGGGCCCTCGTCATCGACGCGGACGCCCACTGTGCGCAGCCCGAGCGCCGGGGTGAGATCGAGCAGGCTGCCCCAGCCGGGATCCTCGACGGCGACGGCGTCCCCGGGCTTGAGATGGGCCACCAGCACACGCTCGATGGCGTCGAGCGATCCGGAGGTCACGACGACGGGCCCGTCCGGCACACCGTCCGCGTCGAGGTCGGCGCGCGCGAGCCGCGCCAGCTCCGGTGCGACGCCGGCCTCCCCGTACATCGCGGGCTCACGGTCCGACCGCTCGGCGGCCGCCGCGAACGCCCCGGCGAGGCTGGGCAGCAGCGCGCGATCGGGGTTGCCGTCGGCCAGGTCCCGCACGCCGTCCGGCACCTCGACCCGGAAGTATTCGCGTCCCGTCGTGGCGGGTTTGGAGCGGACGCGGCTGCCCCGGCGGCCCGCGGTCTCGATGACCCCGCGCTCGCGCAGCGTGCGATAGGCGGCCGCGACGGTATTCGGATTCACCCCGAGCTGCGCGGCCAACTCCCGCATCGGCGGAAGCAGTTGACCGGGCTGGAGGTCTCCTGCCCCCACCGCACGCTCGACGCTCGCGGCGATGTCAGCTGCGCGACGCCCTTCGATCCGATATTCTCCTAGCACAAAGCAGATTATGCACTAGTGCAATGGAGAACACAATGCCGGAGACGAGCACCGAGCCCGGGACGACGCAGCCCGCCGCCTACACCCCGACCGACCGCACCGTCCCCACCCGTTCCAAGGAACGCGCCGCGTACGACCACGAGCAGGTGCACGCGATACTCGACGAGGGGTACGTCTGCCACCTCGGCTTCGTCCGCGACGGCGCCCCGGTCGTCCTGCCCACGCTGTACGGACGCGTCGGCGAGCGCCTCTATGTGCACGGCTCGACGGGCTCGCGCCCGTTGCGGATGACCGGCCAGGCCGATCCCGGACTGCCGGTGTGCCTGACCGTCACCCATGTCGACGGCCTGGTCCTTGCCCGGTCCGCCTTCCACCACTCGATCAACTACCGCTCCGTGGTGGTGCACGGCATCGCCCACCAGGTGACGGACCCGGAGGAGAAGCGGGAAGCCCTGGACGCGCTCGTCGACCACGTCGTACCCGGCCGCTCGTACGACTCCCGGCCCGCCAACGCCAAGGAACTGGCCGCCACCGCCGTGATCCGCCTCGACCTGAACGAGGTCTCCGCGAAGCTCCGCACCGGCGGCCCGAACGACGAGCCCGAGGACCTCTCACTCCCCCACTGGACCGGCGTCCTCCCGCTGGCCAAGGGGTACGGCGCCCCGATCCCGGCCGACGACCTGGCCCCCGGCATCGAGCTCCCCGACTACCTGACGACCTTGTGATGCCGCTCGCGGCGCGCGGGCGAGGCGATCACGCGCCTCGCCCGCCCCGATCGGACGAGCACCCGTTCGTCCTGGGGTCCCGCGGCGGTGTCGGCCCCGGCCCCGCGCGCCTCCGCCACCGCAAGGCCCGCGACTGAGCCCAGCATCAGCAAGGTGCCCGCGAGCGTCGCCGCGGTGAGCCGCTCGCCGAGCAGCCCGACGGCCAGTGCGGCGGCACTCACCGGCTCCAGGAGCATGATCACGGAGACGGTCGCGGAGCGGACGGCGGCGGCACCCGCGAAGTACAGGGCGTAAGCCAGGGCCGTGGGGATCGCGGCGATGTACGCCAACAGACCCAGGACATGGGCGGGTTCGGCGGTGTGCGGGACGAGCCCCTCGCTCAGGCCGAGCGGCAGCAGACAGGCGGTGGTCACCGCGAAGGCCCAGACGGTCGTACCGGAGGCGTCGGTCCCGCCGTCGCGTCCCCACCACCGGGTGAGCAGCGTCATCGCGGAGTAGCCGCCCGCGGACACGACCGCGAGCGCGACACCCAAGGGGCGCACCGTCGCACCCCCGCTGCCCAGCACCAGTACCGCGAGCCCGGCGAGCGCTCCGACGACGGCGGCGATCCCGGCGCGCCCGAGCCGCTCCCCCATGGTCAGCCGCGCCCCGAGCGCGATGAGCACGGGGCCGGCGCCGAGCGTGACGACGGTGGCCACGGCCAGGCCGGTCGCTTCGACGGCGGCGAAGTAGGCGGTCTGGAAGACGGCGAGCGCGCAGCCCGTGACGCCGATCCGCAGGGCCTTGCGGCCGAGCGGCTCACGGACGGCGGGCCGGACCCGCCCGCGCGCCAGGTGCGCGGCGAGCAGCAGGACAAGCCCGCCCGCGCAGCGCCAGAAGGAAAGGGCGATCGGCCCCATGTCGCTGGCCCGGTAGATCAGCGACGCGGCCGCGCCCGCGGTGCCCCAGGCGGCACCGGCGACGATCAGATAGAGGATGCCTCGCCCGACGGGCAGGCCTGAAGCAGCATTCGACACGTGTTCTCTCCGCGGATACCCAGAAGTTCAGGAAAGGACCACGTCGCGGCCGGTGCGCTGGGGCACGGAGTGCAGGGCACGCAGTGCGGCGCACCGGCGTACGGAAAGGTCCTCGGACTTCTTCTGCGGGCAGCACCGTTCCGCCCGGCGGTTGGGCCAGGTGTGGATTCCGGAGAGCCCGCCTCAGGCGGCCGGAGGCGGAAGAACGAGTGCGTCCGAATGCATGATCAACACCCTAAGCGGCGCTGCCGCGGGCCGACAACTGCCTTTCCGGGTCTTCTGGACCGGGCTGGTCTTCTGAACCGGGCTGGTCTTCTGTACTGGGGTGACCCGCGCCCCCGGCGACCGGACCCTCGGAAGCCTTTGCCGGCGCCGAGGACTGCGCGATGAACGCGCCGACCAGCACCACCGCGCCACCGACGATCTGTGGCGCCGAGAGGTGCTCACCGAGCAGCACCCAGGCAAGGACGGTCGCGATGACCGCTTCGAGACAGGCCACGACGCCCGCGACCTGCGGGGAGAACCTGCGCACGGAGAGGACTCCGGTGACGTACGCGACGACGGTCGCGATCAGCACGATCCAGCCGAGGAGCAGCGAGGCGAGGACGGACGTCCCGTTCATGTCCGCCGTCCCACCGAGCACGGACCAGTCCATGGTCCAGGGGCGTGCGATGACGGTCAGGACGAGGGCGCCGATGAGCAGGCCGTACGCGATGACGCCGAGCGGATCGGGCGCCTCGTCGCCCGCGTCGCTGCCCTGGTCGGACAGGACGAAGTAGCCGACCTGGCAGCAGGCGGCGCCCAGCGCGAGCAGCAGTCCGACGACGTCGAAGCTCAGCCCCGACCACACCTCGACCACGCAGGCGAGTCCCGCGACCGCGAGGACGACCCCGAGCGCCGCGGCGCGCGTCACGGGCCGGCGCTGCACGAAGCGCACCCAGCCGAGCACGAGCGCGGGCGCGAGGTACTCCACGAGCAGCGCGACCCCGACGGGGATGCGCGAGATCGCGGCGAAGTAGCACGCCTGGACACCGGCCACGGCGAGCAGTCCGAACCCGGCGAGCAGCGCGGGGCGGCGGCGCAGCAGGGCACGGTGGCGTACCGCCAGCGGCAGCATCACCAGCGCGGCGCCCGCGACCCGCAGCCACACCACGTGGAGCGGGTCGAGACCCGCCTCGATCAGCGGCTTCGCCGCGACACCCGATCCGCCGAAGGCGACCGCCGACGCGAGGGCGAGGCCCAGGCCGACGCCCCTCCCGCGGTTGCCCTGACTGCCCTGAGACGTATGCACCGGCACATGATGACAGGCGACGACATGAGCGTCACCCCCAATGACACCTGTCTCAACGACTGGACGTCGCCCGCCCCGCCTCTGGGCCCGGCTGCGCGTCCCCCTGGGCCCGGCTGCGCGTCCCTCCCTTGAGCTGAGCAGCCCGTCCCGCCCTTGGGCCAAGCGGCCGGTCCCACCCCTGGGCTCAGCAGCCCGCGTCGCCCCCGGCCACGTACTCCTCGAACCCGCTCTCGATCCGCAGCAGCAGCACCCGGGCGTCGACACCCGCGCGTCCGAGCACCTCGACGGCCCGCGACTGGGGATCGGCGACGACCGCCGCGAGCAGATCGAGACCGCGGGCCCGCTCGTCGCCACGCAGTACGGCGCGCTCGCAGGCCTCCTCCATGGCGCCGGCCGCGACCGGGGACCAGCCCGCCTCGGTCACCATCGGTACGGCGCCCGAGTCCTCGACGGTGCTCTGCCAGCGCAGTCCGTAGCCGATGCTGCGCTGCACGAGGTAGCCGAGCAGCCGGGCGACCTGCGGCGCGCCGTCGAAGACCGCGCGCACCTCGGAGTCGTACTCCAGCAGCGAGTGGAGCAGATGGGCCGTGTCGATCTGCCGGTCCCCGTCCCTCAGCGCCCTCCTGCGCGCGCCAGAGACCACCGAGGCCAGCTCGGCACTGAGCCTGGCATCGAGTTCCGTACGGTTCGGGCCGCTCTCGGCGGCGGACTGCTGGGGGATACGGGATGGCACAACCCCTACCCCATCAGTCTCCTCGGGCCGGGGCATCCTCGGCGGGCAGCATTTTCGCGTCCGACACAGGGTGGGCATCCATGAGCGGGTTCTCCTCCTTACGGATGACATCGCGCCGTTTTCTCCCTGGTTCCCCCTGAGGCACGCGCCGCCTTGCTTCGCGCCCCGCACACAACTGCAGCGCTCCGGCGCTCGTCCGTCAGGGACATGGAGAGCAGGTGCCGACTGGTGGCCGTGCCGGCGATCGACGGCAGGCAGTACGTGTACCGGCTGTACGCACCCGAGGACGCGCTGCTCGCCGACCTGTTCTGGGAGGCATGGCACTGCCACGACGAGGGAGCGCACCCGCGCGCGTGGGACCTGTTCGACGCGGCGGTGATACGGCGGGGGGCTGACCCGCCAGTGACCGTCTGTTCCCACCGCCTCCTCCACAATTTCTGACGGTTCATCAGTATTGAATGTTCCAGGGCCTGCGGCTACGTTCCGCGACACCGTAGCTGCGCCGGGCGCAGCGCCCGACACGAAGGGGTGGTCGCATGGCCGAAGTCAGCGCGGAAGCACGGATCGAGGCGCCTGCCGAGAAGGTCTGGGCGCAGCTCACGGACTTCTCCTCGTACGGCGAGTGGAACTCGACCCACACGAATTTCCCGAAGGGCGGCCCCGCGTCACTCGAGGTCGGCGGCACCTTCGAGGAGAACATGAAGCTCATGGGCTTCCCCGCCGAGGTCAACTGGACCATCGAGGAACTCGAGCCCGCCCGCACCCTGGCCATCCGCGGCAAGGGCCCGATGGCCGTGATCGTCGCCACGCGCTACACGCTGACCCCCGACGGCGATGCCACGACGGTGCGGATCGACGGGGAGTTCACCGGCGCCGCCGTCTCGTTGATGGCGGGCAAACTCAAGGACTCGGCGACGGCCGCCCTCAACGAGTCGCTGCGCAAACTGGCCGGACTGGTGGCCTGAGCCCCGCGCACCGCTCCCGTACGCGGAAAGGCGCCCCGCGGAAACACTTCCGCGAGGCGCCGTCAGGTACCACAGCACGCCGTCAGTCCTCGTCGGCGAGGATCAGGTACAGCTTCTTACGGGCTTCGTTGATGACCACCAGCGCCTTGTCGCGCTGGTCCTTGCTGCCGGTCTTCCAGACCTGGCCGAAGGCCTCCATGAGGCCGAAACCGGCCTGCCGGATCTCGTGCAGCGTCTCCCAGTCGACCCCGCGCCCGGCCTCTTCCCAAGGCGCGTCGGGACCCTCGTCGGCCGCGCTGCGGCCGGACTCGGTCAGCGAGAACAGCTTCTTGCCGCCCTCGGCCGCGCTGGTGATCAGGCCCTCGTCCTCCAGCAGCTGAAGGGTCGGATAGACCGAACCCGGACTGGGCTTCCACGCCCCGCCGCTGCGCTCGGCGATCTCCTGGATCATCTCGTAACCGTGCATGGGCCGGTCCTTGAGCAGAGCGAGGATCGATGCGCGTACGTCGCCGCGCCGCGCCCTCCCCCGCGGTCCGCCCCGGCCACCGCGCCCGCCCCAGGGGCCTGGGCCGAAGCCGGGGCCACCGGGACCACCGGGACCACCCGGTCCGAAGGGCCCGAAAGCCCCGCGCCGCCCCTCAAAGCCGTCCCGACCCCGAGGGCCGGGTCCACCACGGCGTCCATGTCCGCGTTCAAATCCGAATTCCTGTCCGTGGGAACGCATCGCAATCACTCCATTCCATCGTTGATCGGTCGCGATGCGTCAACGATATATCGGAATAGCTCGCCTGACAACCCCTGCCCTCATCGCGCCGCGCACGACTGCCCGAGGTTCACCGGTGAGCCATGACGCGTGAGGCGACAACGGGGTCCAGATCCCCGGAATTGGCCTTGGCCCGTGGCCTCGCGGCGCGGCTAGCGTCGGGGCATGCGGATTCGAATCGTCGACGCCTTCACCGACCGCCCCTTCGCCGGCAACCCGGCCGGGGTCCTGGTCCTCGACTCCTCCTCGTCCTTCCCGGACGACACCTGGCTCCAGAGCGTGGCCCTGGAGGTCAACCACGCCGAGACGGCATTCACCCACCGCCTCCCCGCGGGGGGCGACGCCGACTGGGCACTGCGCTGGTTCACCCCCGTCACCGAGGTCGCGATGTGCGGACACGCGACGCTGGCCACCGCGCACGTCCTGCACACCACGGGCGCCCACGAGGGACCCGTACGATTCGCCACGCTCAGCGGCGTCCTCATCGCCACACCCCACGAGGACGGTTCCCTCACGCTGGACTTCCCCACCGCGCCGCTGACGCAGGTCGAGATCCCGGACGGCGTGGCCGAGGCCCTGGGCGCCGAACCGATCACGGCCTTCGACACCGGACCGAACATCGGCGACCTCGTGATCGAACTCGCCGACGAGAAGACGGTCCGGGGCCTCACCCCCGACCACAAGGCCCTCACGGGCCACTCCGAGCGTGGCATCATCGCCACCGCCCGCGCCGAAGACCCTTCCCAGGGCTACGACTTCGTCTCCCGCTGTTTCTTCCCGAACGTCGGCATCGACGAGGACCCCGTCACCGGCAGCGCCCACACGGCCCTCGCCCCCTACTGGTCCGAGCGCCTCGGCCGCCCCGACCTCACCGGCCTGCAGGCCTCCCCGCGCTCCGGCCGCGTCCGCACCGAACTGCGCGGCGACCGCACGCTCCTCACCGGCCGCGCAGTCACCGTCATCGAGGGCGAGCTGCTCGCGTAGCGGCATACGAAAGGGGCGTACGACGTCTTCGTACGCCCCTTCAAAAACCGCTCAATCCACCCCAACCCCCCCAAGGCCCTGCCCCAGGCTCGCTCACGCCGTCGGCAGCCACCCCACCTTCCCCGCCAGTAGCGCGTACCCGACGAACGCCCCGATGTCGAGCAGCGAGTGCGCGACCACGAGCGGTCCGACACGACCCCAACGCCGGTACAGGTAGGCGAAGACCACACCCATCGCCATGTTGCCGACGAAGCCGCCGATGCCCTGGTAGAGGTGGTACGAGCCGCGCAGCACCGAGCTCGCCACCAGTGCGGTGCCCGGCGTCCAGCCCAACTGGCCGAGGCGGCGCAGCAGATACCCGACGACGATGACCTCTTCGAGGACCGCGTTCTGGATCGCGGAGAGAATCAGCACGGGGTACTTCCACCACACGTCGGGCAACGCCTCCGGCACCACCGTGAGGTTGAAGCCGAGCCCCCGGGCCGCCAGATAGAAGGCGATGCCCGTGCTGCCGATCACCGCCGCGATCGCGGCCCCGCGCCCGAGGTCCGGCCAGGGGCGCGTACGGTCGAAACCGATCACGCGCAGCCCCTCACCCTCCCTGAGCAGGAAGTGTGCGACGAGCGCGACCGGCACCAACGCCGACGCGATACCGAAGAGCTGCCAGGCCAGATCCAGCCAGGGACGGCCCGGCGCGGCCGAGGCGTTGAGGGTGGCCGCCTGGTCCTTGAGACCCCCCGGTTTGGTGACCGATCCGACAAAGCTGATCAGCGCGGACACCCCGCTCGCACCGAGCGAAAGCCCCAGAACGAGCAGTGTCTCGTCCCGGAGAATCCGTCGTGTCAGCCGCTCCTTCGGAAAAGAATCGGCCACCGACCCCGCCTCCACCTGCACTCCCGCCTCCAGTTGAGTAATCCCGCCTCATCCCCATCTTCACCCCGCTAGGGTCTCGAAAGAAGTTACGAAGATCGTGCGTGACAGGCCGTTGGGGGGACGGGCGCCGTACGGGGCGTACCTCCCCCTTTTTCCTGCCTTACCGCTGTTTCACGGCTCAAGGCTCAACAGGGAGGGGCACCACCGTCATGGGACGTCACAGCTTGCCCGATGAGTACGGGGCGGGCGCCGCCGACCCCCGACCACGCGCGCGCCGCCGCAATGTGGCCATCGCGACGGTACTCGTCCTCACGGTCGCGGCGGGCACGGCGGCCGCGGTCCGCGGGGGCCTGCTCTCCTTCGGCTCCTCCTGCCAGGACGACGCCGTGCACGTCAAGCTCGCCGCGTCGCCGGACCTGGCGCCCGCCCTGAAGGCCGTGGCGGCGCGCGCCCGCGAGCGCAGCATCACCTCCGACGGCCGCTGCATCGACGTCAGCGTGGCCGCGCGCGAGTCGTACAAGGTCACCGACGCGCTGCGATCGGGCAAGCACTCCGACATCCAGGCGTGGGTGCCGGACTCCGACCTGTGGGTGCAGCGCGTCAGCGGCGACAGCACGGCGACCGGGGTGACCCCGGTGGGCAACGTCGCGTCGTCGCCGGTCGGCGTCGCGATGGTCCCGGCGGCCGCGAAGTCACTGGGGTGGCCCGGCAAGAGGTACACCTGGACCGAGTTGGCCGGCGTGACGATGACGAGCGATCAGCTGAAGCTCGGCGCGGCCGACCCGGCGCGCAGCGCGACCGGCCTGCTCGCGCTGACACAGCTCACCACCGCCGCGGCACAGACCAAGGGCGGCGACACCCAGGCGGCCGCCATGGCGAAGGTGCTCTCGCAGCGCACCTCCGACAGCGACAGCCAGGTCCTGGACACCCTGCCCCGCGATTCCTCCGGCACCGAGCAGGGCAACCCGAAGCGCAACCAGGCGCTGATCCTCTCCGAGCAGCGGGCGTTCGCGTACAACTCCTCGGCCGACAGCGCCGACGGACTCGAACTCTTCTACCCCAAGGACGGATCGCCGCAGCTCAACTACCCGTTCACGCTGGTCGACGCGCAGCGGCTGAGCACCGACCAGAGCCGCGCCGCGCTGCGCTTCATGACGCTGCTGGGCGAGCCCGAGCCGCAGAAGATCCTGGAGACACACGGCTTCCGTACCGACGACGAGAACCCCTCGGCCGCACTGATCACCGAGGCCGGCGGCCGTTCCCCGCAGCCGTACGCGCAGGTCGCGGCCGAACCGGCCTCGGCGAAGGCGCTCCAGGAGGCCCTCGGGATGTGGACGATCACGGTGCAGAGCGCCCGGATCACCACGGTCGTCGACGCCTCCGCGTCCATGTCCGAGCCGGTGCCGGGCACCGGCCAGTCCCGTATGGACGTCACCAAGGCGTCCCTGCTGCAGGCCCTCGCCACCTTCACCCCGGAGGACGAGATCGGGCTGTGGAAGTTCTCCACGAAGCTCGACGGGGACAAGGACTACCGCGAACTCGTCCCGACCGAACGGCTCGGCGACCGCAAGGGCAACGGCACCCAGCGGGACAAGCTGTCGGCCGCCTTCAGCTCGCTGGAGCCCGTCCCCGGTGGGGCGACCGGGCTGTACGACACGACACTGGCCGCGTACAAGGCGGCGACCTCCTCGTACGTGAAGGGGAAGTTCAACGCGTTGGTCATCCTGACCGACGGTGTCAACCAGGACCCGGGAAGCATCTCGCGCTCCAGCCTCGTCGCGCAGTTGGAGAAGCTCACCGACCCGCAGCGCCCGGTGCCGCTGATCGCGATCGCGGTGGGCCCGGACGCCGACAAGGAGGAGGTCGAGCAGATCGCCAAGGCGACCGGTGGATCGGGCCACCAGGTCAACGACCCGTCGCAGATCCACTCGGTGATCCTCAAGGCCATCGTGGAGGCGGGCAGCCAGGGCTGAGCCTCACCCGGGCCAGGACTGCCCCTGCACCCGGCTGCTGCTCCTCACCCGAGCCCGGAGTGCCCCAGCCCCCGGCTGCTGCTCCTCACCCGAGCGTGGACTGCCCCGGCACCCGGCTACTCCTCACCCGGCCCCGGACGGACCCCCCACACCCGGCAGCTCCCCACCGGCCCCAGGCTGGCCCCCCACACCCAGCTGCAACCCACCCGGATCCAGGCTGACCCCGGCACCCGACGACACCTCACCCGGCCCCAAACAGACCCCGACACCCGACGACACCTCACCCGACCCCACACCGACCCCGACGCCCCGCCCCTCACCCAAGCGGAACCGCCTCCGGCAGCCCCACCGGCCACGTGTGCACCGGCTCCCCGAGATGCATCAACTCGCCGTACCGCCCGGTAGTCGCGGCCAGCGCCGCATCACGCCCGAGCCCCTTCTCCAGCGCCCGGTGGAACGTGGCCGCCTGCCAGGTCGCCCCATTGACACGCAGCCGGCACCGGTCCTCGATCACGCCCAGGTAGAGGTCCCGGTCTGCGGGCTCGACACCCCACGCGTCCAACCCCGCCGCGGCGAGCGGAAGCAGCTCGTCGCGGACCAGGTGCACGGCGTCGACCCGCGTGGTCCCGCCGTACCGGCCGCGCCGCGGCCACTCCAGGCGCGCGTCGATGCCATGTCGGCAGGCGGCGTCGAAGTTGGCGGCGGCGGACTCGAAGGACAGCCGCGTCCACACGGGCCGCGCCTCCTCGGCGAGCGCGCGGACGAGCCCGTAGTAGAAGGCCGCGTTGGCGATGACGTCGGTGACGGTGGGCCCCGCGGGCAGCACCCGGTTCTCGACGCGCAGATGCGGGACGCCGTCGGCGATGCCGTACACGGGCCGGTTCCAGCGGTACACCGTGCCGTTGTGCAGCACGAGTTCGGCGAGCTTGGGAATGCCTGCCTCGTCCAGGACGGCCAGCGGGTCCTCCTCGTCGCAGATGGGCAGCAGGGGCGGGAAGAAGCGCACGTTCTCCTCGAAGAGGTCGTACGCCGATGAGATCCACCGCTCGCCGAACCAGGTCCGCGGCCTGACCCCCTGTGCCTGCAACTCGGGCGGCCGGGTGTCGGTGGACTGCTGGAACAGCGGGGGCCGCGACTCGCGCCACAGCTCGTGGCCGAACAGGAAAGGCGAGTTGGCACCGACGGCGACCTGCGCGGCGGCCACCGCCTGCGCCGCGTTCCACACGTCCGCGAACCGTCCCGGGGTGACCTGGAGGTGCAACTGCACGGAGGTGCAGGCGGCTTCGGGCGCGATGGATTTCGACGTACAGACGAGGCGTTCCACGCCCTCGATGTCCAGCGCGAAATCCTCGCCGCGGGCGGCCACGATCTGGTCGTTGAGCAGGGTGTAGCGGTCGACGTCCGACAGGTTCGAGGAGACCAGGTCGCCCTGGCCGAGCGTCGGCAGAATACCGATCATCACGATTCCGGCGTCGACTTCGTTCGCTTTCCGGTGGGCGTAGGCGAGCGAGGTGCGCAGCTCCTCGGCGAGTCGGTCGAATACTCGACCGCCCAATCGGTGTGGGGCTATGTTGACTTCCAGGTTGAACATGGCGAGTTCTGTTTGGAAATCACGGCTCGCAATCCTTTCCAGCACTTGCGCGTTCATCATTCTGGGCATGCCGTCGGAGCCTGCGAGATTCAACTCGATCTCCAGCCCCATGAGATTCTTCGGGCGATCGAACCGCTTCTCTTCCAGCAGCCGCTCCAGCCCCGTCAGACACTGCCGTAGCTTGTCGCGGTAGCGCTGGCGATCGGACAGGTCGAACGGCCCTGCCACGACCTTCTCCCCCATCGAAGTGTCCCTCCTCGGATGGGCAGGCCGATACTCCGGCCCCTGGCGTCCCGGGTCACGGGGGATGATGCCCAGGCAACGCGATCGATAACGCCATGCACGGACCCGCTGCCCGCTACGCTGGAACCGCGTACCCGCGGCACATTCACCGGGCATGGTGCAACAAGCAAGTTTCAGCTTGAAATGATCTCGTGAAAAACGCCGACGAGAATCGGCCGACCGCTCCGGCGAAGCATTCCGAGGTCATCGCCGCACATGCACACAGAACCGGGATGAACCTCTCATTTCGCCGACCGAATACCGCCTTGCTCTTCATATTCAGGACGGCTAGACGAAACACCGTCCGAACACGTCTCGTATAAACTCCGCGAACGAGGCAGAGAGTTGGCGCTCGCGGTCCAAGGTCCTGTCGTCAAGGTGACACGCGGCAGGCAACACCCTGTCGGCAGATCCAGACCCCTCGCTCCTCTGACCCCGAGAGCTGACAGCGCCGTCTGCCCCCGCCCTCGCGCCACCGTGCCTGTCGAATGAGAGGCGACCCACCATGCCGCTGCACGTACCCCCGGCTCCCGCGCCCGCCCTGCGCACCGTCCTCACGGCACTCGGTTCCCCCACCGCCGTCCGCGAGGCCCGCACTCCGTCCCTGCGTATGGCCCAGGGACCCGCCACGCCCGAACTCCCGCTGCCCGTACACGTCCTGGACCGGATCACCCCCGCGGGCGCGTCCGCCACCCGGCTCGCCGGGTGGCGCTTCCTCATCCGCTGCGGCGACCGCGCGGTAGCCGCGGCCGACACCATGCTGACCCCCGACGGCTGGGCCTTCTCGCGCTTCTTCGAGGGCCCGTACATCACCGCCACCGAACGCGCCCTGCGCCAGGCCGAGACCATGCAGCAGTCGTACCAGGCACGCCTGTTGTCCGTGCCCGAGCTCTACATGCTCACACTCTGGCTGCACGGCGACTGCACCGCGGACGGCGCCACCGGCCACCCCGCCGCCACCGACCTCCTGGTCCCACTGGCGCCCGCCCCGCCCGGCATCGCCGCGCACCGCCCGCACCGCGTCGCCGAACTACTGCCGGTCCTCACTCACCGGCTCACTCCGGCCCCGCTGCTCAGCTCGCCCGCGTAAGCACGGTTCCCCGTGCCCCGCCGCCGTCCTTTCGGCCGCGGGGCACGGCGCCGTTCAGGTCCGGAACCGGGAGCCGCTCGTTCGGGTCCCATCGCGCTCGTACGAGGGAAACGCACTGCTCACCCCGACCGGACTAGCCCCATTCGGCCACCCCGAACCACCCGAAGGGACAGTGCAGTTGGAATGAACCGTCCGCACGGGTGATGCGTCCTCAACCTGTGAGAAGCGCTGCCGCCAAATCCCTGCGGATTGGCGCCGGTAGGGCAACACTGGGTTTGGACCACACACCAACGGGGGGCGGCCATGAACGCATCGAGCCGCGGGACAGACACCACAGCCATCACTCACATCTCAACCCAGCGAAAGATCCCATCCATGTGCCAGCACCAGCCACCGTGCCCGTCAGCCGAATCCGCCGACCGGGAATCCGCCCGTCTTGCGGCGCACCACCCGGAGCAGGGATGGAGCCTGCTGTGCAACGGCGTTCTGCTCTTCGAGGACACCGGTGAGCTCCTGCCGGACGGCCAGATCATCGCCCCGCACCGCCCGAAGGGCAGCGAACACGTGATGACAGCCGCCTGAGCCGCACAACCGGGTGACTTCCACAGTCACCCAGACAGAAGAGGGGCCGGCCCGGAGACGTACTCTCCGAACCGGCCCCGACGCATGTCCGAGGATGATTACTCCCCGTAGGCGTCCAAGTCCCGAGCGCTGATCAGTCCTCGTAGGCGTCCAGCGGCGGGCAGGAACAGACCAGGTTCCGGTCGCCGTACGCCTGGTCGATGCGGCGCACCGGCGGCCAGTACTTGTCCGCGATCGAGACACCGGCCGGGAAGACGGCCTCCTCGCGGGAGTACGCGTGCTCCCACTCACCACCGAGAGCGGCGGCGGTGTGCGGCGCGTTCCGCAGCGGGTTGTCGTCCGCCGCCCACTCGCCCGAGCCGACCTTCTCGATCTCCGCGCGGATGGCGATCATCGCCTCGCAGAACCGGTCCAGCTCGACCAGATCCTCGGACTCGGTCGGCTCGATCATCAGCGTGCCGGCCACCGGGAACGACATCGTCGGCGCGTGGAAGCCGTAGTCGATCAGCCGCTTGGCGATGTCGTCGACGCTCACACCGGTCGCCTTGGTCAGCGGACGCAGGTCGATGATGCACTCGTGCGCGACGAGCCCGCCGGGGCCGGTGTAGAGCACCGGGTAGTGCGGCTCCAGGCGCTTGGCGATGTAGTTCGCGGACAGCACCGCCACCTGCGTGGCGCGCTTGAGCCCTTCGCCGCCCATAAGCCGGACGTACGCCCACGAGATGGGCAGGATGCCCGCGGAGCCCCACGGAGCCGCCGAGATCGGGCCGACGCCGGTCTCCGGGCCCGCGGCGGGCTGCAACGGGTGGTTCGGCAGGTACGGCGCCAGGTGCGCGCGCACACCGACCGGGCCGACGCCCGGACCGCCGCCGCCGTGCGGGATGCAGAACGTCTTGTGCAGGTTGAGGTGCGAGACGTCACCGCCGAAGTGGCCCGGCTTGGCGAGGCCCACCAGCGCGTTGAGGTTGGCGCCGTCCACGTACACCTGGCCGCCGGCCTCGTGCACCTGCGCGCAGATGTCGGCGACGTGCTCCTCGAACACACCGTGCGTCGAGGGGTACGTGATCATCAGCACGGCCAGCTCGTCGCGGTACTGCTCGATCTTGGCGCGCAGGTCCTCGATGTCGATCTCGCCGTCGTCCGCGGTCTTCACGACCACGACCTTCATACCGGCCATCACGGCGCTCGCGGCGTTCGTGCCGTGCGCGGAGGACGGGATGAGGCAGATGGTGCGCTGCTCGTCGCCGTTGGCGCGGTGGTAGCCGCGTACGGCGAGCAGTCCGGCCAGCTCGCCCTGCGAACCGGCGTTGGGCTGCAGCGAGACCTTGTCGTACCCGGTGACCTCGGCGAGCCGCTCCTCCAGCTCACGGATGAGCGTGAGGTAGCCCTGCGCCTGCTCGGCGGGCGCGAAGGGGTGCAGTTGACCGAACTCGGGCCAGGTGACGGGCTCCATCTCCGTGGTCGCGTTGAGCTTCATCGTGCAGGAGCCCAGCGGGATCATGCCGCGGTCGAGCGCGTAGTCGCGGTCGGACAGCTTGCGCAGGTAGCGCAGCATTGCGGTCTCGGAGCGGTGCTCGTGGAAGACCGGGTGCGTGAGGTAGTTGTCGGCGCGCAGCAGCGCGGACGGCAGCGTGTCCTCCGCGGTCGAGTCCAGCGCCTCGACATCGCCCTCGACACCGAACGCGGCCCAGACAGCGGCCAGTTGCTCGCGCGTCGTTGTCTCGTCACAGGACATCGAGATGTGGTCGGCGTCGACAAGATGCAGGTTGACGCCCCCCTCGCGCGCGGCGGCGACGGCCTCGGCGGCCTTGCCCGGCACCCGCACGGTCAGCGTGTCGAAGTAGGCGCCGTGCACGACCTCGACACCGCCCGCCGTCAGGCCCTCGGCGAGGATCGTCGCGTAGCGGTGCGTGCGCCGCGCGATGGTCTTCAGGCCCTCGGGCCCGTGGTAGACGGCGTACATACCGGCCATCACGGCGAGCAGCACCTGAGCGGTACAGATGTTGCTGGTCGCCTTCTCGCGGCGGATGTGCTGCTCACGCGTCTGCAGGGCGAGACGGTAGGCCTTGTGGCCGTCCGCGTCGACGGACACTCCCACCAGTCGGCCGGGCAGGCTGCGCGCGAACTTCTCGCGCACCGCCATGTATCCGGCGTGCGGACCGCCGAAGCCCATCGGCACACCGAAGCGCTGCGTCGTACCGACCGCGATGTCCGCGTCCAGCTCGCCGGGCGAGACGAGCAGGGTGAGGGCGAGCAGGTCGGCGGCGACGGTGACGACCGCGCCGAGCTCGTGCGCCTGCTCGATGAGCGGCTTGATGTCGCGTACGGCACCGGAGGCGCCCGGGTACTGGATGAGCACGCCGTTGATCTCGCGCTCGGCGACCTGGGCCGGGATGCCCGCGCTCAGGTCCGCGACCACGACCTCGACGCCGGTCGGCTCGGCGCGGGTCTCGATGACGGCGATGGTCTGCGGCAGCGTGTCCGCGTCGACCAGGAACAGACCCTTCTTGTTCTTGCCCATGCGCCGGGACAGCGCCATAGCCTCGGCGGCCGCGGTGCCCTCGTCGAGCAGCGAGGCACCGGAGGTCGGCAGCCCGGTCAGCTCGGCGACCACGGTCTGGAAGTTGAGCAGCGCCTCCAGGCGGCCCTGCGAGATCTCCGGCTGGTACGGCGTGTACGCGGTGTACCAGGCCGGGCTCTCCATGACGTTGCGCAGGATCACCGGCGGCGTGAACGTGCCGTAGTAACCGAGGCCGATCATCGAGCCGAGGACCTGGTTGCGGTCCGCGAGGGAGCGCAGCTCGGCCAGCACCTCGGCCTCGGTGCGCGCGCCCGGCAGCCGAAGCGCCTCGGCGTTCTTGATCACGTCCGGCACCGCGGTGGCCGTCAGCTCGTCGAGCGAGCCGTACCCGACCTGGGCGAGCATCTTGGCCCGCGCCTCGGAGTCGGGCCCTATGTGGCGCTGCTCGAAGGGGATTCCCTGTTCGAGCTCGGAAAGCGGAATGCGATGGGCGGTCATTGCGGAGGCCTCCTGGTCTGACACGACCTTCGGGGGGCACCCGGGCGCGGGTACCCCGACGGCCTCCCCCTCTGTCATCACAACCTGAGAGCTTCACCGGACCGCCTGTTGACGACCCGGCTTTCACCGTCGGTGAGAGCGGATGCCGTCGACATCCGCTCTGCTTTCCAGAGTGACCTCGTCCGTGCGGTACGTGAGCCTGAGAGATTCCGGGGAGGATTTGCTCCTTCGGCGCCTCCGATGGTGTGCGGAGGACTCTCCCGCACGGGGTCAGCAGCCGTTGCCAGACTACCAGCGAGGTTCCCTCGAGTGGCCGCCCTCCTCAAAGTGCTCTTTCGTAGTGCTGACGGATGAGTTGCGACCAAGAGGAGGGCCCGTGCAGACCGACATCGATCCGCGCAACCTGATCGGCCGCAAGGCGTTCGACCGCAATGGCACCAAGATCGGCACGGTCGACGAGGTCTACCTCGACGACGCGACCGGAGTCCCGGAGTGGGCGGCCATACGCACGGGCCTGTTCAGCAGGGATGCCTTCGTGCCGCTGGAGCCCAGCGAACTCGTCGAGGGCACCCTGCGCATCCCCTTCGACCGAGCCCTGATCAAGGACGCCCCCGACTTCGGCGTCGGCCGCCATCTCTCGCCCGAACAGGAACTCCAGCTCTACCACCACTACGGCCTCGACGTGGCACCCCCTCCTCCCCCACCGGACCGCGACTTCGGCCGACTCGCGGGCTCGGACGAGGCCTGAGGCCGCCCGGGACCGGAATCCTGAGCATCGGAATCCTGGGGCGGCCTGGGACGGGAATCCTGAGGATGGGAATTCTGGCCCTCGCGACCGGAATCCTGAGGCCGCCCGGAATCCGAGGCCTGTGACCCGAGCCCAGTGGCCTGCGGAGGTCCCGGGTTCTCGGGTCTTCGCTCCACCAGGGGCAGCGGATCCGCCGGCTCCAGCTCCGGATCGTCGGTTCGGAATGTCCGTACACGCCCGGGCTCGGAGTAGGGCGTCTCGAACCGCACGGTCACCCGCCCCAGCCCACTGCCCTGCACCCACCCGTGCCCATACTCGGCATGCCGCACGTCGTGCCCTGCGGGCCACCGCCGCTCAGCGGGCGGCACGTGCGCGACAGCGAACTCCTGCGGCGCCTCCTCGTCGGCATGCTCCCGCGCCGCCGGCTCCGCAGCGGTGGCCTGAGCCTGGGCTTGCGCTTGCGCTTGCGCTTGCGCGAACAGATCCTCCTGCGTGTAGTCCGCGAGACCGGTGACCCCGACCCCCAGCAGGCGCACGCCACCGGTCGTGTCCACGGCCTCAAGGAGCCGTGCGGCGGCCTCCCGCACCACCGCGGGGTCGTCCGTGGGCCCCCGCAGCGTCTCGGACCGGGTCAGCGTCGAGAAGTCGTACCTCCGCACCTTCAGGACGATGGTCCGCCCCGACAGCCCGGCTCCGCGCAACCGCTGCACACACCGGTCGGCGAGCCGCTGCACCTCCAGGCCGACCCGCACCCGGTCATGGATGTCCACGTCGTACGTGTCCTCGACCGACACCGACTTGGTCTCCCGCTCGGCCACCACAGGCCGCTCGTCGTGCGCCAGCGCCATTGCGTGGAGCGCGTGCCCGTGGGCCTTGCCCAGCAGCCGTACGAGCTCGTCCTCGCCCGCCTCGGCGATCTCCTCGACGGTGGTGATCCCGGCCCGCCGCAGATGGTCGCCGGTCGCGGGCCCCACGCCCGGCAGCGTCCGCACCGACATGGGCCCCAGCAGCGCGCGCTCGGTCCCCGGCTCTATCAGCACGAGCCCGTCGGGCTTGGCCTGCTCCGAGGCGATCTTCGCGAGCATCTTGGAGGCGGCGAGTCCCACCGATCCGGTCAGCCCCGTGACGGCCCGGATGTCGGCACGCAGTTTCACCCCCACCAACCGCGCCGACGCGTCGTCCCAGGCCGCTCCCCCGGCCTCCAGATCGACGAACGCCTCGTCCAGGCTCAGTGGCTCCACCAGCGGCGACAGGGCCCCCAGTAGCCCCATCACCTGCTCGCTGACCTCCCGGTACAGCGCGAAGCGCGGCACGAGATACGCGGCATTCGGAGCGAGCCTGCGCGCCTGGGCCATGGGCATCGCCGAGTGCACCCCGAAGACCCGTGCCTCGTACGAGGCGGTGGCGACGACTCCACGCGGTCCCAGCCCGCCCACGACGACCGCTTTCCCGCGCAGGCTCGGCTTGGCTGCCTGCTCCGCGGAGGCGAAGAAGGCATCCATGTCGAGATGCAGGATCGTGGGCGCGGTTCTCACATCTCCGATGCTGCCCTACGCCACTGACAATGCCCCGGCACGGCCCACTTGTCCTGTGGACCGTACAAGTACGGGCGGGCTCCAGTAGCCCCGCCCGGCCTCAGACGGCCCGGTTGCGCCTCCGCGCCAGCTCGTCCGTGGGGTTGTGCCCGACGAGCGTCTCGCCGGTGTCCACACGCTCCCCGTGCAGCTGCAAGAGGGCACTCTCGACGTCCCGCCACACCACCCCCACAGCGATCCCGAAGACCCCCTGGCCGCCCTGGAGCAGCGCGTGGACGTCATCGGGGGACGTGCACTCGTAGACCGTCGCTCCGTCGCTCATCAGCGTCATCCGCTCCAGATCCCGGAAGCCGCGCTCCCTGAGGTGCTGGACCGTGGTGCGGATGTTCTGCAGCGACACCCCGGTGTCGAGGAACCGCTTGACGATCTTCAGGACAACCACGTCCCTGAAGCTGTAAAGGCGCTGCGTCCCCGACCCGTAAGCGGGCCGCACACTCGGCTCGACCAGACCGGTCCTCGCCCAGTAGTCCAGCTGCCGATAGGTGATGCCCGCGGCCGCGCACGCCGTGGGACCGCGATAACCGATCTCCTCGGACACCGCCCCGCCCTCGCCCGGCACCGCCGTCGGCCGCCGCGGAACGCAATCGGCCGCGCTGCCGTGAAGCGGGTACGGGCCGCTCTCCCCCAGACCGCGTCCGGGGGCACCCCCAGCCGTACCGTCGCCGCTGCTTCTCACGCCGACCTCCGTCCTTGACCTGCCTTCTCGACGGTAGGCAGTCACCAGGGGCGCGTCAACGATCGCCACACTCGGCACGCCGAGTGATAATCACCCTAGGAGTGGTTTCCCGTGCCCCACCGCGGGGAAAGGCTAGCCGAATGCTCTCGGCGCGGGCCGCAGCACACCACACTGGCCGTCGGCAATTGCCACCCGAATCCCTCTGACGCCCCGGCCGTCACTGGCTGTTGGTGCCGAAGTCCTCGGGCGAGATCTGGTCGAGGAACTCGCGGAACTTCTCGACCTCGTCCTCCTGCTCGTCCGGGATCGCGATGCCGGCGTCGTCGAGCACCCCGTCGCTGCCGTAGATCGGCGTGCCGGTGCGCAGGGCCAGCGCTATGGCGTCGGACGGCCGTGCACTCACCTCGACGCCGCTGGCGAACACCAGCTCCGCGTAGAAGACGCCCTCACGCAGGTCCGTGATGCGCACTTCGGTGAGCTCCTGGCCGACGGCCTCCAGCACGTCCTTGAACAGGTCGTGGGTCAGCGGTCGCGCGGGGGCCATGCCCTGCTGGGCGAAGGCGATCGCCGTCGCCTCCCCCGGTCCGATCCAGATGGGGAGGTAGCGGTCGCCTCCCACTTCACGCAGAAGCACGATCGGTTGGTTGGAGGGCATTTCGACCCGGACACCTACGACATCGAGCTCGTTCACACAGCAACCCTAGGCCGTGCCCGGGACGTTTGGGTAGTCGGGCACAGAACGGGTGGACGATCCACAGCGTGGGCCGGCGCACCGGGTCAGGGCAGTCGCACGCCGAGCGCGGTCCGCACCAGCGCGGCGTGCAGCTTCACCGTGAGCCCCGCCAGCTCCTTCGTACGGGCCTCCGCGTGCGCCCTGGTCTGGGGATTGCGGTGGCGCCGCAGCGGGGCCACCACCTGGTCCACCAGGCCCGCGTCACGGTCGGCGGCGGCCTTCATCGCCCGCAGATGGCGCGGCTCGATCCCGAACCGCCCCAGCTCGACGACGAGCCCGGCGACGGTCACGGCCTCGGCGTCGTACGCCCCGTCCGACAGCGGTGCGATCAGCCCGTACGACTCCCACTCCTCGAGTTCCCGCTCGCCGATCTCGGCGGCGGCCAGCAGCTCGGCACGGCCGACCCGGGCGGCCGTGGGCGCCTCCGGCTCGCCGAACAGCACTGCCTCGCCGGAGTCGCGCTGACGCCCCACAGTGGGCAGCCGCACCGGCTCACCGCGCTCCAGGGCGTCCAGGTACTCGCGGATCACCTTCAGCGGCAGATAGTGGTCCCGCTGCATCCTCAGCACGTGCCCGAGGCGCTCGACGTCGTTGGCACTGAACTTGCGATACCCCGAGGGGGTTCGCTGCGGCTCGATGAGGCCCTCCGACTCCAGGAACCTGATCTTGGAGATCGTGACTTCGGGGAACTCGTCGCGCAGCACGTTCAGCACCGTGCCGATGCTCATCAGCCCACTGTCCGCGGCGGCGGTACCGCTGCCGGCACCGCCGCTCGGTGTTTGAAGCATGGACCTTCCCTGACAGGTCAGATGCCCCGCTGGCTTGCGTAGAAGACCAGCCGGTACTTGCCGATCTGCACCTCGTCACCGTTCGACAGAGCGACCTGGTCGATCCGCTCCCGGTTGACATACGTGCCGTTCAGGCTGCCGACGTCGGCCACCGTGAACGAGCCGTCCGCGGCGCGGCGGAACTCCACATGGCGGCGCGACACGGTCACGTCGTCCAGGAAGATGTCGCTCTGCGGATGACGCCCGGCCGTGGTCAGCTCGCCGTCCAGCAGGAAGCGGCTGCCCGAGTTCGGGCCACGGCGCACCACCAGGAGCGCCGAGCCGAGCGGCAGCGCGTCCACGGCCGCCTGTGCCTCCGGGGAGAGCGCCGGCGACTGCGTCTGGCCGGTGACCTCGGCGTCGTAGGCCTCAAGGCCGGAAATGGAGATCGTGGAGGTCGTCTCGGAGGGACGCTCCGCTCCGCCCCGCAGCGGCGCACCGCAGTTGGAGCAGAACCGGCTGTTCTCCGCGTTGCGGTTCCCGCACCTCGTACACACCAGGGCCGACATGGACGGATCCTCCTGCCGCGGCTGCCCCCCAGGGGCATGGGACGCGTACGGATCTGAGGCAAACCCTCCACCCGTACTTGAGGCTGACGGTTCCCCGAAACCTATGCGGCCGGACTGGGCAGGGTCAACAGACGGCGCGCCCTGACCACCGGGAATGTCACCGCCCGGACCAGCGACCTGGTCGCGGAAGAGCGGACGCTCGCCGCTCTGGCCCTCTGCGTCTCCATGGCGTGATGCACGGTGCCGGGCAGTCGCGTTGTCGCTGCCCTCTCGTGCGCTCTTGCCGAACAACTTCCCAAACAACTTCACGGGCGATTCCCCTTGACCGAAATAGACCCGCCCGTGGGGCAGGACGAACCCTGATTGAACACACCGGTCGACCCGGACATCCTCACAACGTCCGTATCCACCAGACAGTTTCCACCACGCACCACCCATTCGGTGCGCCGACCCCCCGCAACCTCATGCACGGGCCGGGTGGCCCCCATGCGGCCCCCGCTCACTGGGAGGACGACCGAGCGTAGTCAGGCTGCTTCGCCGGTCGCAAGGCGTCCACAACGATCCTCGACGAGCGGTCCACCGTGACGGTGGCCTGCTCCTTCTCCAGTGTCTGCACCACGCCTCCGGGGATATTGAGCGCCGGCTCGAGATCCTGCGGCTTGCCGATGACCTTGAAACGATAGGGTTGGGTGATCTTGTTCCCGTCGACGCTCACACCCTTGCCGGAGTCGGTCAGATAAGTGCTGGCGACGACCCGTACGCCGTTCACCTGGATCGCCTCCGCGCCAGCCGCGCGCAGCTCCTGGATCGCGTCGAGCAGCATGTCCGCCTTGACCGTCCCCTTCGTGTCGTTGATCGTCAGGGTGATGCCGGGTCCCTGCGCCGCCACGGTGCCCGCCAGAATGCCGAGTTGCTTCTCCTTCTCGACCGTCTGCTTGCGGGCCTCCTCGGCCTGGTCCGAGCTGTTCTCCAGCTCGGTGCGCTGATCTTCGAGACCCTGCTTCTCGTCTGCAAGACGCTGCGTACGGTTGTCGAGTTCATCGAGGATGCGTACGAGATCTTCCTGACGTGCGCCACGCAGGGCACTGCCGCTGTCGCTGTTGGAGGCCACCTGGACGGCCAGGCCGAAGCCGAGGCCGAACAGCAGCAGGGCGACGATGAGTTGGGCGCGCGAGACACGCGGCGGCCACAGCCCCTTGACCAGTCGCTGACGGCCGGTCAGCGACGGCGCTGCCGATCCCTCGTCCTTGTCCGGCCCGGCACTCTCGGGAGGCGCGGCGGGTACCTCTTCGGGCAGTTCCTTGCGCAGCCGGTTCTCGGGGGTCTCGCCCTCGTTGCTCATCGGCCTCACGCCCGGAACACGTGCCGGCGGATCGCCGCGGCGTTGGAGAAGATACGGATGCCGAGAACGACCACGACGCCCGTGGAGAGCTGGGCGCCCACGCCCAATTTGTCGCCCAGGAAGACGATCAGCGCGGCCACGACCACGTTCGACAGGAACGACACCACGAAGACCTTGTCGTCGAAGATGCCGTCGAGCATCGCGCGCAGGCCTCCGAACACGGCGTCGAGCGCCGCCACGACGGCGATCGGAAGGTAAGGCTCGACAACCGCCGGAACCTCGGGCCGGACCAGCAATCCAGCCACGACTCCCACGACGAGGCCCAGTACGGCGATCACGATGTGCCCTTCTCTGTGCTCGGCTGTGCTGTACGTACGATCACGCTCGGTGCGGCGGACAACCGGACGTCGTCCTCGACGGAAATGCTGGTCCGGATGCCGTAGCTCTCCTGCAGGGCGTGCAGATACAGCCCGTCGGCACTGTTCTGGAACCTGGTGCTGAGCCGTTCGCCGTCCCCCACCGCGAGCACCGTGTAAGGCGGCACCAGCGGCTTGTTGTCAACCAGTATCGCGTCACCCGCGGCCCTGATCGCCGACAGGGCGGTCAGCCGCTGTCCGTTGATCGAGATGGCCTCGGCGCCCGACTCCCAGAGCCCGTTGACGACGCGCTGCATGTCGCGGTCGCGTACGCGTCCGGTGTCGGAGAATCCAGAGGTCTCCCGGGGATCACCCCCGCCGCCCGTGCTGGCTTCCTTCGCGTCGTTCACTACCAGCTTCACACCGGGTCCGTGCACCGCGGTGGCGCCCGACAGGATGCCCACCAGGTCGGCCTGCTCGCCGCCCCCGTCTTTCTTGAGCGCCGCGCGCTGCCGTGCGCTCACGTCGGCTCGCAGGGTGTCGACATTGCTTTCGAGCTTGTCCGCGGCCGCGGTCTCGCGCTCGATTCGGTCGATGAGCTCCTGGCGCTCCTTGGCGACGACAGGGGCCGCTATCCGCGCGTTCGCCGCTCCCACGGTCACGACCAGGGCCGCGAGCACGAGACCGGCGGCGAGACCCAGCTTCGCCCGCACCGTCTTCGGCATGCCGCCGACGCCCTCGGCCTTCTTACGGGCGGCCGCCTCGGCGTATCCGTCGTCGAGGCTGTGGTCCATGACATTGGTGAGCAGCGACATGGAGGCGTCCGGGCGCGAGGGGCGCGGAGGGCTGCTCCGAACGGGGGGCTGCTGCGGCATGCCGCACATCGTCGCACGTCGCGGGTGCTACCTCCGAATGGCCCCACCGGCGTGCCGGACAGGCCCCCTTGGGGGCACTTGTCCGGCACGCGCGCGTACTCAGCGCCCGGCGCTGTCCACGACCGCCGACCACTCGTCGAGCAGGGCTTCCGCGGAGGCGTCGTCAGGGCCTTCGGCCCACAGATGCGTCACCGCCTCGGCAGGGTCGGGGAGCACCATCACCCAGCGCCCGTCGGTCTCCACGACCCGTACGCCGTCGGTGGTGTCCACGAACCGGTCCCCGGCCTCCTCCACGACCCGGCGCATCACAAGTCCCTTGACGGCCCATGGAGTCGCGAGATCCCGCTTGAGGACATGCGCCCGCGGAATCCGCGCGTCGATCTGGCTGAGAGTGAGCTGCGTCCGCGCCACCAGGCCGATAAGCCGTACGAAGGCCGCCGCGCCGTCGAACACGCTACTGAACTCCGGGATGATGAAGCCGCCACGCCCGTCACCGCCGAAGATGGTCGTCTCCTCGCCCCCGACCCGCGTCAGATCGTCCGGAGACGTGGTCGTCCACTCCACCTGCGTCCCGTGGTACGCCGCCACCTGCTCGGCGATCCGCGTCGTGGTCACCGGCAGCGCCACCCGCCCGCTGCGCCGCTCCGCGGCCACCAGGTCGAGCATGACAAGCAGGGCCCGGTCGTCCTCGACGATCCGTCCCTTCTCGTCGACGAGCGAGAGCCGCTCACCCACCGGGTCGAAACGCACCCCGAACGCGGCCCGTGCGGAGGCGACGATCTCACCGAGCCGCACAAGGCCCGACCTTCGGGCGTCCGCGGTCTCCGTCGGCCTGGACTCGTCGAGACCGGGATTGATGGTCAGCGAATCCACCCCGAGCTTGCCCAGCAGGCTGGGCAGCACGAGCCCCGCACTGCCGTTCGACGCATCCACGACCACCTTCAGCCCGGACTCGGCGATACCGCTGGTGTCGACATTCCTCAGCAACGATCCCGTGTACGAGTCGAAGACGCTCGCCGGGAAGTGCAGATCCCCGATCTCGCCGGGGAACGCCCGTCGGTACTCCTGCCGCGCGAATACCCGGTCCAGCTTCCGCTGACCCCCTTGCGACAGATCGGCACCCTGCCCGTCGAAGAACATGATGTCGACGGAGTCCGGCACACCGGGCGTCGTCCGGATCATGATCCCGCCCGCACTGCCCCTGGCGGTCTGCTGCCGGGCCACCGGCAGCGGTACGTTCTCCAGGTCGCGTACCTCGATGGCGCTGGCCTGCAGCGCCGAGATGACCGCCCGCTTCAGCGCGCGAGCACCTCGGGAGTGGTCGCGGGCCGTGGTGACGGTCGACCCCTTCTTGAGGGTCGTCGCGTACGCTCCCGCGATGCGGACGGCGAACTCCGGGGTGATCTCCACATTCAGGATCCCGGACACTCCGCGGGCGCCAAAGAGATGCGCCTGCCCTCGCGACTCCCAAATCACCGAGGTGTTGACGAAGGCGCCGGCCTCGATGGTCTTGAACGGGTAGACGCGAACGTTTCCCTGGATGATCGATTCTTCGCCGACGAGGCATTCGTCGCCGATGACGGCGCCGTCCTCGATCCGCGCGGCACGCATGATGTCCGTGTTTTTCCCGATGACGCAGCCGCGCAGATTGCAGTGCTGACCGATGTACACGTTGTCGTGCACCACGGCCCGGTGCAGGAAAGCCCCGGTCTTGACGACGACATTGGAACCGATGACGGTGTGCTCACGGATTTCGACGTCCGCCTCGACCTTGGCGTAGTCCCCGATGTAGAGCGGCCCTCGCAGTACGGCGTCGGGGTGCACTTCGGCGCCCTCTGCGACCCACACTCCCGGGGAGATCTCGAAGCCGTCGATCTCGACGTCGACCTTGCCCTCCAGAACGTCGGCCTGCGCCTTCACATAGCTCTCGTGCGTACCGACGTCCTCCCAGTAGCCCTCGGCGACATAGCCGTAGATCGGCTTGCCTTCCTTCATCAGCTGGGGGAAGACATCGCCCGACCAGTCGACGGGCACATCGGCCTCGACGTAGTCGAAGACCTCGGGCTCCATGACATAGATGCCCGTATTCACCGTGTCCGAGAAGACCTGGCCCCAGGTCGGCTTCTCCAGGAAGCGCTCGACCTTGCCCTCTTCGTCGACGATGGTGATGCCGAATTCCAGGGGATTCGGTACGCGCGTCAAACAGACGGTGACGAGCGCGCCCTTCTCCTTATGGAAATTGATGAGTTCCGTGAGGTCGAAGTCAGTCAGCGCGTCGCCGGAGATCACAAGGAAGGCGTCGTCCTTGAGCGCTTCCTCGGCGTTCTTGACGCTCCCGGCAGTACCGAGTGGCTTCTCCTCATCGGCATAGGTGAGCTCCATACCGAGCTCCTCGCCGTCACCGAAGTAGTTCTTGACCAGCGAGGCCAAGAACTGAACAGTAACGACGGTCTCGTTGAGCCCATGCCTTTTGAGCAGCCGTAGCACGTGCTCCATGATCGGCCGGTTCACCACCGGCAGGAGCGGCTTGGGCATGCTTGAGGTCATGGGGCGAAGGCGTGTGCCTTCGCCTCCGGCCATCACGACGGCCTTCATGTCGGAAGCGTCCTCCTTGAAGAGACGACGGTCTAGCCGACTTCACCCGTCCAGATTGTCCCGCACTTTTCGTCCGCGGGCCATCGAGCCACTACAGCCGCGCAATCGGCGAGCTCAATCGGCCATGGCGTCCGCCCTGACGATACGGCGGACCTGTACCACGTAGAGGATTCCTGCCCACCAGTAGAGCGTTGTACCCCATCCGGCGAACGCCCATCCGAAAATAGCACCGAGTGACGCGATCCATCCACTTGCGTCACTGAGCAGCAGCAAGGGGAAGGCGTACATCAGGTTGAACGTGGCCGCCTTCCCGAGGAAGTTCACCTGCGGCGGCGGATAGCCGTGGCGCCTGAGGATGCCCACCATCACCAGGAGGACCAGCTCGCGCGCCAGAAGTGCAGCTGTCAACCAGAGCGGAAGAATCTCGCGCCAGGTGAGGCCAACGAGAGTCGACAGAATGTAGAGCCGGTCGGCCGCGGGATCGAGTAGCCGGCCGAGACTGCTGATCTGGTTCCAGCGCCGGGCGAGCTTCCCGTCCAGATAGTCGCTGATACCGCTCAGCATGAGCACCAGAAGCGCCCATCCGTCGCTCTTGGGACCGCCGAACTCCGGCCTGAGGATCAGCCACAGGAAGACGGGCACGCCGACGAGGCGCGCCATGCTGAGGATGTTCGGGATGGTGAGGACCCGGTCTGTCTGGACACGGGTCTCCTGGACCTCCACCCGGGGGCCTCCTGTGGGAAATGAGCCAACGATGCCCCCTGACCTTACCCGCAGCCTTCGAGCTTCGGTGCGGAGGGGTAGAACGCCCTCGGAAAACAAAAAAGCTCCGGCTCTCGGGCAATATGCCCAAGAGCCGGAGCTATAAAAGAAGTTCGGCGGCGTCCTACTCTCCCACAGGGTCCCCCCTGCAGTACCATCGGCGCTGTGAGGCTTAGCTTCCGGGTTCGGAATGTAACCGGGCGTT
>NZ_JBVHXR010000033.1:0-89036 GCF_055569295.1 Streptomyces sp. NPDC029292
CCCCCCCCCCCCCCCCCCCCCCCCCCCCCCCCCCCCCCCCCCCCCCCCCCCCCCCCCCCCCCCCCCCCCCCCCCCCCCCCCCCCCCCCCGCGCCCGGAGAGCAGCAGACGTCCTCTCACCCCACTCCAAGCAAGCCGGAACAGCAGGCAAGCCGGACTCAGCAGCCCATGAACCGGATTCAGCAACCCCTGAGCCGTACTCAGCAGCCCATAACCGGACGCAGGGCTACATGCGCCGGACTCAGCGGTACATGAGGTCGTCCCCCACCTGGCCGCACACACTCCACTCCGCGTCCTTGGACAGCGGCCCGTCGCGGAGGATGTCCCGGGCGTGCGCCTCTCCCCAACTGGTGGCGTACCAGGGTTCGCCAGCCCCTCCCAGGTCGTCCGCGATGGACCGCAGCGCGCACGAACGCAGCGGCTCCTTCAGCTTGTCGAGGGCCGGTACGGCGTCGGCGGACAGCCCGCGCGCGTAGTCGAGGTCGAACTTGCCGGTGTCCTCGTACCGCTGGACATTGCGCTCGGCGATCAGCCCATCCGGTGACATCAGCCCGAACGCGAGCACACTCGCCGCCGCACTGGCCGCGACGGCACGCGGCAGCCAGCGGGCGTCCCACACGCCGGCCGCCATGATGAGCACGATGACCAGGCCCAGCCAGAGCTCCACGGCCAGCACCGAGACCCTCAGTCGCGTCAGTCCATAAGCCCCCACATACATGTCCATACGTCGCACAGCCGATGCCACGACAACGAGCGCCAGCGCGCTCAGAGTTCCCAGGACACCGCGCACCAGCTTCCGGTCGACCGCGCCGTCGCGTGGCGCCCAGCGCAGGGCGAAGACAATGACGAGCAGGGTCAGGAGCGTGACGAGGAGCAGTTGCCAGAAACCCTGGCGCGCGTATTGGGCGTACGTCTGGCCGGTGTTCTTCAGTACGGCGTCGTATCCGCCGAAGAGCACAGTGAGTTGGACGGCGTTGAAGGCCGCGAAGAGCACAGTGAGCACGATGAGCGGCAGCGCCCACTCGACGCGGCCGCGGGCCCGGCCCGTGGGGACCTCCATCCGGTCCCACTGGACGGGCGCGGCGGCCGTGTGCGCCGCCGCAAGCGCGCCGACCAGGCCGAGCACCAGGAGCAGGACGCGCCAGGGGCCACCGGAGACGGAGGTATCCGGCACCAGATCGCCGAGCAGATCCGCGAAGGCGGCGTCGGCCCCCGCGAACAGCGCTCCGAAGACCAGCAGCAGGACCGCGGTCACGGCGAGCGCGCGCAGCCCGGCGCCTACGCTGCGGCGAGAACCGCCGAACCGTTGGCGCAGCCCGCGCCAGCCCCAGGTGGGGCCGGTCACGAGGGCGTTGAACACGCCGATGGGGCCGAGCAGGACGGCGGGCCAGGTGCGGCCGCCGTGCAGCGCGAGCGAGCCCAGCCCGACCGCGGTGACGACGGCCAGGAACGACGGCCAGTCCGCGTCGCGCAAGGCGGGCACGGACAGCAGACCGATGCCGCCGACGCCCCAGACCACCGTCCACGCGCGCGTGCGTCGTCCCGCGGCCTGAGCGGCGAAGTACGCGGCGAGCGCGGCCGGGATCGCGACCAGCAGGAGATTGAGCGCCAGTCCGTCGTCCAGGAGCAGCATGCTGAGCACGCCGGTGGCGAGCGCGGCCCACAGAGTGGCCGTACGCACCGCGGCGGGTGGCCTGGCCTGAAACTCGGCCAGCCACGGAGCGGGGGTGGGCGACGGATCGGCCCAGTCGTTTTCCTCGTCCGGTTCGGACACGTCTCCCTTGGAGCCGGATCCGGGGACAGCGTCTGCAGACTCACGGCTCTTCGCCGACCCGACGCCCAGCGGCGTCTTGGAATCGGGATCTCCCGGACCGCTCGGTTCGGTCTCCGTCGGTTCGGTCTCCCGCGGCTCCTGCACCTGCGGACCCTGCGGATCCCTGGGCCGCGTCGGCTCCTGGTCTCTCGGCTCGGGCATGGACGGTATGTCGGACACGGGACCCCCTCCCAGCCGGTCCGTACGCAGCCCGCGACACGCCCCTGCGGCGGAAGGCTGGTGACCGGTGTCTCGTCGGCGCACGCCCTTCATGATCAACGGGCGGCGTGGCGGACAGGCTATCCACGGGCAACCCGCCCCAGCGGGTGGCGGCCGGGCTGTAGCAAACCTGTGACAGAGACCCACCGGCCTCGCCGGGCGGTCCGTCCGCCTCCGAGGCGGCAACGCCCTCCGGAGACCTCAGACGGTGCGGCCCGCTCATGAAGCGGTGACAGACGGTGAGACTCTGCTTCGCGACCCGTCACTCACCGTGCAGCGCCGTACACCGCCACAGCCGGGCCCGATCGCCCGCCGGATTCGCCGTACGGCCCTAGGCCCCGCTCGCCGTACGCCCGTACGCCGGACCCGGCACCCAGTCCGGCAGTCCTTCCGTGCGCTCCACCCACGCACTCGGTGGCGCCCCCGCTTTCGCGGAGCCGACCACGCCGCCCACGATGGCGCAGGTCGTGTCCACGTCGCCGCCCACCTGGGCGGTCGCCCAGAAGGCCTCTTCGTAGTCACCGAGGGCCCGGGCCGCCGACCAGAGCGCGAACGGCACCGTGTCGTGCGCCGAGGTGCGCCGTCCGCAGCCCAGGACGGCGGCGACCGTCGCGGCGTTGCCGTAGTCGAGCATGTCCCGGGCGCGCCGCAGCCCCGCGCCGACAGCGCTGCGCGGCACGAGCGCGATGACGCCGTCGAGCAGCGCCTCGGCGCTCGGCGGGCCCGCCGGGTCGGCAGCCAGCGCGGCGGCCGCGGCGACGGCCATGGCACCGACCACGGCCTCTCGGTGCTGGTGCGTGGGGTAGGCCGAGATCTCCGCCTGGTGGGTCGCCTGCTCGGGATCGTCCGCGTACCAGGCCCCCAGGGGGGCGATGCGCATCGCGGCGCCGTTGCCCCAGGAACCCTGGCCCTTGAAGAGGGCGGACGCCAGCTCGCGCCAGTCGCCGCCCTCCCGGATCTGCCGCAGCAGTCGGTTGACCGCGGGCCCGTAGCCCCGGTCGAAGTCGTGGTGCTCGGCGAAGGAGAGGGCCAGTTCGTCCTGGTCGATGCGGTGATGTTCGGCCAAAACGGCTACTACGGAGCAGGCCATTTCGGTGTCGTCGGTCCATTGCCAGGGATCGGGCGGCAGCTCGCGGCACTTGAGCAGCGGGTAGTTCGCGGGCACGAAGAACTGGGAGCCCAGCGCGTCTCCCACCGCGAGTCCGCGCAGGCTTGCCACGGCGCGGTCCAGGCGCCCGTCGGGAGAGGAGTCAGCGGTCATCGCCCTGCCACTCTATCCGGTGACTCCGTACGGTTCCGGATCACGCCAGCGTTCGAAAGGCCGGTCAAGTGTGTACTTGCCGTCGTCTCCCAGAACGAGCATCCGGGTCTCCCCGTTCCCCGGATTCGACAGCGATTCGAAATCAGCGACCGTCCAGTGGAACCAGCGCATGCAGAACAGCCGCATGGCCAGACCGTGCGTCACCAGGAGCACGTTCGGCGGATGGTCGGGGGCCTCGAAGCTCCGGTACAGGCTCTCCAGGAAGCCGCCGACCCGGTCGTACACGTCGGCACCGGACTCGCCCTGCGCGAAGCGGTAGAAGAAGTGCCCGTACGCGTCCCGGTACGCCTTCTGGAGACGTACGTCGTCGCGGTCCTGCCAGTTGCCCCAGTCCTGCTCGCGCAGTCGCGGCTCCTCACGCACCCGTACGAGCTCGGAGTCGAGGTGGAAGGCCTGGAACGTCTCGTGCGTACGCCGGTAGGGGGACACGTAAACGCTTACGTGCTCCCGCCCGAAGAGCTCCCGCAACTGTTTGCCCGTCTCGTCCGCCTGCCGCCACCCCTTCTCGGTGAGCGCCAGCGCGTGGTCGGGCTCGCGTTCATACACGGTGTCATCGGCGTTGCCCACCGACTCGCCGTGCCGGACAAGGACGATGCGCCGTGGTCGTGCCATGCCAAGACCCTAGATCGAATCACGGCCGATCGAGCACTCGTACGGGCTCCATACGGCGTAGGTCACACAGATCCCGCACACACGGGACCCACGACAGGTGGCCCGATCAGACCGTCCAGCTGGGCTCCAGCTCCACGATGTCGCCCGCGAGGGCCGCGACATCGGCCTCCGTCTGAGCGCGCAGTGCGAGGCGCTCCACCCGCTCCGCGCGGTACTTGCCGTGTTCGGCGGCCGACTGCCACATGGAGAGGATCAGGAACTCATGGCCGGGCGCCTCACCGAACAGGCCCCGCACCATGCCGGGTGAACCCGCCATCGCGGGGTTCCAGACCTTCTCCTGCATCAGCGCGAAGTGCTCGGCCCGTTCCTCGTGGATCCGGCAGTGGGCGACGCGCACCAGGTCGGCGTCCGTGAAGCGCGGCTCGAAGCCGGTCTTCACGTCGAAACGGTGATCGAACAGCTTGACCTGGGAGTCCTTGAAGGTGCCGGACTGCGTGGCGGCGAGCCGGTCGTGAGAACGGGCCATGAAGGAGTCGTAGAAGGCACGACTCTCCCAGAAGGCGAAGATGTGTGCGACGCCGGACCGCCCCCGGCTCCATCCCCCGCCCTGTCCCCGGAAACCCGGCTCCCCCAGAAGCCCCGCCCACTTTCGCTGCCCCCGCTCGAACCCGCGGCGGTCCACCACGGTGCAGCGAATCCACTTGACCAGCACCGCGCCATCGTAAGGCCACGGAGCGTGGCGCCGGTCACGCTCCGGCGGAGTACATCCGCGCGAACGCCCCGGCGTGCGTGGCACGATGGACAACCGGCCCTGATCGCGGAGCAGTTGGGCCGGAAGGCACTCGGGGAACGGGGAGGGGAGATCTGGTGAACGGTCTCAATAAGGGAATCCGTAAAGTCGAGCTCGCGGTGAAATGGGACCCCAGTCCCGTCGGTGAGCCCGCGACCGATCTCGACATCATCGCGGCGACGTATCTGGCATCTGACCCGTACGGAAATCCCGCCTACGTGGTGCACTTCGACAGCCGATCCCCGGACGGCACCATCTATCTGAACCGGGACAGCAAGGACGGCAAGGGCTTTGGTTGGGACGAGGTGATGACACTGGAGCTCGACCGCCTCAACAGCCAATACGCGCGCGTGGTGGTCGGCGTACTCATCCAACAGCGCGCCAGGCACAGGACGTTTGTCGGCGTGCTCAACCCTGCCGTGCGCATGCGCGAGGGCTACACCGTCCTGGCCGAGGACGACTTCGGCAGTGTCCTGGGGGCGACGGCCGCAACCGTAGGCGAGTTCGTACGCGACGACTCCGGGGAGTGGACTTTCCACCCGGGCATCCACGGCTACGACGAGGACCCGGCGACGTTCGCCAGGGTCATGGGCAGCCGCCAGGATTCCTGAAACGGACTCCCTGGGGACCACGCCGCAAACACACTCCCCAGGGACCGCGGTTTCGAAAACGGACCTCTCCGTAGGACCGCAAAAACGCCGAAGGGCGGCACGGCCGGGGGCCGTGCCGCCCTTCAGGGCTTCAGATACTGGCGGAGCACACTTATTCCTGACGTGCGCTAATCCTCGGCTCTCGACCTGTCGTTGGGGAAGGCCCGCAGATTGAGTTCCGATGCCACGGAGTCCGCGAGCCACGCCAGCCGGCTGTCTCCAGCCGCAAGGCCCTCCCGCGCCGCGTCACACGAGCCCGCACGGTCGACCAAGGCGAGATACGACGTCTGGGCCTCGTCCCAACGCGCCTTGAGTCCGGCGGCGTCGGGCCAGGCGGGTGTCTCCTTGGTCAGGTAATGGGCGACGGTCGCCGCGGCGAAATAGCGCTCTGCCGTCGGCCCCAGATGTCCGAGATGATGAACATGAGCCTCCAACACCGCGACCGCATGAGGGTAGTGGCGGAGAGAAGTGCCCATACCCTCGCAGTACGTCATCACGTGGAGGAGCCGCCCCGCCTGGTCCACTGATTCAGCGTCATCCCCGGACTCGGTGATGGCCTCATGGAGCATGGTCACTCGCGCAACGTTGGCGGCGAAACAGCTGTTGAGGAAGTCGCCGTTGGCGGCTCTCCGCAGCAGCCACGGCCGGGTGGCCGGGTGATCGTCCACGTGTCGACACAGCGTCTCCACTACGTAGACCCGGCCCCACCCGGTAACCCGCTCCGCGAGCCAGATCAGTGCGTCGACACCGCCCGGCAGGCGTTCCAGGACCCGCACCGCAAGGGGGCCGAAGGCGTTGGAGAGAAGGCCGAGGGTCTGGATCCTCGGAATGTCGTCCGCAGTGGCGACCTCGGTGAGCAAAGCAAGTCCGATGGCTGCGGGACCGGTCTCAGTCCCGTGCCGGACCAGCCACCGGCCGGTTTGCCGGGCCCTGGCTGCCGGCGCCCTCAGGGCCGCACCACTGATGTGCTCGTTGTGCCGGGCCGACACAGGAAGGCTACGAAGCCTGACGGCCGGCTCGCGCGGGGAATCTCTCGTGCCATTGAAGTACTCGTCGAGGACCTCGGCGGCGTCGACCCCGTCGAGAGTGGGGTCGAGTGGCCGTTTCCGATGTGATCCGCGTCGACGCCGTTCCAGGTCGGGAAACGACTCCCCACCACGAGGAAGGGGCTCGTCCGGCGTCAGCCGATGCAGCCGGAGCGCATGGTGAAACAGCGTGGTCGGGGTTCCGGGCAGTCCAGTCCCGGGCGTCTGGCTCACAGGCGGACGAAAGACTCGATTCTCTTGATCATGCCCTGGAGCCTGCCACCACCACAACCGCCACAACAAGCCCTTACAAAGGCCTCCTGTTGCATCGGGCACAACAACCAGCGTCACAAACGCCAAGGGCGGTGGCGCCGAGAAACCGGCTCCACCGCCCTGACCAGTAAATTCACCCCTGGGCTGTGCCCTGAATCAGCTGCAACCGCTGGTCGATCCGCACCCCTCGCAGATGTAGCAGGAACCGGCCCGCTGCATCTTCGTACCGCAGGAGAAGCACAGGGGGGCGTCCGCCTGGATGCCCAGCTGCATCTCCACCAGCTCGGCGCTGGTGTGGGCCTGCTTCGGGGCGGGCTTGGCCTCCTCGACCTCGGCCTTCGGGGTGGCGACGGCCTTCAGCTCCTGCGCGCGGGGCGCGGACTGGGCCAGGCCCTCGACGTCCATCTCGACATCGTCGATGGACGGCTCGTAGGAACCCGTCTCCAGGTGACGCTGCCGTTCCTCGGCGGAGTGGATGCCGAGCGCGGAGCGGGTCTCGAAGGGCAGGAAGTCCAGCGCCAGGCGACGGAAGATGTAGTCGACGATCGACTGCGCCATCCGCACGTCCGGGTCGTCCGTCATACCGGCCGGCTCGAAGCGCATGTTCGTGAACTTCGAGACGTACGTCTCCAGGGGCACGCCGTACTGCAGACCCACGGAGACCGCGATCGAGAAGGCGTCCATCATGCCCGCGAGGGTGGAGCCCTGCTTCGACATCTTCAGGAAGACCTCGCCGAGACCGTCGTCCGGGTAGGAGTTGGCGGTCATGTAGCCCTCGGCGCCGCCCACCGTGAAGGAGGTGGTGATGCCGGGACGGCCCTTGGGGAGGCGCTTGCGGACCGGGCGGTACTCGACGACCTTCTCGACCGTCTCACGGATGGTCGCCTCGGCCTTGGCGGTGACCTCGGCCTTCTCCTTCTCCTTGGTCTTCGCGGAGAGGGGCTGGCCGACCTTGCAGTTGTCGCGGTAGATCGCGAGCGCCTTGACGCCCATCTTCCACGCCTCGAAGTAGACCTCTTCGACGTCCTCGACGGTCGCCGTCTCCGGCAGGTTGACCGTCTTGGAGAGCGCGCCGGAGATCCAGGGCTGAATCGCGGCCATCATGCGGACGTGGCCCATCGCGGAGATGGAGCGCTCGCCCATGGCGCAGTCGAAGACCTCGTAGTGCGCGTGCTTGAGGCCCGGGGCGTCGATCACATTGCCGTTCTCGGCGATGTGGGCGACGATCGCCTCGATCTGCTCCTCCTGGTAGCCCAGGCGGCGCAGGGCCTGCGGGACGGTGCCGTTGACGATCTGCATCGAACCGCCGCCGACCAGCTTCTTGAACTTGACCAGCGCGAGGTCGGGCTCAAGGCCGGTGGTGTCGCAGGACATCGCGAGACCGATGGTGCCGGTGGGCGCGATGACCGAGGCCTGCGCATTGCGGAAGCCGTTCTTCTCACCGAGGTGCAGCACGTCCTGCCAGGCCTCCGTGGCGGCGGCCCAGATCGGCGTGTCCAGGTCGTCCATGCGGACGGCCACACCGTTGGCGTCGGCGTGCTGCTTCATGACGCGCTGGTGCGGCTGCGCGTTGCGGGCGTAGCCGTCGTACGGGCCGACGACCGCGGCGAGCTCGGCGGAGCGCCTGTACGAGGTACCGGTCATCAGCGAGGTGATGGCACCGGCGAGGGCGCGGCCGCCGTCGGAGTCGTACGCGTGGCCCGTGGCCATCAGGAGGGCGCCCAGGTTGGCGTAACCGATGCCCAGCTGACGGAAGGCGCGGGTGTTCTCGCCGATCTTCTGTGTCGGGAAGTCCGCGAAGCAGATCGAGATGTCCATCGCGGTGATGACCAGCTCGACGACCTTGGCGAAGCGCTCGACCTCGAAGGACTGGCGGCCCTTGCCGTCGTCCTTCAGGAACTTCATCAGGTTCAGCGAGGCGAGGTTGCAGGACGTGTTGTCCAGGTGCATGTACTCGCTGCACGGGTTCGAGCCGTTGATACGGCCGGACTCCGGGCACGTGTGCCAGTGGTTGATCGTGTCGTCGTACTGGATGCCCGGGTCGGCGCAGGCCCAGGCGGCCTCGGCCATCTTGCGGAAGAGCGCCTTGGCGTCGACCTCCTCGATGACCTCGCCGGTCATGCGGGACGTCAGACCGAACTTGCCGCCCTCCTCGACCGCCTTCATGAACGTGTCGTTCACGCGGACCGAGTTGTTGGCGTTCTGGTACTGGACGGACGTGATGTCGTCGCCGCCCAGGTCCATGTCGAAGCCCGCGTCGCGCAGGGCGCGGATCTTCTCCTCCTCCTTGACCTTGGTCTCGATGAAGTCCTCGATGTCGGGGTGGTCGACGTCGAGGATGACCATCTTGGCGGCGCGGCGCGTGGCGCCGCCCGACTTGATCGTTCCTGCGGAGGCGTCGGCACCGCGCATGAAGGAGACGGGACCCGAGGCGTTGCCGCCCGAGGAGAGGAGCTCCTTGGAGGAGCGGATACGGGAGAGGTTCAGGCCGGCACCGGAGCCGCCCTTGAAGATCATGCCCTCTTCCTTGTACCAGTCGAGGATCGACTCCATGGAGTCGTCGACGGACAGGATGAAGCAGGCGGAGACCTGCTGGGGCTGCGGCGTCCCGACGTTGAACCAGACGGGGCTGTTGAAGCTGAAGATCTGGTGCAGGAGGGCGTACGCCAGCTCGTGCTCGAAGATCTCGGCGTCGGCGGGCGAGGCGAAGTACTTGTAGTCCTCGCCGGCCTTCCGGTACGTCTTCACGATGCGGTCGATGAGCTGCCTGAGGCTCACCTCGCGCTGCGGGGTGCCGACGGCACCGCGGAAGTACTTGCTGGTGACGATGTTGACCGCGTTCACCGACCAGAAGCCGGGGAACTCGACGCCACGCTGCTCGAAGTTGATCGAGCCGTCGCGCCAGTTGGTCATGACGACGTCACGGCGCTCCCACTCCACCTCGTCGTACGGGTGCACGCCGGGGGTGGTGTGGATGCGCTCGATGCGCAGTCCCTTGGTGGCCTTGGTGCCCTTGGCGCGGGAACCTCGTGCCGGACCGCTCGCCGTCTCTGTCATGCCGCCTCCCTGTATCGGGCTAAAACGCCCTGAAGTGCCTCGTTCTTCCCGTGGCACGGTGTGTGTCTGGTGTTGCGCGCACCGCGTAAGCGGCCGCCCGCAACAGGTCTGTGGTCGCCGCCGATCGGCCGACCCGAGTCGGCCTTCCCGTCAGTCGGCGGCGCTGGCGGGCACGGGGACCTGAACAGTCCCTCCGGACCCGCGGTCGCTCTCCGGGCGCCCCCCGGCCGCGTCTTCTGCGGACGCCTCGTCCGCGGCGGGGCGCCACTTCGTCTCATCCCTGAGTTCCGCGATGGCTGCCTCGAAGTCCTCGAGCGAGTCGAACGCCCGGTAGACGGACGCGAACCGCAGATAGGCGACGAGGTCGAGTTCCTGCAACGGGCCGAGTATGGCCAGCCCCACGTCATGGGTGGTCAGCTCGGCGCTTCCGGTGGCCCGCACCGCCTCCTCGACCCGCTGGCCGAGCTGGGCGAGTGCGTCTTCGGTGACAGGCCGCCCCTGGCATGCCTTGCGCACGCCGTTGATGACCTTGGTACGGCTGAAGGGCTCGGTCACGCCGGAGCGCTTGACCACCATCAGCGAACACGTCTCCACGGTCGTGAAACGACGGGAGCAGTCGGGGCACTGGCGGCGCCTGCGGATCGACGTGCCGTCATCGGTCGTACGACTGTCGACGACGCGGCTGTCAGGGTGCCTGCAGAAGGGGCAGTGCATGGCTCCAACCCTCCTTCACAGCACGACTCATAGGCCTCGCGAGACCCCTTGAGCCCCTCGAAGCAGCCCCAAGCATAGGCGATTCCCGAGGGCCCGAAGACCGGGGGGACCACAACTTCTGGGCCGCTACTGCAATCCAACCACTAGATGTGGGGCCTGGAGCGCAAATTCCCCCACGACGCGCGTGTCGCACACGTATTGGCATGTGCCGCACGGCCATACCGATCCCGGACACGCGGAGATACCGTGGTCGCGGTGCAGATAGGGGGTCGGTACCCGGTTGACGGGGTACCGGATGGCAGACTGGGCGGCGGCCCACATCTGCTGGCAGGGTCATCGCCCCGGCGGTGAAGAGTACAGCAATGAGCCCTTTTGTCCTCGGGATGCAGCGTTAGCCATACACCCAGACACATGATCACGACAGGTAATCCACGTTTTTTCACTCGAACGTGTGTTTGGCGCAACCTTTCGAAAGCAACTACCGTTGTCCAGCAGGGAGACCATCGAGAGGGGCCGACGTGACCACCACCGCAGACAGCGCCACCATCACTGCCCAGGACCGCTCCCAGGGCCGACTCGAGCCGGTGCATGCGATGAACGAAGCCGCGAATCATGAGGGACCCAAGCGCTCCCTGCCTGGCCGACCTCCAGGCATCCGGGCGGACAGCTCCGGGCTCACCGACCGGCAGCGCCGGGTGATCGAGGTGATCAGGGACTCCGTGCAGCGGCGCGGCTACCCGCCGTCGATGCGGGAGATCGGACAGGCGGTCGGCCTCTCCAGCACCTCCTCGGTCGCGCATCAGCTGATGGCACTGGAGCGCAAGGGCTTCCTGCGCCGCGATCCGCACCGCCCGCGCGCGTACGAGGTCCGGGGCTCCGACCAGTCCTCGGTCCAGCCCACGGACACGGCGGGCAAGCCGGCCGCTTCGTACGTGCCGCTCGTCGGCCGTATCGCCGCAGGTGGCCCGATCCTCGCCGAGGAGTCGGTCGAAGACGTCTTCCCGCTGCCCCGACAGCTGGTCGGTGACGGTGAGCTGTTCGTCCTGAAGGTCGTCGGCGACTCGATGATCGAGGCCGCCATCTGCGACGGGGACTGGGTGACGGTCCGCCGCCAGCCGGTCGCGGAGAACGGCGACATCGTGGCCGCCATGCTCGACGGCGAGGCCACGGTCAAGCGCTTCAAGCGCGAGGACGGCCATGTGTGGCTGCTGCCGCACAACTCCGCGTACCAGCCGATCCCCGGCGACGAGGCGACCATCCTCGGCAAGGTGGTGGCAGTGCTGCGGCGGGTGTGACCACCTGCGACGGGCGGGACGCTCCGCCCCGCCCCTGACCGGGCCCCGGGACCAACTGCGCCGGTTCCGGGGTCCTGTGCATTTTTCTGGCCGGGCCCTTCGAGGGTACGGAGCCGGGTGCCCTGTGGCGGCGCGCGGCCGGTGTCGTCCGGGCCCTGCCTCGGCGCGTGCCGCACGCCTGGCAGCCGCAGCCCGGCGAGGCTCCGGGAATGCCCCCCCGTAGAGCCTGCCGAGCGACGCATCGCGCACGAACCTGAGGGTGACAAGCTCGGTGCCCCCAGGGGCAGCCGAGCTGCTTCGACTCGCCCCGAAAGGGCAGCTGCCCCTCACCATCCCGCCGTGCACCGTCGGCCGCCCACCGCCCAGGCGCTACGCGTCCTCCGCCTTCCGCGCCGTCTCGTCGATCGCGGCGAGCGACCTCCGTACCTGGTTACGGTCCGTCGTGTACCAGAAGTCGGGCAGCGACGCCTTCAGATAGCTGCCGTAGCGGGCCGTGGCGAGACGCTGGTCGAGTACGGCGACGACACCCCGGTCCCCCGACGCTCGTACGAGACGACCCGCGCCCTGGGCCATCAGAAGCGCCGCGTGGGTGGCGGCGACGGCCATGAAGCCATTGCCCCCATTGTCCTCGACGGCCTTCTGGCGGGCGCTCATCAGCGGGTCGTCGGGGCGCGGGAAGGGGATCTTGTCCATGACGACCAGCTGGCAGCTGGCGCCCGGGACATCCACGCCCTGCCAGAGCGAGAGCGTGCCGAAGAGGCAGGTCTTCGGGTCGGCCGCGAAGTTCTTGATCAGCTCGCCGAGCGTCTCCTCGCCCTGCAGCAGGATGGGGTACTCGGGGATGCGTGAGCGCAGCTCCTCGGCCGCGAGCTGGGCGGCCCGCATCGAGGAGAACAGGCCGAGCGTACGACCGCCGGCGGCCTGGATCAGCTCGGTGAGCTCGTCCAGCATGTCCCCGCGGTCGCCGTCGCGCGCGGGACGCGACAGGTGCTTGGCGACGTACAGGATTCCCTGCTTGGGGTAGTCGAAGGGCGAGCCCACGTCGACGCCCTTCCACTGCGGAAGATCCTCGCCCTCCGTACCCTCCGGGGCGAGCCCCAGCGACGCTCCCACTCCGTTGAAGTCGCCGCCGAGCTTCAGCGTCGCGGACGTCAGGACGACGGAGCGGTCCGCGAAGAGCTTCTCCCTGAGAAGCCCGGACACGTTCATGGGAGCGACGCGGAGGGATGCGCCGAAGCGGTCGTGGCGCTCGTACCAGACGACGTCCCACTCGGAGCCGTTGGTGATGCGCTCTGCCACGTCGTGCACGGACTCCACCGCGGCGAGGGCCTGCTTGCGCACCGCGTCCTCGTCCTGGACGGACTTGTCTCGGGTGGAGCCGATCGCCGAGATCACCGTACGGGCGGCGTCGCGCAGCGCCATCAGGGCGTACCCGAGGTCCTCCGGGATCTCCTCCAGGCGGCCGGGCAGGGCCAGCTCCATGAGCCGCTCGAAGCCCTCGGCAGCGGTCTGGAGCTGGTCGGCCGCCTTCTCGTTGACGAGCCTCGCCGCGCGACGCACGGCCCGGTTGACCTGGCCGGGCGTGAGCTCGCCGGTCGCGACGCCGGTGACTCGGGAGACCAGCTCATGGGCCTCGTCGACGATCAGCACCTCGTGCTGCGGGAGGACCGGCGCGCCCTCGATGGCGTCGATCGCGAGCAGCGCGTGGTTGGTGACGACGACCTCGGCGAGCTTGGCGCGCTCGCGGGCCATCTCGGCGAAGCACTCCGCTCCGTAGGCGCACTTGGTGGCGCCCAGGCACTCCCGCGACGACACGGACACCTGGGACCAGGCGCGGTCGGACACGCCGGGTGTGAGGTCGTCACGGTCGCCGGTCTCGGTCTCGTCCGACCAGTCGCGCAGCCGCAGCAGGTCCTGGCCCAGCTTGCTGGTGGGCGCGGCCGCCTCGAACTGGTCGAAGAGGCCCTCCTCCTCATCCTGGGGCACACCCTCGTGCAGACGGTGCAGGCACAAATAGTTCGACCGGCCCTTGAGCATCGCGAACTCGGGGCGGCGGCGCAGCAGCGGATGCAGCGCGTCGACCGTCCGCGGCAGGTCCCGCTCCACGAGCTGCCGCTGGAGCGCCAGAGTGGCGGTCGCCACGACGACGCGCTCCCCGTGCGCGAGCGCGGGCACCAGATAGCCGAGCGACTTTCCGGTGCCGGTGCCCGCCTGGACCAGCAGATGGGAGTTGTCGTCGATGGCGCCCGCGACGGATTCGGCCATGGTCACCTGGCCAGGGCGCTCCGTACCGCCGACGGCAGTGACGGCAGCATGCAGGAGTTCGGGGAGTGAGGGCTTTGTCATAGCGCTGCAAGCCTACGGGGCGCCACTGACAATCGGGCGATCAAGGTGGGGACGACGGATGCGATCAAGACGTGCACGCGGCGCGTGATCATGGCTGGTGGAGGGGGTTCGGGACAGTGCCGTGCACGGCGGCGTGCGGGCGCTCGGGGCGGTCACGGTAGCCGTCGAGGTGCAGCCGGTTGCGGTTCAGACACAGGCGCTCAATACGCGGAGTGAGCAGGTCGAACGTTTCGTAACGCTCCTTGAGCTCGGGAAAGCGGGCCTGGTGGCGGATGATCTCCGCTCGTACGAGCGACCAGAACTCGTCCTCCGCGACACCCAGTTGCTCCTCGCAGAGCGGTGCGAGATAGCGGAACACCCCCACAAAGAGCCCGGAATGAATGAACTGGGTCAGAAACGAAGGCGGCTCGGTGAGCAGTACACGCCGTACGTCGTCTGGCATGGAGGCATGCTCGGGCAGGGGATCCGCACTCACGTTGACGTCGTCCACGAAGTCCTTCATCGCGAGCCGGACGGGCACGTCATGGTCGTCGAAGACAACGATCGTGTTCTCGCCATGGGGGCTGAACACAGTGCCGTACCGATAGAGAAAGTGCAGCAGCGGCGGCAGGAGCGCACCGAAGAGGCGGCGCAGCCAGACCTTCGGGGCCAGGCCCGACCGGGCCACGAGCTGTGCCGTGAAGGCGCGGCCCTCCTGGTCGGTGTACAGGAGCGCGGCCAGGGTGCGGGCGCGTTCGCCGGGGGCCAGATGGCGGGAGACCGGCTCGCGCCAGATCGCGCCGAGCAGCTCCTTGTACTGATAGGGCACTTCAGGGAGAGCGTCGTACACGGGATGCCCGACGGTCACCGAGGCCACCTCCCCGAGCAGGATCACCCCACAGGAGTCGCGCAGGAACGGGTCGGCGGCGCGCAGGGCGTGCATCCAGGCGGTGACCGCGGGGGCCGCGAGCGTCCGTTCCGTCGGTAGTCCACGCCACACCAGGGTGTTGAGGACGGACAGCGGCAGCTTCACGGTGTGCCGGTCCGGGCGCGAGACATTGAGGAACGTGCGGATCGACTGCTGGGGCAGGCGCAGATCACCGTCCGTGGGCAGCGGCACGATCGCGCCCTCGGCGACGGAGGACGCGAAGAGGGGCAGGACGACGTCGTCCCACTGCCACGGATGCACAGGCAGATAGAGGTACGACTCCGGTGTGAGCCCGCGCGCGCGGAGCACCCCTTCGAAGGATTCTCTGGTGGCGGGTGTGAGTTCGCGCGCATAGAGGTGTTCGGCGGTGGCGAGGCCCGGGACACCCCTGTAGCTGGCGAGCGACGTGTGCACCGCGATCCACGGAAGAGCCACCGCTTTCCGGGCCTCGGGCGCCCAGTCGCCGGCGTCCCTCGCGGAGAATCCGAGACGTCCCTTGTTGAGCACGATCCAGGGGTGGCCTGTCTGGTGGCCCTCCAGTTCCGCGTATCCGAGGTCGGCGAGCTGAGCCGCCGGAACGGCGTCGTGGTCGAGGCGCGCGTCCGCCGCGAGCGTGGTGCTCAACTCGCGGATGACATGTCCGAGCGTCGCTCCGTCGAGTCCCAGCGTGCCGCGCGCCCGCGTCAGGAAGCCGAGCGGGTCGGTGAAGGGACGCGGCTCCTCCCCTCCTTCCATGAGCGTGAGCGAGGCGGGATCCACGCGCCAACTGTCGTACGCGGTACGGCGGGCGCGGAAGGAGAGGATGCCGCCGGCGTCCAGACGGAGGGTGTACGGGGCGCAACGACTGTCGGACAAGGGCACGTCGCCGGGACCGGCATGCGGCGCGTTGCGGCCGGTCGGCGCATCGTCCTGACCGCGCACCGGGATCTGTGCCTCCGCCGTGGCTCGCTCCGGGTTCGCGGGTGCGGCCGGGGAGGGGGCGGAAGCCGAGGCCTGTTGCTGCTCCTGGGCCGGATCTGGAACCGAGGCCGGGACGGGATTCTGCTCCAGGTCCGGGGACGGGGCCAAGAGTGGGGCCGGCGCTGGGTTTGAGGTTGGGGCTGGCTGACGCTCCGGCTCCTGCTCCGGCTGTGCCTCCGGCCGGACGATTCCCTCGTGCGCGAACTCGCCGACCATCTTGGCGAGGAGACGGCGGCCGGCCTGTTCCCAGCGGTCTTTGCGCAGCTCAGGAGGGTCGTACAGGGCGGGCGGGGTTGCGGAGGCCGGGGTGGCGGATGGATTCGGCACGGGGACTCCTCGACAGGGAACCGGAACGGGACGAGCGGTGTACTACAAGTGACGGCGCTACAACAGATCGCGCAAGGCCCGGTCTCGGACCATGAGGGCTGCCCGCTTGTCGGGCAGATCGACCTCGGCGGAGAACCGGAAGCCGGCGCTCAGGAAGGCGGAGACGGAAGGGGTGTTGCGAAGGTCGGGTTCCGCTACGACGCGAGCGCACGAGGGGCGCTTGTCGAGTACGAGGTCGGCGACAGCTCTGAGCAGGGTGGAGCCGAGTCCTCGCCCACGGTTGGCGACGCCACCGATGAGGAGGTGAATTCCGGTGTCGTGCGGTCGGGCGGGGTAATGGCGAGCCAGGAGGTCGAGATCCGCGCGGTAGATCTCCCAGTAGCTCATCGGGGTCCCGTCCAGCACGCCGAGACAGGGGACGCTGCGTCCGTCGCCGTCGAGCTGGAGGCGCAGGTGCCCCTCGGCCACGGACTCGGGCCCCTCCAGCTCCCAGAACTCCGCGACGGCAGGGTCGTTCATCCAGCGGGTGATGAGCGGTAGATCGCGCTCGACGCGCACGGGGACGAGGTGGAAGACGCCCACGGGGGTGGCGGTCGGCCCCCAGCCGCCGACGCGGCCCAGCAGGTCGTCGCCGACCGGTGCGACGGGATCGGTCTCCGCCGCGCCCTTTCGCTCGAACGTGGCCATCTCCGTGGCCTTCTCCGTGGCGTCGCCGTGTGCCCCGGCTTCCTCGGCGAAGAGCGCGATGAGCTCGTCGGGGAGGCGCAGGTCCAGGGTGTCCTCGCAGTCCGTGCTCACGCCGGAGCCCGAGCTGGGTCCCGGTACTGGACCCGCGCCGGGGCACGAGCCGGGACCCGTGTCGGCGCCGAGTTCGGTGGCGGGGGCGGTACCGGCGTCGGTGCTCGCATCGGTGGGAGGCACGGCGACGCTCCTCTCAGGAGACGGGGTGGGTCATGTTCCTCAGGAATGAAGGGGGTTGGTGAGGGTGATGTAGACGGACTGGGTGTCGACCGGACCGACGAGTTCGTCGAGACCGTGCAGCCGGGTGAGCAGGTTGGCCTTGCAGCGCAGGACGGGTGAGTCGAGCAGGCGGGTGGGCAGGGGCGTACGCAACCGAGCCGGGCCGGTGGCCACGTCGGCGAGGAAGCGGCGGAAGGCGGCGATCAACAGCCCTTCGTCGGCCAGGCGTTGGGAGCCGAACGCGCCGATGAGGCCCAGCACGTTGTTGATGGCGAGGTAGTAGGCGAAGCGTTCGTCGGTGACCTCGTCGGAGACGAACGTGTCGCTGTGCTCGCCGATGCCGGGCAGCCGGGCGTCGAGTTCCGCGCGCCGTGACTCGCGGAAGTAGTAGCCCTGGTTGTCGCGGTAGCGCCCGCCAGTGGGCCAGCCCTCGGGGTCCAGCAGGAGCAGGGTGTTCTGCTGGTGCGCTTCCAGGGCGATCCCGGCTTCGCTGTCCAGCCAGAGCACAGGGCGTACGACCTGCTCCAGATAACGCAGAAACCACTCGGTGGCGACGGCGCCGCGAGGCCGGCCCGTGCGTCCGGCGAGACCGGTGACGATCTCGGTGAGCCGGGAGCGCATGAGAGGCCTCTCCGGTGTCGGGTTGCTTGCGCCGGGTTGGGCGTGGGGCCGGGGCGAGACCAGCCCTGCGATGCAGCCGACGTCGTCCGTCGGGCTGAACGGGTTGTGGCGGATCATCACGTCGAGCCCGGGCAGCGGGTTGCCGTCCGGGCCGTTGACGGCGAGCCAGGCCGGATCGCGGACGATGTCGAAACCGGGGTGAGCGGCCTGCCACTGCTTGAACAAGCCGCTGCGCAACAGGCGGTGGACCTCCACGCCACGGTGGAGTTCCTTGCGGAGGTTCTCACGACGGGAGTTGGTGATGCGCAGGCCGAGCGAGAGCTTCAGCATCGCGGGGGCACCGGAGCGGTAGAGAGTGCGGACCGAGGAGGTGGGGTGCCACGGGGAGCCCTGCGGGCCGAGGTCCTGGAGCAGCCCCGCGTCCAGCAGGGCCGCGGTCGCGCGACGGTGCCGGACCTCGCGCATCTGCCACGGGTGCAGGGGCAGTGCGGCGTACCCGTCGGGCAGCGACAACCCGGTGCCGGCCAGCCGCGCGGTGAGCTGCCCCGCCGAGACGGGGCGGCCGCCCTCCGTCCACGCCGAGTCGGCCGCCAGCACCGAGGGGGCCACCGCCATCCAGTGCAGCGGGAACGAGCCGCGCAACTCTGGTGAATACAGCCGGGCTTCGGCCTCGGAGAGTCCCTCGCGGCTCTTCGGTGTGGGATGGAGCGGGTGTCCGAGCAGGAGGGCCTGCTCGGCGGCGAGAAAGAGGTCGGGCTCGTCGGCGGGACGCGCCCTGCGGTCGCTGATGAACACGGCGGTGCGCCGGACGGAGTCGGCGACGCGGCCGACGAGGTCGGCGCCGTCCCCGGCAGGGCTGTGCGGGGCCAGGGGTTCGGGGCGGCTCGCGGTGGCTCCGCGGGGTGCTAGGCCGGGCGTCGCGAGCGCCGGGTCGGTGGTGGTTGCCGATGCGCCCGTCGCCGATTGCCGTGTCAGCAGTGCCGCCACCGTGACCGCGTCGGCGGGCGGTGCGCCATCGGGAGCGTCCGCGAGATGAGGGAGGCCGAAGCGGTGCCAGCCGGTGCGGGACCAGTAGTGGACGGGGGCCAGCAGGGTCGTGCCGCTGGCGGAGAGGGGGATGCGCAGGGTGCCGTCGTCGGGAGCGGGCAGGTCGTTCTCCCGTACCCAGCAGCGCAACAGGTTCTCGACGGCCGCCGCCTGGGCAGCGGTGTGCGCTTCTGGGTGCTCCAGCAGGTCGGCGGTGGCGCCGCGCAGCCGCTCGGACTCCCGGGCCCCTCCCTTCTGCCGGGGGACCGAGTCGGCCCCCGGCACGAGCGGGGTCTGCGTGCCACGGCCCGCTCGCTCGTGGGTGTCGGGACGGCCGTCGGGTGCGGGGGTGGCGTTCAAGAGAGTTCCTTGTGGGGTCGTTCGGGCTCGTGCGGCGACGAACCGGGGCGGTACTGGCGTGCGTGGGGCCTTTGGCGTTCCTGGTTGATTCGGGTGGGGGTGGGGTGGTGGTTGGGGTCGCAGTGATGCGGGTCTGTATGCGGGGTCTGGATCTCGAGTGGGTGAAGGGCCGCCCGCCCGGATGGAACTGCTGGGGATGGCGTCGGGACTGGTGCAAGCCGGGAGGCGCGAGGGCGCATGGGGTTCGACCGACCAGGAGTGGGGTCTTGTGAGCTGCGACTCCAGCGCCGTACGGCCGACTCCGGAGCCGCCGCGCCGGGCAAGGCCCCGAGCCTCACGACGCCTCGCAACGGCTCACGGCCTTCTCGGTGCGGCGGTACCCGGGCACCCAAGCCCCGGCACTCCCATGGCCCATGACCCGAGACCCGACAGCCCACGATCCGACAGCCCGACGCCCGACGCCCCGGCCCCCGCGGGCCTATCCGGCGTGCTCGGCACACCCGGAACGCCGGTCTTGCTCGGCGAGCTCAAGCAACTCGGGATGGTCACGAAGCCGACCCTGCGCAGGGCGCCCACAGAGGGACCCGCCCTCGCCGCTGAGCCCGCCCGCACCACTGAGCAGCCCCCCGGCGGAATCCTGACCCTCGCCGGAGTCCTGACCCTCGCCGCAAGCCCCACCCCGACCCCCGCCACGTCCCACGTGCCCGCGTGCCACCGCGCCCACCGCGTCCGCGAGTCGGTCGAGGACCGCGTTCGCCTGTTCGTCGCTGATGTTCAGCGGCGGGAGCAGACGCACCACGCTTGAGTGGCGGCCGCCCAGTTCCACGATCAGGCCGCGGCGGAGGCACTCCCGTTGGACGGCGGCGGCGAGATCGGGGGCGGCCGGTCGAGGGCCGTCGGCGGCGGGCTTCGGGGCCGCTTCGGGGTTCACCAGCTCGACGCCGATCATCAGGCCCCGACCGCGTACGTCGCCGATGCAGGGGAACTCGTCAGCCAGTCCCCGCAGTTGGGCGAGCATGCGGGCACCCAGCGTCCCGGCGCGCTCGGCGAGACGGTTCTCGCGGACGTACGCGAGGGTCGCCGTGCCCGCGGCCATGGCGAGTTGGTTGCCGCGGAACGTACCCGCGTGGGCTCCGGGTGGCCACACGTCGAGGTCGTCGCGGTAGACGATCACGGCCAGCGGCAGACTGCCGCCGATGGCCTTGGACAGGACCATGACGTCCGGCGTGATCCCGCTGTGCTCCACGGCCCAGAAGGTGCCGGTCCGGCCGACTCCGGTCTGGACCTCGTCCGCGATGAGGGGAATGGACCGTGCCGCGGTGATCTCGCGCATCCGGCGCATCCAGTCGTCGGGCGCGGGGATCACCCCGCCCTCGCCCTGGACGGGTTCGAGGATCATCCCGGCGGGGCGCGGCACGCCGGACTTGGTGTCGTCGAGCACGGACTCGGTCCAGCGCGCGGCGAGTTCGGCGCCGCCGTCGCCGCCGATGCCGAACGGGCAGCGGTAGTCCTGCGGATAGGGCAGGCGCGCGACACGGACGTCGGTCGCGCCCCCGGATGCTGCGAGCGCCCCCGCGGTCATCCCGTGATACGCGCCGGTGAAAGCGAGCATCCCCGTGCGTCCGGTCGCCGCGCGCACCAGCTTGAACGCGGCCTCGACCGCGTCCGTCCCGGCCGGTCCGCAGAACTGCACCCGCGCGCGGTCGGCGAACTCCGGTGGCAGCGTGCGGAAGAGCTCGGTGGTGAAGGCGTCCTTCACGGGAGTGGCGAGGTCGAGGACGTGCAGCGGCGCTCCCGAGTCGAGGACTCTTCGGATCGCCTCCAGGACCACCGGATGGTTGTGCCCGAGGGCCAAAGTCCCGGCGCCGGACAGGCAGTCGAGATAGCGGCGTCCGTCGGCGCCCTCGATCGTCAGCCCGCGCGCCCGCACGGGAACGATGGGGAGGGCGCGCGCATAGGTGCGTGCCGCCGACTCGCGCGCCGACTGGCGCCGCAGAATCCCCTCGTGCACCGCGCGCGCCCCCTCAGAGACGCCGGGCACACCCTCACGCACCACCGCAGACTCGGTCACGGCCACGACTACAGGTCCTCCCGCTGTCCAGAGGCGAGTTGGCAGAGGGCTCTGAACGCAGGCGGCAGGTCCCCCGTACGTACCAACGACGCGACCCGCGCGGGGAAGCGGGTGAGTCGAAGATCCTTACCGTGACGGAACCGTTGCCGGTCCAGCCCGGCCCCGGGTGCAGAAGCATTTGGCATCCGTTACTGACATCAGTCAGCGATGGTTCCGCCAACGCCTGTCCAGCCGCCCGACAGCCTCCTTCACATCCGCCCGGGCCGTGGCGTAGATCTCCGTCATGGTGGAGATCCGGCTGTGCGGCAGGATCGCCATCGGTCTCGATGCTCTCCCGCCACATGGCCACCGGGTGCGGCGGGAGCGTCACCACCCGCACTTAGGGGGCGGTTGTTCAAACCGCGGTCGTCATGCAGCAGGCCGGTGTCGGTCCACCGCTTGCCTGCCTGGGGGCGGGTCCGGTGCGCGATCACACGTCCCCAGGCGGGCGCTCCGGGCTGTACACCCGCGGGTGCGGGCGAAGCCGAACTCGAGGCGTTCTCGGGCGAGTTCGATGGCGCGATCCGCAGCCCTCGCTTCACCCTCAGCAGTAGTTCATGTTCATGAACAGAAATCACGTACAAGTCTATTGACGCGTTCACAGCAGGAACATAACTTCCGATGAAAGCGCTTTCCCTCCTCGGGGTGCGGCATCCGACTGCACGGTCTGTTCATGGGCTCGAACCTGTCACGTTGCCACACCCACAACCGCGGCAGAAAGGGGTCGGCCCCACCCGTCTGCCCTCCGCTGCCCCGTGCGGCGACGCCTCACCGGCAACGAGGACGGACTGAAGGTCCCCACCACGCAGCTCCCCGACCACTCGTTTCACCGTGCCCCTGTTCAGACGGAACAACCAACCTGGAGGCGAACGATGCAACTGAGACCAGTCATCGCGTCCGTCAGCCTGTTAGCCGGCACGCTCGTCGCGCTGTCCGGCAACACGGCGCAGGCCGCGTCCACCCGTTACGAGGCCGAGAGCTCTCCGGCGGTCTGTACCGGCACCCTCGACTCCGACTGGGCCGGCTACTCCGGCGGCGGGTTCTGCAACGGCACCAACGCGGTCGGTGCGTACGCGCAGTTCACCGTGAACGCCGCCGGCGCGGGCACGGCGACACTGAACGTCCGCTTCGCCAACGGGACCACCAGCGCACGGCCCGCGGACGTCACCGTGAACGGCTCGACGGCCACGTCGGCGTCGTTCGAGGGCACCGGCGCCTGGTCGACGTGGACGACGAAGACGCTCACGGTCCCGGTGGCCGCGGGCAGCAACACCATCCGGCTCAACCCGACCGGCTCAGCCGGACTGCCCAACGTCGACTACCTCGACGCCGAGGTGTCCGGGGCGGCGGCAGGCACCGTGCTGTACGTGTCGCCGAGCGGCACCGACAGCGCGGCCGGAACGGAGTCGGCCCCGACGACGCTCACCTCGGCGATCAGCCGTATCACTCCCGGCGGCACGATCTACCTGCGGGGCGGGACGTACAGCTACTCGTCGACGGTCACCGTCCCGTCCGGCACCGACGGCACCTCCACCGCCCGCACCACCCTGTCCGCCTACCCGGGCGAGACCCCGGTGCTGAACTTCTCGGCGCAGAGCGAGAGTTCATCGAACCGCGGGCTCCAGCTGAACGCCTCGTACTGGCACGTCTACGGCATTGTCGTCGAGCACGCCGGAGACAACGGGATCTACGTCGGCGGCAGCAACAACGTCGTCGAGCGCACGGTGACCCGCTACAACCGCGACACGGGGCTGCAGCTCGGCCGGATCTCCTCCAGCACCCCCAGCTCCCAGTGGCCGTCCAACAACCTGATCGTGAGCGCCGAGTCGCACGACAACGCCGACTCCGACGGCGAGGACGCCGACGGCTTCGCCGCGAAGCTCACCACCGGCACCGGGAACGTCTTCCGGTACGACGTCTCCCACAACAACATCGACGACGGCTGGGACCTCTACACCAAGACCGACACGGGTGCCATCGGCCCGGTGACCATCGAGTACTCCCTGTCCTACAACAACGGCACGCTCTCCGACGGCACCGTGAACTCCAACGGCGACCGCAACGGCTACAAGCTCGGCGGCGACGACATCGCGGTCAACCACGTCGTCCAGCACAGCATCGCCTACGGCAACGGCCATCACGGGTTCACCTACAACAGCAACCCCGGCACGATGACCGTCACGAACAACGCCAGCATCGACAACGCGGAGCGCAACTTCTCGTTCGACGCCGGCACTTCGGTGTTCCGGACCAACACCTCGTGCCGGTTCAGCGTCAGCGGCTCGAACGACAAGACCATCGGTGACGCCGACAGCTCGAACCAGTTCTGGACCGGCTCGAACGGGTCCCGCTGCTCCTCGTACTCCGGCGCCCTGGGCTGGTCCTACGCCTCGGACGGCCACCTCGCCGTCACGTTCGGCGGCACTGTGGTGACGCCGTAACCGGCTCGACCCCGTCGAGGGTGTCGGGGCCGGCGATGCCCCTGACCGGCCCGTCCGGTTCGTCCGGACGGGCCGGTCGGCAGTTCCCGCCATACGCGCCTGCAACAGCGACCCTTCAGCCCTTGTCCGCGCAAGCGCCGTCGCCGCCCGAGCCGAGAGCGCGAGTTCGGTTCTCGTCACCCGCTCCGTGCAAACCCCCAGTCGTGGACCCGAGGGCTTACGCGCCCGCTGGGCGACCTCGGCGGAGTCCGCGCCCGTGCACCGCCACGTAGCAGCGGCGAGTGCCGCAGGTCTAGGAGCGGGCTGGGAGCGGCGTCGCGGCGAGCACGGGAGGCAGCGCCAGGACCTACTGCCAGACCCAGTGGCAAGCCGGCAGACACGCCTGCCTCTTCCAACTCCTGGAGGGTCCCCCAAAGCTCCGCCACGGCCTGCGCCCGCACCGGCCAAGCCCTGACAGTGGTTGTCCGCGTGCTTGACCATCCGTCCTTCGCGCACGCAAGGAGCAGCCCCCGGGCACCGAGGGCTCACGGGCTGATGTCAACGCAGGTGGTGACATCAGTCGTTGACACCAACGGGGGCCGGCAGTCCCCGACAGGAGCAGACGCAGGACGACGTCAAATCGGCAGACCTCTGGATTCTCGCCGGATCAGACAGCCCGTAGCGAAACCGTTGCCGTTCCGTCGGATGTCCCCCACAGCGACCGCATAGTCTGTGGTGCCGTTCAGCCGTACCGGATGATCTGTTCGGCCGTACCGAGTGAATCGTTCCGCGCGATCCGTTCGGTCGTACCGGATGATCACCGGCCGACCGACGCCCGCGGTCCCGCACCAAGGGGGTTCGGTTCGGCGGATCCGTACGAAGCTGCACGTACGAACGAGTTGACACCCGCATTAGCAGCGCACAGTTCTCTTACGCCCAGGGGGAGTTACACCATGCGATCCATACGCCCGCCCTTCGCCGCTCGTCGAGGGAGGAGCGCGCGCCGCAGAACGTCCCCCGTGCTGGCCGCCGTCGGCCTCACCGCGGCCCTGGCGCTGACCGCCACCGCCTGCAACTCGGGCGACAACAACGCGGGCGGCGAGGCCACCGCGTCCGCGACCCAGAGCGGCGACGACAAGATCAAGATCCCGGACAACATCAAGGACAAGCTCAAAGAGCACGGGATCGACATCGACAAGTGGAAGAACGGCGCCTGGAAGAACTGGAACAAGGACGACTGGCTGCGCGAGGCCGACGACTACATCAACCCCATCATCAAGGGGCTCTGGGACCCGAGCCGGATGCGCGACGCCAACGACCCGGACAAGAACAAGGGCGTCGACGACACCGATCTCTCCGGTGACCAGGGCGTCACCGACCCGACCCCGGCCCCCGTGACCGCGCAGGCCGTGAAGGCCGGGTACCACGACAACGCGCCTGAGGCGGGCAAGGTGTTCTTCGACTCCCCCGAGGGCACGATGGTCTGTTCGGCGACGGTGGTCGAGGACCCGGCGCACCCGGGCAAGTCCAACCTCGTGTGGACCGCGGGCCACTGCGTGCACGCCGGCAAGAAGGGCGGCTGGTACCGCAACATCGCCTTCGTGCCCGCGTACAACAACGCCGGCAAGACGGCCGCTCAGCTCCAGAAGGCCACCAGGCAGGAGATCGCGCCGTACGGCGTGTGGTGGAGCGACTGGGCGCAGACCTCGGACCAGTGGATCGAGCAGGGCGGTTCCACGGGCGGCCAGGGAGCCTCGTACGACTTCGCCGTCCTTCATGTGACGCCGGAGAAGGGCAGTGAGGGCAAGTCCCTTGAGGAGACCGTCGGTTCGGCGCTTCCGGTGAACTTCAGCGCTCCGGCCGTGCCGAAGGTGTCGAGCATCACGGCGACCGGCTACCCGGCGGCGGCGCCGTTCGACGGCCAGAAGCTGTACCAGTGCACGGACAAGCCGGGGCGGCTGTCGATCGCGAAGGCCGACCCGACGATGTACCGCATCGGGTGCACCATGACCGGCGGTTCGTCCGGCGGCGGCTGGGTGGCCACGGGGTCGGACGGCAAGCCCGCGCTGGTCTCGAACACGTCGATCGGCCCGGTCAGCGCGGGCTGGCTGGCGGGTCCGCGGCTGGGCGATGTGGCCAAGGGTGTGTACGACTCGGTGAGCAAGAAGTTCGCCGGTCAATGACGCGACGGGCGTAACAGGGTTCGGACAGACGGCGGTGGGGTGGCGCACAGAAACCTTCACCACCCCGCCGTCGTTCGTCCTCAATTGCACGGGCATAGTGGGGTGTCGCGTCCGCGCGGGCTCCACGGAGAGCCGATCCGGACCTGACAAGCACATGACACAATGCTCCAACGGGGGTTACACCAGCATGCGTTCCGTACGTACGCCCGGCGCGAGCAGACGTGGCAGGCGCGGCGTTCTCGCCGCCACCGGCCTCGTCGCGGCCCTGGCACTCACCGCCACCGCCTGCAACTCGGGCGACGACAAGGCGAGCGACAAGCCGGACGCCACCGCGTCCCAGACGTCCGGCAAGGACAAGGTCAAGATCCCGGGCGACATCGCCGACAAGCTCAAAGAGCACGGGATCGACGTCGACAAGTGGAAGAACGGCGCCTGGAAGAACTGGGACAAGGACAAGTGGCTCAGTGAGGCCAAGGACTTCGTCAACCCGGTGATCGACGGGCTGTGGAAGCCCGAGCGGATGAAGTCCGCCAAGGATCCCGACAAGACGATCTCGGCGAAGGACGCATCGGCCGACCAGGGCGTCAGCGACCCGGATCCGGCACCGGTCGACGCCACGGCCGAGAAGACTCCGTACCACCAGAACGCCGCTCCGGTCGGCAAGGTCTTCTTCGACTCCCCCGAGGGCTCGATGGTCTGCTCCGGGACGGTCGTCAAGGACGTGAACCACCCCGGCAAGTCCAACCTCGTGTGGACCGCGGGCCACTGCGTGCACGCCGGCGGCAGCGGCGGCTGGTACCGCAACATCGCCTTCGTGCCGTCGTACAACGACCTCGGCAAGTCCGAGTCCGCGCTGAGCAACTCCTCCGCGTCGGAGATCGCGCCGTACGGCCAGTGGTGGGCGGACTGGGCCTCCACCTCCAACGAGTGGATCTCCGGCGGCGACGAGACGGGCGGGGCGGGCGCCCCGTACGACTACGCCGTGCTGCATGTGAAGCCCGAGCAAGGCACCAAGTCCCTCGAGGAGACGGTCGGCAACGCCCTGGACGTGGACTTCTCCGCGCCGTCCGCCCAGGACGTCAACACGATGGGCGCCTGGGGCTACCCGGCCGCGCCGCCGTTCAACGGCCTGAAGATGTTCAAGTGCATCGACCAGCCGGGCCGCCTCTCGCTGGACTCGACCCTGCCGACGATGTACCGCATCGGGTGCACCATGACCGGCGGTTCGTCCGGCGGCGGCTGGTTCCGTGTCGTCGACGGCGAGACGAAGCTGGTCTCGAATACGTCGATCGGCCCGTCCGACAACACCTGGCTGGCGGGACCACAGCTGGGCAAGGGCGCCGAGGCGCTCTACCAGAACATGAGTGAGGAATACGGCGGCCGGTAGGCGCCGTCCGCGGACATATGACGAAGGCCCGCCCCCTGGAAAAGGGGGCGGGCCTTCATACGCCTGTACGAGAGCCGCATCACGCCGTGGGCCGCGGGTGCGTCCTAGCGGAGCGCCGGCGACGGAACGTACGGCGTGAGATCCGCCGCCAGTTCCTCGTGCACCCGCACCTTGAGCAGCGTGCCCTCCGGGGTGTGCTCCTCGGAGATCACCTCGCCCTCGGTGTGCGCACGCGCGACCAGCTTGCCGTGCGTGTACGGCACGAGCGCCTCGATCTCGACCGAGGGGCGCGGCAGCTCGTTGTCGATGAGCGCGAGCAGCTCGTCGATGCCCTGGCCGGTACGGGCCGAGACCGCGATGGAGCGCTTCTCGATCCGCATCAGCCGCTGGAGCACCAGCGGGTCGGCCGCGTCCGCCTTGTTGATCACGACGATCTCGGGCACGTTGGTCGCGCCGACGTCCCTGATCACCTCGCGCACGGCGGCCAGCTGCTCCTCCGGCGCCGGGTGCGAACCGTCCACCACGTGCAGGATCAGGTCGGAGTCGCCGACCTCCTCCATCGTGGAGCGGAACGCCTCGACCAGGTGGTGCGGCAGGTGGCGTACGAAGCCGACGGTGTCCACCAGCGTGTACAGCCGCCCACCGGGGGTCTCGGCCCGGCGCACGGTCGGGTCGAGGGTCGCGAACAGCGCGTTCTCGACCAGCACGCCCGCGCCCGTGAGGCGGTTGAGCAGCGAGGACTTGCCCGCGTTGGTGTATCCGGCGATGGCGACCGAAGGCACCTTGTTGCGACGGCGCTCCTGGCGCTTGATCTCGCGGCCGGTCTTCATGTCCGCGATCTCCCGGCGCATCTTCGCCATCTTCTCGCGGATACGGCGCCGGTCGGTCTCGATCTTGGTCTCACCGGGACCACGGGTGGCGAGGCCACCGCCCTTGCCGCCGCCCATCTGACGGGACAGCGACTGACCCCAGCCGCGCAGTCGCGGCAGCATGTACTGCATCTGCGCGAGCGCGACCTGCGCCTTGCCCTCTCGGGACTTGGCGTGCTGGGCGAAGATGTCGAGGATCAGGGCCGTACGGTCGATGACCTTGACCTTGACGACGTCTTCGAGGTGGATCAGCTGGCCGGGGCTCAGCTCACCGTCGCAGATCACGGTGTCGGCGCCGGTCTCCAGGACGATGTCCCGCAGCTCGTTGGCCTTGCCGGAACCGATGTACGTGGCCGCGTCGGGCTTGTCACGGCGCTGGACGACGCCGTCGAGCACGAGCGCGCCCGCGGTCTCCGCGAGGGCTGCCAGCTCGGCGAGCGAATTGTCCGCGTCGGTCACGGTCCCCGAGGTCCACACACCGACGAGCACCACACGCTCCAGGCGGAGCTGTCGGTACTCGACCTCGGTGACGTCCTCGAGCTCGGTGGAGAGGCCCGCGACGCGGCGCAGGGCCGCACGCTCGGAGCGGTCGAACTGCTCGCCGTCCCGCTCTCCGTCGATCTCGTGGCTCCAGGCGACGTCCTCTTCCATCAGGGCATCGGCCCGAAGACCTTCGGGGTAGTTCTGCGCGAGGCTCTGCGCGTCCTGGGAAGGGGAAGAAGAGGAGGTCATTGGATCCTTACGTCGATGGGGACAGCAATGCGGCGACGGACGCCGCCCGTCACAGGGAATAACGTCCGAGGCCACCGGGAGATTCCCGGATTCCGCCGGGCCAACCCTCGAAGGGGCCGCGCCGCCGACCCAAGGATGGTCGCACGGCACGGCCCGTCTCGTCACGCGAGTTATCAGGCGCCCTTACGGGCTTGCGGGGCGTCGCTCTTCCAGTCCGGGTGCCCCGGCATCGGCGGTGTCTTCTCGGCATACAGCCAGGCCTTGAAGAACCCGCTCAGATCACGGGCCGCGATGCTGGACGCGAGGTCCACGAAGTCGGCCGTCGACGCGACCCCGTCGCGGTGGACGACCACCCAGGCCCGCTCGAGATGCTCGAACGCGGGGCGCCCGATCTCCTGGCGCAGGGCGTACAGCGCCAGCGCCGCGCCGTCGTAGACGTTCGGCCGGAAGATGCTGATCTTCTGGCCGGGCTTGGGCCCCTTCGGCGCCGCGGGCGGCCCGCCGGCAGCCCGCCAGGAGTCGGACGCGCGATAGGCCGCCTTCATGCGCGCCGCCATGGGCTTGTCGGCCTTCTCCTCGGCGTACAGGGCCTCGTACCAGGTGGCGTGCCCCTCATTGAGCCACAGGTCGGACCAGTTGCGGGGGCTGACGCTGTCGCCGAACCACTGGTGCGACAGTTCGTGCACCATGATCGACTCGACGTACCACTTCGGGTACGCGGGCTCGGTGAAGACCCCTCTCTCGAAGAGAGAGAGCGTCTGTGTCTCCAGCTCGAAGCCGGTCCGCGCCTCGGCCATGAGCAGCCCGTACGTCTCGAAGGGGTACCGGCCGACCTTCCCCTCCATCCAGGCGATCTGGTCGGGGGTCTTCTTGAGCCACGGTTCCAGCTGCTCGCGGTCCTTGGTGGGCACCACATCGCGTACCGGCAGGCCGTGCGGCCCGGTCTGGTGCAGCACGGTGGAGCGGCCGATGGACACCTGAGCCAGCTCGGTCGCCATCGGGTGCTCGGTGCGGTACGTCCAGGTGGTGGACTGGCGGGTACGGTCCGCTCCGTCCGGGAGACCGTTGGCGACAGCCGTGTATCCGTTGGGCGCGGTCACGTGGATGGTGAACATCGCCTTGTCGGAGGGGTGGTCGTTGCACGGGAAGACCAGATGTGCGGCGTCGGCCTGGTTGGCCATCGCGAGCCCGTCCTTGGTCTGCACCCAGCCGCCGTCCTGCTTCTCGGCGGCGACCGGGTCACTGGTGTGGCGCACGGTGATCCGCATCCAGCTGCCGGCGAGCAGCGGCTCCGCGGGGGTCACCACCAGGTCCTCACCGGCGCTCGTGAACGCCGCGGGAGCCCCGTTGACCTCGACCGATCCCACCGTTCCGTGCGAGTAGTCAAGATTGATGTGTTCGAGCCGGGCGGAGGTCACGGCGTCGATCGTGGTGACGGCCGCGAGCGGCTTGGTGTTGGCTCCGGAATAGGTGAACGAGAGGTCGTACGACTCGACGTCGTATCCGGGATTGCCCAGGTGCGGGAAGAGACGGTCGCCGACGCCGAGCGGTGTTGCCGGTGAGGGGGCGCTCGCGGCGATCAGACAGACGGAGACGGCCGAGGCGAGCAGGGCCGCCTTGGCGCGGCTGGTCCTGGGGCGTGGGGTCCTAGGACGGGGGATCCTGGAGCGGGGGGTGAGCAGCATGGACCACCGCTACCAGCGCGTGCCTCTCCCGCGGTGACGACTCGCGCCGGTCCCACCCGAACGGGTCGGTACGGAGGCTTATTGGGCGGCTGCCGCCTGGTGCTGTGCCCGGCTCACGTCGTACACCCCCGGCACATTGCGCATCGCCCGCATCAGCCCCGGAAGGTGTGCCGCGTCCGGGAGTTGGAGCGTGTACGTGTGGCGCACGCGCTGCTGGCTCGGGGGTTCGACGGTCGCGGAGACGATGGCGACGCCCTCCAGGGCGATGGCTTCCGTGAGGTCGGCGAGCAGATGCGGGCGCCCGAAGGACTCGGCGACCAGCGTGACCCGGCACTCGGTGGTGTCGCCCCAGCGCACGCCGACCTCCGCGCGCCCCGCGCTTGTCATGCGCGCCACTCCGGCGCACTCCACGCGGTGGACGGTGACCACTCCCCCGCGTACCGCGAAGCCGGTCACCTCGTCGGGCGGTACAGGCGTACAGCAGCCCGCCAGGCGTACGGAGGCGCCGGGCTGGTCGACGACGGCGTTCGCGGCGGCGGGGCGGGCGGCAGGCGCGTCGCCGGACGGCCTGGGGGCCGCGGCCGGGGCTTCGGGGGGCTCCGTGTCGCGGGGTGAGGGGTGCGCGGCCAGCCAGCGCTGGATGGCGATCCGCGCGGCGGGCGTGTGCGCGTGCTCCAGCCACTCCCTGGACGGCTCGGATGCCGGGTCCTGCCCCATGAGGAGCTGGACGGTGTCGCCGTCCCGCAGGACCGTACTCAGCGTCGCCAGGCGACCGTTGACGCGGGCGCCGATGCAGGCGTGCGCGTCCTCGCCGTACTGCGCGTACGCCGCGTCCACACAACTGGCGCCCTCGGGAAGGCCCAATGAGCCACCGTCGGCGCGGAAGACGGTGATCTCCCGGTCCTGGGCGAGGTCTTCGCGCAGCGTGGACCAGAACGTGTCGGGGTCCGGGGCGGCCTGCTGCCAGTCGAGGAGCCGGGAGAGCCAGCCGGGGCGGGTGGGGTCCACCCGCTCGCCGTCCACGGGGCGCTCGTCGTCGCCGTCCGTCTGCTCCTCCGAAGGAGGAGCGTAGGGATTGCCGAGCGCGATGACCCCGGCCTCGGCGACCTTGTGCATCTGGTGGGTGCGGATGAGGACTTCGGCGACCTCGCCGTCCCCGCGGGTCACGGCCGTGTGCAGCGACTGGTACAGGTTGAACTTGGGTACGGCGATGAAGTCCTTGAACTCCGAGACCACCGGCGTGAGACACGTGTGCAGTTCGCCGAGGACCCCGTAGCAGTCGGCGTCCTCGTTCACGAGCACCAGGAGCCGTCCGAAGTCGGCGCCGCGCATCCGGCCACGCTTGCGCGACACGCGATGCACGGAGACGAAGTGCCGTGGCCTTATGAGGACTTCGGCCTGGATCCCGGCGTCGCGCAGGACCGCACGCACCTCTTCGGCGATCTCGGCGAGCGGGTCGCTGTCGCGCGACGCGTTGCCGACGATCAGCTCCCTGGTGTGCTCGTACTCCTCGGGATGCAGGATCGCGAAGACCAGGTCCTCGAGTTCGGTCTTGAGCGCCTGGACACCGAGCCGCTCGGCGAGCGGGATCAGAACGTCCCTGGTCACCTTGGCGATGCGCGCCTGTTTCTCGGGGCGCATGACACCGAGGGTGCGCATGTTGTGCAGCCGGTCGGCGAGTTTGATCGACATCACGCGGACGTCGTTGCCGGTGGCGACGAGCATCTTGCGGAACGTCTCGGGCTCGGCGGCAGCCCCGTAGTCAACCTTTTCCAGCTTGGTGACACCGTCGACCAGGTAACAGACCTCGTCGCCGAACTCCGTCCGCACCTGATCAAGTGTCACTTCCGTGTCCTCGACGGTGTCGTGGAGCAGGGAGGCGGTCAATGTCGTGTTCTCCGCGCCGAGTTCGGCGAGGATCAGGGTCACGGCGAGCGGGTGCGTGATGTACGGCTCACCGCTCTTGCGCATCTGGCCGCGGTGCGAGGACTCGGCGAGGACGTACGCCCGGCGCAGCGGCTCCAGGTCCGCGTCGGGGTGGTGGGCGCGGTGCGCCTCGGCCACGTGGCCGATCGCGTCGGGCAGCCGGTCGCGGGCCGCGGGACCGAGCAGCGCGGCCCGGCCCAGCCGACGCAGATCGATCCGGGGACGGCCCTTCTTGCGGTGCGCTGCGGGCGTTGCAGGGCCTGGCGTCGCGGGATTCGTCGCCTCCGCACTCATGGGCACCTCCGGCTGCGTAGACCGGCGGACGGGTGCCCCATGGCGAACACGGCTCAGGGGATGGCGTCGATCCCCCGTCCGGGCCGGTGCTTGATGCTACCGAGCCCACCACGCGCGGCTGACCGCCTCTCGCCGAGCGTGAAACGGATCACCCATTCGAGCGACAGTTCTGGGGTTTACGGTTTCGACCCGCGCGAACGCTCAGCGGTTCACGGCGTCGAGCCACTCCGCGTCGATCTCGCCCTCGGCGACGATCACCGCGGGGCCCGTCATCTCGATCTCGCCGTCCGGGCGCTCGGTGATCAACAGGCGTCCGCCCGGTACGTCGACGGTGTACGTGGCCGGGGTCCCGGTCACGGCCGGGTCCGCGCCGTCGCGGCGCGCCGCGGCGACGGCCACGGCGCACGCGCCCGTGCCGCACGAGCGGGTCTCACCGGCGCCGCGCTCGTGGACGCGCAGGGCGACGTGGTGCGGGGCCCGGTCGACCACGAACTCGACGTTCACCCCGTCCGGGTACGACGACGCCGGGCTGAACGGCGGCGGCGCGAACAGGTCGCCGGCGTGCGCGAGGTCGTCCACGAAGGCGACGGCGTGCGGGTTGCCCATGTTGACGTTGCGCGCGGGCCAGCTGCGCTCGCCGACGCTCACGGTGACATCCCCTTCGGGGAGGAGTGCCTTGCCCATGCCGACGGTCACGTCCCCGTCCTTGGCGAGGTGCACGGTCTTCACGCCCCCGCGCGTGGCCACCGTGATGTCCCCTTCGGCCACATGTCCGGCGCGCTGGAGATAGCGCGCGAACACACGCACTCCGTTGCCGCACATCTCCACGGTCGAGCCGTCGCCGTTGCGGTAGTCCATGAACCACTCCGCCTCGGCCGCCATCTCCTTGGCCTCGGGGTGCGCGGCCGATCGTACGACATGCAGCAGACCGTCACCGCCGATACCCGCGCGGCGGTCGCACAGGGTGGCGACGGCGGCCGGGGGCAGGTCGATGACGTTCTCCGGGTCCGGGATGATCACGAAGTCGTTCTCGGTCCCGTGGCCCTTGAGGAAGGCGATCCGCGTGCTCATTCCTCGATCGTACGAGATCGGTCGGACACTCCGTCCCGCAAGGGGGCGTCAGCGCAGCCGGGCCACACGCCACACGGCGAGCACGGCCACCGCGGTGACCACCACGACGTAGGCGATCACCACCCGCCAGTCCGGGCGACGGCCGGAACCGCGCTGTGGGAAGCCCGGCAAGGTGTAGCCGACCCGGCGAGCGGCCATCATGCCCCAGCCCGCGGCGCACGAGCAGATCAGCAGGCCGAGCATGGCGACCACGGCACCGCCGTCACCGAACTCGAAGGCCAGCGGGAAGGCGAACATCAGCGAGCCGATCGCGGCCAGCGTCACGATGGGCGCGAGCTGCCAGATGCGCAGCCGGCGCTGCGGTCGCAGCTCGACCTCGACCTCGGGCTCCGGGGACATCTCGTCGGGCCCGGGCCCGTCGGCGGTCACACCGTCCGGAGCGTCCTCGGGTCCGTCGGAGCTCAGACGCTCCCCGTCCGGATCGATACCCAGAGGGTCTCCGTCCGGATCGATGCCCAGAGGGTCTCCGTCCGGATCGATGCCCAGACGGTCTCCGTCCGGATCGATGCCGTGCTCAGTGTCTCGTGCAGTGTCGCGAGGGCCGGCCTCCATCGCCACGCGCCCTCCCAACTCGGACTTCACCTGTCGATCGAAGCTCGATGATGGCACGGCGTCAGAGGCCGGGATGACGGCCGGAGCGTCCCGATGCCATGACGTGATCAGGCTGTAACCGGTCGTTCGACCAACGCCAATGCGAGCTCCGGAAGTTCTGTGAGATCCGCCGCAGCCCCACTGAGCCAATGCACCCGCGGGTCGCGCCGGAACCACGAATCCTGACGGCGCGCGAAGCGCTTGGTAGCGCGTACGGTCTCGGCGCGCGCCTCTTCCTCGGTGCACTCCCCGGCGAGCGCCGCGAGCACCTGCTGGTACCCGAGCGCACGCGATGCCGTGCGCCCCTCACGCAAGCCCTGCGCCTCCAGCGCGCGCACCTCGTCGACAAGGCCCGCCTCCCACATCCGGTCGACCCGGCGCGCGATGCGCTCGTCGAGCTCGGGGCGCGCCACGTCGACCCCGATCTGGAGGGTGTCGTACACGGAGTCGTGGCCCGGGAGGTTGGCCGTGAAGGGCATGCCGGTGATCTCGATGACTTCGAGGGCACGGACGATACGGCGGCCGTTGCTGGGCAGGATCGCGTTCGCGGCCTCGGGGTCGGCCGCGGCCAGACGCGCGTGCAGCGCGCCGGATCCGCGCAGGGTGAGCTCCTCCTCCAGGCGGGCCCGCACCTCGGGGTCGGTGCCGGGGAACTCCAGGTTGTCGACGGCGCCGCGGACGTACAGCCCGGAGCCGCCGACCAGGATCGGCCAGCGGCCCTCGGCGAGCAGCGCGTCGATGCGGGCGCGGGCGAGCCGCTGGTACTCGGCGACGCTGGCCGTGACCGTCACCTCCCAGATGTCCAGGAGGTGGTGCGGGATCCCGCCGCGTTCCTCGGGCGTCAGCTTGGCGGTGCCGATGTCCATCCCTCGGTACAACTGCATGGAGTCGGCGTTGACGACCTCGCCGCCGAGACGTTGGGCGAGGAAAACGCCCAGATCGGACTTTCCTGCCGCGGTCGGTCCGACGACGGCGATGACCCGGGGGGCGGGGGGTGCGCTACTCACCGCCCCAGTCTCGCAAACGTCAGGGCCTCTCCTCGAACGAGCTACGTGACGCCACGCGTCCGGGGTCGTTGCCTGTTGCGAGGTTCCAGCCGCCGGTTTTCGAGGACCGGTGACCCGGGCGACGCAATGGGACGCACCGGGCAACGCGGGATTTCGCCCTCACGAGTAACGTATGGAGTGGATATGGGCGTTTTTGCACGGCTTCTCCGGAGGTCGAAGGCGACGGAGGAGGCGTCAACCGCCGAGGTGCAGGCCGACACGCAGACGGCCGAACCCGAGGCGGAGGTGGCGGAAGAGGCGAAGGGTTCGTCCCAGACCGAGGGCGAGGCCACGGCGGAGGAGACCGCTGAGGCTGCCACCACGGACGACGTCGAGATCCCCAAGCAGCAGACCGCCGAACAGGCCGCCGACAACGAGGCCGACGAGGGCGCCCGCAAGTAACTGCCCCGCGAGGGAAGGTGAACCATGGGTCTCCTGGACAATTTGAAAGCCAAGCTGACGCCCGCCAAGGAGAAGGTCTCGGACCTCGCGCATCAGCACGGGGACAAGATCGACAAGATCGGACACGGTCTCGACAAGGCCGCGAAGGTGGTCGACGAGAAGACCAAGGGCAAGTACAGCGACAAGATCCAGACGGGCACGGGCAAGGCGAAGGGCGCCATGGACCGACTCGCGCACAAGGACAGTGGCGGCGCGACGCCTCCGCCGGACGCGCCATCCCCGCCTCCGGCATCCTGAACACCACACATCGGCGGACGGCCGCGGAGCGCTCAGGGCTCCCGGCCGTCCGCCGTGTTCACGGCCAGTACGGGACCGGAGGACCAAGTCCGTGCCCGGGTACGTCGCCAGGGTCTGTGTTCAGCCGTATGACCCGGGGTCCGTGTTCTGGTCCTTACGACCAGGGGTCCGTGTTCGTGCCCGTACCGCCCAGGAACCGTGCTCGTGCCCGTACGGCCCAAGGAGCGGAGACTTTCCTGGACGGGCCCGCTACGACCAGGCCGCCACCAGATACCCCACCCCGTACGGCGCGTCGTCGTAGAGCAGGGCGCCGCCCAGCCCCGCGCCGTCGGCCGCGCCCGCGAGGACCTGCCAGGGGGCTCGCCCGGAGGCCTTCAGCTCGTACGCCAGCTCCGCGTCCAGCGCTTTGAGGGCCGCCACGTCCGCCGTCTCCAGCGCACGCGCGACCTGCGCGTCGAAGCCCGCGGCGCGCTCGTCGAGATAGCCCGGCGCCTTGAGCGTCCGGCATGCGCTGGCGTCGCCCATCACCAGCAGTGCCACTCTCTCGGCCTGCGCGACGATTTCCCCTCCGACTTGGATACACCGCTCGGCTGCGAGAGGTTCCCCCACGCCCAGACCCTCGATGGGGGCGTCGGACCACCCCGTGCGTTCCAGGAGCCACGCGGCGACGGCGAGCGAGGGCGGCAGTTCCCGCTCCGACGCCCCGGGGCCCGGCTCGTGTCCCCCAAGGCGTACGTCGAGATCGACGCCGAACCCGTGGAACGAGCCCCGCGTGCCCTCCGGGTGCGGCCCGCGCCCGCTCTGTTCGGCGGGACCTACGACGACCAGCAGGTCGGGGCGGGAAGCGGCGAGCACGCCCAGCGCGTCCGTGCACGCCGCGCGCGCGGCGTCCAGCTCGGGCGCCGCACCGGCGGCGACGTCGGGGACGAGCAGCGGGGGGCAGGGGCAGACTGCGGCGGCGACCAGCATGATCGCCAGCCTACTGCCGCGCCTCCCCGTCGGAGCGCCGGACCGGCTTCGCGGCCGGAACACGGTCTTCGGCGCCGCCACCCCGCGGACGACTTCCACGCGGCGCGCGGCCGCTCAGTTCCACGCGGAGCGCGTCCGGTCAGTGAGCGGAACAGCCCCCGGTCGCGGCGGGCAGCGGCGCGGGCACGCCCACGGCCGGCAGCCCCAGCATGACGCCCGCCGGCTTCGCCGCCTCCGCCGCGTTGCGCTTCTCCCAGGCGTCCCCCGCGCGCGTGCGGCGCACGCTCAGGACGGCGCCTTCGGCGAGCAGGTGGTGCGGGGCGGCGTAGGTGATCTCGACGGTGACCACGTCGCCGGGACGGACCTCTTCGTCGGGCTTGGTGAAGTGGACCAGGCGGTTGTCGGGGGCACGGCCGGAGAGGCGGTGCGTGGCGCCGTCCTTGCGGCCCTCGCCCTCGGCCACCATCAGCTCCAGGGTGCGGCCGACCTGCTTCTTGTTCTCGTCCCAGGAGATCTCCTCCTGGAGGGCGACGAGACGCTCGTAACGCGCCTGGACGACCTCCTTGGGGATCTGCCCCTCCATGGTGGCCGCCGGGGTTCCGGGGCGCTTGGAGTACTGGAAGGTGAACGCCTGCGCGAAGCGGGCCTCGCGGACCGCGTGGAGGGTCTGCTCGAAGTCCTCCTCGGTCTCGCCGGGGAAGCCCACGATGATGTCCGTGGTGATCGCCGCGTGCGGGATGGCGGCCCGCACCTTCTCGATGATCCCGAGGTAGCGGTCCTGGCGGTACGAGCGGCGCATCGCCTTCAGGAGGGTGTCCGAGCCGGACTGCATCGGCATGTGCAGCTGCGGCATCACGTTCGGCGTCTCGGCCATGGCGGCGATCACGTCGTCGGTGAAGTCGCGCGGGTGCGGCGAGGTGAAGCGCACGCGCTCCAGGCCCTCGATCTTGCCGCAGGCCCGCAGCAGCTTGCTGAACGCCTCGCGGTCGCCGATGTCGCTGCCGTAAGCGTTTACGTTCTGCCCGAGCAGCGTGATCTCGGAGACGCCCTCGCCGACCAGAGCCTCGATCTCGGCCAGGATGTCGCCGGTCCTGCGGTCCTTCTCCTTGCCGCGCAGCGCCGGGACGATGCAGAAGGTGCAGGTGTTGTTGCAGCCGACGGAGATGGAGACCCAGGCGGCGTACGCGCTCTCGCGGCGGGTCGGCAGCGTGGACGGGAACGCCTCGAGAGACTCGGCGATCTCGACCTGCGCCTCCTCCTGTACGCGGGCGCGCTCCAGGAGGACCGGCAGCTTGCCGATGTTGTGCGTCCCGAAGACGACGTCCACCCAGGGAGCCCGCTGCACGATGGTGTCGCGGTCCTTCTGCGCGAGACAGCCGCCGACGGCGATCTGCATCCCGGGGCGCTTGGTCTTCATGGGCGCGAGGCGGCCGAGGTTGCCGTACAGCCGGTTGTCGGCGTTCTCCCGTACGGCGCAGGTGTTGAAGACGACGACGTCCGCGTCGCCGTCCGACCCCTCGGGCGCGCGCACGTAACCGGCGTCCTCAAGGAGCCCGGAGAGCCGTTCGGAGTCGTGGACGTTCATCTGGCACCCGTAAGTGCGTACTTCGTAGGTCTTGGATTCCTGAACGTCCACTGCCTGGCTCCGGTCGCTGCTGCTCATGTGACAAGGGTAGGCGGTGCCCGGAGTGCCTCCTGTCCCCCTACGCGTCAGCGGCCGTCCAGCCCTGTCGGCGGAGGACCTCCGAGACGTCCGGAGCTCGGTAGTGGTCCCCCTTGAGGACCTTGCCGTCGGCCCTGCGGGCGACGCGGCCGTCGGGGCCCAGCTTCGTCATGTTGGACCGGTGGACCTCGGCGATCACCGCGTCGAGGTCGATCCCGTGGACGAGTGCCGTGCCGTAGGCCACGTACACGACGTCGGCCAGTTCGTGTGCCAGCCGGTCGAGCGGGCCGGTGACCGAGACCTCGGCGACTTCGGCGGCCTCCTCGGCGAGCAGTTCGCCGCGGTGGGCCGCGAGCTCCGCGGAGACCTCCGACGGAACGGCGCGGGCGTCGAGGCCGAAGGCCAGGTGGAATTCACGGACCAGGGAGGCGGGAGAGGACTGCATCCGCCGACCCTATCGATCTACCGGGGTCCTCATATGAGCTCGGCCCTGGTCAGGACGGCACCCCGGCTGGCAGGATCGCGCGCATGTTCCAGGCACTCCCCCGTATCGGCCGGCGCCGCGCGCTGTTCGGCTCGGCGGCCGCTTTCGCGGTCTTCGGGCTGCTGCTGTGGTGGCTGTTGCCGCTGGGCGAGGAGTCCCCGAGCGGGACGATCACGTTCAGTACGGGCACGCCGACCGGGGTCTACCAGAAGTACGGCACGCTCCTTCAGGGCGCCATCGCCAAGGACATGCCGCGCGTGGACGTACGGCTGCTGAACAGCGACGGGTCGCAGGAGAACGTCCGGCGTGTGGCCATGGGGAAGGCCGACTTCACCATTGCGGCGGCCGACGCGGTGGAGACGTACATCCTGGCGAACAAGCCGGGAGCGGACCGGCTGCGCGGCTGCGCCCGGCTCTACGACGACTATGTACACCTGGTGGTGCCCCGTTCGTCCTCCGTACGGTCCGTGGCGGACCTGCGGGGCAGGAAGGTCGCCGTGGGGCCGAGCGGTTCCGGGGTGCGGCTGATCGCCAACCACGTGCTCCAGGCGGCCGGACTCGACCCGCAGAAGGACATCAAGCCGCTTGCCGACGGCATCGGGACCATGCCCGACCTGCTCAAGCAGCACAAGATCGACGCCTTCTTCTGGTCGGGCGGCCTGCCGACCAGTGCCGTCCTCAAGCTCTCGAAGAGCTTCGACATCAGGCTGGTGCCGATAGGCAGCGACCTGATCAAGAAGCTGCACGAGCAGGGCGGCGCCTCCCGCTACTACCGGGCCGCGGTGATGCCCGCCGACGCCTACCCCAAGGCGCAGCTGGGCTCCTCCGTGCAGACACTCGCGGTGGCGAACTTCCTGATCACACGGGAGGACGCGGACCCGAAGCTCACCGAGGAGCTCACCCGCACGGTGATCGCCAGCCGCGACCACATCGGTGCCAAGGTGCACGCCGCGCAGCTGGTGGACCTGCGGACGGCCATCTACACGGACCCGCTGCCGCTGCACGAGGGCGCGCGACGCTACTACCGCTCGGTCAAGCCCTAGCAGCTCCCGGGTGAGCCGCTCCCAGGTGAGTCTCTCCCGGGTCAGCCACTCAAGAGGCGGGCCGCGACCTCGGCACCCTCACCGTCACCCTGAGCCCGTGCGGCTCATGATGGGCGTACGCGATGGAGCCGCCGCCCGCCGCGAGCAGGGCCCGTGAGATGGACAGCCCGAGGCCCGAGCCCTTGATGTTCTGGTGCCCCGCGCTGCGCCAGAAACGGTCGCCGATGCGGGCCAGGTCCTCGTCGCTGAGGCCGGGTCCGCCGTCGGTGACCACGACGGTCGAGACCTCGCCGTTCGAGGCCACCGTCACCTCCACGCTCTCTCCCTCGGGGGTGAACTTAAGCGCGTTGTCGATCACCGCGTCCAGGACGCTGGACAGCGTGACCGGATCGGCCCAGGCGGTGGTGGCCGGGCAGGTCCCGGCCAGCCGTACGCCCTTGTTCTCGGCGACCGCGTGCCAGGAGGACACGCGCTCGGCCGTCAGCGCGCCGATGTCGGTGAGGCGCAGGTCCGCCTCGGTGTGCTCGGCGAGCGCCAGGTCGAGGAGGTCGTCGAGGACCTGGGCGAGGCGCTTGCCCTCGGTGCGGACCGAGGCGATCTCCTCATTGCCCTCCGGCAGTTCGAGGGCGAGCAGCTCGATGCGCAGCAGCAGCGCCGAGAGCGGGTTGCGCAGCTGGTGCGAGGCGTCGGCGACGAAGGCGCGCTGCTGCTCCAGAACGTCCTCGACGTTGTCCGCCATCTCGTTGAACGACCGGGCCAGGCGCCTGAGTTCCGGTGGCCCGCCGGCCGCCGCGACCCGTGACTTGAGGCGCCCGGTCGCGATGTCGTGGGTGGTGGCGTCGAGGACGCGTACGGGCCTGAGCACCCAGCCGGTGAGGCGCAGCGCGGCGCCTATGGCGAGGAGCATCGCGAAGACCTCGCCCGCGCCGATGAGCAGCCAGCCGTGCAGGGTCTTCGAACGCATCTGCCCGGTGGGCGAGTCGGTGACGACGACCGCGATCACGTCGCCGTCCCTGATGACCGGGGAGGCGACGACGAGACGGTGGCGCTGCCACGGCCAGACCTGCTTCGGGTCGTGGCTGCGCCGGCTCACCAGCGCCTCATTGAACGCGTCGCGCCCCTCGCCCGTCTTGGGCAGGTTCCAGGACTCCGGGGCGTTGGCCATGGGCTTGTCGTTGCGGTAGAAGACGCCGGCCCGGATGCCGTACACGCTGTAGTAGCGGGCGAGTTCCTTGCGCAGGGTCTCTTTGCGCTCGTCCGGGAAGGCCGTCTGGGAGCCTGTCTGCGGGTCGGTGACGAACTGGGCGAGGGCCGCGAAGCGCGCCGTGTCGTCGATGCGGTCGACGACCACCCGTTGCTGCTGCGCGGCCGCGACACTCGCGGCGAGCGGAATGCCGAGCGCCAGCAGCACGGCGGCCATCAGGACGATGAGCAGCGGGAGAAGACGTGTGCGCACCCGTGCCCGCTATGCCACAGGGGCGACGAGCCGGTACCCGACGCCGCGCACGGTCTCGATCAGCGCCGGCATGCGCAGCTTGGAGCGCAGGGACGCGACATGCACCTCCAGGGTGCGTCCGGTCCCCTCCCAACTGGTGCGCCACACCTCGCTGATGATCTGCTCCCGGCGGAACACCACTCCGGGGCGCTGGGCCAGCAGCGCGAGAAGGTCGAACTCCTTGCGGGTCAGTTGGACAACCGAACCGCCCACGGTGACCTGCCGGTTGGGGAGCTCGATGTGCACCGGCCCGAGCCGCAGACCAGTGTCGCCGGGTGCCGCCGCTTCGTCCGGGACGGTGCGCCGGCTGACGGCGTGGATACGGGCGAGCAACTCCCCCGTGTCGTAAGGCTTCACTACGTAGTCGTCGGCGCCGAGGTTGAGGCCGTGGATCCGGGAGCGTACGTCGGCGCGCGCGGTGACCATGATCACCGGAGTGCTGGTCCGCTTGCGGATCTTGCCGCACACCTCGTAGCCGTCCTGGTCGGGCAGGCCCAGGTCGAGCAGGACGACCCCGAAACCGGCACCCTCCGGCACGAGCGCCTGCAGGGCCTCCTCGCCGCTGCGGGCGTGCGTCACGTGGAAACCGTGCCGCGCCAGGACCGCGGACAGGGCGGCGGCGACATGGTTGTCGTCCTCGACGAGCAGCAGTCTCATCCCGGCCCCCTCCGGTTCATCGGTCGTACGGTCCCGGTTGTGATTGTCCGTACCGCCCCGGTTGGCTGTTCGTACGGTCCCGGTTTGTCATTCATACGGTCTCGGCTTGTAAAGCGCGTGCACACGCGCGTGCACCATGGCAGTCACGCCGATGGATAAGGACGGCGTCAAGAGGGTTCGGGTTGCGTGCCGCTTCCGTTACCCAGCCGGTACGCGGCCCGCTCACGGCCGCTACGAGGTGTGTCCGATTGCTATCGGATCGTGATGCTCAGATTACCCTCAGATGTAATGACGCTGGTCGTACAGGGTCACTACTGTCCTCCGAAACCGAGGAGGACGGAGCCTAAGAGCGATGACCGAAGTATCGGTGGCCAAGGACGCCGTGGCCGCGACCGAGGAACTGGTCGTCCTGAAGAGCGTCAACAAGCACTTCGGCGCGTTGCACGTGCTCCAGGACATCGACCTGACGATCGCCCGGGGCGAGGTCGTCGTGGTCATCGGGCCCTCCGGGTCCGGGAAGTCCACCCTGTGCCGCACCATCAACCGCCTGGAGACGATCGATTCGGGCGACATCTCGATCGACGGCAAGCCGCTGCCCGCGGAGGGCAAGCCACTTGCCCGGCTGCGGGCCGACGTGGGCATGGTCTTCCAGTCCTTCAACCTCTTCGCGCACAAGACAGTGCTCGAGAACGTGATGCTGGGCCAGATCAAGGTACGCAAGGCGGACAAAAAGCAGGCCGAGGAGAAGGCGCGTGCCCTGCTCGACCGGGTCGGGGTGAGCACGCAGGCGGACAAGTACCCCGCTCAGCTCTCCGGCGGCCAGCAGCAGCGTGTCGCCATCGCACGGGCGCTGGCCATGGACCCCAAAGTCATGCTCTTCGACGAGCCGACGTCGGCGCTCGACCCGGAGATGATCAACGAGGTCCTGGAGGTCATGCAGCAGCTCGCCCGCGACGGCATGACCATGATCGTCGTCACCCATGAGATGGGCTTCGCTCGTTCGGCTGCGAATCGGGTGGTCTTCATGGCAGACGGTCGCATCGTCGAAGAAGCTGTGCCGGACCAGTTCTTCAGCAACCCGCGCAGCGACCGCGCCAAGGACTTCCTGTCAAAGATCTTGCATCACTGACGGCCCCACATCGCGCCTCTGACGACCTGCGTCACCCGCCCTTGACGGGCCCGCATCTCTTCACCACTCAAAGGATGTTCACCATGAAGCTCCGCAAGGTCACCGCCCTGGCAGCCACTGCGCTCGTCCTCTCCCTGACCGCGACCGCCTGTGGGGGTGACAGCGACAAGGACTCCGGTTCGAGCTCCAGCGGCAGCGGCAAGATCAAGATCGGCATCAAGTTCGACCAGCCCGGCCTCGGCCTGAAGCAGCCGGACGGTTCCTACGCCGGCTTCGACGTGGACGTGGCGACCTACGTGGCCAAGCAACTCGGCTACAAGCCCGACCAGATCGAGTGGGTCGAGACCAAGAGCGCCGACCGCGAGAACGCGCTCGCCCGCGGCGACGTCAAGTTCATCGCGGCCACCTACTCGATCACCGACGAGCGCAAGCAGAAGGTCGACTTCGCCGGCCCCTACCTGCTGGCCCACCAGGACCTGCTGGTCAAGGCCAACTCGAACATCGCCAAGGGCACGGACCTCAACGGCAAGAAGCTGTGTTCCGTGACCGGCTCCACCTCCGCGCAGAACATCACGGACACGATCGCCCCGAAGGCCAACCTGCGTGAGTACAGCGGCTATTCGGAGTGCATCGCCGGTCTGCAGAGTGGCGCCGTGGACGCGGTGACCACCGACGACTCGATCCTCGCGGGCTTCGCTGCGCAGGACAAGTACAAGGGCCAGTTCAAGCTCGCCGGGCTCAAGCTGAGCAACGAGAACTACGGCATCGGTGTCAAGAAGGGCGACACCACAACGGTGAACAAGATCAACACCGCGCTGGAGAAGATGGTCAGCGACGGCTCCTGGAAGAAGGCGGTCGACGCGAACTTCGCTCCGGCCAACTACAAGTACGAGCAGGCCCCGAAGATCGGCGTCATCGTCAAGTAACCCAGGGATCCACAGGCGCGCCGCCGCCCGCCGCGATCACGGCGGCGGCGCGCCGCGCCCTCCACCGCCACACACCCGGAAGCGCGGGAGATCGTGTTCGACTTTCTTCAAGGTTATGACGTCCTCGGGGCGTTCTGGATGACGGTGAAACTCGCCATCCTCTCCGCCGTCGGCTCCCTGGTCTGGGGCACCCTGCTGGCCGCGATGCGGGTCAGCCCGGTCCCGCTCATGCGCGGGTTCGGCACCGCCTATGTGAACATCGTCCGGAACATCCCGCTGACCGTCATCATCGTCTTCAGCTCGCTCGGCCTCGCCGACATCTTCGGTGTGACGATGGGCGCGTCCGACGACTTCAAGCTCCAGGGCTTCCGGCTGGCGGTGCTCGGTCTCGTGGCCTACCACGCGGCCTTCGTCTGCGAGGCGGTGCGCTCGGGCATCAACACCGTGCCCGTCGGGCAGGCCGAGGCGGCACGCGCCATCGGGCTGAACTTCAGTCAGGTCCTGCGGCTCATCATCCTTCCGCAGGCCTTCCGTTCGGTCATCGCACCGCTGGCCAACGTACTGATCGCACTGACCAAGAACACGACCGTAGCGGCCGCCATCGGCGTCGCCGAGGCCGCCAGCCTGATGAAGACGATGATCGAGAACGAGGCCCAGACGGTGGCCATCGGCGCGGTCTTCGCCTTCGGCTTCGTGGTACTGACCCTGCCCACCGGCCTCATCCTCGGCTGGTTCGGCAAGCGACTGGCGGTGAAGCGATGACCTCCGTTCTCTACGACACCCCCGGCCCCCGCGCCAAGCGGCGCAATGTGCTCCTCTCGGTGGTCTTCTTCGTCCTGCTCGCCCTGCTCCTGTGGTGGATCTGGCAGACGATGGACGACAAGGGCCAGCTGAAGTGGTCCCTGTGGGAGCCGTTCACCACGGCGGATGCCTGGACGACGTACCTGCTGCCGGGTCTCCGCAACACACTGAAGGCCGCGGCGCTCTCCATGGTCATCGCCCTCCCGCTGGGCGCGTTCTTCGGCATCGCACGCATGTCAGACCACCGGTGGGTCCGGGTCCCGGCCGGTGTGGTGGTCGAGTTCTTCCGGGCGATCCCGGTGCTCCTGCTGATGCTGTTCGCCAACGAGTTCTACGTCCGCTCCACGGACATCAGCAGCGACGAACGGCCCCTGTACGCCGTTGTCACCGGCCTGGTGCTCTACAACGCCTCGGTCCTCGCCGAGATCGTACGGGCCGGCATCCTCGCCCTGCCCAAGGGTCAGACGGAGGCCGCCTACGCGATCGGTCTGCGCAAGGGCCAGACGATGACCAGCATCCTGCTCCCGCAGTCCGTCACCGCCATGCTGCCGGCCATCGTCAGCCAGATCGTCGTCATCGTGAAGGACACCGCGCTGGGCGGCGTGATGCTGGCGTTCCCCGAGCTGCTCAACGCACGCAGCACGCTGGCGGCCAACTACGCCAACGTCATCCCCAGCTTCATCGTGGTGGCGGTCATCTTCATCGCGCTGAACTTCCTCCTCACCACCTTCGCGAGCTGGCTGGAGGGCAGGCTGCGGCGCAGCAAGAAGACCACGGGCGCGGTCCTCGGCGCCGATGACGCGGTGGAGCTCAACCCCGCCGCGGTGCATGGCTCCTTCGGGACTGGTGCCGGCGGCTCCATCTGATGAACAGTCAAGTCGCATGAGCGGCACGGAGGCAGTGGCGTGATCGCCACTGCCTCCGTCACTTGACGCAAGCACCGGCAATGGGTTGCATACGTTCTGTGATCGTGCACCCCGCTCCAACTGCCTGTTCCCGTACGTCCCTCAGGACACCGCTCCAGGCAGGGGGCACCGCGCCGTGGACCCGGTGATCATCGTCGGAGCGGGGCCCGTGGGGCTCACGCTCGCCCTCGCGCTCGCCCGCCAGGAGGTCCCTTCCGTGGTCCTCGACGAGGGCCCGGGCAAGGACGAACAGCGGCCCGCGCGGACGGTGGTGCTGCGCGAGGACACGGCCGCGCTCATCGAACGGCTGACGGGTTTTCCCCTCTCCGGGGCGGGTTTCCGTTGGGCCGGATGGCGGTCGATGCGGCGCAAGCAGGTGATGCGCGAGATCACGTTCGGCGCGGGGGTACCCGACAGGTCCGATGGATCCGATGGCGGCGCGCGGGGCGCGGGGCGCGGCGTGCACGGCTCACAGGACGGCGCTCGGCGCTCCGCGGGCAACGGCGCACAGGATTCCGAAGGCGCCGAGGTACGCGCCCCTCTGCACATCGCCCAGCACGTCCTGACCACCGCCCTGCGCGAGGCCATCGCCCATGAGCGGCTGATCAAGGTCGCCGTCGACAGCCGCCTCGACTCCGTCGAGCAGGAGACGTCGGGCGTCACCGCGCACACGCGGGGCCCCAAGGGCACCTGGTGGCGGGGCAGTTATCTGGTCGGCTGCGACGGACCGCGCTCGACGGTGCGCAAGCTCCAGGACATCCGCTTCCCCGGACGTACGGCCGTCGAGCGGCACGCCGTAGCGGCGCTGCGTACGGAACTTCCGTGGCCCGGCGAGGCGTTGTTGCATCGGACGCCGCCGTGGCGGACGTCGGGCCCCTCGGCCGGGGAGGTGACCGCGCGCCCCCTCGCCGACGACACGTGGCGCCTGGACTGGCTGCTGCCTCCGGGCAAGGACCTGGTCACGCCCGACCTGCTGGTGGCGCGCGTCCGGGAGACCCTCGCGGGCTGGAGCGGGGGCTCCACACCCGCGTACGAACTGCTCGACACCGGAGTGCACACCGTCCACCACCGCCTCGCCCGCCGCTGGCGGTCGGGCCGGGTATTCCTCGCCGGGGACGCCGCGCATCTGCTCGGCGCCCTCGGCACGCAGGGCCTGGACGAGGGCCTGCGGGACGCCGACAACCTCGCCTGGAAGCTGGCGCTGGCCTGGCACCACGGTCCGCACGAGAGGCTGCTGGACAGCTACCAGGCGGAGCGGCGCGCCGTCGTCGCCGCCCGGCTGCGCGCCGCCGACCAGGCGCTGCCGCTGCTGCGCGGTGGCGGAGGGCTGCGCGCGTACGTCCCCGGGTCGGCCCGTGGCCACGATGCACTGCTCACCGACGGTCACCTGGGGCGCGGCCCGCTGGGCGCGCCGGGAGCGTACGCCGATTCGCCGCTGGCGCCTCCACGCGCCGAGTCGGAGACTCCTGTCGACACGGCCCCCGGGGCGCCGGTCGTCGATGTACGGGTGACCGCGGAGGACGGCTCGTTCGTACACCTGCGGGAGCGGCTCGGGCGCGGAGTGCTGCTCGTGGTGCTGATCGCTCCGGGTACGGGCGTGTGGGAGCGGAAGCACTGGGTGACGGCCGGGATCATGCCCCGGCTCGCGGCCGCCGTGACCGCGCTGCCGCACCCGGCCGAGCTCCTGGTCGCCGAGAGCTACCCGGGCGCCGCCGCGCACACCGTCCTCCTCGTCCGCCCCGACGGCCACCTGGTCACCGCGCTCGGCGGGGTGCGCCCGGCCGATCTCTACGAGGCGGCCGAGGCAACGCTGGGCGGACCGACGAAGGCAGAGGCCGTGGCAGCGGCCGAGGCCGCGGCGACTACGGGCTGAGCTGGTGATGCCGCGCCCGGAGCGTCGGGCGGGGCATCACACAGCTCGGGCCGCCAGGCGCGGGACACCCGGCAAGGACCGTCGGGCGCGGACCACCAGGCACGGAACCGGGCACGGACCTTCCGAGACTGCGGTGACCGAGCGGAGGCCCGTCCCCTTGGGCCGTCGGATCCCGCCGTCCCCCCTTCCACCGCCTGCGACCTGGACCGCCAGAGCTCGGCGTGGCCGCCCTCATCGCCGCGTCCTGAGCCGGCCGAGGCCGCCCTCGACCACTCTGACCACCTGCGGCTCGGCCGACCCGAGCCCGGGGCTCGGCCGCACTCACGGTCACCGTGTGGTCCACATAGTGACAGTGAGTTGACCGGCCTGCACCGCCATGGTGTACTCCGGATCGTGACCGACACCTGCGTGCACCTGTGGCGGAGGGTCCATATGGACCTCATCCGCTATGCGGGCTGCGTGTGTCGTTCGTCCTGCTGAATTCGCTCCCCCTTGCCCCCCGCGCGCCCCTGTGTGCCGCTGCGCGCTCCCACGCGAACCCTCAGGACGGTACGAGTGTCTGTGTCCCCTTCTGTCTCCGCACCACCACAAGCTCCCTCCCAGGCCGACCTGCTCGACTTCGTACGCCGTACGGCCGCCGACGCCGAGCTGATCGCCTCCCTCCCGCTCGACCCCGAGGGCCGTACATGGGTGCGCCTCGAAGGCCCGGGGGGCAGCGAGGCCTGGCTCATCGGCTGGCCACCCGGCACCGGAACGGGCTGGCACGACCACGCCGAATCGGTCGGCGCCTTCGTCACCGCGTCAGGCGAACTCAAGGAGAACTCCCTCACCGCCCGGCTGCCCGCCGACGGCTGGAAGACCCTGGAACTCACCGAAGATATCGACCGGGAACGGGCGTTGCCGGCGGGCAAGGGCCGCTCCTTCGGCCTCCACCACGTGCACGAGGTGCTGAACGAGTCCACCGCGGAGCACGCGATTTCGGTCCACGCCTACTACCCGCCCCTGCCGCGGATCCGCCGCTACAGCCGTACAGGGCAGGTACTGCGTCTGGAGCACGTCGAGCGTCCGGAGGACTGGCAGTGAGCACCCAAAGCCCTGTGGGCATCGATGAGTTGCTGGAGCAGGTCCGCGAGGGCCTGGACCGCGTGGAGGCCAAGGAGGCGTACGAAGCCGCGCGGGCGGGCGAGGCGCTCCTGGTTGACACCCGGTACGCCGCCCTGCGCGAGCGCGACGGGCTGATCCCCGGCGCCCTTGTCGTCGAGCGCAACGAACTGGAGTGGCGGCTCGACCCTCAGGGCAGCCACCGCGCCCCCGAGGCCACAAGCCACGATCTGCGGGTCGTGGTGTTCTGCAACGAGGGCTACGCGTCGAGCCTCGCGGCCGTGTCCTTGCGGCAGTTGGGACTGCACCGGGCGACCGACCTGGTCGGAGGGTTCCAGGCATGGAAGGCGGCCGGGTATCCGGTGACCGCCTAGGTCGTAAAGAGGGTTCTTCAAGTCGTACGTTGATGTGGGCGCCCCTCGATGTAAGGGGCGCCCACCTTTGCGTACTGCCCCTTACTCCTTGGCCGTGGCCACGGTGACGGGGCGGACCTTCAACGCCACCCGGCCCGGCAGTGAGGTGGCGACGAGCGCGAGCAGTCCGGCGACCGCTACGACCGCTACGTACACCAGGGGCGTGACCGCCGGAGCCGCGCTGCCGGTCATGCCGACGCTGAAGGCCGTCAGGACCGCGAGCGCGATACCGCTGCCGAGCGCGGTGGCGAGCAGCAGAACGGACAGCGCCTCGGTGCGCAGCATCCGCAACACCTGGCGGCGGGTCGCCCCGGCGAGGCGAAGCATCGCGAACTCACGGACGCGCTCGGAGACCGACATGGCGAGCGTGTTGACGACGGCAATGGCGGTGAAGGCCAGGACCAGTCCCATGGCGAGGTAGTTGACCTCCGCGTTCGCCTGCTGACGCGCGGCCTGGATCGAGTCCACGGCCTCCGGTGCGAGGACATGGACGCTCGGGAACTTACGGAGCGTAGTCACGAGTTGTGTCTGTGTACGGGTGGTGGTGACGAGGACGGAGGTCGCGAGCGGGTTGTCCACGTGGTGGGCGACCAGGTCATGGGCGAAGGTGAGGTCACCGAAGCCGAGGCCCTTGGCGTAGACGGCGGCGACGGTGAGCTTGGCGGGCGTGCCGTCACCGAGGGTGAGCTTCAGGGTGCTGCCGGGCTCCAAGTAGAGCTGGTCGGCGGCGAGTTCGCTGACGGCGACGGTGTCGTTGGTCAGGTCGTTCAGCGAGCCCGCGGTGACGTCCGGGTCCCAGGTGCGGGTGAGGCCCTCGGGCGTGACGCCCTGGGCCGCGTACTTGTCGAGGCCCACGCGGACGGTCGTTCGGACCACTTCCGTGGCGGTGTCGTGGTGCGTACGCAGCTGCTGCGCGGCCTCGGCCGGGACGCCTGGGCCCTGGGCTGCGAGCACCCAGTCGGCGCGGATGCCCTCGCGGGCCTGGGCGCGGGCGGCGTCGCCGAAGGTCGGCTGGACGAAGAGAACCGTGCAGGTCATGCCGATGAGGAGGGTGAGGGGAGTGACGACGGAGGCCATGCGGGCCGCGTTGCCGCGGAGGTTGGCGCGCGCGAGACGGCCGCCGGGACCGGTCAGCCGCAGCGGGCCCGCGAGGACCGCCGCGGCGGCCCTGACCAGCAGGGGGCCGAGCAGTGCCACGGCGGATGCGAGGACCACGACGGCCAGGAAGGTCACGGGCGTTGAGGCGGGCTCGGTGCGCAGGACACTGAGCACGGCGACGAGGACGGTCCCGCCGGCGAGCAGCGCGAGACCGGCGAGGATGCGCCCCCATGCGGGGCGGCTGGACTCGACCCGGGCTTCGGCGAGCGCCTCGGCCGGTCGGATCCGTGCGATACGGCGGGACGAGATACGGGCGGCGGTCCAGGCGCCGAAGAGTGTCGCGGCGACGGCGGCGAACAGCGGGAAGACGCTGACGGTGTGCTGAAGCGTGGCCGGGACCGCGCCCATGGCGACGAACCGACCGTGCAGCCAACTACCCAACGGCAGCCCGGCGAGTGCGCCCGTCGTACCGGCGGCCGCCCCGACGATCAGGGCCTCACGGCCCAGGAGCGTGCGGATCTGGCCGGGTGTGGCGGCGATGGCACGCAGCAGGGCGAGTTCGCGGTGCCGCTGCTGCACGGAGAGCGCGAACGTGCCGACGACCACCAGTACGGCCACGAGCAGCGAGGTGCCGCCCATCGCGCCGCCCATGCTGACCAGCTTCGTACGGGCGGCGGCCGCGTCCAGGAACTCGACCGGGCCGCGGTCGTCCCCCGCGCTGACCTGCGCGGTGGTGCCGTGCATCGCCTTGGTGACGGCCTGTTCGAGGGTGCTGACGTCCGTGCCCTTGGTGGGCAGCACACCGAAGGCGGTGACCTGGCCGGGATGTGCGGCCAGGCGCCGCGCCTCGGCGGTGGAGAAGAAGAGGGAGGTCTGGTGGCGTACGGCCTCGGCGGTCGCGGCGATTCCGGTGATGCGGTAGGTGCGCGGGGACCGGGTCGACTGGACGGTGAGGCGGTCGCCCGGCACGAGGTGGGCGCGCTCGGCGAAGTGACGGTCGACGACGAGGTCGCTGTCGGCCTTGGGCGCGGTGCCTGTGGTGAGCCTGTAGGGGGTCAGCGCGGCGGAGTCCCAGGCGTGGCCGTAGGCGGGCCGGTTCTTCTCGACGGCCCCGTCGGGCGTCAACGGCTCGGCAAGGAAGGTCAGTTCGGGGACGACTCGGTCCACGCCCGGGACTCGGCGGAGCCGCGCGGCGAGGTCGTCCGGCAGCCAGGCCCGTTCGGCGATCGGCTTGGCCTTGTGTTTGACCTTCGTCTTTCCCTTCTTGTGCTTGACCGTGGTCTGGTGGACGTTCTGGTCGGCGGAGACCACGACGGGAGTCCCGGCATAGCGTTCGGTGGCGATCGTGCCGCGCAAGCCCGTTTCGAGGAGGGTGCCGCAGGCGGTGATGAGGGCGGCCGCGCACATCAGGGCGAGGAAGGCGCCGAGGAACCCGCCTTTGCGGGCTCGGACGGTCTGCAGGGCGTAGCGCAGCATCATGACGGTTCGCTCTCTTCCCTGTTGTGGTTTCTGTTGTGGTTTATGTCGTGGTCTCTGCCGTGGAGTGCCGGGGGGCTCTCGTGTGCGGCTTCAGGTGCCGGAAAGGCGAGGAAGCGGGTGAGGACGGTGCGCGCGCCGGGCGGGGTGTCGGCTTCCGGGCGCTTGTAGTGGTTGAGGAGCGCGATGTACTCCTCAAAGAACGCGCGGAGTTCGGGGAGCGTCAGCCGGATGCTGCCGCGCGAGTAGGGGAAGGCGTCGGCCCAGGGGTCGTCGTCGCCCGCCTGCTCTTGGAGCTGCATCTGCTCGAAGAGTTCGAGGTCGGCGGCGTACGCGTGGTGGTTCAACTCGTCCATGACGAGCCGCGTCTCGGGGCTCTGGCGGCTGCGCGGCGGGAAGCGGCGGTCACCGGGGACGGCCCGCCACCATCGCTCTCGGCCATGGCCGGCCGGCTCGTCCGGTTCCTCCACGAAGCCGTACCGCGCCAGTTCGCGCAGGTGGTAGCTGGTGGCTCCCGTGTTGAGCCCGAGCGCCCGGGCGAGCGTTGCCGACGTGGCGGGGCCGTGCACGGTGAGGTGCTGGAGCATGCGCTGCCGACGGGGTTGCGCAAGGGCCTTGAGCGTGGCGAGGTCGGAGAGCTCGGTGGGGAGGTGCGGCGTCTCCGGGGGTCCTTTCGCTGTCGCGCCGGGTTCCTGTGCCATGCATACACAGTCGTCTGTGCACAGGTGTCTGTGCAGTGCGGCGGCCCGGCGTCTTCAGCCGGGGGTTAACCCCACCTCGGTCGCCGGGAGTTGAGCGGCTCTATCCCTGCGAGCTCCATGGATCCGGACACGCGTCAGGGCCCCGAACGCGATCCACGCCCCCGCGCGTCTACCGTGTTCAGGGCCCGCGATCGAGCCTCGGTGCCTCTGCGCGGTCTCGGCGCCGTCTCTGCGAACCGAGACGGGGCTCGCCACCGTCTCTGCGTCGTCCCTGTGCCGTCTCTGTGCCCCGAAACGGGACTCGCCGTGGCCCGGGTCGCCTGGCATTCCAGGGCAACCGGATCGGGACTGCTCGGCGATACGGGCACCTCGGTGCTCTCACCCCGCCGGTTCGGGGCACCCTGGCGGTCTGATGGCCGAGTAGTTCGGGGCGCTCCCGCCCGCCGGCCGCACAGTCCGAGACGCCCCTGACACTCTGCCCCAGGCACTCCGGCGACTCTGCCCCAGCCGCTCCGGGCACCCTGCGCCAGCGGGTCCTGGTCCCCGGAACCGGACGGCCCCACGGTCCGGGACACCCGGGCAGCCCGCTTCAGGTCCAGGCCCCTCGAGTCTGTCCCAGCGGACCGGTCCACCCTCGCGCTCCTGGCGACAGTCCCCCGGATCCCCTGACGTCAGAACCCCTCGTCCAGCCCCTCCGTGTCCTCGCCCTCTTCCTCCAGTGCTTGGCGAACCACTCGCAGGGCCATGCCCTCCGAATAGCCCTTGCGGGCGAGCATGCCCGCGAGACGCCGCAGCCGCTTGTCGCGGTCAAGGCCGCGCGTGGAGCGCAGCTTGCGGGCGACCAGGTCGCGCGCGGTCGCCTCTTCCTGCTCGGAGTCGAGCTGTCCGACGGCCTCGTCGATCAGCGTCGAGTCCACGCCCTTGGTCCGCAGCTCCTGTGCGAGCGCCCGCCTGGCCAGGCCCCGGCCGTGGTGCCGTGACTCCACCCAGGCATCCGCGAAGGCGCTGTCGTTGATCAGGCCGACCTCCTCGAACCGTGACAGCACCTCGTCCGCCACGTCCTCGGGGATCTCGCGCTTGCGCAGCGCGTCCGCGAGCTGTTTCCGCGTGCGCGGGGTCCCGGTGAGCAGGCGCAGACAGATCGCCCGCGCCCGCTCAGCCGGGTCCCCTGGGGGCTCCCCCTTCTCGGCCCTCGACGAGGAAGGGTCACCTCCGTCCTGTGGGTCGCCGGACGGCTCACCGAAACCGCCACGTCTCCGGCGCCCTCGTCCACCGCGCGGCCCTCCGTCGCCACGTCGACCACCGCCACGGCGCGAGCCGCCGCCCGGCGAACCGTGACCGCCCGGCAGGCCGTCACCGCGCCGCGAGCCGCCGTCCGGCGATCCCTCGCCGGACGGATCGCCGTCGTGGAGTCCGTCGGCGCCGTACGCCCCGTCGGCGCTATACGGCGCCTCGCCGCCGTACGTCCTGTCACCGTGTCCGGCCGAGCCGCCATGGCCCCCGTCGTACCGCTGCCCTGGCCCCTCCGGGGCGACAGGGTAGGCGTACTCGGCCCAGTCGGTTCGTCGCGTCATGGACTAGCTCTTGGCTGCCGCGGCCTTGGACTTGGCGGCCTTGGCCGCCGGAGCGGGCACCGTCTTCGCGGCGTCGCCCGGGGCGGTCGAGACCGCCGCGTCCGCGCCCGGCTCGGCGGTGGGCTCCACGGGCTTCACGCCGACGCCCAGCTTCTCCTTGATCTTCTTCTCGATCTCGTTGGCGAGGTCGGGGTTGTCCTTCAGGAAGTTGCGCGCGTTCTCCTTGCCCTGGCCGAGCTGGTCGCCCTCGTACGTGTACCAGGCGCCGGCCTTGCGGACGAAGCCGTGCTCCACGCCCATGTCGATCAGGCCGCCCTCACGGCTGATGCCCTGCCCGTAGAGGATGTCGAACTCGGCCTGCTTGAAGGGCGGCGCGACCTTGTTCTTGACGACCTTGACGCGCGTGCGGTTGCCGACCGCGTCGGTGCCGTCCTTCAGCGTCTCGATGCGACGGATGTCGAGTCGCACCGAGGCGTAGAACTTCAGCGCCCGGCCACCCGTCGTGGTCTCCGGGGAGCCGAACATCACGCCGATCTTCTCGCGGAGCTGGTTGATGAAGATCGCGGTGGTCTGGGACTGGCTCAGCGCGCCGGTGATCTTGCGGAGCGCCTGGCTCATCAGACGGGCCTGCAGACCCACGTGCGAGTCGCCCATCTCGCCCTCGATCTCCGCGCGCGGCACCAGGGCGGCGACGGAGTCGATGACGATGAGGTCGAGCGCGCCGGAGCGGACCAGCATGTCCACGATCTCCAGAGCCTGCTCGCCGTTGTCCGGCTGCGACAGGATCAGGTTGTCGATGTCGACGCCGAGCTTCTTCGCGTACTCGGGGTCGAGGGCGTGCTCGGCGTCCACGAAGGCCACCTGGCCGCCGGCCTTCTGCGCGTTCGCCACCGCGTGCAGGGTCAGGGTCGTCTTACCGGAGGACTCCGGGCCGTACACCTCCACCACTCGGCCGCGCGGCAGGCCGCCGACACCGAGGGCGACGTCGAGCGCGGTCGACCCGGTGGGGATGACCTCGATGGGCTCATTCGGCCGCTCGCCCAGGCGCATCACGGCGCCCTTGCCGAATTGCCGTTCAATCTGCGCGAGCGCGGCGTCGAGCGCCTTCTCGCGGTCGGTTCCTGCCATGGGTTCCACCCGGTTTGCTTGAGTCGATCGCTTCACGTCAAAGACGCTAACGCCTGCCACTGACAATGCGCCCCGACGCCCGTCCGGCCTGTGGATAACTCGGGCACATCTCCATCAAAACCCTGTCGAAATCCCCGTCAAGAGCTCCGCCGGAACCTCCATAAGAATAGATGTTCGATTTTCGTGTCAAGCGCACCACGCGGCATCTCCGAGAGTACGTTCACGGTCTGACAGTGCCCCGGATTCCCATCGACCCGGCTCCGGCCCCGGGCTACTCTCCCGGGCGTACAGCGGGCGCCTTCAGTGGTACGACGACGCCGGGGGGCCTGCTCGCAAGGCTTGCGGCATGGAAACTCCGAGGTCCCGGTCCCTGGCAATCCTGAAGCCCGCACCCCGCCCGGTTGAGCGGCTCTGTTACGCGACGGGCGCCCTGCTCGTGCTCTCGGGATGCGTGCACCTGGTGGTCTTCGCCGTCGACGGCGGCCCCTGGGACGGGCCCGTCTCCTGGCGCAAGCCCGTCACATTCGGGCTCTCCTTCGGGCTGACACTGATCGCGATCACCTGGGTCACGTCGTATCTGCTCATGGGGACGCGCCTGCGCACCGCACTGCTCGTCGTGTTCGCCGCCGACTGTGTCGTGGAGGTCTGCGGGATCACCCTCCAGGCGTGGCGCGGTGTGCCCTCGCATCTCAACATGGAGACCGGCTTCGACTCGGCGGTGTCCATGACGCTGGCGGTGGGCGGCGGAGTTCTCGTGGTGCTGCTCAGCGTCTTCGCGGTCGCCTCGTTCCGGAACCGGCCCACCGGCCCCCTGGGGATGCCGCTCACGCTGCGTTCCGGGTTCGCGATCCTGCTCGTAGCCCTGCTGTCGGGCGCCGCGATGATCGCGCGCGGGGTCGTCCTCACCCGGACCGGCCACCAGGAGGCGGCGTACCACTCGACGGCCCCGCTCAAGCCGCTGCACGGGGTGAGCCTGCACGCCGTGCTGGTGCTGCCCGCGCTGGCCTGGCTGATGTCCCGCACCTCCTGGAGCGACGGGACCAGGCAGCGGGTCGTGTACGCGGCGGTCGGCTGCTACGCGGCGGCCGTCGTGGGCGCCGGCGTGTGGGCGGTACTCACCTGGTGAATCTGAACCTCGTCCGGTGAATCAGCTGGTGAACAGCCGCCGCACGCGCGTGAAGAGGGTGCTCGAGCCCCTTGTCCGGTGCCCGTGCACACGGGGGTCGTCCGTGACGTCGTACCGCTTCACGTACGCCCCCAGGAAGGCCTGCAGTGTCGCGACCGCGGGAATCGCGATCAGGGCGCCGACGGCACCGAGGAGCGCGGTGCCCGCGATGACCGAGCCGAAGGCGACCGCGGGGTGGATGTCCACGGTCTTGGCGGTCAGCTTGGGTTGCAGCACATAGTTCTCGAACTGCTGGTAGATCACGACGAAGATCAGCACCCACAGCGCGTACCAGGGGTTGACCGTGAAGGCGATCAGCATCGGCAGGGCGCCCGCGAGATACGTGCCGATCGTGGGGATGAACTGCGAGACCAGCCCCACCCAGACGGCGAGTACAGGCGCGTAGGGCACGCCCAGGGACTCCAGCAGGATGTAGTGCGCGATGCCCGAGATCAGCGCCATCAGGCCGCGCGAGTACAGATAGCCGCCGGTCTTGTCGACGGCGATCTCCCACGCGCGCAGCACCTCGGCCTGCCGCGCGGGCGGCAGCACGGAGCACAGGGTGCGCCGCAGCCGCGGTCCGTCGGCGGCGAAGTAGAACGAGAACAGCGTGATCGTCAGCAGCTTGAAGAGACCGCCCAGCACCTGTGCGGACACGTCCAGGACACCGGTCGCGCTGTTCTGCACGTACTTCCGCAGCCAGTCGGAGTGGACCAGGCTGTCCTGGACGTCCACCCGTCTCAGGTCGGTGTGGAAGGTCGTATTGATCCAGTTAATGACCGAGTCGAGGTACTCGGGGAAGCCCTCGACCATCTTGACGATCTGGCCCGCGAGCATCGAGCCGAGCAGCGTGATGAATCCCGCGGTCACGATCAGCAGGCCGAAGAAGACGAAGAAGGTGGCCAGCCCCCGGCGTATGCCGTACGAGGCCATCCAGCTCACCGCGGGTTCTATGGCGAGCGCCAGGAAGAACGCGATGAGAATGTTGATCAACAGCCCTATCAGCTGGTGGAACGCCCAACTGCCCAGCTGAAAGACGGCGATGAGCGCCAGCGCGAGCACCATCGCGCGCGGCAACCAGCGCGGCATGCGCGCGCCCTGCCCTGTGGCGTCACCGCCCGGAGGCGGAGTGGGCGGCGTCGTGCCGAATGGTGATGCCTGCTGGTCGACCTGCGCGGTCTCGTCTGTCGGGGCCACGGTGCAAGTCTCGCCCACGCCACCGACAATCGGTGCCCGCCCCCGGATCTTCGTGGTCCGTCAGCGATTTTCGTACGGAACGTTCATGGCCGCGCACACCACGCGCCACACGTCCTTGGCCTCCCAGCCGGCGTTCAGCGCCTCGTGCACGGTACGCCCGCCGAGCTCCGTCATCACATGATCGCGCGCGAAGGTGTCGGCGTACCCCTCACCGAAGTGATCCGCCATCCGCTGCCAGAAGACCGTCAACCGCATGACTCCAGTATCCCGCCCCTGAGGGTGGGCCCTGGCCGGGACCCCTTGTCGAGACCGCTTTCCGTCCTACGGTCTGACGCATGGCCGAAACAGGAGCATCCCCACTCCCCCCGACGCCCCCGGCACACTCCCCGCTCTCGCGCGCCGAGCGCTTCATCTGGCTCACCGCGCGCGTGCTGGAGCAACGCCGCTTCGAGTACCACTTCCTGAACAACGGCGACGGCGGCGCCGACGCGGTGGAGACCGCGCTGGCCGCCTACCGCAACGAGGACGACGGGTACGGTCACGCGCTCGAACCCGATCTGCGCGGCCCGGTCAGCCAGCCGCTGCACACCGGGCACGCGCTGCGCGTCCTCGACTCGATCGGGCGCTGCAGCGGGCAGCGCGTGGAGCGCGTGTGCCGCTACCTGACCTCCGTGTCGACGCCGGACGGCGCGCTGCCGGCGATCCATCCCAGCCAGCGCGGCTATCCGACGGCTCCCTTCGTGCCGATCGTCGACGACCCGCCGAGCGAACTCCTCGCCACCGGGCCCGTGGTGGGCCTGCTGCACCGCAACGAGGTGTGGCACGCCTGGCTGTTCAGGGCCACCGACTTCTGCTGGCAGGCGGTCGAGTCCCTGGAGAAGTCCCATCCGTACGAGATCGAGGCGGCCGTGGCCTTCCTGGACTCCGCGCCCGACCGACCGCGCGCGGAGGCGACCGCCGACCGTCTGGGCCGCCTGGTGCGCGAGAACCGGCTCGCGGCGCTGGACCCGGAGCGCCTCGAGACGTTCCCGGTCGCACCCGGTTACGCGCCGGGCGAGCACCACTTCCCGCACGACTACGCGAAGACGCCGGGCTCACTCGCGCGCGCGTGGTTCACCGACGAGGAGATGACGCGCTCGCTCGATTGCCTGGCCGAGGAACAGGAGAAAGACGGCGGCTGGCCGATCCGCTGGCGTCAGTGGGCGCCGGGCACCGCCCTGGAGTGCCGCCCCATGGTGACGATCGAGGCGCTGCGCACGCTACGGGCGTACGGACGGTCCATCGGCTGACGTGTCCTGGGTGTCCCTGAGGAGCAGTGCCGCGATTGCCAGGGCCGCCCCTCGGGGCGACGACAGGTCGATGCCGGTCTGTTCGCCGATCTTGGCGAGCCGGTTGTCGACGGTGTTCGGGTGCAGCCCCAAGACGGTGGCGGTGGTCCTGCGGTCCTGCTGGTGCGCGAGGTGGGTCCGCAGGGTCTCCAGGAGTTCGGGGCGGTCGGCGACCGGATCGAGCAGAGCGGCGATCTTGTGGCTGCTGGGGTCGGGGCGCGAGAGGTGGAACTCCAAAAGGACGTCCTCCAGGCGGTGCAGCCCCGGCGGCAGCCCGCACGCGCGCGTGACGCGCAGGATCTCCGTCGCGGTGCGGGCCGCCTCCGGGATCTCGGCGGGCCCGGCGGCCGGCACGTGCGCGACCCTGACCGGTGTCCCCAGGGCCTTGCTCAGCCGCTGGGCGAGATCGTCCGGCGGCTCGCACTCCTTGGGTACGACGGCACGGCCCAGGCCGGTGTCCAGGAGCGCCGCCACCTCCGTTCCGAAGGCGTGGTCCAGGACGGCCTGTGTCCGGCGCTGCCGACGTCGCTCGCCCACGGGACCCTCCACGGACGCGCCCAGGTCGAGGGCGAGCACCAGGGCGGGCCCTTCCATCCGGAGCTCGTCCAGGAGTACGTGTCCGGGCTTGAGTACGCCGTCCAGCAGTCCGCGTACCAGGGAGCGGCGCTGCGCGCGGGCGTCGGCCTCCAGGGCGGTGCGCTCGACGACGTATGTCTCGGCCACCGCGCCCACGACCCGGTGGTGCGACTCCAGGAGGAGGTCGACCAGCTCCACGAGGGCGGCCTCCTCGCCGGGCCGCGCCGTCTCGCGCAGCGCCCGCCACAGCATGTACGCGCCCAGCGAGTGCGTGCGCAGCAACAGGTGCAGCGGCATGCCCTCCTCGGCGCGCTGGGCGGCCCGCTCACGGAACAGGCGCAGGTTGTCCGGGGCAAGATGGAGGTCGCCCGCACGACGCAGGAACAGACGGATGCCGTGCCTGGCCGTCGCGGCGATCTCCAGGTCCTTCACGTCGTCCGGGAGCTCCGGATAGCCGGGGAGCGCCTCGAAGGATTCTCGGGCCATGCACCGGGCCAGATCGTTGGCCCTGCGCTCGCAGCGCTGCGCGAGTGCCCTGGCAGCTGCGGAGAGGGGCACGGCGGGCTCCTGCGGGGCGTACGGGCGGCTTGTGACGCGTCACAGTACCCAGGCGATCTGTGCTCCTTCGACCGCGCGGCCCGGCACTGCGGTCGTACTCGGTTTCGGGCCGCACGCGTGCGTGCGGGCCGAAACCGGCCGCGTGTCCGGACGTCAGCCCGTCACGGCCCGTACCCCGGCCGTCACCACCACGGCCGCGGCGACCACGAGCAGGAAGGGGGCACGCAGGATCAGTGCGACGGCGGCCGCGGCGAGTCCCGCGGCCTTCGCGTCCACCACCAGGACGCGCCCGTCGGCGAAGGTCTGCTGGGCCGTGAGGGCCGCGAGGAGGGCGACGGGCAGCAGGGCGGCCAGGCGCTGAACGAGCGGCCGCTCCAGTACCCCGGCGGGGACCAGCAGACCGATGAGTTTGACGGCGTAGCAGCCGACGGCGGTCGCGCCGATGGCGATCCAGATGTTCAACGGTCTTCCCTTGGTGCGTCGTTGGCGGTCTTCACACTGCGGCGCCCCTCTACGTAGAGGAGGGCGGGGGCGGCCAGAGCGGCGACCAGTACGGGGACTCCCGCGGGCAGCACGGGCAGCAGACCGAGTCCCAGAAGGACCGCGATCCCCGCGACCGCCCGCTCCGTGGTGGTCTTCAGCATCGGCGCGAGCAGTGCCAGGAAGACGGCGGGACCGGCGGCGTCCAGCCCCCACGCGTCGGTGTCGCCGATGGCCTCCGCCCCGACGGCGCCGAGCAGGGTGGTGAGGTTCCACAGCACGTAGAGAGTGACCCCAGTGACGGTGAAGCCGATGCGGACGCTGCGGCGGGTGGGCTGGGCGAGCGCCACGGCCGTGGTCTCGTCGATGACCCACTGCGCGGCGAACGGGCGCACCGCGCGCGGGAGGGCCAGCAGTTGCGACAGGCGCAGTCCGTAGAAGGCGTTGCGTACCCCGAGGAAGAAGGCTCCCGCGGCCGCCGTGAGCGGGTTGCCCCCAGCCGCGAGCGCGCCCACGAGCGCGAACTGCGAGGCGCCGGTGAACACCAGGAGGCTGAGCGCGCAAGTCTGCAGCAGCGTGAGCCCGCTGCCGGCCGAGGTCACCCCGAAGGCGAAACCGGAAAGTCCGACGGCGACCCCGACTCCCAGGGCGTCCCGGACGACGGCGGCGTCGGGTTTTCCGCCGTCTTCACTGCGTATGTCTGCGAGAGCTGTCTGTTCTGCCACGTCCCGGACGATAGGAGAAGCCGCCCGTCACGGTCTTGTACGTTCTTGCGCTCGCGCTGGTAGGCGCCTGGGGGCACGCCCACGATCCGGGTGAAGTGCCGATTGAGGTGCGGCTGGTCGGTGAAACCCACAGCGACCGCCACCTCGGCGGGCGCGGAACCGGCGTCCAGGAGATGGCACGCCCGGCGTACCCGGGCATCGGTCAGCCAGGTGTGGGGCGGCATGCCGTACACGTCGCGGAACGCGCGCAACAGCGCGAACGGGCTGGTGCCGAGGTCGGCGGCCAGCAGCTCCAGGGTCGGGGGTTCGGCCATCCGCTCTTCCAACACGGCACGCGCGCGTGCCGCGACGCGGGCGCCGGCGGTGTGCACGGCCCGCTGAGGCAGCGGACCACCGTTCAGGCGCAGCAGCCGGGTCACGGCGACCCGCAGCAGGGTGTCGGCGGCGAGCGCGTTGCCCTCCTCCGCGGCCCGGAGCACCTGGTGGACCAGGCCCGCGGCATACGGGTCGTCGAGTACGGGACCGGTGAATCCGGGGGTACCGCGGATCGTGGTGGTCTCGGCGGCGATCTCGGCCACCAGCTCCGGCGACGGGTAGACCGCTCCGTACCGCCAGCCTTCGGGAACGCCCGCACGGCCGGTGTGCGGGGTGTCCGGGTTGACCAGTGCCAGGGCTCCCGGGCCCGCGTACTGGTCGGCGCCGCCGTGGTGGAAGACCTCGACGCCGTCGGCGATGGCCGCGATCACGAAGTTCTCGTGGGTGTGCCGCACGAAGATCTTTTCGACGTAGCTGGCACGCAGCAGATCGACACCGGGCAGTTCCGCGTACTGCCAGTGCCGTGCCCGCTCCGCCGAAGCCGCCATGTTTTCCATTCTGCGCCAACGGCCGGAGCCGCCTCACGGCCGCGGGCCGTTGACCGGCTGGCAGGGATGGCGAGCCCGCGGCCGGGCTGAGATGCCTCACGCCTCGCGCCTCACGCCCCCGCCACCCGCCATCCGCCAGACGGCCTGCGGCGGTCGGGACGGGGGCAGTCGGGTTGTGAGTTGGGGCGACCGGGACAGGGGGCGGCCGGGGACGGGGACGGGGGGGCGGGGACGGGCGAGGCCGCCGCCCCCGCCGAAGCAGCCCGCGCATCCGCCGAACCGGCCCGCACCACTCACGGTCACGACATTTTCGCAGGTCAGAGCCATTGTCAGTGGCCGGGTGCAGGATGGACGCATGGTCAGCTCCGCACACCGAGCCCTAGACGGCTTCTCCCCCGCGACCCGCGGCTGGTTCACGGGGGCCTTCTCCGCGCCCACCGCGGCCCAGGCCGGGGCGTGGGCGGCCATCGGCGAGGGCTCGGACGTGCTGGTCGTCGCCCCGACCGGCTCCGGCAAGACCCTGGCCGCGTTCCTCGCCGCGCTCGATCAGCTGGCTTCGACCCCGCCGCCGGCCGACCCCAAGAAGCGCTGCCGGGTGCTGTACGTGTCGCCACTCAAGGCCCTCGCGGTCGACGTCGAGAGGAATCTGCGCAGCCCGCTGACCGGTATCCGGCAGGAGTCGGTGCGCCTCGGGCTGCCCGAGCCCGAGGTCAAGGTGGGCATCCGCTCCGGCGACACCCCGGCCGCCGAGCGCCGCGCTTTGGCCACGCGTCCGCCGGACATTCTGATCACGACCCCCGAGTCGCTGTTCCTCATGCTGACGTCGGCCACGCGCGACGCGTTGACGGGCATCGACACGGTGATCCTGGACGAGGTGCACGCGGTGGCGGGCACCAAGCGCGGCGCCCATCTGGCGCTCACCCTGGAGCGCCTCGACGAGCTGCTGCCCAAGCCCGCGCGCCGCATCGGCCTCTCCGCCACCGTGCGCCCGGTGGACGAGGTCGCGCGCTATCTCTCGCCCCGGCGCAAGGTGGAGATCGTCCAGCCGCCGTCCGGTAAGGAGTTCGACCTCTCCGTGGTCGTCCCGGTCGAGGATCTGGGCGAGTTGGGCGGCTCCCCGGTCGCCGATGCCAATGAGGGAGCCGAAAAGCCCTCGATCTGGCCGCACGTCGAGGAGCGGATCACCGACCTCGTCCAGGCCCACCGGTCCACGATCGTGTTCGCCAACTCCCGCCGCCTGGCGGAGCGGCTCTGCAATCGGCTGAACGAGATCGCGTACGAGAGGGCGACCGGCGAGCCCCTGGAGGAGGCTCACGCCCCGGCCCAGCTGATGGGCGGCTCGGGCGCGGCGCAGGGCGCCCCTCCGGTCATCGCCCGCGCCCATCACGGCTCGGTCTCCAAGGAGCAGCGGGCCCTCGTCGAGGAGGACCTGAAGGCGGGCCGCCTGCCCGCCGTGGTCGCCACCTCCAGTCTCGAGCTGGGCATCGACATGGGCGCGGTGGACCTCGTCGTCCAGGTCGAGTCGCCCCCGTCCGTGGCCTCCGGCCTCCAGCGCGTGGGCCGCGCGGGCCACCAGGTGGGCGCGGTCTCCACCGGCGTCGTCTTCCCCAAGTACCGGGGCGACCTGGTCCAGGCGGCCGTGGTCACCGAGCGAATGCGCACCGGCTCCATCGAGTCCCTCCGGGTCCCCGCCAACCCCTTGGACGTGCTGGCCCAGCAGCTCGTCGCCATGACCGCGCTAGACACCTGGCAGGTCGACGACCTGCTCGCCACGGTCCGGCGCGCGGCGCCCTTCGCCTCGCTCCCCGAGTCGGCGTTCACCGCCGTGCTCGACATGCTCGCGGGCCGCTATCCGTCCGACGCCTTCGCGGAGTTGCGGCCGCGCGTGGTGTGGGACCGCGTCGCCGGTACGGTCACGGGCCGCCCCGGTGCCCAGCGCCTCGCCGTCACCTCCGGAGGCACGATTCCGGACCGCGGGCTCTTCGGGGTCTTCCTCGCGGGGTCCGACCCCAAGAAGGGCGGCGGCCGGGTCGGCGAGCTCGACGAGGAGATGGTCTACGAGTCCCGCGTCGGCGATGTCTTCACGCTCGGCACCAGTTCCTGGCGCATCGAGGACATCACCCGTGACCGCGTCCTGGTCTCACCCGCACCCGGCGTCCCGGGCAGGCTGCCATTCTGGAAGGGCGACCAGCTCGGCCGTCCGCTCGAACTGGGCCGCGCGGTCGGCGCGTTCCTCCGCGAGGTCGGCTCGCTCCCCAAGGACGACGCCCGACTCCGGTTGCTCGCCGCGGGACTGGACGCCTGGGCGGCCGACAACGTGCTCTCGTACCTCGCCGAACAGCGCGAGGCCTGCGGGCACATCCCGGACGACCGCACCATCGTCGTCGAGCGGTTCCGCGACGAGCTGGGCGACTGGCGGGTCGTCGTGCACTCCCCCTTCGGCGCCCAGGTCCACGCCCCCTGGGCCCTGGCGCTGGGCGCCCGGCTCTCCGAGCGGTACGGCATGGACGCCCAGGTCATGCACGCCGACGACGGCATCGTGCTGCGGCTGCCGGACGCCGACCTGATGGGCCTGGATCTGCTCGACCAGGAGCCCAGGAAGACGGGCACTCCTTTGAACACGGCGGCCGACGCGGAGCAGGCGCCCGTCGGCGCGGCCGACGTCGCCTTCGACAAGGGCGAGGTCGACCAGATCGTCACCGACCAGGTGGGCGGCTCGGCCCTGTTCGCTTCCCGGTTCCGCGAGTGCGCCGCCCGCGCGCTGCTGCTGCCGCGCCGCAGCCCAGGCAAGCGCACCCCGCTGTGGCAGCAGCGCCAGCGCGCCGCCCAACTGCTCCAGGTGGCCAGCGAGTTCGGATCGTTCCCGATCGTCCTGGAGGCGGTCCGCGAATGCCTCCAGGACGTCTTCGACGTCCCGGGCCTCACGGAGCTGATGGGCGACATCGAGTCCCGCAAGGTGCGCCTCGTCGAGGTCACTACACCGGAGCCGTCGCCGTTCGCCCGCTCCCTGCTCTTCGGCTACGTCGCCCAGTTCCTGTACGAGGGCGACTCACCCCTCGCCGAGCGGCGCGCCGCCGCCCTGTCGCTTGACTCGCGGCTGCTCGCCGAACTCCTCGGCCAGGCGGAGCTGCGCGAGCTGCTCGACGCCGACGTCCTGACCGAGCTGGAGCGCGAGCTCCAGTGGCTCACCGAGGATCGCCGCGTCAAGGACGCCGAAGGCGTCGCGGACCTCCTGCGCCTGCTCGGCCCGCTCACGGACGCCGAGCTGGCCGAGCGGGGCGCCGAGCCGCACTGGGCCCAGGAGCTCGCGGCGGCCCGCCGCGCCATCCGGGTCCGGATCGCCGGGGCCGACCACTGGGCGGCGATCGAGGACGCGGGCCGTTTGCGCGACGCACTGGGCACCGCACTGCCCGTCGGCGTCCCGGAGGCCTTCACCGAGCCGGTCAAGGACCCGCTGGGCGACCTCCTCGCGCGGTACGCGCGCACCCACGGCCCGTTCACCTCGACCACGGCCGCCGCCCGCTTCGGTCTCGGTACGGCCGTCACGGACGGAGCGCTGCAGCGACTCGCCGCGAGCGGCCGTGTCGTGCAAGGAGAGTTCCATCCGGCGGGCATCGGCCAGGAGTGGTGCGACGCGGCGGTCCTGCGCAGGCTGCGACGCCGTTCGCTCGCGGCTCTGCGCCACGAGCTGGAGCCGGTGCCGCCCGCCGCGCTCGCGCAGTTCCTGCCGCAGTGGCAGCACGTCGGCAGCGGGCACGGGCTGCGCGGTATCGACGGACTGGTGCGCGCCATCGAGCAGTTGCAGGGCGCATCCGTGCCCGCCTCCGCGCTGGAGAAGCTGGTCCTGCCGTCCCGGGTCGTCGGTTACACCCCGGCGATGCTCGACGAGCTCACCGCCGCCGGGGAGGTGGTCTGGGCCGGTGCCGGGGCGCTGCCCGGCAAGGACGGCTGGGTCTCGCTGTATCTGGCGGACACGGCACCACTGCTCCTGCCGGCCCCGCACCCCCTTGAGCTGACCGCGCTTCACCAGTCGGTCCTGGACACCCTCTCCGGGGGCTACGGCCTCTTCTTCCGCCAGATCGCCGACCAGGTGCGCGCCACCACACACCCCGACGTCACCGATCCCCAACTGGCCGACACCATCTGGGACCTTGCCTGGTCCGGACGGCTCACGAACGACACGCTCGCGCCGATGCGCGCCCTGCTCGGCTCCGGCCGTACGGCAGGCTCCACGGCCCACCGCGCCAAGCGCTCGGTCCCGCGCGGGCGTTACGGCTCCCTGACCGGCGCCGCACGCCCCCAGTCCCGTACCGGACCGCCGACCGTCGCGGGCCGTTGGTCACTGCTTGCGGCCCGCGACCCCGACCCCACCGTGCGCGCTCACGCCCTGGCCCGCACACTGCTCGACCGGCACGGCGTGGTGACGCGGGGCGCCGTCGCCGCGGAGGGCGTCGAGGGCGGCTTCTCGGCGATATACCGCATCCTCTCCGCCTTCGAGGACAGCGGCCAGGCACGCCGTGGCTATGTGGTGGAGGGTCTCGGCGCCGCCCAGTTCGCGATGGACGGCGCGGTGGACCGCCTGCGCGCGGCGGCGAACGCGCGGGACCGGGGCGAGGCCCTGTCCGAACCCGACGTCGCGAACGGCTTCCCTGGCCGGGACGGCTTCCCGGGCGATCGCGGCTCCGCAAACGCCTACGGCTTCCCCGCCGACGGCGGCAACGCGCACACTTCCGGCTTCCACAGCGACGGCGGCCCCGGACACGCTTCCGGATTCCCCGGTGATGGCGGCTCGGCGCACGCCTCCGAATTCTCCCGCGACGGCGGCTACGGACACACCCCTGGATTCCCTGACGACCAAGCCCCGATGGACGCCTTCGGCCATCCCCTCGACCTCGGCCCGGCGAACGCCTCCGGATTCCCGGACGGCTCCGACTACCCCGACGCCCACAGCTTCTCCGCCGACTCCGCCTCCCCCGCCCGCTCCGCCTCCGCGGCCCGCTCCGCCTTCTCCAACGGCCCCGCTTTCCCCACCAGCCACTACTCGAACAACCGCTCCCGCTCCCGCGCGACGACCCAAGCCGTGGTCCTGGCCGCCGCCGACCCCGCCAACGCCTACGGCGCGGCCCTCCCCTGGCCCGAGCCCCCGACCGGCGCGGGGCACAAGCCGGGCCGCAAGGCGGGGTCCCTGGTCGTACTCGTCGACGGCGAGCTGACCCTGTACATGGAGCGCGGCGGCAAGACCCTGCTGGCCTGGCCCTCCGCCCCGGACGGCGCGGTCATGGAAGACGCACGTCTGCGCGCCGCCGCCGAGGCCCTCGCCGTGGCCGCCCGCGCGGGCTCCCTCGGCACGGTCACGGTGGAGCGGGTCAATGGCGCCTCCGCCCTGACATCCCCCTTCGGCACCCTCCTGGAAGGAGCAGGCTTCATCGCGACCCCCCGCGGACTGCGCCTGCGCGCGTGAATCCGCTTCGAGAACCATGACCGCCCCGGAGAGGGCCCCGGCCATCCCGGACAACGGATCGCCGAAGACGCCCTCTCCCCGACATGCCACCCTGGTCCCATGCCCGAAGGAGACACCGTCTGGCAGGCCGCGAGACGACTGCACATCGCCCTCGCGGGCAAGGTGCTGACCCGCTCCGACCTGCGGGTGCCCAAGTACGCCACCGCCGACCTCACCGGCCGCTCCGTCCTGGATGTCACCCCGCGCGGCAAGCACCTCCTCGCCCGGATCGAGGGCGGGCTGACCCTGCACTCGCATCTGCGGATGGACGGCTCGTGGAAGGTGTACGCGAACGGTCAGCGCTGGACCGGCGGCCCCACGCACCAGATCCGTGCCGTCCTCGGCACCGCGGACCGCACAGCCGTCGGCTACCGCCTGCCCGTACTGGAGCTGCTCCGCACCACCGACGAGGACCGCGCCGTCGGCCATCTCGGCCCCGATCTCCTGGGCCCCGACTGGGACCCGGACAAGGCCCTGGAGAACCTGTTGCGTGACCCCGCCCGCCCCCTCGGCGAGGCCCTGCTCGACCAGCGCAATCTCGCCGGCATCGGCAATGTCTACAAGAGCGAGCTGTGTTTCCTCCTCGGGGTCACCCCCTGGCTCCCCATCGGCGACGTCCCCGCCGATCGCGCCGCCAAGCTGCCTGCCCTCGCCAAGAAGCTCCTGGAGGCCAACCGCGACCGTCCGGCGCGCAGCACCACGGGCCGCCGCGACCAGAACCTCTTCGTGTACGGCCGCACGCCCCGCCCCTGCCTGCGCTGCCGGACCCCGATCCGTACGGCCGACCAGGGCGACGGCTCCCGCGAGCGCCCCACCTACTGGTGCCCGAGATGCCAAGCGGGCCCCACCCCGCCACCGAGCGGCGCCCAACCCCGTACCAGTCCCCGACGTACGACTAATTGACGGCCCGTCAGAAACCCTCGTACCGTCCCTTCATGCCCCTCAAGGCGTACGACCTCACCGGACGCACCGCATTCGTCACCGGCGCCGCCAGTGGCATAGGCCGCGCATCCGCCATCCTGCTCTCGGAGGCGGGCGCCACCGTCCACTGCGCGGACCGCGACGCGCAGGGCCTGCATGAGACGGCGACCCTGATCAAGGACCAGGGCGGCACCGCCCGCACCCACCCGCTCGACGTCACCGACCACGCCCAGCTCAAGCAGGCCATCGAGTCCTGCGAACGACTCGACGTCATGGCGGCGGTCGCCGGAATCATGCACAGCAGTCCGGTGCTGGAGACCCGTGACGAGGATCTCGACCGGGTACTGGGCATCAACTTCAAGGGTGTGCTGTACGCCTGCCAGGAAGCGGCTCGCCTCATGATCACAAAAGGCATCCGCGGCAGCATCATCACGATGGCCTCCGGCGCCGTCGACACCGGCGGCCCCGGCCTGCTCTGTTACGGCGCGGCGAAGGCGGCGGTCGTCCAGTTGACGAAGACCCTGGCGACCGAGATCGGCCCGCACGGCATCCGCGTCAACGCGGTCGCGCCCGGATGGATCCGCACGCCGATGACCGACCGCCACGACGAGAAGGCACAGGCGCACACCGAAGCGTTCATGGCCCGGCTGTCCCCGCTGGGCCGGGTCGGCGAACCCGAGGACATCGCCCACGCCGTACTGCACCTGGCGTCCGACGCCTCGGCGTTCACCACGGGCCAGATCCTCCGCCCCAACGGCGGCGTCGCGATGCCCTGGTAGCCCACTCGCCGGGACCTCGGCACACCCCCCGCGCGCTCACGCACTCCCCCCACACGCCCCTACACGCCCCGGCGCGCCCTTCACGGCGCCCACCGCCGCCCTTCCTTGCGAAGAGCGCCCCGACGTCCGCCCCCTCCCCACCGAGCGCCTCCACCCCCTATCGCACGCCGCCCGCAGGCCCCCTGCGAGCCCTCCGCCGCCGCCACGCCTCCCGCATCGCCGGCCACCACTGATCCGACCCCACGGCACCCACCGCCCGAGCCTTCGGCACACAGTGCACCGGCAGCAGGCTCAGCCCCCAACCCCCGGCCGCGACCGCCCCCTCCAGCACCCCCGCATCGGGCACCAGCGCGAGCCGGAGCACACTCCACCACCACAGCGCACCGAGCCCCAGTGCCGCCCCCCAGCGCACTATTCGCCCTGCCATGGCGCCCACCTCCAGCCCGACGCTAGAACGCCGCCCTCACGCACCGGCAGGGCGCACCGGCGGCACACAGGCGCATCCCGGGAACCCGAGGGCGGTCACCCGTTCTCCGCCTGGAACATCCAGTGGTGCTTCTCGAGGTCGGCCGTGATCCCGATGAAGATGTCCTGGCTGACAGGGTCAGGTTCCCCGGTCGCCTCCACACGCTCCCGCATCCGCGTGATCACCGCGCTCAGCGCGTCCACCAGCGTGCCCACTGCGTCGGTGTCCTTGACCCAGCCCTCGGGCGTCGCGCCAATGCCGCTGCTGGTGGCCACGGTCGAGGCCCGTCCGTCCGGCGGGACACCCAGCGTCGAGGCGCGCTCCGCCACGGTGTCGGAGTGCAGCCGCGCGGTGTCCACGACCTCGTCGAGCTGGAGGTGGATGGAACGGAAGCGCGGTCCGACCACGTTCCAGTGAACCTGCTTCGCCACGAGCGAGAGGTCCACCAGGTCGACCAGCGCGCCCTGCAGCGCCACGGCCACGATCTTCAGGTCCGCGTCGGACAAGGGGCTCTTCACGACGTACATCCCGGTCCTCCGTTTCTTGCGATCCGATCCCACCAACCATGCCATAAACGCACAATTCGGGTCACTTGAGGCAGTCGAGAGTCCCGTTGGAGGCGCGGACAAGCAAAAGCCCCGGCCGTCGCCCCCAGGTTCCCCTGGAGACGCCCCGGCCGGGGCTTCGCACATGCATCCTCAGCTCAGGAGCACGAGCTCGTGAGCGTCAGGCGGCGACGACGTCAACCGCCTCGGCAGGTGCCTTGATCGTGACCCGTTCCGGTGGCACGCCGGTCACCGATACGGAATTGAGCATCGGGCGACGCACCGGCGCGGGCACCGGTTCGGTGGCCGCAGCCGACTGTGCCAGCTCGGCGAGGGCGAGCTCGTCGCTCACTTCTCGCATGAGCTCGGACATCCGTACGTCCAACGCGTCGCAGATCGCGGAGAGCAGCTCGGAGGATGCCTCCTTCTGCCCCCGCTCCACCTCGGAGAGATAGCCGAGTGAAACTCGGGCGGACGAGGAGACTTCGCGCAGAGTACGGCCCTGGCGCTGGCGCTGCCGACGCAGCACGTCACCCAGCAGGCGACGGAGCAGAATCATCGGTGGCTCCCTCCTCGGACCGCGTAGCCGCATCCTTCACGCCCCACCGTACCGCCTTGCGCCGCGGCCGTGCGGGGAGCGATGTCGTGTTCACTCAGGGCTGCAAACATCAAAACCCCCCGTTCTGTTCCGTATCCTGTGCCCGCTCATTCCCGGTCTGTTCGCCCGCAAGCTCCTTCAGGAGCAGTGCGAGTACGCTCCGTACACTCTCCATACGGATTTCCGCACGATCGCCGTTCAACCGCAGCGGTACGACTTTCCCGCCACCAACGGCATGAAAAATCGCATCGGACGGCCCATCGACGGCCACGAAAACCGTCCCGACCGGGTGCCCGTCCTGAGGTTCGGGACCGGCGACTCCGGTGGTCGCGATTCCCCAGTCGGCACCCAGGGCCTTCCGCACTCCGACCGCCATCTGGGCCGCGACCTGCGGATCCACCGCACCGCGCTCGGCCAGCAGAGTGGCGTCGACGCCGAGCAGCTGGTGCTTGAGCTCGGTGGCGTACGCGGTCACGGAGCCCCGGAAGGCCTTCGAGGCACCGGGCGTCGCGGTGATCTCCGCCGCCACCAGACCACCGGTGAGCGACTCGGCGACGGCGAGCGTCTCGCCCCTCACCGTGAGTAGTCGCAGCACTTCGGCGGCCGGCGAACTCACCGCTCCGCCTCCTCGGCCACCGCCTGCCGCTCGGCGATTCCACGCCTGCGCAGCACAATGGCCTGTCTTACGTAGTCGAGCCCTGTCACGACCGTCAGGACGACCGCCACGGCCATCACCCAGAACCTGAGGGTGGCCAGCGGCCCCGTCAGCGCCAGGATGTACATCCCGACCGCCGTGCCCTGCGTCAGCGTCTTCAGCTTGCCGCCGCGGCTCGCCGGGATGACCCCGTAACGGATCACCACGAAGCGCAGCAGGGTGATCCCGAGCTCACGCCCGAGGATCACCCCTGTCACCCACCACGGCAGATCGCCGAGCGAGGACAGACAGATCAGCGCCGCGCCCATGATCGCCTTGTCGGCGATGGGGTCGGCGATCTTCCCGAAGTCGGTGACGAGGTTGTACGTGCGCGCCAGATGGCCGTCGAAGATGTCGGTGATCATGGCGACGGCGAAGGCCGCCCAGGCCCACGCGCGCATGGCGGGGTCGTACCCCCCGTCGGCCAGCATCAGGGCCACGAAACCCGGCACGAGGACGAGCCGGATCATGGTCAGGATGTTCGCGATGTTCCAGAGGCTGGCCTGGTTGACGGCCGCAGCGCCCAGCTTCCCGCCTCGCGCCGGCTTCGCGCCCCCCGGAACGCCGGGTGCGCCGGGAGCGCCCGCCGCACCTTTCGCGCTGGAGGAGCCGCCCGCCGCGGATGCCGGGACTCCGGTCATCTGCCCGCCTCCTCAGTACACGGGAGCGAGCCCAGGAGCGGCTCGGCCACCAGATCGACACCTTCCGTACCGACCACCTTGGCCTCGACGATACGGCCGACGGTCAGACCTTCGCTGCTCGTGAACAGCACCTGGCCGTCCGTCTCGGGCGCCTGGTGCGCGGCGCGGCCGACCGCGCCCTCCTCGTCGTCGATGGACTCGACGAGCACGTACACGGTCTCGCCGACGCGCTCCTCGGCGCGCTGCGCGACCAGCTCCTCGGCGAGCCGGGACACGCGCGCGAGGCGCTCGTCGACCACGTCCTGGTCGAGCTTGTGCTCGTACGTCGCCGCTTCCGTGCCCTCCTCGTCGGAGTACCCGAAGACGCCGATCGCGTCGAGGCGCGCGTTGGTGAGGAACCGCTCCAGTTCCGCGAGATCGGCCTCGGTCTCGCCAGGGAAGCCCACGATGAAGTTGGACCGCACACCGGCCTGCGGGCCCTTGGAGCGGATCGTGTCGAGCAGCTCCAGGAAGCGGTCGGTGTCGCCGAAGCGCCGCATCGCGCGCAGCACGTCGGGCGCGGAGTGCTGGAAGGACAGGTCGAAGTAGGGCGCGATGTCCGGTGTCGACGTCAGGACGTCGATGAGTCCGGGGCGCATCTCGGCGGGCTGCAGGTAGCTGACCCGCACGCGCTCGAGGCCCTTGATCTCGGCGAGCTCGGGCAGCAGGGTCTCCAGGAGGCGGATGTCGCCCAGGTCCTTGCCGTACGAGGTGTTGTTCTCGGAGACCAGCATGATCTCCTTGACGCCCTGCTCGGCGAGCCAGCGCGCCTCGTTCAGTACGTCGCTGGGGCGGCGCGAGATGAACGAGCCGCGGAAGGACGGGATGGCGCAGAAGGAGCAGCGCCGGTCGCAGCCGGAGGCGAGCTTCACCGAGGCGACGGGCGAGCCGTCGAGGCGGCGGCGCAAGGGCGCGCGCGGGCCGGACACCGGGGCCACGCCCTCGGGGAGGTCCGAAGGGGCGCCGTGACCGGGAAGGGCCACTTCCTCGCCTGCGCTCTGGCGCTCGGCCGGGCTGATCGGCAGCAGCTTGCGGCGGTCGCGCGGGGTGTGGGAGGCGTGGATGCCGCCGTTCAGGATGGTCTGGAGGCGGTCGGAGATGTCGGTGTAGTCATCGAAGCCGAGCACGCCGTCGGCCTCGGGCAGCGCCTCGGCGAGCTCCTTGCCGTACCGCTCGGCCATGCAGCCCACCGCCACGACGGCCTGGGTTCTGCCATGCCCCTTGAGGTCATTGGCTTCGAGGAGGGCGTCTACGGAGTCCTTCTTGGCGGCCTCGACGAAGCCACAGGTGTTGACGACGGCTACGTCCGCATCCTCGGCGTCCTCCACGAGTTGCCAGCCGTCCGCCTCCAAGCGGCCTGCGAGCTCCTCCGAGTCCACCTCGTTACGGGCGCAGCCAAGGGTGACGAGTGCGACGGTACGGCGTTCAGGCATGGGCTCAAGACTACTTCGTCCCGCTGACAGCCCACGTCGACGGGGTTGGCCGATCTTGGCCAACCCCGTACCGGCATACCCCTTCGGACCGTTATCCGACCTGGGGGTCGCCCTTCGTATACGTGAGACGCTCGACCGCGCCGGGCTGGAAGGCGTCCTCGATCTTCTTGCCGTTCACGTACAGCTGGATCGCGCCGGCGTCGCCGAGGATGAGGTTGATCTTCGAGTTGTCCTGGAAGGTCTTCGACTCGCCCTTGTTCAGCAGCCCGTCGAAGAGCATCCGGCCGTTGTGGTCCTTGGCGGAGATCCAGCTGCGGCCGTCGGTGGCGCTCACCTGGACGGTCACCTTGTCCGCGGGGGCGGCGGCGATGGCACTGTCGGACGGATCGGGCTTCGGGTCGGCGGGCTTGCTGCTCTCGGGCGTGGCCGAGGGGGTGGTCTTGCTCGCGGTCGGCGTGGACCCCTCGGCGACCTGCGTCTTCGCGTCACTCCCGCTGTCGCTGCCCTTGACGACGGTGAACCCGACGAAGCCGATCACCGCGACGATCGCCGCGACCATGGCCGCCGTCCAGTTCGGCCCGCGGCGCTCGGGACGGATACGTTCCGCCTCGAAGAGCGGGGCGGCCGGTGTCGGTGCGGGGCGCCCGCCGTGCTCGGCGTCGTACCGGGCGAGGAGCGGGGCCGGATCGAGGCGGACGGCGCGTGCCAGGGTCCGGATGTGACCGCGCGCGTAGACGTCGCCGCCGCAGGGGGCGAAGTCGTCCTGCTCGATCGCTTGCACAATGCCGATGCGGACCCGGGTGGCGTTGCTGACGTCGTCGACGGTCAGCCCGGCTTCGATGCGCGCCTGCTGCAGGGCACGGCCGATCGAAAACTGCTCGGTCTCGCGGTCGTCTTCGAACGGACGCTCGTCTTCGGGGGAGTTGCCGTCGGGGGAGTTGCCGATGGACACGGGGGCGCCTTTCGAGCGTGTAGCCACCTGTGCTGGAGGTTCAGTCTAGGGGGGGTACGAAAGGGTGGGGCAACCGGGCGGTAGGACTTTGTACGCCATCAGAATGGCCGGTCATCCTGATGCTGGGACATGTACGTGTCCCCTCCCTCAAATTGACGTACGCCGAGGGGAAACGGTTGCCCGCCGATCGCTTACGGGTGAGTCACGTTCGCCTGTCCGGCTGCCGCGAACCCACCCGCCCGGTGACCGACCTGCCCGATTCCTTACCCTTCAGCTTCCCCACGTATCACGGCGAGCACTCCATCCAGCTCATCAGCCTTCACAAGAACGTCACGCGCCTTGGAGCCCTCGCTCGGCCCGACGACGCCGCGGGACTCCATGAGGTCCATCAGGCGCCCCGCCTTGGCGAAGCCGACGCGGAGCTTGCGCTGGAGCATCGAGGTGGAACCGAACTGCGTGGAGACGACCAGTTCGGCCGCCTGGCACAGCAGGTCGAGGTCGTCGCCGATGTCCTCGTCGATCTCCTTCTTCTGCTTGGCGCCGACGGTGACGTCGTCCCGGAAGACGGGCGCCATCTGGTCCTTGCAGTGCTGGACGATGGCCGCGACCTCGTCCTCGGTCACGAAGGCACCCTGCATACGGGTGGGTTTGTTGGCGCCCATCGGCAGGAACAGCCCGTCGCCCTTGCCGATCAGTTTCTCGGCGCCCGGCTGGTCGAGGATGACGCGGCTGTCGGCGAGCGAGGAGGTGGCGAAGGCGAGCCGGGACGGCACGTTCGCCTTGATCAGACCGGTGACGACGTCGACGGACGGCCGCTGCGTGGCGAGCACCAGGTGGATGCCGGCCGCGCGCGCGAGCTGCGTGATGCGCACGATCGCGTCCTCGACGTCGCGCGGCGCGACCATCATGAGGTCGGCGAGCTCGTCGACGATCACCAGCAGGTACGGGTACGGGCTCAGCTCGCGCTCGCTGCCTTCCGGCAGCTTCACCTTGCCGTTCCTGATGGCCTCGTTGAAGTCGTCGATGTGCCGGTAGCCGAACGCCGCGAGGTCGTCGTAGCGCAGGTCCATCTCGCGTACGACCCACTGCAGGGCCTCGGCGGCCCGCTTCGGGTTGGTGATGATCGGTGTGATCAGGTGCGGGATGCCCTCGTAGGCGGTCAGCTCGACGCGTTTGGGGTCGACGAGGACCATGCGCACGTCCTCGGGGGTCGCGCGGACCATGACGGACGTAATCAGGCAGTTAATGCATGACGATTTACCGGAACCGGTCGCTCCGGCCACCAGGACGTGCGGCATCTTCGCGAGGTTGGCCATCACATAGCCGCCCTCGACGTCCTTGCCGAGCGCGACCAGCATCGGGTGGTCGTCCTCGGCCGCGTCCGCGAGGCGCAGGACGTCACCGAGGTTGACCATCTCGCGGTCGGTGTTGGGGATCTCGATGCCGACCGCGGACTTGCCGGGGATCGGGCTGATGATCCGCACGTCGGGGCTGGCGACGGCGTACGCGATGTTCTTGGTGAGCGCGGTGATGCGCTCGACCTTCACGGCGGGGCCGAGCTCGACCTCGTACCGCGTGACCGTCGGACCGCGCGTGAAGCCGGTGACGGCGGCGTCGACCTTGAACTCCATGAAGACGTTCGACAGCGAGGCGACCACCGTGTCGTTGGCGGCGCTGCGCGTCTTGCCGGGGCCGCCGCGCTCCAGGAGGTCGAGCGACGGCAGGGAGTAGGTGATGTCGCCGGAGAGCTGGAGCTGCTCCGCGCGCGGGGGCAGGTCGCGTGGCTCGTCGGGCGCGGCCTTGGTGAGGTCGGGCACGACGGACTCGACCTTGAGCATCTCCTGCTTGGGCGCCTTGGTGCCCTTGGCGCGCGCGGCCGGGACGGGCGTCGTCTCCTCGTACCCGTCCCGCTCCACGCTGACGCCCTGCGTCAGATCGGCGACCAGCGGCGAGGGCGGCATGCCGTGCAGCACGGCCCCGTCGAGCGCGGCAGCGGCCGCCGCGGCGACGTCCACGGCGTCCATCGGCCGGCTCATGTCCGGCTGCTGCACCGCGAGCCGCCTGGGGCGGCCCCGGCGCTTGGTGAGCGCCTCCTGTTCGGCGTTGTCGGGGTCATACGCCTCAGGGGCGCGCGAGCGCCTCCGGGAGCGCGCGGGGAGCGCCTCGCGCCACTGCTCGTCGTAGCGCTCGTCGTCCTCGCCGAGGTCGTCCTCGTCGACGTCGGCCTGGACGATGCCCAGCTTCTGGCCGAGCAGCCGCAGCCGCTGCGGAATCGCGTTGACCGGGGTCGCCGTGACGACCAGCAGACCGAAGACGGTCAGCAGCACCAGGAGCGGTACGGCGAGGACGTCGCCCATCGTGTACGTCAGTGGGGTGGACGCGCCCCAGCCGATGAGCCCGCCGGCGTCCCTTATCGCCTGCATGCCGTCGCTGCGCGCGGGCGCTCCGCAGGCGATGTGGACCTGGCCGAGCACGCCGATGACGAGCGCGGACAGGCCGATCACGATGCGGCCGTTGGCCTCGGGCTGCTCGGGGTGCCGGATGAGCCGGGCCGCGATGACGCCGAGCAGTATCGGGACGAGCAGGTCGAGGCGGCCGAAGGCGCCGGTCACCAGCATCTCGACGAGGTCGCCCACGGGGCCGCGCAGATTGGACCAGGTACCCGCCGCGACGATCAGCGCGAGGCCGAGCAGCAGGAGCGCGAGACCGTCCTTGCGGTGCGCAGGGTCGAGTCCCTTCGCGCCCCGCCCTATGCCGCGGAACATCGCTCCGACGGCGTGCGCGACACCGAGCCAGAGGGCGCGTACGAGTTTGTACACGCCCGCGGTCGGGTTGGGCGCCGGCGCGGGTGGGGCCTTTTTCGCCGCGGCTTTCTTGGCGGGCGCCTTCTTCGCGGCGGCCTTTTTCGCCGGGGCGGCCTTCTTCGCCGGAGCCTTCGTCGGAGCGGCCGCCTTCTTCGCGGGCGGCTTCTTGGCTGCGGACTGACGTGAGGCCATGTGTGTGAGGTTACCGGTGGAGACGACAAGGGACACGTGCGCCTACTGCTTCACCCGTTCGTGTCGCCCTTACCGGGGCCCGAAACTGACGCCGACTCACCGTGAGCGAGCGCCTCCGTGCAACTCAGTTCTGCGACGGCACCGACGGCGCCCCGCTCCCCGTGCCCGGCTCCAACGCGTCCAGCGCCCTGCGCAATCCCGTGAGTTTGCGTTCGAGATGGGCCGCGGTCGCTACCGCCGCCGCGTCCGCCGAGTCGTCGTCGAGCTGCTTGGACAGCGCCTCGGCCTGCTCCTCAACGGCCGCGAGCCGCGCCGAGAGTTCGGCGAGCAGCCCGGCGGGCTCCTTGGCCTCGCCGAGGGCCGCCTTGCCGCCACCCTCCAGCTGGAGCCGCAGCAACGCTGCCTGCTCCCGGAGTTGGCAGTTCTTCATGTAGAGCTCGACGAAAACCGAGACCTTGGCGCGCAGCACCCACGGGTCGAACGGCTTGGAGATGTAGTCCACCGCACCCGCCGCGTACCCCCGGAAGGTGTGGTGCGGGCCATGGTTGATGGCGGTGAGGAAGATGATCGGGATGTCCCGGGTCCGTTCTCGCCGCTTGATGTGCGCGGCGGTTTCGAAACCGTCCATGCCTGGCATCTGGACGTCCAGCAGAATGACCGCGAAGTCGTCCGTGAGTAGTGCTTTGAGCGCTTCCTCCCCGGACGATGCCCGCACCAGTGTCTGATCGAGCGCGGAGAGGATCGCCTCCAGCGCCAACAGATTCTCCGGCCGGTCATCGACCAGGAGGATCTTGGCCTTCTGCACCATGGCCCGCCCTCCTCGCCCCGGCAGTGCACCGGGCGCCGCCCCAGGGGACGACTCCCTTGCGCCGCCCGTCCTTGTGCCGGTCATGGTAGCCGCACCCTGCCTGTCGCCACACCCTGTCACCGCGATGTCACTGTGCACGTAGCAGAAACGTAGCGGGAGACCAGAAGGTTCCCCGAATCCCGTACTTCTACACGGCTTCGGCCACAGTCAGTTATGCGCGGCCGGGCCTGCCGCGCCGCCGGTTCGGCACGCACGCCCCGGCGGCCCGGTCGCTGACAGCGCGTAGCGGCCGGGCCCGCCGGACACGAGCTGGTCACTCCTCACGCATCCACTGCTCCATCACGGAGAGCAGATGGTCGGGATCGACCGGCTTCGTGACGTAGTCGGACGCACCCGACTCGATGGCCTTCTCCCGGTCGCCCTTCATCGCCTTCGCCGTGAGCGCGATGATCGGCAGCCCGGCGAACTGCGGCATCCGGCGAATCGCCGTAGTCGTCGCGTAGCCGTCCATCTCGGGCATCATGATGTCCATCAGGACGACCGTCACATCATCGTGCTGTTCCAGGACTTCGATGCCCTCACGGCCGTTCTCGGCGTACAGCACCGAAAGGCCGTGCTGCTCCAGGACGCTGGTGAGCGCGAACACGTTGCGGATGTCGTCGTCGACGATCAGCACCTTCTCGCCCTCGAAGCGGACGCCGCGGCGCGGCTGCGGCGCCGCGTCCTGCCGGCCCGCGGACGCCCACTGGTCCTGAGCCGAATCCGGGGCCCCGCCAGGCTGCCCCGGCACCGCCGTCCGCTGCTCGGCCGCGGTCACCGCCCTGCGGCGCCGCCGGAAGAGCGCTGCGGGCCCGTTCTGGGTCTCCCGGTACGACTTCACCTCGGCCGGCGTCTCGATGTCCGACCCGGACAGCTCCGCCTCGGAGGCCAACAGCTCCCCGGCCTCCAGCGCGGGCGCCAGCTGCCCGTAACCCTGCGGCGGCAGTTCGCTCGGGTGCAGCGGCAAATACAGCGTGAACGTGGAGCCGCGTCCCGGCTCGCTCTGCGCGTGGATCTCGCCGCCCAGCAGCCGCGCGATCTCCCGCGAGATGGACAGCCCCAGACCCGTACCGCCGTACTTCCGGCTCGTCGTGCCGTCCGCCTGCTTGAAGGCCTCGAAAATGACCCGCATCTTGCTGGCCGCGATGCCGATGCCGGTATCCGTCACGGAGAACGCGATCAGACCGGCGTCCGCGTCCCGCAGCGAACCGGCCTCCAGGAGCTGCTCCCGGATGGCCACCGGAACGTCCGCCCCGGCGGGCCGGATCACCAATTCGACCGCTCCGGAGTCGGTGAACTTCACCGCGTTGGACAGCAGGTTGCGCAGCACCTGAAGGAGCCGCTGTTCGTCGGTGTGCAGCGTGGCGGGCAGTTCCGGCGACACGCGTACGGAGAAATCGAGCCCCTTCTCTGCCGTCAGCGGACGGAAAGTGGCCTCTACGTAGTCGACGAGTTGGACGAGCGCGATGCGGGTCGGCGACACGTCCATCTTGCCCGCCTCGACCTTCGACAGGTCGAGGATGTCGTTGATCAGCTGGAGCAGGTCGGAGCCCGCGCCGTGGATCGTCTCGGCGAACTCGACCTGCTTCGGGGTGAGGTTCGTGTCCGCGTTGTCGGCGAGCAACTTGGCGAGAATCAGCAGGGAGTTGAGCGGCGTACGCAGCTCGTGCGACATGTTCGCCAGGAACTCGCTCTTGTAGCGCATGGAGACCGCGAGCTGCTCGGCGCGCTCCTCCAGGACCTGCCGGGCCTCTTCGATCTCGGTGTTCTTGACCTCGATGTCGCGGTTCTGCTGGGCGAGCTGCTCGGCCTTCTCCTCCAGCTGGGCGTTGGAGTCCTGGAGTGCCTTCTGGCGGCTCTCCAACTCGGCCGAGCGCTCCTGGAGTTGCTCCGTCAGCTCCTGCGACTGCTTGAGCAGCACCTCCGTCTTGGTGTTGACGGAGATGGTGTTGACGCTCGTCGCGATCATCTCGGCGATCTGGTTCAGGAAGTCCTTCTGGATCTGCGTGAACGGCGTGAAGGACGCCAGCTCGATGACGCCGAGCACGGTCCCTTCGAAGAGCACCGGAAGCACGATCACCTGCGCCGGAGGCGCCTCGCCGAGCCCGGAGGAGATCTTCAGGTAGCCACTCGGCGCGTTCTCCACCAGGATCGTGCGCTTCTCCTGGGCGGCCGTCCCGATCAGTGCCTCGCCGGGCAGGAACGACGTCGGCATGGAACCCATTGAGTAGCCGTACGAGCCGAGCATGCGCAGCTCGTACGCTTCCTCGTCGCTCCCCGCCTCCTTGCCGTCGACGAGCGGCATGGAGAGAAAGAACGCGCCGTGCTGTGCGGAGACGACGGGCGTCAGCTCGCTCATGATCAGCGAGGCCACGTCGTCGAGGTCGCGGCGTCCCTGCATCAGGGCGGAGATACGGGCGAGGTTGCCCTTGAGCCAGTCCTGCTCCTTGTTGGCGATCGTCGTGTCGCGCAGGTTGGCGATCATCTTGTTGATGTAGTCCTGAAGTTCCTGGATCTCGCCCGAGGCGTCCACATCGATCTTCAGGTTCAGGTCGCCGCGGGTCACCGCGGTCGCCACGCGCGCGATGGCACGCACCTGCCGGGTCAGGTTCCCGGCCATCTCGTTCACCGACTCGGTGAGGTCGCGCCAGGTGCCGTCGACGTCACGGACGCGTGCCTGACCGCCCAACTGCCCCTCGGTGCCCACCTCGCGGGCGACTCGGGTGACCTCCTCGGCGAAGGACGAGAGCTGGTCGACCATCGTGTTGATGGTGGTCTTGAGCTCCAGAATCTCGCCGCGCGCGTCGATGTCGATCTTCTTGGTCAGGTCGCCCTTGGCAATGGCCGTGGTGACCATCGCGATGTTGCGCACCTGACCGGTCAGGTTGGACGCCATCCCGTTCACGGACTCGGTGAGGTCCTTCCACGTACCGGACACGCCCGGTACGCGCGCCTGCCCGCCGAGGATGCCGTCCGTGCCCACCTCGCGGGCAACCCGGGTGACCTGGTCGGCGAACGAACTCAGCGTCTTCACCATCGTGTTGACGGTGTCGGCGAGCTGCGCGACCTCGCCGCTCGCCTCGACCGTGACCGTCTTGGTCAGGTCGCCGTTGGCCACCGCGGTCGCGACCTGCGAGATGTTCCGCACCTGACTCGTCAGGTTGTTGGCCATCAGGTTGACGTTGTCGCTCAGGTCCTTCCAGATGCCCGTGACGCCGGGCACCCGGGCCTGGCCGCCCAGATTGCCGTCGGTGCCCACCTCGCGCGCGACCCGGTTCACCTGCTCGGCGAAGTTGGAGAGCTGGTCGACCATCGTGTTGACGGTGGTGACGAGTTCGAGGATCTCGCCCTTGGCGTCGACAGTGATCTTCTTCGACAAGTCACCCTTGGCGACCGCGGTCGTGACCTCGGCGATGTTGCGCACCTGAATGGTCAGGTTGTTCGCCATGAAGTTCACGGACTGCGTGAGGTCCTTCCAGGTGCCGGAGACACCCTGCACCTCGGCCTGACCGCCCAGCTGCCCCTCGGTGCCCACCTCGCGGGCGACCCTGGTCACCTGCTCGGCGAAGTTCGAGAGCTGGTCCACCATCGTGTTGAGGGTGTTCTTCAGCTCCAGGATCTCGCCGCGCGCGTCCACGTCGATCTTCTGCGACAGGTCACCCCGGGCCACCGCGGTCGCGACCTGCGCGATGTTCCGTACCTGGGCGGTGAGGTTGCCCGCCATGCCGTTCACGGAGTCGGTCAGGTCGCGCCACACACCGGCGACGCCGGGCACCTGCGCCTGCCCGCCGAGGCGGCCCTCCGTACCCACTTCGCGGGCGACCCGCGTCACCTGGTCGGCGAACGCGGAGAGCTGATCGACCATCGTGTTGATGGTGTTCTTCAGCTCCAGGATCTCGCCGCGCGCGTCCACGTCGATCTTCTGCGACAGGTCACCCCGGGCCACCGCCGTGGTGACCTGGGCGATCTGCCGTACCTGCGAGGTCAGGTTCCCCGCCATGAAGTTGACGGAGTCGGTGAGTTCCTTCCACGTACCGGACACGCCGTCCACGCGGGCCTGACCACCGAGGCGGCCCTCCGTACCCACGTCCCGGGCCATCCGCGTCACCTGGTCGGCGAAGCTCGACAGCTGATCCACCATCGTGTTCACGGTGTTCTTCAGCTGGAGCATCTCGCCGGAGACATCGACGGTGACCTTCTGCGACAGATCACCGTTGGCGACCGCCGTCGTCACCTGCGCGATGTTGCGCACCTGCCCCGTCAGGTTCTGGAACGCCGTGTTGACGGAATCGGTGAGGTCCTTCCAGGTACCGGCCACACCCGGGACCTGCGCCTGACCGCCCAGTTCACCCTCGACGCCGACCTCGCGCGCCACACGCGTGACCTCGACACCGAACGACGACAGCTGGTCCACCATCGTGTTGACGGTGTTCTTCAGCTCCAGCATCTCGCCGGCGACGTCGACGGTGACCTTCTGGGAGAGGTCACCGTTGGCCACAGCCGTGGTCACCGCGGCGATGTCGCGCACCTGAGTCGTGAGATTCCGGAAGACCGTGTTGACGGAATCCGTCAGGTCCTTCCACGTCCCCGCCGCACCCGGCACGTTCGCCTGCCCGCCGAGCCGCCCCTCGCCGCCGACTTCGTTGGCCACACGCGTGACCTCGTCGGCGAACGTCCGCAGCGTCTCGGTCATCTGGTTGATCGTCTCGGCGAGCTGCGCGACTTCACCGCGCGCACTGACCGTGACCTTCTGCGACAGATCACCGTTGGCGACCGCCGTCGTCACCTGCGCGATCCCGCGCACCTGGGCCGTGAGGTTTCCGGCCATCAGGTTCACCGAATCGGTGAGGTCCTTCCACACACCGGCCACACCGGGCACCTGCGCCTGGCCGCCGAGCTCGCCTTCGGTGCCCACTTCGCGCGCGACTCGCGTCACCTCGGAGGAGAACGAGGACAGCTGGTCCACCATCGTGTTGACGGTGTTCTTGAGCTCCAGCATCTCGCCGGCCACATGAACCGTGACCTTCCGGGACAAGTCACCCTTGGCAACCGCCGTCGTCACGAGAGCAATGTCACGCACCTGAGCCGTCAGCCGGTACGCCATGGTGTTGACCGAATCCGTGAGATCCTTCCACGAACCGGACATACCGCGCACCCGGGCCTGCCCGCCCAGCTTGCCCTCGGTGCCCACCTCGCTGGCCACGCGCGTGACTTCGTCGGTGAACGTCGACAGCTGGTCGACCAGATTGTTGACCGTCCGTCCGACCTTGAGAAACTCACCCCGCAATGGATGCCCGTTACCGTCGGCCGCCAGCGCCCGCAGCTCCATGCGCGGCGACAGATCGCCCTCCGCGACCGCGGACAGCACCCGGCCGACCTCGGAGACAGGCCGTACGAGATCGTCGACGAGCGCGTTGGACGCGTCGATCGCGGCCGCCCAGGAGCCCTCGCAGGCGCCCGCCTCCAGCCGCTCCGTGAGCTTTCCCTCACGTCCGACCATGCGTCGTACGCGCGACAGCTCACCCGTCAGATGCAGATTGCGGTCGGCAACTTCATTGAAAACCGCCGCAATCTCGGACATCACGCCGTCGCCGGAGACCGTGAGCCGCTTGCGGAAGTTGCCGTCCCGCATCGACACCAGGGCCGCCAGCAGCCGGTTCAGGGCAGCCGTGTCCACTGCCGTAGTGCCGTTGCGCGGTGTGCGCCCGTTGTTCAGGGACTGTCCGCCTTTCGCGCGCGTCTTAGTGCCCCGCGTCGCTGCGCCAGACTCCACTGTGTCCCTCCCGCAAGGGTCGACCATTACTGCTCGGCGTACTCGGGTACTTCTGCTCGGCGTGCTGTAACGCACTCGGCCTGCCCGGTGCTACTCATTGGAGCTTGCCCAGTGTTTCACCATGGTTGAACCAGGCCATAACAGTTCGGCAGCTTCGCACATCGTCCGCACACCGCCCGGCCGAAAACAGTGCACACCCTTCGGACGGAAACACTGGTGACCGGCATCCGCATGGACCGCGAAGGTAAGTAACCTTGCATGCGGCTGTCCAGCTGTGCCGGTCCCGTCCGGCCTGGGCGGTGGCACGAGCACGAGCGGGCAGGCATCGGAGGGGCGCCGCACCATGACCACCGGACTGCATCCTGGGGGATCGTCCCAGGATCCCCGGCCGACGGGGAACCACGCACTGCCCCGGCAGGAGCGGGTCGGCCACGGAAGCCTGCACGCCGACAACCGGACAAGGAGTTCTGTGATCACCGCGCGCGCGGCCGCCAATTTCGAGCCCGTGGGGCGATCCGTCGCGACCGCCCGGTCCTTCGTCCGTGACACCCTCCAGGGCTGGGGCTTCGCCGACATCGTCGACGACGCCGTGGTCCTCACCAGCGAGCTGGTCACCAACGCTGTCGTGCATGCGGGCACCTCCGCGGACGTCCTGTGTCTGCGCAGCGACGACGGCGTACGCATCGAGGTGGCAGACCGCTACCCGGAACGAGAGATTCCACTCCAAGCGACGGCCGTCAATATGGGCAGTCCCGACCGCGAGGGCGGCCGCGGCCTCCAGCTGTGCGCGGCCCTGGCCGGCCACTGGGGCGTCGAGTACACGCCCACGCACAAACAGGTCTGGTTCCAGCTCGACCTCCCCGAGCGCCCGGTGGGCACCCGCGCCGCCGGCCCCGCCCTCCCCGCCGACCTCCTCCCCCTCGCCGACGGACGCGTACGCGTCGCGGTCATCCAGATCGACCGCTCCTGCGCCATCAACGCCTGGAACGAGGACGCCGAGGAGCTCTTCGGGTACGCGGCCGAGCAGGTCACCGGCAAGCCGCTCACCGACCTCGCGGCCTGGCCGCACACCCCGGGCACCAGCACCGGCATCGCCGAGGCCCTCCAGCTCTCACGCTGGGAGGGCAGTTACGGCATCCGCGGCGCCAACGGCCGCGTCACGCCCGTCTACGCCTCGCACCTCCGGGTCCGTGACACGGGCGGCGAGCCCTCCACGGTCTGCCTTCTCGTACGCGACCACGAACGCGCCGTCCTCCAGACCCCGTTGCGCCTGCCCGCCTCGGACGCGGCCCCCAGCGTCGAGGGCCAGGCCTCGGACCCCTTCGAGGTCTTCATCGGCTCTCCGGCACCCGATGACCTGGACGGCCTCCTCCAGCGCACGGTGGAGCGCGCCCGCGACATGCTCGACGGCGACTCCGCCTTCCTGCTCCTGGCGACGGACGACGAAACGGAGTTGGAGGTACGAGCCTCCACGGGCCTCCCCTCCGCCCGCCAGCGCTTCGCCCGCGTCCCCGTCGAAGCGGGCCCCGGCCGCTACGGATCGGCCCGCATGCCCGCCGTCCACGAGGACCTGACCGTCGTCCCCGGCGCCGTCCCCCTGCTGAGCGGCACCGGCATGCGCTCGGTCGTCACGGTCCCGCTGAAGGTCGAGGGCCGCCTCACCGGCTCGCTCGGCGTCGCGGCCGAGTCGCCCAACAGGTACTCCAACGAGGAAGCTCTGCGCCTCCAGTTCGCCGCCGACCGCATCGCACTGGCGGTGGAATCGGCCCGCCTGGGCGAACTGGAACGCCTGCGCCGCGGCTCACTGTCCTTCCTCGTAGAGGCCTCCGACCTCCTCGCCGGCACCCTGGACCGCGACCAGACACTGGCTCTCATGGCCCAGATGACGGTCCCGACCCTGGCCACCTGGTGCGCCGTCTACACGATCGCCGACCAGGCCTCGGAGCCGTATCTCTCATATGTCCTGCACGAGGACGAGGAGCGCATCGACGGCCTCAAGGCCCTCTTGTCGAAGATCGCCCCACCGGACCCGGTCCCCACCCCGGGCGCCCGCGTCTGGTCGGCTCCCGCCGAGGCGGCCCACCAGGCCGCCCTGCGCACCTCCATGCGCAGCCTCGACCTCGGCGAGCCCGCGACGGTGAGTTCCGGCATCGGTACGACGCTGGCGACGGCCTCGGCGGTCGGCGGCGAGACCGTCGTACTCCCCCTGGTGGCCCGCAACCGCGTCATCGGCATGCTGACGCTCGGCAAGCCGTCGGACGAACACTTCCGCCAGGAAATCCTGGAGTTGGCCGAGGACCTCTCACGCAGGGCCGCCCTGGCGCTCGACAACGCCCGCCTGTACTCGGAGCGCATGGCCATCAGCCAGTCCCTCCAGCGCAGCCTGCTGCCCCCGGAACTGCCCCACATCCAGGGTGTGGAGGTCGAGGTCATCTACCGCGCCGCGGGCGAGGGCAACGAGGTCGGCGGCGACTTCTACGACCTCTTCCCCATTCGCGACGGCGCGTACGGCTTCGCCATCGGCGACGTCTGCGGTACGGGCCCGGAGGCGGCGGCGGTCACGGGTCTGGCCCGGCACGCGCTCAGGCTCCTGGCCCGTGAGGGCTACGGCGGCCCGGCCGTCCTGGAGCGCCTCAACTCCGCGATCCTCGACGAGGGCGCCCGCAGCCGCTTCCTGACGCTCCTGTACGGCGAGTTGTGGCCCCAGGAGGACGGCTCGGCGGTCCTGAAGGTGGTCTGCGCCGGCCATCCGCTCCCGCTGCGCCTGCGCCAGGACGGCACGGTCGAACCGGCCGCCGAACCCCAGCCGCTGCTGGGTGTCATGGAGGACCTGGAGCTGTACGAGCAGACGGTCACCCTCGACCCGGGCGACGTCCTGCTGTGCGTCACGGACGGCGTCACGGAACGCCGCGAGGGCACCCGCATGTTGGGCGACGACGGCCTCACGGACGTCCTCACCACGTGCACGGGCCTGACGGCCGGCGCGGTGGCGGCCCGCATCATGCGCGCCGTCGAACGCTTCGCCTCCGACGCCCCGTCCGACGACATGGCAATCCTGGCGATGCGGGTTCCCGGTCTCCAGAAGGACTGATGAGGGCATGAAAAAGCCCCCGCCCTATTGGGCGGGGGCTTTTTCTGCTGGAGCCCCCCAACGGAATCGAACCGTTGACCTTCTCCTTACCATGGAGACGCTCTGCCGACTGAGCTAGGGGGGCCAGTCACCTTTCGAGGTTTCCCTCGCGGCAACGAAATAGATCATACCCCGAACAGAAGCGTGCTCCCAACCACTCCGTCGCAGTCCTGTTGGGTCAGAAGGCGGGCTGCAGCAATCCTCCGAGGGCATTGCACGCGGAGACGATCCGCTGCATCTCCCGCTTCGTCAACGACGCTTCCACGGGCAGCGCGAGCGTCTCGTCCGCGGCCCGCTCGGTCTCCGGAAGAGGTACGTCCCGACGGAACCCGGGCATGCGGTGCACAGGCGTCTTCACCGGCACCCTGCACTCAACTCCCCTGGCCCGCACGGCCCGTGCGAAGGCGTCCCGGTCCGGCCGCCCATTGCCCGGCACCCGCACCACGTACTGCTGGTAGGTGTGCCCGTCGCCGCCGTCGGGCGTGCGCACGCCGCTCAAACGCGCGTCGAGATACGCCGCCCGCGCCCTGCGCTGCGCAATCTCGTCGTACGGCGCCTCGGCCTCGCCCTGCTCAAGCACCAGGAGCCCGTGCCGCTGCCCGACCTCCCGCAGCCGCACCATGTCCGCGGACCGCCCGAAGCGGTGTACGACGACGAGCGCCGCCGTCCGACGGGAGACGCCAGCCTCGACCGCACGCGCGTCGAGGCAGTATGTCGACGGGTTTATGTCGGCGAAGACGGCCGTCGCACCGGCCTGGGTCACGGCCTCGGCGACCTCGACGTTCCCGAACGCCGGCACGATGACCTCGTCACCGGCTCCCACGCCCGCAGCCCTGAGCATTGCAGCAGTACCCATGCCGCGGATGCTCGTCGTGCAATGTGAACGCAAAGTGACGCACAACAAAAAAGAGCTGGTCCTCGAACCGAAGTTCGGGGACCAGCTCTTTTAATATTAGTTCGGCGGCGTCCTACTCTCCCACAGGGTCCCCCCTGCAGTACCATCGGCGCTGTGAGGCTTAGCTTCCGGGTTCGGAATGTAACCGGGC
>NZ_JBVHXR010000034.1:0-20465 GCF_055569295.1 Streptomyces sp. NPDC029292
GTCGTCTTCCCGGCCCCGTTCGGGCCCAGCAGCGAGAACACCGAACCCTCCGGGATGAACAGGTCCACCCCGTCCAGCACCCGGTGCTCGCCATACGCCTTCACCAGACCGACCGCCGAGATCGCCGCACCCGCAGCCGACCCCGCCCCACTCCTGGCCTCACTCACCGACATGACATTCCTCCTCTGGAACGGAACGACTTGCACTGTGTTCAAGTGCGACCATAGAGGCCGACTCGTACTTAGTGCAAGTACCTTCTTGAACATTGTGCAACTGAAGCTTCTGACCTACGCTGACGGCATGCCGCGTGACACACTGACCAGGGAACAGATCGTCAGAGCCGCCATCGAGCTGCTGGACGCAGAGGGCCTCGAAGGCCTCAATATGCGCAGCTTGGGCAAGCGACTCGGCTCCGCCGCGACCGCGGTCTACTGGCATGTCCAGAACAAGGAAAATCTCGTCGTGCTCGCCAGTGACGAAGTATGGAATGAGGTCGAGCTGCCCGATCTCGACGCGATCGACTGGCGGACAGCGGCCACGACGATGGCCACCGACCTCTTCGCGATGATCTCCAGGCACCCCTGGCTCGTGATGGCGTTCGCCTCTCAGCCCCTCTACGGCATCAACAAGGCCCGCCACGACGACCACAGTCTCGCGGTCTATGAGATGGCCGGGTTCGCCGGTGCCGAGGCCGATCAGGCCGCCGCCACGGTCTTCATGTTCGTTCTGGGCAACGCCCTCGGCATGGCCGCGGAGGTCTCCCTGAACAGGAGACTGGGCCAGGACGGGGGCAACGCCCAGAAGCAGGTGCGGGAGGCCGTGACCCAGGCGACGGAGATCGCCCTGCAGTTTCCCCGACTGCGGGCTCGCGTCGAGGGCTTCACGGACTCCGACTATGCGGCGGCGCCCGAGAAGAGCTTCGAGTTCGGCCTGCAGGCCGTCCTGGACGGACTGGAGGGCCGGCTCGTGAACCGGTCGCTTCCCCTCGGGGAGCGTGCCGGCGCGGAGGGCCTGGACAGCCTGCATCGGTGACTCCTCCTCGTCGGTCGGTCGCTGTTTCCTGCTGACGAGAACGACGTTAGGACGGAGCCATATCGTCCGGATATTGGCCGGCTATCGCGGTAATCCGGGCATGCGAGAAATCCCCGTCGGCATCGGTCCGCCGGGGATTTCCCGTTGTTTCACAGGGTGTTACGAGCGCTGTCGACGACGCTTTCTCCGCCGACGTCGCTTTCTACGGGGCTTCTACGAGTTTTCTACGAGGTGCGCACCGTCAGGGACCGCACACCGGTGAATTCGGGCGACCCGAAGAACACCGGAGCGGTGTCCGGGTCCACGCGCAGGGTCGGATAGCGGTCCAGGATGAGGTTGAAGATGATCCGCGTCTCCACCCGGGCCATCGCCGCGCCGATGCAGTAGTGGGCACCGCGGCCGTAACCGACATGCTGGTTGGGGGCGCGGGTCACGTCGAAGGTGTCCGCACCGGGGAACTGCCGCGGGTCCCGGTTGGCCGCCCCGAGCTGCAGGCTGACCATCTGGTCCTTGGGTATCTTCACGCCGCCCACCTCGACATCGGTCTCGGTGGCCCGGTAGGAGGTCGTGGCCGGCGTGAAGTACCGCATGACCTCCTCGAACATCCCCGGCACCAGCGAGCGGTCCGCGCGGACCTTCGCCGCCTGGTCCGGGAAGGACTCCAGGCACAGCATGGTGTTGCCGATGAGGATCGGGCTGGTCAGATGCCCCGCGCCGAGGACGGCGACCGCGAAGTTGATGATCTCGTCGTGCGCCATCGGGCTGCCGTCGAGGTACTTGAACTCCAGCATCAGGCTGAGCAGGTCCTGCTTCGGTTCCTTGCGGCGCTCGTTGATGATGTCGCCGAGGAAGTCGCGCAGCGGAAGCAGTGGCCCGAGCAGCGAGTCGAAGTACTCCTCGCCGCCCTGCTCGACGGTGCTCATCTGCACGTCGGCGTCCATGGTCTGGTCGACGGCCTTGAACATGTCGCGGTGCTCGGCCGGGGTGCCGAGCAGTTCGCTGAAGAGGATGCCGGACAGGTCGTCGATGAAGTCGCCGAGCAGGTTGAACCGCTCCCGGCCGGCCAGCCTGTCGAGGAGTTCGCCGCCGAGCTTGGTGATCCGCACCTCGAGGTCGTCCATGGCCTTGGGGCTGAACGCGCGGCCGACCTGGCGTCGCATGTGGATGTGCTCGGGCCCGTTCATCTGGGCCATGTCACCCTTGATGAGCTTCGCCTGCTCCTCGTCGACGTTGAAGAGCCGCGTGGAGTCGGCCGAGAACGACTCGGCGTCATTGAGGACGGCGAGCACCTCCGGGTATCCGGCGACCTGCCAGACACCGAAGTCCTCGTCGAACTTCACCTTCTCTTCCGGCAGCTGTCCCCGCAGCCAGTATTTGTCCGCTCCAAGACCCCACCGGTCCGCGAACTCGGTCATAGGTTTTCCCTTTACTGGAGATCCATGGCGTACGGGCTACTTCTGCAGGACGTGCATCGCACGGACCCCGACCATGTCCTCCGAGGGGAAGAAGACGGTCTTGTCCTGGTCGGTGGTGAAGTCCGGGTAGCGGTCGAGCAGGGCGTTGATCGCGATCTGGCCCTCGAGCCGCGCGAGCCGGGTGCCCAGGCAGTAGTGGATGCCGTGCCCGAACGAGATGTGGTCGTTGGGGTTGCGGCTCGGGTCGAACTCGTCGGGGCGGTCGAACTTCAGCGGGTCGCGGTTGGCCGCGCCCACCCAGGGCAGGACCATCTGCTCGGCGGGGATCGTGACGCCGCCGATCTCCACGTCGCTGGTGGTCACCCGGGAGAGGGTGGCGGCCGGCGGAAGGAGCCGCAGGGCCTCCTCGATCGCGGTCGGGACGAGCGAGCGGTCGTCGCGGACCTGGGCGAGCTTGTCGCGTTCGAGGTCCAGGCAGGCCATCGTGTTGCCGACCATCATGGTGCTGGTGATGTGCCCCGTGATCAGCAGGACGTTGGAGATGTTGACGACCTCGTTGTCCGTGAGGCGCTGTCCGTCCTCCTCGGCCTGGGTGAGATAGGTCAGCAGATCCTCCTTCGGCTGCTTCCGGCGCTGGAGGACCTGGTCGAGCATGTAGTCGAGCAGCGGCTTCAGACGCGCCTCGGCGGCGTGGATCTGGTCCTCGATCCCGTCACCACCGGCGACGAAGTCGAGACCGGCCATGTTCTCGATGATGTCGAACGCGGCGCCCTTGAAGAGGTCGAAGTCCTTGCTGTCGAGGCCGAGGAGGTCGGCGATGACACGGACCGGCAGGGGGTAGGCGAAGTCGGCGACCAGCTCGAAGCTGTCCTTCTGGCGTGCCTCGTCGAGCAGTTCGTCGGTGATCTGCTGAATCCGCGGCTCCAGGGTCGCTATGACCCTGGGGGTGAACGCGCGCCCGATCAGCTTGCGGTACTTGGTCTGCTCCGGCGGGTCCATCTGCGAGATGTCGCCCTCCTGGAACTTCGGGTCGACCTGCACCGCGGCGTACGCGGCCGTCTTCGCGGAGAAGGCCGAGGCGTCGCCGAGGATCTGCTGCACCTCGGCGAAGCCGTACGCACACCACGAGCCCAGGTTCTCGACGAACTCGATGGACTGCTCGGGCCGGTTGCCGCGCAGCCAGGGGCTGTTGGGGTGGACGTTCCACCGCTCGATGACTTTGGACATGGGGAGGGGTTCCTCTCTGGGGCGGTGGACTACTTCTCGGCGGCAGCCATGGCGGCCCGCAGGCTCTTGGGCCGCAGGTCGGTCCAGTTCTCCTCGACGTGCTGCAGGCATTCGGCACGGCCGGCCGTGCCGAAGACCACCCGCCAGCCCTCGGGAACATCGGCGAACGCCGGCCAGAGCGAATGCTGGTCCTCGTCGTTCACCACGACGTAGAACTCGCCGTTCTCGTCGTCGAACGGATTACTGCTCATTTCTGGACTCCATTTCGGTAACCAACACACGCGGGCATCAGGGACGTTCGGCCGTTTTCGCCTGGCGCTGCGCGGAGATTTCCCGGCCGAGGATCGAGCAGATCTCGGCGGCGGGTTCCGCGTTGATCAAGTCGTGGTGCGTGCTGTCGATGTCGAACTGCTGGATGGAACCGGTGATGTACGGCTTCCACAGGTCCCCGTAGGTCGCGTCCGGGTTGGGCACGGCGTTGAAGAAGACCGCGTCGCCGTGGAAGACCGGCGAGGTGAACCCCGGTGTCAGGGACTGGTGGTTGACGATGACCCGGACCGCGTTGTCGAGGAACGACTCGTGGTCGTCCGCGCCGACCCCGCTGGTGAGGTGTTCGCGGAGGTACTCGCGCAGCGCGTTCACAGTGGGCGCCGCCTGCGTCACCAGATAGCTGCTGGGAACGCTGTCGAGCAGGGCCAGAAGCGTCACTTCGTGGCCCCGGCTCTGCAGCTGCGCGGCGATGGCCTGGGCGAACGTACCGCCGATGGAATATCCGGCCAGATGGAACGGGCCGGCCGGCTGGACGGTCAGGATCTCGCCGACGTAGTCGGTGATCATCTCGTCGATGGATTCGGGCAGCCGGGTCGCCCCGTCGAAACCCTTCGCCTGGATTCCGTAGATGGTCCGGTACTCCGGGAGACGGCCGGCGAATCCGAGGTACGGCCAGCAGATCCCGCCGCCCGGGTGGATGAACCACAAAGGCTCCGCGCCCGCTTCCGGAGCGGTCGCCGCGCTGCCCTTGATGGACAGCACGGGCGCGAACGGGTCACCGGTGTGTCCGGCGTCGCCCTCCGACTCCAGGAAGGTGGCGAGTTCGGCGACGGTCGGGGCGTCGAACACCGCCCTGAGCGGCAGGTTGACGCCGAGGACGACCCCGATGCGGCTGATGAGCCGGGAGGCGAGCAGGGAGTGCCCGCCCCGGGCGAAGAACCCGTCGTCGATGGTGACCGACGTCAGTCCGAGCACCTCGGCGAACAGACCGCACAGGATCTCCTCGCGGGTGGTGCGCGGTGCCCGGCCCGTCGACGCTCCGGCGTAGTCCGGCGCGGGCAGCGCCCGCTTGTCCAGCTTTCCGCTCAGGGTCAGCGGTATCTCGTCGATGACCACCAGGGCGGACGGCACCATGTGCTGGGGCAGCCGGTCCCGTACGAGTTCGCGTACCCGCGTCGGCAGGTCGTCGTCCCCGGCGGACTCGGCCGGCTCGGCGGACGGCACCAGGTACCCGACCAGCCGCCGGTCGCCGCCGTTGTCGTCGACCACGACGACCGCCTGGTCGACGTCCGGGTGGGCCGTCAACGCGGCCCGGACCTCGCCGAGTTCGATGCGGAAGCCGCGGATCTTGACCTGGTCGTCGGCGCGCCCGTGGAAGACCAGCGCTCCCTCCACGTTCCACGACACGACGTCGCCGGTCCGGTACATCCGCTCCCCCGGCCGCCCGAACGGCGAGGCCACGAAGCGTCCGGCGGTGACGACCGGCTTGCCGAGGTAGCCGCGGGCCACGCCCGGGCCGGTGATGTACAGCTCGCCGGGCACGCCGACCGGGACCGGCTGGAGCGCCGAATCCAGTACGTACACCCGGGTGTTGTGGATGGGTGTGCCGATCGGGAAGGCCGTGTCGTCCGCGGCCATCGGGGCGCTCATGGTGGCGCACACGGTGGTCTCGGTCGGGCCGTAGACGTTCATCATCCGTCGGCCCGGGGCCCATTGGGCGACCAGTTCGGCCGGCGGTGCCTCGCCGCCGACCAGCAGGGAGACCACGCTGCCCAGCGAGCCGGCGGGCAGTGCGGAGAGCATCGCGGGCGGCAGCATCATGTGCGTGACCTCGTGCCGGTCCACGGTCTGGGCCAGCGGCAGCCCCGGCGCCAGGTCCTCCTTGTCGGCGAGGACCAGGACGGCGCCGGAGAGCAGCACCGTGAACATCTCGCACAGGGAGACGTCGAAGCTGGGCGAGACCAGCTGGAGCATCCGGCTCTCGGGGGTCACCCCCATCCGCTGCACATGTGCCGCGACGAGGCTGGAGACGCCGCGGTGGGTGACCACGGTGCCCTTGGGCTGCCCGGTCGAGCCGGACGTGTAGATGATGTACGCGGCGCTGTCGAGCGTCGTCGTACGCGCCACGGGCCCGGCGTCGGCGCCGGCCGGCAGCTCGTCCACCCGCAGGGTGTCGAGGTCGTGCCCGGCCAGGACCTCGGCCGCCGCGGCGTCCACGACCGCGAGGCGGGCGCCGGAGTCGCCGAGCATGTACGCGATCCGCTCGGCCGGGTAGGTGTGGTCGACCGGCAGATACGCGCCGCCCGCCTTGGCCACGCCGAGCAGCGCGACGACCAGGTCGGGCGAGCGGCGGGTGGCCACCGCCACGACCGTCTCCGGCCCGACGCCCCGCTCGCGCAGGGCGTGCGCCAGCCGGTCGGCCCGTTCGTCCAGCTCCCGATAGGTCAGCCGCCCGTCGTCACTGAGCACCGCCAGGGCGTCCGGGGACGCGACGGCCCACCGCTCGAACTGGTCGGGCACCGTTCCCTCGGAGGTCAGGGCGTCCGTGTCGTTGAAGCCGACCAGCAGCCGCTCCCGCTCCGCCTCGAGCTGTACGTCGACCGACCCGACCGGTACGTCGGGGTCCGACGCCACCTGGTCGAGGACCCGCGCGAACCGGGCGGCGATGCCCTCGGCGGCGGCCAGGTCGAAGTGGTCCTCCTGGTACTCCATCACCACGTGCAGGCGGTCGTCGGCCGCGGCCGCGATGCCCAGCGGGTAGTGCGTGCCGTTGCCGGTGCTCACACTGGTGATCGCGACGCCGCCGTTGGCATCGGCATCGCTCAGTCCCTCGCGTTCCATCGGGAACGACTCGAAGACGACGACCGTGTCGAACAGTGTGCTCAGGCCGGTGGTGCGGGAGATCTCGGTCAGCCCGATGTGGTGGTGGTCCATCAGCGGGCCCTGCCGGTCCTGGAGGCCGGTGAGCACCTGGCGGAAGCTGTGCCAGGGCGACAACTCCACCCGTACCGGCAGGGTGTTGATGAACAGACCCACCATGGACTCGACGTCCGGCACCGCCGGCGGGCGCCCGGACACCGTGGTGCCGAACACCACGTCCTGCCGTCCCGTCAGTCCGGCGAGGACGATCGCCCAGGTGCCCTGAACCAGGGTGTTGAGGGTGACGCCCAGACCGGCGGCGGAGCGGATCAGGGCGCGGGAGGTGTCGGCGGACATCGGAATGTCCAGCTGCCCCACGCGCTGCGGATCGGCCTCCACCGTGCGGTCGGAGACGATCAGGGTCGGCTCCTCCACCCCGGCGAGTTCGGTCCGCCACGCATGCGCCGACGCCTCGGCGTCCTGCTGCGACAGCCACTGGAGGAAGTCCCGGTACCTGCGGACCCGCGGCAGCGCGGAGGCGTCGCCCCCGGCGCCGTACAGGCGCAGCAGTTCCTGCATCAGGATGCTCAGCGACCAGCCGTCGAGCAGTGCGTGATGCGAGGTCAGCACCAGTTCGGCCTGGTCGGGTCCGGTGAGCGCCAGCGCGATGCGCAGCAGGGGCGGTACGGCGGGATCGAAGTGGTCCGCCTCGTCCTCGGCAAGCAGCCGCTTCAGCGCCTCGGTACGCCGCTCCGCGCCGGCCTCGCGCAGATCCGCGAGCCGCCAGGGCAGTTGTACGTCGTCGAGGACGAGCTGGACCAGGTCGCCGGAGGCGTCGGGTACGAAGGCGGTGCGCAGGTTGGCGTACCGGTCGAGCAGTGCCTGCCCGGCCGCCCGCATCCGCTCCGGGTCCACCGCGCCGGACAGCTGGTAGACGACCTGCACGTGGTAGGCGTCGTACGTCGTGTCGACCAGCATCGACTCGAAGAGCAGTCCGGACTGCAGCGGGGTGAGCGGCCAGACGTCCGTCAGGGACGGGAAGCGCTGCTCCCAGGCCTCGATCTCGCTCTGCCGGACCGGGACGAGTGGCACGTCGGACGGGGTCAGTCCGCCGGCGCCCGGCCGGGCGGCATGGCGGGCCAGGCCCTCCAGGGCCGTCCCCCACAGTTCGGCCAGTTCCTGCACCTCTGCCTTGGTCAGCACACCGACGGGGAACCCGAACCGGACGCCGAGTTGGGGGCCGTCGTCCGTGTCCGTCACGGCCGCGTTGATCTCCAGGGTGGACATCACGGGCATGTCCGCGTCCGGAACGGCGATCAGCTCGCTCATGCCGGGCGTCTGCGTCCAGCCGAGGCCACGCAGCTCCTCCGGCATGTCTGCGGACGAGAACCGGCCCAGGTAGTTGAAGGCGATCTGCCCGGTCGGATGCGGTTCGAGCACGGAGGCCGTCTCGTCGTTCAGATACCGCAGCAGGCCGTAGCCCATCCCCTTGTCCGGGATGCGCAACAGCTGCTCCTTGACGGCCTTGACCACCGAGCCGGCCGCCGCGCCACCCGCCAGGGCGTCGTCGACGTCCACATCGCCGATGTCCAGACGGACCGGGAACATGCTGGTGAACCAGCCGACCGTGCGGGACAAGTCGGCACCGGGGACGACCGCTTCCTCACGACCGTGACCCTCCAGCTTGACCAACAGCGACGACTCCTCCACGCCGCGGCCCTGCCGCCAGCGGGAGACCGCCAGCGCCAGCGCGCTCAGCAGACCGTCGTTCACACCGCCGTGGAAGGCCGCCGGGACGGTCGTCAGCAGGGCCTCGGTCACCTCTGCCGGAACCTTCAGCCACACATGGTCCACCGTCGAGATGACATCGACGGCGGGGTCGATCGCGCGGGAGCCGAGAAGCGGGTCCGGGCCCTCGACCACCGACTGCCACAGGCCCAGCTCGGCGACGCGCTCGGGCGCGGCCGCCTCGTCGACCAGGGCATGCGTCCAACGCCGTACCGACGTTCCGACGGCGGGCAGCTCAGGTGTCCGGCCTTCCCGGATCTCCTTCCAGGCGGCCGCGAAGTCGGGCAGCAGGATGCGCCAGGAGACACCGTCGACGACCAGGTGGTGCAGCACCACGATGAACCGGCCCGCCGCCTCCGCGCCCGCGTCGAACCACACGAACTGGGCCATCACTCCGGCCGCCGGATCCAACCGGCCCGTCGCGCCGTCCAGTTCAACCGTCGCCCGCTCGAACCAGGCATCGTCCCAGGAACCGTCGCACTCCACCCGGCGCACCAGGGACGCGAGGTCGACCGAACCCGTGGGATCGACCCGCATACCCTCCTCGACCAGCCGGGAGCGCAGCACGTCATGCCGGTCCCACACGGCCGACAGCGTGGCCGCCACACCGGCTTCATCGATCCCGACCGGCAGATCCATCACCGTCGACATCGTGAACCGGCCGTACCCACCCCCGAGTCCGAGCAGATACCTCGCCACCGGCAGCAGCGGCACAAAGCCCACACCACCGCCGTCCAACTCCTCCAGGACCACCGCCGCACCACGCCCCGCGGCCACCTGGGCCAACTCCGCGACCGTACGGCACTGGAACACCTCGCGCGGCGTGACCTCAACCCCCCGCGCCCGCGCCCGGGACACCACCTGAATCGACCGGATGCTGTCACCGCCGACCGCGAAGAAGTCGTCGTCGACACCGACCCGATCCACACCCAGCACCTCGGCGAACACACCCGCCAGAAGGCGCTCCGGCTCCGAGGACGGAGCACGGTAGGCCTCGCCCTTGAACACCGGCGACGGCAACGCCCCGCGGTCCAGCTTCCCGTTCGGTGCGAGCGGCAGCCTGTCGAGGACCACGAAAGCCGAGGGCACCATGAACTCCGGCAGCCGCGACGCCACGAACTTCCGCAGCTCCGGCACCGAGACACCCGCCGTCAGGTCGAGGCTGTTGCGGGTCTTGGCGGCGTCGTCCTGGTCGCCGTCCGTGCTGCGGGTCGGGACGACATAGCCCACGAGCTGCTTGCTGTCGCCCTTGCCCTGGTGGACCACGACGGCGGCCTGGTCGACGGCCGGGTGAGCGGTCAGCGCGGCCTCGACCTCGCCCGGCTCGATCCGCAGACCACGGATCTTCACCTGACCGTCGCCACGGCCGACGTACTCCAGTAGCCCGTCCCGAGTCCAGCGCGCCAGGTCGCCCGTGCGGTACATCCGCGAACCCGCCGGACCGAACGGATCGGGCACGAACCGCTCCGCCGTCAGCCCGGCACGGCCGCGATAGCCGCGTGCCACCGACTCCCCCGCGACATACAGCTCGCCGGGCACACCGGGCGGCACGGGCAGCAGCCCGTCGCCGAGTACGTACGCCCGGGCGCCGTCCAGCGGTGTGCCGATCGGCGCATGGCTCCCGCCGTGCCACGGCTCGTCGCCGGGGAGCGTGAACGTCGAGGCGTAGAAGGTCTCCGTCTGGCCGTAGCCGTTGACCACCCGCACGCCGGGGAAGGCCTTGCGGGCCCGCTCCACCAGCGCCGCGGGCAAGGCCTCGCCCGCGAAGACCAGGGTGTCCACGCTCGTCCTGCCGGCGATCTGGTCGAGGAGTTCGGCGAAGACGGAGGGGACGGAGCTGATGACGCTGCCCTGCCAGCTGTCGCGCTCGCCCAACGCGAGGACGTCGCGGACGACTTCGACGCTGCCGCCGGTGGTCAGCGCCGTCATGATCTCGAACACCGAGACGTCGAAGTTGACGGACGTGCCCGCCAGAATCTTCGCACCCGGGCCCGTGCCGACGGCGGCGGCCAGCGAGGGCAGGCAGCCGGCCACGTTCCGGTGCGTGATGGTCACGCCCTTCGGGACCCCGGTGGAGCCCGAGGTGTACATCACGTACGCCGCGTTGTCCGGGCGCAGGCCGGCGTCGACGGGGCTCGCGTCGGCGCCGTCGAGGTCCAGATCGCCCAGGAGGACGGAGGGCACGTCGTGCTCGGGCAGGACGTTCGCCGACTCCTCGTCGAGGAGCAGCAGTTGAGGCCGCACCTGTTCCAGCATCAGGCCCAGTCGTGCGCTCGGGTAGCGCGGGTCGATGGGGAGGTAGGCGGCGCCGGACTTCATGATGCCGAGCATCGCCACGACCAGGTCGGCCGAGCGCGGCAGCGCGAGCCCCACCAGGGACTCCGTCGTCACACCCTGGTCCAGCAGGGCCCGTGCCAGCCGGTTGGCCCGCTCATCGAGCTGACGGTACGTCAGTGACACCTCGCCGCAGACGACAGCGGTCGCGTCCTGATGTGTCAGGGCCTGCTGCTCGAACAGGCCGGGAACGGTCGCGTCCGGCACCCGTCGGCCCGGGCCGGCGAAGGCCTCCAACTGCTCCCGCTCGCCCGGCAGCAGCAGGTCCGCGATGTCGATCCGGCGTTCCGGAGCGGTGACGAGTTCCTCGACGAGCTGGGCGAAGCGGGTCGCGAGGTGCTCGACGGTGCTCCGGTCGAACAGGTCGGTCGCGTACTCCAAGTACCCGATCACGCCCTGCCCGGGGATGTCGCCCATGTTGAAGAACAGGTCGAACTTCGCGGTCGCGGTGAACGACGGCTCCCAGCTGACCTTGAGCCCGCGCATCTCGAAGTCCTCGCGGGTGATGTTCTGCCACGCGAACATCACCTGGAACAGCGGGTGGTACGCGGTGGAGCGCTCGGGGTTGAGGAGTTCCACCAGCCGCTCGAACGGCGCGTCCTGGTTGTCGTACGCCGTGAGGGCCTTGTCCCGCACGCGCCCGAGCACCTGCTGGAACGACGGGTTGCCCGACAGATCGGTGCGCAGCACCCAGGTGTTGACGAAGAAGCCGACCAGGTCGGCCAGTTCGGCGTCGGTGCGGTTGGCGATCGGGGAGCCCATGGTGATGTCGTCGCCGCCGAGGCGGCCGAGCAGCACCGCGAGGGCGGACTGCAGGACCATCGCCGCGGTCGCGCCGTTCGCCCGGGCCAGCCGGTCGACCTCGGCCGCGACGTGGGGCGCGATCCCGAACTCCACGGCGTCACCGCGGTGGCTGGGGGCGGGCGGGCGCGGGCGGTCGGCCGGCAGCTGGAGGGGCTGCGGCGCCCCGGACAGTTCCTTCCGCCAGTAGGCCGCCTGGGCGGAGAGCAGGCTCTCGGAGTCGTTCTCGTCGCCCAGCAGTTCGCGCTGCCACAGCGTGAAGTCAACGTACTGGACCGGGAGTTCGGCCCAGTCGGGTGCGGTGCCGTCCAGGCGGGCCGCGTACGCCGTGCCCAGGTCGCGGGCGAGCGGGGCGATCGACTCGCCGTCGACGGCGATGTGGTGGATCACCAGGGGCAGCAGGTGCTCCTCGGCGCCGAATCGCAGCAGCGCGGTGCGGGTGGGGATCTCCGTCGCCATGTCGAAGGGGCGGCCGATGATCGCGGCGAGTTCCTCGTCGACGGTCTCCGGCGTCACCTCGACGACGAGGGCGTCGAGGTCCACGTCGGACATCGGCAGCACCTGCTGGTACGGGCGCCCGTCGGTGTCCTCCACCATCAGGGTCCGCAGGGTCTCGTGCCGGGCGACCACGTCACGCAGCGCCGCGCGCAGCGCCTCCACGTCCAGCCGCCCCTTGAGCCGCAGCACGAACGAGTGGTTGTACGTCGCCGACGGTCCCTCGAACTTGTCCACGAACCAGAGTCGGAGCTGCGCGAAGGACAGCGGCACGCGCTCCGGGCGGGTCTGCGCCCGCACCAGCCGCACCCGGGCCGGGCCGTCGGTCGACAGCTGTCCGCTCAGCTCAGCGACGGTGGGCGAGGCGAACACCTGGGGGACGCGGACCTCCACGCCCAGCGTCGCGCGAATCCGGTTGACGAGCCGGGTGGCCAGCAGGGACTGGCCGGTCCTGGCGAAGAAGTCGTCGTCGATGCCGACCCGTTCCACGCCGAGCACCTCGGCGAACAGCCGGCACAGCACTTCCTCGGTCGTGGTGCGCGGGGCCCGGTAGGCGACGCCGGTGAACCCGGGTTCGGGCAGTGCCGCGCGGTCGACCTTGCCGTTGGGCAGCAGCGGGAACTTCTCCAGTGTCACGAACGCCGACGGCACCAGGTGGTCGGGCAGCTTCGCGGACATGAAGGTGCGCAGGTCCTGGGGCGCCTCGGACCCGGCCGGGACCACGTACGCCGCCAGATACTTCGAAGTGCCGCTCCCCCGGCTCTCGCGGGCGACGACCACCGCCTGCTCGACGTCCGGATGACCGGCCAGCACCGCCTCGACCTCGGCGGGCTCGACCCGGACGCCGCGGATCTTCACCTGTCCGTCGCCGCGTCCGACGTACTCCAGGCCGCCGTCGGCGGTCCACCGGGCCAGGTCGCCCGTGCGGTACATGCGCGAACCCGCCGGACCGAACGGATCGGGCACGAACCGCTCCGCCGTCAGCCCGGCACGGCCGCGATAGCCGCGTGCGAGGGAGGCTCCCGCGACGTAGAGCTCTCCTGTCACACCGGGCGGGACGGGCAGCAGCCCCGCTCCGAGGACGTGGGCGCGGACGTGGTCGAGCGGTTCGCCGATGGGGGCGCTCGCCCCGCCGGTCCACTCATCGTCCGCGGTGAGCGTGAACGCCGTGGCGTAGAAGGACTCGGTCTGGCCGTAGCCGTTGACCACCCGCACGCCGGGGAACGTCTCCCGGGTGCGGGCCACGAGGGCGGCGGGCAGGCCCTCCCCCGCGAACACCACGGCCCGGGGGCTGATCCTGTCGGGCAGCTCGTCGAGGAGTTCGGCGAAGGCCGAGGGCACCGAGCTGATCACGTCGGCGTTCCAGTCGCTCCGTTCGCCCAGGGCGAGGACGTCACGGATGAGTTCGACGGTGCCGCCGGAGCAGAGCGTCGAGAAGATCTCGAACACCGATACGTCGAAGTTGACGGACGCGCCGGCGAGCATGCGCGCACCCGGCTCGGTGCCGAGGGCGGCGACCAGGGAGGGCAGACAGGCGGCCACGTTGCGGTGGGTGACCGCCACGCCCTTCGGCGTGCCGGTGGACCCCGAGGTGTACATCACGTACGCGACGTTGTCCGGCTGTGGGGCGGCGAAAGCCGCGCCGGTCACGTCACGCTCGACGTCCGTGAGGCGCAGGACGGGGATGTCGGTGGCCGGCAGGACGTTCGCGGACCCGGCGTCCGTGAGGACGAGCGAGGGAACCGCGTCGCCGAGGATGAACTCCAGGCGCTTGCTCGGGTACGCCGGGTCGATCGGCAGATATCCCGCGCCGGACTTCAGGACGCCGAGCAGGGCGACGACCAGGTCGGTCGTCCTCGGCAGGGCCACCGCGACCACCGATTCGGGACCCACCCCACGGTCGGTCAGACCGCGGGCCAGGGACTCCGCCCGCTCGTCCAGTTCCCGGTAGCTCAGGGCCACTTCACCGCTCACCACGGCGACCGCGTCCGGTGTCGCCGCGGCACGCTCGGCGAACAGCGCGGGGACGGTCGTGTCCGGCAGCGGCAACTCGACGCCGCCGTCAAGCAGTTGTTCGCGCTCGGCCGCACTGAGTACGTCCACCGCGCCGACCGGCTGGTGCGGGTCCGTCACCAGGGCCCGCAGCACGCGTTCGAGGCGCGCGGCGACGGTGTCCACCTCGGCCCGGTCGAGGGCGTGCGGCTGGTACTGGAGCGACAGCCGCAGGTTGGGGTCGGCGTCGGCCATCACGGTCACCGGGTAATGGGTGCCGCTGAACGGGGTGATGCCGGTGATCGCCACTCCGGCCGTGTCGTTGGCCTCGCTGAGGCCGACGTGGTCGACCGGGTAGGACTCGAAGACGACGATCGTGTCGAAGAGGGTGTTCGTCCCGACCGTCTGCTGGATCTCGGTCAGCCCGTAGTGGTGGTGGTCGAGCAGCGCGCCCTGCCGGTCCTGAAGACCGGCGAGCAGCTGGACGAAGGTCTCGCCGGGCGCACAACGCACCCGTACCGGCAGGGTGTTGATGAACAGCCCCACCATGGACTCCACGTCCGGCACCGCCGGCGGGCGGCCCGACACCGTGGCACCGAACACCACGTCCTGGCGGCCGGTCAGCTGTCCGAGGAGGACCGCCCAGGCGCCCTGCACCAGAGTGTTCAGCGTGACGCCCAGGTCGGCGGCGCAGGCCGACAGCTGGAGGGAGAGCTCGGCCGACAGCGGGACGTCGACATGGCCGATGTCGTCGCTGTGCGACGCGGCGCCCTTGTCGCGGACCAGCAGGGTCGGGTCGTCGAAGCCGTCGAGCTCGCTCGCCCAGGCCCCGGCGGCCGCCGCGCGGTCCTGCCGCGACTGCCACACCAGGAACTCGCGGAAGCCGCGGACCCGCGGCAGTACGGAGGGGTCGCCGCCGGAGCCGTACAGACGCAGCAGGTCCTGCATCAGAGTCGGCACCGACCAGCCGTCGAAGAGCACATGGTGGGCGGTGAAGACCAGTGCGGCCCGGTCGGGTCCGCGGGTGATCAGCGAGATCCGCAGCATCGGCGGGGCGGTGGGGTCGAAGCGCGTCCCCCGGTCGGCGACCAGGAACCGCTGGAACTCCGCGTCGTCCCTGCCGCTCATGTCCAGGTGCTGCCAGGGCAGTTGTACGTCGTCGAGGACGAGCTGGACCAGGTCGCCAGAGGCGTCGGGTACGAAGGCGGTGCGCAGGTTGGCGTACCGGTCGAGCAGGGCCTGCCCGGCCGCGCGCATCCGCTCGGGGTCCACCGCGCCGGAGAGGTGGTAGGCGAATTGCATCTGGTACGCGTCGTGCCCGGCCTCGGACACCATCGACTCGAAGAGCAGTCCGGACTGCAGCGGGGTGAGCGGCCAGACGTCCGTCAGGGACGGGAAGCGCTGCTCCCAGGCCTCGATCTCGCTCTGCCGGACCGAGACGAGCGGCATGTCGGACGGGGTCAGACCACCGGCGTCGGGCTGGGCCACGTGCCGGGCCAGGCCCTCCAGGGCGGATTCCCACAGCCCGGCCAGCTCCTCCACGTCCGCCCGGCTGAGCACGCCGGTCGGAAAGCCGACGCGGGCGGTCAGCTCCCCGGAGTCGGTGACGAGCGCGTTGATCTCCAGGGTGGACATCACGGGCATGTCCGCGTCCGGAACGGCGATCAGCTCGTTCGAGCGGGGTGCCTGCGTCCAGCCGAGGCCGCGCAGCTCCTCCGGCATGTCTGCGGAGGTGAAGTGGCCGAGGTAGTTGAAGGCGATCTGCCCGGTCGGATGCGGTTCGAGCACGGAGGCCGTCTCGTCGTTCAGATACCGCAGCAGGCCGTAGCCCATCCCCTTGTCCGGGATGCGCAACAGCTGTTCCTTGACGGCCTTGACCACCGAGCCGGCCGCCGCGCCACCCGCCAGGGCGTCGTCGACGTCCACATCGCCGATGTCCAGACGGACCGGGAACATGCTGGTGAACCAGCCGAGCGTGCGGGACAAGTCGGCACCGGGGACGACCGCTTCCTCACGGCCGTGACCCTCCAGCTTGACCAACAGCGACGACTCCTCCACGCCGCGGCCCTGCCGCCAGCGGGAGACCGCCAGCGCCAGCGCGCTCAGCAGACCGTCGTTCACACCGCCACGGAACGCGGCGGGCACATCGGTCAGCAGCGCCTGCGTCACCAGCTCGGGCACGCGGACCCAGACGTAGTCGACCGTCGAGATGACATCGACGGCGGGGTCGATCGCGCGGGAGCCGAGAAGCGGGTCCGGGCCCTCGACCACCGACTGCCACAGGCCCAGCTCGGCGACGCGCTCGGGCGCGGCCGCTTTCTCCACCAGGGCATGCGTCCAACGCCGTACCGACGTTCCGACGGCGGGCAGCTCGGGTGTCCGGCCTTCCCGGATCTCCTTCCAGGCGGCCGCGAAGTCGGGCAGCAGGATGCGCCAGGAGACACCGTCGACGACCAGGTGGTGCAGCACCACGATGAACCGGCCCGCCGCCTCCGCGCCCGCGTCGAACCACACGAACTGGGCCATCACTCCGGCCGCCGGATCCAACCGGCCCGTCGCGCCGTCCAGTTCAACCGTCGCCCGCTCGAACCAGGCATCGTCCCAGGAACCGTCGCACTCCACCCGGCGCACCAGGGACGCGAGGTCGACCGAACCCGCTGGATCGACCCGCATACCCTCCTCGACCAGCCGGGAGCGCAGCACGTCATGCCGGTCCCACACGGCCGACAGCGTGGCCGCCACACCGGCTTCATCGATCCCGACCGGCAGATCCATCACCGTCGACATCGTGAACCGGCCGTACCCACCCCCGAGTCCGAGCAGATACCTCGCCACCGGCAGCAGCGGCACAAAGCCCACACCACCGCCGTCCAACTCCTCCAGGACCACCGCCGCACCACGCCCCGCCGCGACCTGGGCCAACTCCGCGACCGTACGGCACTGGAACACCTCGCGCGGCGTGACCTCAACCCCCCGCGCACGCGCCCGGGACACCACCTGAATCGACCGGATGCTGTCACCGCCGACCGCGAAGAAGTCGTCGTCGACACCAACCCGATCCACACCCAGCACCTCGGCGAACACACCCGCCAGAAGGCGCTCCGGCTCCGAGGACGGAGCACGGTAGGCCTCGCCCTTGAACACCGGCGACGGCAACGCCCTGCGGTCCAGCTTCCCGTTCGGTGCGAGCGGCAGCCTCTCGAGGACCACGAAAGCCGAGGGCACCATGAACTCCGGCAGCCGCGACGCCACGAACTTCCGCAACTCCGGCACCGACACACCCGCCGTCAGGTCGACGTGCAGATCGCCGATGCTCTCGGCGGCACCGGAGTCCGCGCCGAAGATGCCCACCGGGACCACATAGCCGACGAGTTGTTTGGCGCCGGCGCGCTCGTGGACGGTCACCACCGCCTGGGCCACGCCAGGGTGAGCGCTCAGGGCCGCCTCGACCTCGCCCGGCTCGATCCGCAGACCACGGATCTTCACCTGACCGTCGCCACGGCCGACATACTCCAGACGCCCCTCACGGTTCCACCGCGCCAGGTCGCCCGTGCGATACATCCGCGAGCCCGCCGGACCGAACGGAGACGGCACGAACCGCTCCGCCGTCAGCCCGGCACGGCCGTAGTAACCGCGTCCGACCGCGCCCGCGACATACAGCTCGCCGGTGACGCCCGGAGGCACGGGCACGAGCCCGGGGCCCAGGACGTAGGCGCGCATGTTGCCCAGCGGTTCGCCGATGGGCACGCCGCGCGAGGCGTCCCACTCCTCGCCCGCGTCCACGGTGAAGGTGCCGGCGTAGAAGCTCTCGGTCTGCCCGTAGCTGTTGACCACGCGGACGCCCGGGAAGGCCTTGCGGGCGCGCTCCACCAGCGACGGCGGCAGGGCCTCGCCCGCGAACACCAGGGTGTCCACGCTCGTCTTGCCGACGATCTGGTCGAGCACCTCGGAGAAGACGGAGGGGACGGAGCTGATGACGCTGCCGAGCCAGCCCTCGCGCTCCCCCAGTTCCAGGACGTCGCGGACGACCTCGACACTGCCGCCGGTGGTCAGCGCGGTCACGATCTCGAAGACCGAGACGTCGAAGTTGATGGAGGTGCCGGCCAGCATCCGGGAGCCGGGGCCCACGCCGACGACCGTGGCCAGGCGCAGCACGCCGTTGACCACGCCGTGGTGGGTGATCGCCACACCCTTCGGGACCCCGGTGGAACCGGAGGTGTACATCACGTACGCGAGGTTGTCCGGGCGCAGGGGGACGTCGACGGGGCTCGCGTCGGCACCGTCGAGGTCGAGATCGCCCAGGAGGACGGCCGGTACGTCGTGCTCCGGGAGCAGTGGCGCCGTGTCGGCGTCGGTCAGCAGCAGTGCGGGGCGGGCCTGCTCCAGGACCACGCTCAGCCGCTGGCTGGGGAAGCGCGGGTCGATGGGGAGGTAGGCGGCGCCGGACTTCATGATGCCGAGCATCGCCACGACCAGGTCGGCCGAGCGCGGCAGCGCGAGCCCCACCAGGGACTCCGTCGTCACACCCTGGTCCAGCAGGGCCCGTGCCAGCCGGTTGGCCCGCTCGTCGAGTTGACGGTACGTCAGTGATACCTCGCCGCACAGCACGGCGAGGGCGTCGGGGTCCACGGCGAGCTGGTGCTCGAACAGCTCGGGGACCGTCAGTTCCGGCGTCGGCGCCGCCGATCCGGCGAACCGGGCGAGCTGCTCGCGCTCGCCGGGCAGCAGGACGTCCACCGCCCCGACCGACCGGCCCGGCTCGGTCCCGAAGGCCTCGAGTATCTGCAGGAAGCGGGACCCGATGTTCTCCACCGTGGCGCGGTCGAAGAGGTCGGTCGCGTACTCAAGGACGCACCGCATGCTGTCGTCGGCGGGGTCGACGGCGAAGTTGAACTCCAGGTCGAACTTGGCCGTGTGGGTGGGCACGGCCTCCAGTCGCCCGGTCAGCCCCGGCAGGTCCAGGTCGATGCGGTCGCTGCTCTGCCAGGTGAACATCACCTGGAACAGCGGGTGGTACGCGGTGGAGCGCTCGGGGTTGAGGAGTTCCACCAGCCGCTCGAACGGCGCGTCCTGGTTGTCGTACGCCGTGAGGGCCTTGTCCCGCACCCGCTCGATCACCTGCTGGAACGACGGGTTGCCCGACAGATCGGTGCGCAGCACCCAGGTGTTGACGAAGAAGCCGACCAGGTCGAGGAGTGCCTCGTCGGTGCGTCCGGCGACGGTGTTGCCGATGGGGATGTCCTCGCCCGCGCCGAGGTGGTGCAGCAGCACGGACAGCGCCGCCTGCATCACCATGGGCGTCGTCGCGCCGTGCGCCTGGGCCAGCCGCTCCGCCGCGGCCACCAGCTCGGGCGCGATGGCGAAGTCCACCATGTCGCCGCGGTGGCTGATCACCGAGGGTCGGGGCCGGTCGGTCGGCAGCTGCAACTGGTGGGGTGCGCCGGAGAGTTCGTCGTACCAATGGCCCACCTGCTCGGCCATGACGCTCTCGGGGTCGCTTTCGTCGCCGAGGAGTTCGCGCTGCCACAGCGTGTAGTCCCGGTACTGCACGGGCAGTTCGGGCCAGTCCGGCTCCTCGGCCACGAGGCGGGCCTGATAGGCCTCCGCCAGGTCGCGGGTGAGCGGCACCATCGACTCGCCGTCGGCGGCGATGTGGTGGATGTTGAGGACCAGGACGTAGTCCTCCGGCCCGGAGCGCACGACCGTGGCCCGCACCGGGATCTCGGAGGCGAGGTCGAAGTGGTATCCGATCGCCTCGCTCACCACGGCGTCCACCTTGTCGGGGGCCGCCTCGACGAGTGGGACGTCGACGAGCAGGTCCTCGACCGGGACGACGCGCTGCGCCGGCACTCCGTCGTCGTCGACGACGAACACGGTGCGCAGGCTCTCGTGCCGGACCAGCACGTCGCGCAGCGCCGCCGACAGCGCGTCCATGTCGAGCGTTCCGTTCAGGCGCGCCAGGAACGGGATGTTGTACGTCGCCGACGGCCCCTCGAAGCGGTCGATGAACCAGAGGCGCCGCTGCGCGAAGGACAAGGGGATCACTTGGCGTCTACTCCTCGATCAGTCGTCCCGGGGGGGGGGGGGGGGGGGGGGGGGGGGGGAAAGGGGGGGGGGGGGGGGGGGGGGGGGGGTGTGGGGGGGGAGGGGGGGGAGGGGGGGGGAGGAGAAAACGCGGGTACGTAGCCGAAAAAACGGGCTCGTCGATGAAACAAGCCGGCCAAGCCGCAGTAAAGAAGTGTGGGATTCGAC
>NZ_JBVHXR010000034.1:20475-84569 GCF_055569295.1 Streptomyces sp. NPDC029292
AAAGGGCACAAAAAAACCGACGGCGGCAAGAAAAGATGGAGTGCGTCCTCTCCCCCCCCTCCCCCCCCCTCCCCCCCCCCCCCCCCCCCCCCCCCCCCCCCCCCCGCCCCACCACTGGTGACGGGCTGTCGGTCGGTCGGCGGGTCAGCCGGCCTTGTGCTGTTCGATCACCGCGGCCATGCCCTCCACGGTCGGTGTCTCGTAGAGTTCCTGCGTCGTCACGCGGACGCCGAGCTTCTGCTCGGTGAGGGCGAGCAGCCGGGTGGCGCGCAGCGAGTTGCCGCCGAGCTCGAAGAACGACTCGTCCCTGCCGACCTCGGGGCGGCCCAGGGCATCGGACCAGATGAGCGCGAGCGAGCTCTCCAACTCGGTCTGCGGCGGGGTGAATCGCCTGGCCGGGCGATCCACTGCGGAGTCCAGCAGGAGCTGGGCGGCGTCCACGGCGCCGTAGGCGTCCCGCGGGATGCGGGGGACCACGGCGACGCGCACCGGTACCGGGCAGTCGGCGGTGCTCTTGGCGAGGGCCGTGCGCACCGCCTCCTGGTCGGCGGTGTCGGCGACATAGGCGACGAGGACCTCACTGACCCGCAGTTGCTGCGGGACCAGCTCCTCGACCATCGCCGGATTCGCCAGGTTCAGGCCGACGACCACGTAGGGGTCGGGCAGAGCCGTCGCTTCGAGGAAGAGCCGCAGTCCGGTGTCGGGGTCGATGCTCCTGAAGCCCCGGTGCTCGGCCGCCGCGGACGACTGGCTCTTGTTCATGCCGACTCCGGTCCACTGGCTCCAGGCGAGGCAGTGCACCGGTCGCCGGAGTTCGTGGTGCCAGTGGTCGGCGAACCCGATGAGGAAGCTGCTGGCCGCGGCGTAGGCGCTGAAGGAGTGCCCGCCGAACTCGCCGTTGACGGAGCCGAAGAGCACCAGGGACGCCTTCGGCCGGCTCCGCAGGGTGCGGGCGATGGCCAGCGTGCCTTCGACCTTGGCACGGTACTGCTCGGCATAGGTGTCCGGGCTCTCGTTCACGATGGTGTGCCGGTCGAGGTCGGCCCACTGGCCCGTGGGGTCCGCGGCGGCCAGGTGCAGCACACCGTCGAGCGGGCGGCCCCAGCGCTGCTCCGCCGAGGAGACCGCGACCTCCAGCGCGTCCGCGTCGGCGACGTCGAGCTGCTCGTAGGCGACCTGTCCGAAGTGGGACAGTTCGGTGAGCCGGGCGGCCTTCTCCCCTTCGGCGGGCGAGCGGCCCACCAGCAGCAGGCGGATGCCGAAGCCGGCCACGAGGTAGGCGGCGATGTCGTGGGCGATGCCGCCGAGTCCGCCGGTGACCAGGTACAGGCCGCCCGGGGTCACGGGCTGCCGGCTGCCGCTCGGGACGGCGTCCTCGGCGAGCGGGACCAGCTTGGGCTGCCAGCGGCGGCCCTGGCGTACGGCGATGAGGCCGGTGCGGTCGCGGTCGGCGAGTTCGGTGCGGACGGCCGCAGACCAGGTGTCCCGGTCGGCGGGCAGGTCGAGCTGCCGGACGGGAAGTGGCGCGGCCTCGCTGATCGCGGTGCGGACCAGGCCGGGCAGGGCGCAGACGCCGAGGTCGACGCGGTCGCCCTCCCGTACGTACAGCGCGCCCTCGGTGACCACGAGGAGCGGCGGGTGCCCGAACTCCCCGTCGACGAGGGCCGCGATCAGCGCGGTCAGCTCGGCGGTGGCGGCCGTCAGGCGGTCGGCGGGCGCCCCTTCCAGGGACAGCGGCAGCGCGTAGATGACCGAGGAGATCCCGCCGTGCTGGGTGTACACCGCCGAGAGGAGGCGGCGCAGTTCCGTGCGGTCGGCGGCCGGGACGCGGTAGCGCACCGGTGACTCGGCAGTGAAGGCGTCGCCCCTGCGGACCGCGACGTACGGCCGCTCGACGTCCAGGTGCACCAGGTCGCCGTCCTCGGCGAGGACCAGCCGGACTCCGGGGGCGTCGTCCAGCCCCGCGCTCGCGGGAAGTTCGACCCACTGGCGGCCGAAGAACCAGGTGTCGTCGGCCTGTTCCTCGTCGGCGGCTCCGCTCACCCGGTCGGCGAACCGGCCGGACTTGAAGTCGGTGACCAGCGCGGCTCGTTGGATCTTTCCGCTCGCGGTCTTCGGGAACTCCGCCTCGGTGACCGGTATGAGGAGGTCGGGCGCGATCCCCGATTCGCGGACGAGGATGGCGCGCACCTCTTCGGTGGTCCGCGCCAGGGCGTCGGTGTCCCAGCTCGTGGGGACGTAGAAGATGACCAGCTGGTCGGTGGCGGCTCCGGGCTCGCGGACGCCCGCCGCTGCCGAGAAGGTGACGCGTACGCCGTCGGCGCGTTCGACGACGCTCTCCAGCTCGTGCGCCATGTAGTTGATGCCGCGGACGATGATCTGGTCCTTCTTGCGGCCCGCGATGACCACTTCGCCGTCGCGTACGAAGGCCATGTCGCCGGTGCGGAACCAGCCCTCCTCGTCGTACCCGTCCCGGTTGGCCTCCTCGTTGCCGAAGTAGCCCGCCATGATGGTCGATCCGGTGATGCGCAGCTCGCCCATCCGGCCTTCGGGCAGCACCGCGCCGTTGTCGTCGACGACGCGGATGCGTACGCCGGGTATCGGCCGGCCGACGCGGGAGAGGACGACCGCGTCGTGGTCGCCCGGGTCGAGGTCGCGGATGGTGCCGGTGAGCGAGGCCGGGTCGATGGCGACGGTGCCGGCGGCGCGGTCGTCCAGGCTCTGCCGGGTGTAGGTGACACCGGAGCAGGTCTCGGACATGCCCCAGGCGGGGGCCATCGCGTCGGCGGGCAGCCCGTGCGGGGCGAGGAGTTCCAGGAAGCGGTGGCTGGTCGAGGCGATCACCGGCTCGCCGCCGTTGGTGAGTTCACGGAGGCTGGAGAGGTCCCAGGACCGCTCGCGGATCTCGTCCGCTCGCTCGTTGACCAGCGCGAAGGCGAAGTTGGGGGCCCAGGTGTTGGTGGCGCGGTAGCGGTCGGCCCAGTCGAGCCAGAGCAGCGGGTCGGCGAGGAAGTGGTCGATCTTGGCGTTGACGTGCAGACAGCGCAGGAACACGTCGCGGATGTTGTAGAAGGCGACGGTGACATGGTCGAACGGCATCCAGATGAGGCTGATGTCCTCGCTGGTGAGACCGCAGTGCTGGGCGACCGCCCTCGACCGGGCGACCACGCTCGCGTTGGTGTGCTGCACGCACTTGGGCACACCGGTGCTTCCGGAGGTGAGCAGGTTGAGCACCGAGGAGTCCGGCGTCGCCGGGAACCAGTCCTCGTCCGCCGGGTGTTCGGCGAGCTCCTCGACCGTCAGGACGCGGACGTCCGGCTCACTCCAGAGCTCCCGCACGCCGGACAGGGCGCCCACGGTGGCGGCATCGGTGACCAGGACCGGACGGTCGAGCAGCTGCCAGGCACCGCGCAGCTTGCGGTTCGTCTCGTTCGGGGAGGTGTACGTGGTCGCGACGGCGACCGGGGTCGGTACGAAGCCGCCGAGGACGCAGGCCCAGAACGCGGTGAGGTAGCCGCGATTGTCGTCGAACACGAACAGCGCGGCGTCGCCCGGCTTCAGGCCCGCGGCACGGAAGCCGCCGAGGACGTGCTGGGCCTGGTCGAGCAGTTCCGCGTAGGTCTGCAGGACGTCGTCGTGGCCGGCGGTGATGTAGACGGTGCCCTTGTCCGGGGCCAGTTCGGCCGCCAGGCGCAGGCCTTCCTGGAGGGTGGCGGGCGCGCCGTCCAGGACGTCGAGGTCTCCGCCGTACAGGTCGGATGCGGGGAGGGCCGCGGTGTCGACGGCCGCGGCGTCCGCGGGTGCGGCAGCCGGCGCGGGAGCCTGGGGCGCCGTCTTCGCCGGCTCGGCCGCGCGCACGCCCTTGCGGGCGACGGCGGCGGCGTCCTGGACACCGGGCACGGCCCGGGCCGCGTCGGTGAGGGCCTGGAGGACGTCCTGTCCGAGTACATCGGGGGAGGTCATGCGGTTCTCCAGTTCGTCGCTGGCGTCAGCATCTTGTGGCCGATGACGGAGACCACCTCGGCGGACGACTCGAAGAAGTAGAAATGGCCGCCGGGGAAGAACTCCGTGCCGAACTCCCCCGTGGTGTGCTCGGACCACCGCTTGACCTCGTCCAATGGCGCGCGCGGGTCCGACTCGCCGGAGAGCACGGTGATGGAGCAGTCGAGCGGAGCGCCCGGTTCCGGGCTGTGCCGCTCCCAGAGGGTGAAGTCCGCCCGGAGGGTGTAGAGCATGGACTCCATGACGTCCTCGTCCTCGGCGATCTCCGGGTCGATGCCGCCGAGCCGGACGATCTCGGCGGCGAAGTCCTCGTCGGACAGCTCGTGCAACCGCCGGACCTGCGACTGGCCGGGGGCGGGCTGCGCGGAGAGGAAGAGCTGCTCGGGGCCCCGGCTGCCGCGCGCCCGCAGCGCCCGGGTCAGCTCATAGGCGAGCGTCGCGCCCGCGGAGTGCCCGAAGAAGGCGAACGGCACGTCGAGCACCGGGCGCAGCGCCTGGGTGAGCACGGTGACGAGGGGGCCGACTTCGGTGAACGGGTCCTCGCCGATGCGGTTCTGACGCCCCGGCAGCTGCACGGCGACGAGTTCGACCTCGGGCGGCAGCAGTGCGGCCCAGTCGGCATAGGCGGGCGCGCCGGCACCCGCGTGCGGGAAGCAAATCAGTCGGCGGGTGGCCCCGGGTCGTCTCGCTCGCCAGATGTACGGGGTTTCGGGGGCCAGTTCCTGACTGTCCAACGGCATCATCTGCGGGCTACTCCTCGCTCGTCTCGCGCAGCCCGGGGCCACTCGCCATGGCGAGGTCGTCCCAGCGCGTCGCTCAGCACGGCGACGGTCTTGTGGCAGCGGTGATTTGACGGTGGTCCGGTAGGGGAAAGAGTCCCGGATCGAGATGGGCGATCCGTGGGACACGCAGTTCGGCAAAGGGGCGGGCGGAGATCACGCCACCGGCTGCGACATCATTTCCCGGATTTCTTGGAATCGGACTCGGGCAAAAGATTTCGACAAAGACGCCATCGCCATCAACGTATACGCTCCCCCCGTCGCGAAAAGTTGTCAGTGCCTGGCCGGAAATCCAGCCCGCATGACGTCCCATACCTTCATCCCTGCGAGTGGCTGGAGTCAAGCGTCTTCCGTGCGCCCCGGGACGTTCCGCACGGCGTCCGTACAGACGTTGTGGCAGCTCGCGGATGAATTCGGCTCACCTACGGGACCGAGGCCGATGACCGGTGCCAGGAATCCGACGTGGAGCCGACGCGGCGGGTTCTGTCCTGTCGACAGGACAGAGGAACGGATCCGTCCGGCATCCACGTGATCACGAAATCGGTCTCCATGGACATCGCCGCAGTACCGGGCTATTCCATGGTGCGAATCGCTGCACTCTTCCTTCCTGTGGTGTGTGCGCCATGGTTCTTCACTGCGGATCTGCGAGGTATTTCGATGGAGTACGGCATTCTGGGCCCCGTGTTCGTGCGGGACGGCGCTGCGGACATACGGCTGGGCGGGGAGAAGCAGCGAACGGTTCTGGCGGCGCTGCTCATCGCCGAGGGTTCCTTCTCCCCCGACACGCAGCTGAGCTGGTTCCTGTGGGGCCACAATCCGCCGGCCACGCTCACCGCGCAGATCTACAACTACGTCTCCCGGCTGCGCGGAACGCTCGGCTCCGAGGCGTCCATCACCCGGAGCGCTCAGGGCTATTCGATGCGGATCGGCGCCGCCCCCTTCGACCTCGTGCAGTTCCGGGACCTGGCCGGGCAAGGGCAGTCGGCGATGGTCGCCGGGAAGTACCGGGAGGCGGGGGAACTGCTGCGCGACGCGCTGGCGCTGTGGCGGGGGCCGGTGCTCGCCAATGTCTCGGAGCACCTCGCCACCTCGGAGGGGCCCCCGCTGGAGGAGGCCCGGATCTCCGTACAGGCCAGCCGTATCGAGGCGGATCTCGCGGTGGGCAGGCATGCGCAGGTGCTGCCGGAGCTGACCCGGCTGGTCGCCCGACACCCCCTGCATGAACGTTTCCGCGCCCAGTTGATGACGGCCCTGTACCGCTGCGACCGGCAGGCCGAGGCACTGGCCCTCTACGACCACGGCAGGCGAATGCTGGGCGACGAACTCGGCGTCGGACCCGGCCCGTTGCTGCGCGACGTCCACCGCGCCATCCTCGCCTCGGACCCCCTCCTCAACCGCCCCCTGGACCAGTGGCGTTGAGCGTCCGCCGCATGCGCCCCCCGTGCGGCTCAGGCCCGCATCAGGCTCGTCCTGGTGATGTACTCGAACTGCGTGGGCAGCTCCGCCACCAGGGTCTGCGCGCTATCCCGTACGGCCGCGAACTCCTTGCGGGCGGCGGTGTCGTCGACCAGCGACACGGCAGTCGACGGGCGCAGCGGGATGGCTCCGGTGCCCAGCAGGACGCAGGTGTAGGCGTGCGACGGCAGCCCCTGGTGGTGCAGCGGGATGTGCTCGGCGCCCGGCGGCCGCACCCGCCAGCGGGCGATGCGCTCCGCCAGCGCGTCGGGCACGGGGCGGGTCTTGACGTCCCGCCAGTACTGCGTCTGGTCGCGGGCGGCGCCCTGGTAGTGCAGTGTCAGGAACTCCCGTGCCTCGTCCATCACCCGGCCGACCGAGGCGTTGTAGCTGTCCCGCAGCTTCGGGTGCCAGTCGGCGGCCGGGAAGTGCCTGACCAGCTGTTCCAGCGCGTGGTGCACGAAGGAGACGCCGGTCGCCGCCAGCGGCTCGACATGGCCGCCGAGGGCCCCGACGGCCACGCAGTTGTGCTGCCAGGCCCGCTGGCTGCGGCCGAGGAGCAGCGGGGCGTGCACGGCCTCGACACCGGCCGCCTCCGGCCCCACGAACGCGCGCAGCGTGCGCTCGGCCTCCTCGGGCGTGCAGTACTCCCGCGCGTACACGTATCCCGTGCCGATCCGGCTGAACAGCGGGATCGTCCAGATCCACCCCGCCTCGCGCGCGGTCACGGTGGTGTACGGCGGGATGCCGCGCGCCTTCATGTCGGCGGGCACCCGCAGCGTGACGACGCTGTCGTTGGGGAGGGTGTCCTGGTAGGAGACGTACGGCACCTTGAGCGCCCGGTGCAGGAGCAGTCCCCGGTCGCCCGTGCAGTCGACGAACAGGTCGCCCTCGATCTCCCCGTGCTCCTTGGTGACCACGTGCGTGATCCAGCCCCGCGCGTCCAGCACCGCGTCGAGGACCTCGTCGGTGAGGCGCCGCACCCCCCGGGACACCGCGTACCCGGTGAGGTATTGGGCCAGCGGCCCGGCCTCGAAGTGGTAGCCGTACGGGCCCGCCGCACAACCCGGCCCGGAGAACGAGCCATTGAGCCGGCGGGGGCTGCGCCCCGCGTCGCACAGCCAGGCGGTGACGAAGCAGTCCCGGTCGAACCGCCCGCTCGGCCCGTTGTGCAGCCACCACTCGGTCAACGGGAAGCCGCCCACCTCCCGGGCGTCCTCGAACGGCAGATAGAAATGCTGCTCGGGACGGTTCCAGTCCTGAAGGCGGACGGCGAGCTTGTACGTGGCATCGCAGGCCGGCATCCAGTCCTCTTCGTCGAGGCCGAGGAAATCGAAGAAGCGCCGGATGTCACCGAGGCTCGTCTCGTCGTCCGCCACGACGGCACCGCCGTACTCCGCCTCGACGAGCGTGACCGAGATCCGGTCACGGAATGCGGCCTTCAGATACGCGGCGGTCATCGAGCCCGCGATGCCTCCGCCGACGATCACGACCTTTTCCGGGTTCTGCGTACTCACGACAGCACCTCAGTTCCTGTGTTCACTTGTCACGCAGTCCTGTTTCACGTTCGGGCGGCCACTGTGGCATTCACTTCTATGCGGCCTCTACATCCGGGCTGTCTGTCGCAATTCGACAGCCAAGGCAGCTCTTGACGCCCTCTTGACGACACCGGCGTCCTGGCGACAGGACACCGGCCGGGCGCCGGGCACCGGACTGGTCAAGGGCGGTACGGGATGGCGATGATGACAAGGCCCGAGAAAAGCAGAGGGAATTCGCCGTTCTCCCACGGCATCCGGATTCATTACCCCGAAGGAAGGGCAAACCGATGCACAGGAATCCACTTGATGTGCAGGCCTATCAGACGGCGGAGCGGCTGCTGCGGCACCACCGCAAGGAGCTGGTCCTCGGTGACAAGGTCACACCCCGGTGGATCGAGGACGGCACCCGCTTCTGGTACACCGTCAACACGCCACAGGGGAAGCGGTACGTCCTCGTCGACCCCGCGGCGGGCAGCCGCCGGGACGCGTTCGACCACGAACGTCTCGCGACCGCGCTCGCCACCGCGTCGGGACAGGACGTCGACGCGGCGGCGCTTCCGTTCCCGGCGATCCAACCGACCGCCGACGCGGTCGAGTTCGACGCGTTCGGTGAGCACTGGCGGTGCCGGCTGGACGACTACGTATGCGAGAAGTCCGAGGGCGACGCCCCCGGCAACCCGCTCGAAGTGCCCGCCCCCGACCGCAAGCACGCGGTCTACCGCGCCGGTCACGATCTGCGCGCCCGCTCCCTGGACGGCGCCCGGGACTGGGCTCTGACCTCCGACGGCACCGAGGACCAGGACTACGGCGCCAACCCCGACTACCTCATGTACTCCACGCTGCTGACGAAGCTCGGGCTGCCGCACCTCCCGCCCGCCCTGGCCTGGTCCCCGGACTCGACACGGGTCCTGACCCACCGCACCGACCAGCGCGGAGTGCGACGCACGCACCTGCTGCGGGCCGCCCCCGCCGACGGCGGCGAGCCCACCCTGCTGTCCCCGCGCTTCGCGGTCCCCGGCGACGAGCACATACCGCTCGCGGAGTTCGTCGTGCTCGACGTCGCGACCGGTTCGGTCACCGCCGCGCGGGCGGAGCCGGTGCCGATGTCGATGATGTCGCCGATCTTCCAGAAGTGGGCCTGGTGGGCCGAGGACGGCTCGGCCGTCCACTACCTGAACCGGACCCGGGACGCCCACACCCTGAGCCTGCACCGGCTCGACGCCGTCTCCGGCGAGGTGGAGACCCTCGTGACCGAGTCGGGCCCGACCCGGGTGGACCCCGCGCAGCAACAACTGCACGCGCCCATGGTCAAGGTCCTCTCCCAGGGCAAGGAGGTGCTCTGGTACTCCCAGCGCGACGGCTGGGGCCACCTCTACCTGCTGGCGGCCCGCACCGGCGAGGTGATCGCCCAGGTGACCTCGGGGGCCTGGAACGTGGAGGAGATCCTGCACGTCGACGAGCGGGAGCGGGTCGTCCACTTCGTCGCGTCCGGTCTCATCGAGGACGACCCCTACCGCCGGACGGTGTGCACGGCGGGCCTGGACGGCTCGGGATTCGCCCGGCTCACCGACGACGACCTCGACCACGTCGTCACGGTCGCGCCGAACGGCTCCTACTTCATCGACTCGGCGTCCACCCCGGACACCGCCCCGGTGATCACCGCGCGCGACTGGACCGGCAGTGTGCTGGTCGAGCTGGAGCAGGCGGACATCTCGCGCCTGGAGGCGGCCGGCTGGAGCCGGCCCGAACGGTTCCGGGTGACCTCCGCCGACGGCAAAACCGATATCTACGGACTTCTCTACCTCCCCCACGGTTTCGACCCCGCCCGCCGCTACCCCGTGATCGACACCCCCTACGGCCTGCCGACCGCGGGCCGGGTGAGCCCGTCCTTCGACCCCGGCTACTACGGATACGAGGCCGAGGCGCTGGCCGCGCTCGGTTTCGTGGTGCTCGCCGTGGACGGTCAGGGCTCCCCCGGCCGCAGCAAGGCGTTCGCCGACGCCTCGTACGGCAATCTCGGCGACGCCTGCGGCCTGGCCGACCATGTCGCGGCGCTCCGCGAACTGGCCGCCACCCGGCCGTGGATGGACCTGGACCGCGTGGGCGTCACCGGTATGTCCTCGGGCGGATACGCCGCCGCGCGGGCACTGCTGCGCTACCCGGAGGTCTTCAAGGCCGGTGTCGCCGAGTCCGGCATGCACGACTTCCGTCATCTGGAGCCCGGCCTCGCCGAGGCCTACCACGGCCCGTACGACGCGGAGGCGTACGCCTCGCTCTCCAACGTCGAGATCGCGGACCGCCTCACCGGCAAGCTCCTGCTGATCCACGGCGGCCTCGACGACCGCGTTCCCCCGCAGGTGACGCTGCGGCTCGCCGAGCGACTGATCGCCCACGGCAAGGACTTCGACCTCCTCGTGGTCCCGGACGCCGACCACATCTACTTCGGCTACGAGCACTACGTGACCCAGCGCAAGTGGGACTTCCTGGTCCGCCACCTGCTGAACGCCGAGCCGCCGACGGACTACCGCGTCCCGCCCGTCCCGATCGACATGGAGGCGCTCGCCGAACTGTTCGGGTGAGTGTTCCGGCCACTCGAAAAAGTGTGCCCGTGACCTGGTCGTTCCAGGTCACGGGCACATTTTCGTCCGCTTCGTACGCGCCGAAGGCGTGGCTCATCCCAACAGAGCACCGAGCGCCTCCTCGGCCGCTACCAGCCGGCCCATGACACTGCCGGCCTGCTCACACCCGTCGGCCTCCTCGGCGATCGTCAGCAGCAGGGTGCGCAGGAAACGAGTGGTGCCAAGTCTGTGAATGTGAACTGTGCGCCCGCTCCGGCTTCCCCTGCCGAATCCCGGTCTGCGGACGACAACGACAAGAAAGGTGCCCCGACCCGGAATTCCTCCGGACCGAGGCACCCTTTTGGCGTCACCTCGAACTTTGCGGCGTCATCGGGAAGTCAGCCCACCAGCGCGCCCAGCGCTTCCTCCGCCTGCTGCTCCCACGCCCGCGCGCCGACCTCGACGAACTTCTCCTGGGCGGTGAGCAAATGCCGGCGGGCGACCTCGGGCCGGCCGAGGCGAATGCAGACCTCGCCGAGTACGAGGTTGATCCGGCCCGCGACCATCGGGCTCCGGCATTCCTCCGCGATGTCCAGCGCATCCGCCAGCGTGGTCTCGGCCTGCTCCAGTGATCCCTTGGCGAGGCGGGTCTCGCCGAGGCCGAGCAGCGCGTGGGAGAGGCCGACCATGTCGGACTTCTCCTTGACGATCCGCACCGTCCGCAGGAAGGACTTCTCGGCGGGGTCCAGCTCTCCCAGGGCGAGGTGGACCCGGCCGAGCTGGTACACCGCCTGCGCGAGGTTGCGGGTGTTGTCCACCCCGCGCTCCTCCTCGGCGCGGACGGCGTCAACGGCGAACCGCATCGCCGAATCGAGGCGGTCCCGGGCCAGTTCGGTGTTCGACATGTTGTTCAGGGTGTGCGCCTCACCCCTGCCGTCACCGACGGCGCGGAAGATGTCGAGGGCCTCCGCGAAGCGCTCCATGGAGGCATCGAGCTCTCCCCGGTTGCGGTCGATCATGGCCATGCACCGGAGCGTCACCGCTCGCCCCTGCTGGTGACCGGCCTCGTCGAAGAACCGCAGCGCCTCGTCGAAGTGCGGTGAGGCGGCCTCGAGGTTGGTGCTCATTTCGAGAGTGCCGAGGCCGTAGCGCATCGTCCCCTGACCGACCAGGTCACCGGCCGAGTGGGCGGCGTCCAGGGCCTCTTCGCAGCACTTGCGCCATTCCTCGGTGTACCTGCGGGTCGCGAAGAAGTCCGTCGAGGAGACGGTCAGGTCCCAGGCGACGTCGGCCAGACCCATCCGGGCCGCCTGCCGGACCGACGCCACCAGGGCGAGCCGCTCGGCCTCGTACCACTCGAGCGGCGCGGCAAGCAGCTCGTCGAGGAGTCCGGGATCGATCCGCCGCCGCTGAACACTGCTGTGCGGCATCACCCTGCTGTCGCCGCCCTCCCGCCAGCCGGCCTCCTCGGCGATGGTCAGGAGGGTACGCAGGAAACGCGTGCGGGCGGCCAGCCGGTCCGGCTCCGGCTCGTCCTGCCGGGCGCGTTCGGAGGCGTACAGGCGCAGCAGGCTGTGGAAGCGGTAGCGCAGCTGGCCGGTGGCGTCGATGCCGACCACATCGAGGAACTGGGCGTCGACGAGTGCCTCTATGAGCCGCTCCGCGTCGAGGATCTCGTTGTTGAGCAGCGCGGCTGCGGCCCAGGCGCTGAAGTCCGGTACGTCGAGCAGCCCGAGTCGGCGGAAGAGCCGCGCCGACTCCTCGGAGAGATACCGGTAGCTGAGCGCGAAGCTGGCGCGGACCTGGGATTCGCCCTGGCTGAGCTCGTCGAGCCGCCGGCGCTCGTCGCTCAGCCGCGTCACCAGGTAGCGCACCGTCCAGTGCGGCTTGGAGGCGAGCCGGGCGGCGGCGATCCGTAGCGCCAGGGGCAACTGGTCGCACAGTTCGACCAGTTGGACGGCGTCGGCGCGGGCGGGGGCGATCCTGCGGTCGCCGACGATCGTGGTGAGCAGCTGGACGGACTCCGCCTCGGACAGCAGACCCAGGTGTACGCGGGCCTGCGGCGGCCAGGCGACGAGCTGTTCCAGCTGGTCCCTGCTGGTGACCAGGACGCAGCACTGTCCGCTGCCGGGCAGCAGCGGCCGGATCTGCGCGTACGTACGGGCGTTGTCGAGGACGATGAGGACGCGCCGGTCGGCGAGGAGGCTGCGGTAGAGGGCGACCCGCTCCTCGAGATCGCCGGGGATCTGCTCGCCGGGTACGCCCAGGGAGCGCAGGAAGCGGCTGAGTACCTCGTGTGCGGTTGCCGGTTCGTGGTGTTCGTCGTAACCCCGCAGGTCGGCGAAGAGCTGGCCGTCCGGGAAGTGTTCGGAGGCGCGGAAGGCCCAGTGCATGGCCAGACCGCTCTTGCCGATGCCGGCGGGGCCGGTGATCAGGCCCGTACTGGAGACGCGCTCCTCCTCGGCACCGGACACCAGGCTTGCCAGAGCGGCGAGTTCCTCGGTGCGTCCGGTGAACGCGGGGACGTCGGGCGGCAGTTCGGAGGGGACGGCGTACGTCTGAGCCTGGGCCGGCCGACGCTCCACCGGGGGCTGGACCACCGGAGCGAGTGACGGGTCGTCGCGCAGGATCGCGTCGTGCAGTTCCTGGAGGTCGGGTCCCGGGTCGATGCCGAGTTCGTCGATGAACCGGCTGCGCGCGTCGCGGAAGGTCTCCATCGCGTCGGCGCGGCGGCCGGAGCGGTACTGCGCGAGCATCAGGTGATGGCGGGTGCGTTCGCGCAGGGGATGTTCGCGCACCATCGCGGCGAGTCCCGGGATGAGTTCCTGGTGCTGGCCCAGTTCCAGATGGACGAGGGTGGAGTCGTCATAGGCGTTGAGTCGATGCTCCTCAAGACGCCTGGCCTCGTCCTCGATCAACTGCCCGCTCACTCCGGCGAACGCGGGGCCCCGCCACAGGTCGAGCGCCTGGGCGTAGCCCAACGCGGCTTCCGGGAAACGCCCTTCCTTGGTCTCCTGTTCGGCCGCCTGCACGCTGGAGGTGAACTCCACGGAGTCGAAGAGGTGTTCCTTGGTGTTGAGCACATAGCCCGGGTGCGCGGTGACGATGACGTCCTCGGTGACGCTCGCGGCCTTGAAGATCTTCCGGAGTGCCGCGACGCAGATCGCTACTTGGGTACGGGCGGTGGTCGGCGGGTTGTCGTTCCAGACCGTGTCCACCATGGTGTCCACCGGAACGACCCGGCCCGGAGTGAGCAATAGCAGGGCGAGAATGGTGCGTTGCCGTGCGCCGCCGAGCGGGATGCCTTTTTCCCCCACCGTCACTTCAAGTGGCCCCAAGACCTTGAAGCTGAGTTGTTCCCCCACCTCGGCCCCCTATTTGGACGTCCTGACCTCGGTCGAGATCCAATGTAGGTTATCCGCCCGGCTGATCGAGCCGAACCATCCGCCGGGAGTTACCTCGACCGGGGAAGTGCGGGCAGTGGGTCAAGCAGTGAACCGGATGCGGCGGCTGAGTCGAGCCGCCCAGGGGGCAGGGTAGTCGGTCCCTGCCGCGCGTTCGGCCTCAGACAGCGGCCGAGGTGGGCCACGGGGTCGAGTCCTGCGGAGTGTAGGCGGCCTGGACGGCGGTCGGCCAGGGGGTCGAGTCCTGCGGAGTGTACGCGACCTGGACGGTCGTCGGCCAAGGAGTCGAGTCCTGCGGGGTGTACGCGACCTGGACGGTCGTCGGCCAAGGAGTCGAGTCCTGCGGGGTGTACGCGACCTGGGCAGTGGTCGGCCAGGGGGTCGAGTCCTGCGGGGTGTACGCGGCCTGGACGGCCGTCGGCCAAGGAGTCGAGTCCTGCGGGGTGTTGGAGGCGACCGTCGTGAACGACGAGGCGGCCCCTTCGCCGAGGGTGCCTACCGCGGTGCCGCCGGCGCTGTAAACGGCCGCTCCGGCGACGAGCGCGATGGTGATCGACTTGGCGGCGACAATCCAGTTGATCTTCATATTGATTCTGTCCCTCTCGGCCTGCGCTCACTTATCTGAGCTGCGGTTTTTCCTTCTGCCGAGAAAGTTAGGAAGGCGCGCTTTCGGGCTGTTATCACCTCAGCTTCGTCTGCCAAGCGGGCATTTAACGGCCAAGCCGGCAAGCAATAACGGCGCCTCGGGGGGAGGGTTTTCCACCCCCGGACGACGGAGGATTTCCTGCTATCCCGGGGGTCCCCCCGGAGCGAAGACTCGGTACTGCGCGGCAGAGCCACTGCCGCAGTACGGAGGTGAAAACCGCAATGACGCCATTCCCTGCAACCAGCTCCACGCTGGCTCACGCCGGAGGCGCCGATGCACTTCAGATCGCCGCCGAGGCCCACATCTGGTCACTGCCACCGCTGCCCCAGCCGTCCTCCTGGTTCGGACTGTTGGACAGCACGGAACTCACGCGTTGCTCGTCGTTCGCCCACGAACTCGATCTGGCCCGGTTCGTCACCGGACGGATGCTGGCCAAGACCGCCCTGGCTTCACTGGTGGGCACCGCTCCGGAGGCGATCCGCTTCCGCACACGGTGCGCGGAGTGCGGCGGGCCGCACGGCAAACCGCACGCGGTGGGCGCCGGCGCGGGATGGGAACTGTCCATCTCGCACTCGGGCGACATCGTGGCGGTGGCCATCGCCCTGGGCAGCCCCCTGGGGCTCGACGTCGAACAGGCGGAGCCCTGGGACGACCCCGGGCTGCCGCCGGAGTACGAACTCGTCCTCACTCCGGTCGAGCGGGCGGCGATCGAGGCGCTCCCCAAGGAGCGGCGCGCTCGCGCCTGCCTGACCTACTGGACCCGCAAGGAAGCGGTACTCAAGGCCACCGGGGAAGGACTCAACACGCCCATGACCGACTTCACGCTCTCCGGCCCCGAGGAACCACCCGCCCTGTTGACCTGGCATCCGCCGGACAGCCGCCCGATACCAGCGATCGCCGACCTCACGCTGGGCCAGGACACCCACGGCGCCGTGGCCGTGCTGGGCGTCCGTTCCGTACTGCCGAAGGTCCACAGCAGCGCCGAACTGCTGCCCAGCGACCCATGGGTGAGGAGAAGGCGGACCTCGGAGCCGATACGGGTCCTCTCCACGGAGCGACCGCCACCAAGCAGCACCGGGCGGGCTCGGTCCCCATCCGGCGGACCGCACTGACCGAACCGGCCCCACCGGGCGCCCGCTGTCCCGGACCCGTCGAACCCCATCTCAACTCACCCTGCACACAAGGGAGTTGAGGACAGACGAGTCCGGGGCGGGGCCCACCACCCCCGCTGCACCACCGCAAACACGAAGCCCCCGGCACCACCACGAGAACGAAGCGCCCCCGGCACCACCACGAGCCGCCCCACGCCCGCCCCGCACCGACCCGTCAGCCGCGCTCGCCGGCCTTCTCCGAGGAGCTCCCCATGCCCAAGATCACTTACGTCGCCACCGACCAGATCGAGCAAGTACTCGACATCCCCGTGGGGACCAGCGTCATGCGCGGCGCCGTCATCAACGACGTCGACGGCATAGTCGGCCAGTGCGGCGGCTACGCCCAGTGCGCCACCTGCCACGTCTACGTCGCCACCGACAGCCTCGACAAGCTGGACGAGATGGACGACGAGGAGGACGGCATGCTGGACTTCGTGGCCTGCTCACGCGAGCCAAACAGCCGGCTGAGCTGCCAACTCGTCGTCACCGAAGCCCTCGACGGCCTGGTCGTCCACGTCCCGGAACGGCAGAGCTGATGACCACGCACGCAGACGCCGGGCACGTCCTCGTCATCGGCGCCGGGCAGGCCGGCTACCAGACCGCCGCTTCCTTGCGCGGGCGCGGCCACCAGGGCCGTATCACCCTCATGGGCGACGAGGGCGGACTCCCCTACGAACGCCCGCCGTTGTCCAAGGCGTACCTCAAGGGCGACGCGGACGAGTCCCAACTGTGGCTGCGACCACAGACGTTCTACGAGCGCCACGCGGTCGAGCGGATCACCGCCACCGTCGTCGCCGTCGACCGGACCGCGCGGACCGTCCGCTGCGCCGACGGCTCCGTCCACGGTTACGACCATCTGGTGCTGGCGACCGGGTCCCTGCCCAGGGGCTTGCGGGTGCCCGGCTACGGCCTGCGGGGCGTACGAACGCTGCGCACCCTGCGGGACGCCGACGCCCTCAGGAAGGACCTCGCCGAAGCGGCACACGTGGTCGTCGTCGGCGCCGGATTCATCGGCCTCGAATTCGCCGCGTCGGCCCAGGCGCTGGGACACGAGGTGACCGTCGTCGAAACGCTCGGGCGGCCCCTGGCCCGAGTCGCCTCGACACCGACGGCCGGGCACTTCACCCGCCTGCACGAGGAACGCGGCAACCAACTGCTCTTCGGGCAGGGCGTCGTCCGCTTCCACAGCGACGGCGACGGACGGGCGGCGGCGGTGGAACTCACCGACGGCCGCCGGCTGCCCGCGGACCTCGTGCTGGTCGGTGTCGGGGCCACACCGTGTACGGAACTGGCCGAGGCGGCCGGACTGTCCGTCGACGGAGGAATCGTCACCGACTCGCGGCTGCTGACGAGCGATCCGCACATCTCGGCCATCGGCGACTGCGCGGTGTTCCCCCATCCGCGCTCCGCCACGCGACTGCGCATCGAGTCGGTGCAGAACGCCGTCGACCACGCCCGACTGGTCGCCGACCGGCTCACCGGCACCACCAGGACGTACGACGACCTGCCCTGGTTCTGGAGCACCCAGTTCTCGACGACCCTGCAGATCGCAGGACTCGGCCACGACCACGACAACGAGCTGGTTCTCGGCGACCCCGGATCCTTCTCGGTCCTGCTCTTCCGTGACGACGAACTCGTCGCGGTCGAGTCGGTCAACCGGCCCGCCGATCACATGGCGGCCCGCAAGCTCCTCACCGACGGCGTCCCACTGAGCCGCCGGGAGGCGTCCACCGAGGGCTTCACCCTCAGGGGGCACCTCAAGGCACGGTCGGGCGCGCCTGTGCCCGTGGCTGTGTGAGGGGCCGAACATGCCCCTCGCGCGAGGAGTGTCCGTCGCCCACCCGGCGCGGACCTCGTAGCCCCGACGCCGACGGGACCGGTCCCGAACGGACCGACCCGAACGGCACGCGGATGCGCGACGGCGCCCGACCGGCGCCGACGCATCCACGAATCGTCGCACCGCCCGGCACGCCACGGGAACTTCCCGTGGGGCGCCGGGCGGTGCGCCATGTCAGGCCTTGGGCGGCGCCTGATGCAGACCGGCCCTGTGCGGCCGCCTGGTTCAGGCCTTGCGGGCCCGCGTGGTCTTCTTCGCGGGGGTCGCCTTCTTGGTGGCCGTCTTGGTGGCCGTCTTCTTCGTGGCGGCGGCCGCCTTCTTGGTGGCCGTGTTGTTGACGGTCTTCGTGGCCGTCTTCTTCGCCGTCGCCCTGGCCGCCACCGTCTTGGCGGCGGTCTTGCGCGGGGCCTTCACCGGGGCCGCGTCGCTGATCCGGTCGGCGCCGAGGACATCGCGCAGGAACTTGCCGGTGTGGCTGGCCGGAACACCGGCGACCTGCTCGGGCGTGCCCTCGGCGATCACGAGACCACCGCCGTTGCCACCCTCGGGACCCATGTCGACGACCCAGTCCGCGGTCTTGATGACGTCGAGGTTGTGCTCGATGACGATGACCGTGTTGCCCTTGTCGACCAGGCCGGACAGCACCGTGATGAGCTTGCTGATGTCCTCGAAGTGCAGACCGGTGGTCGGCTCGTCGAGCACGTACACCGTGCGTCCCGTGGAGCGCTTCTGCAGCTCGCTCGCGAGCTTGACGCGCTGCGCCTCACCGCCGGACAGCGTCGGCGCGGACTGGCCGAGCCGGACGTAGCCGAGACCGACGTCGTTGAGCGTCCTGAGGTGGCGGGCGATCGCGGGCACGGCCTCGAAGAAGCCGAGGGCCTCCTCGATCGGCATGTCGAGGACCTCGGAGATGGACTTGCCCTTGTAGTGGACCTCCAGGGTCTCCCGGTTGTAGCGCGCCCCGTGGCAGACCTCGCAGGGGACGTACACGTCCGGCAGGAAGTTCATCTCGATCTTGATGGTGCCGTCACCGGAGCAGTTCTCGCAGCGGCCGCCCTTGACGTTGAAGGAGAAGCGGCCGGGCAGGTAGCCCCGCACCTTCGCCTCGGTCGTCTCGGCGAACAGCTTGCGGACGTGGTCGAAGACTCCGGTGTACGTCGCCGGGTTCGACCTCGGCGTACGGCCGATCGGCGACTGGTCGACGTGCACGACCTTGTCGACGAGGTCGTCGCCCTCCACGCGCGTGTGCCGCCCAGGAACGTTCCGCGCGCCGTTCAGCTCGCGGGCCAGGTGCGTGTACAGGATGTCGTTGACCAGCGTCGACTTGCCGGAGCCCGAGACACCCGTGACGGCCGTGAGGACGCCCAGCGGGAAGGACACGTCGATGTCCTGGAGGTTGTTCTCGCGGGCGCCGTGCACCGTGAGCCTGCGGCTCGGGTCGGCGGGGCGGCGGATGTCCGGGAGGGCGATCTCCTTCTTGCCCGACAGGTACTGCCCGGTCACCGAGTCGGGGTTGGCGAGCAGTTCCTTCAAGGAGCCGCTGTGCACGACCTTGCCGCCGTGCTCGCCCGCGCCGGGGCCGATGTCGACGACCCAGTCGGCGACCTTGATGGTGTCCTCGTCGTGCTCGACGACGATGAGCGTGTTGCCCATGTCGCGCAGTCGGACGAGGGTCTCGATCAGGCGGTGGTTGTCGCGCTGGTGCAGGCCGATGGACGGCTCGTCGAGGACGTACAGGACGCCGACGAGGCCGGAGCCGATCTGGGTGGCCAGACGGATGCGCTGGGCCTCGCCTCCGGAGAGGGTGCCGGCCGCGCGGTTCAGCGACAGGTAGTCGAGGCCGACGTCGACCAGGAAGCGCAGCCGTTCATTGACCTCCTTCAGGACGCGTTCGGCGATCTTCTTGTCGCGGGCGTTGAGCTTCAGCTCGCCCAGGAAGTCGGCGCAGTCGCTGATGGACATCGCGGAGACCTCGGCGATCGACTTCTCCATGACCGTGACCGCGAGGACGAGCGGCTTCAGGCGCGTGCCCTCACAGGTGGGGCAGGGCACCTCGCGCATATAACCCTCGAAGCGCTCGCGGCTCGCGTCGCTCTCGGCCTCGCTGTGCCGCCGCTTGACGAAGGGGACGGCCCCTTCGAAGGGCGTGGTGTACACACGCTCGCGCCCGTACCGGTTGCGGTAGCGGACCTCGATCTGCGTCTTGTGGCCGTAGAGCAGGGCCTTCTTGGCGCGCTGCGGGAGACCGGCGAAGGGGATGTCGGTCCGGAATCCCAACGCGTCGGCGAGGGCGCCGATGAGCCGCCCGAAGTAGTCCTTGGTGTGCCCGTGCGACCAGGGGTGGATGGCGCCCTCGTCGAGCGACTTGTCCTCGTCCGGGACGATCAGCTCAGGGTCGACCTCCATGCGCGTACCGATACCGGTGCACTCGGGGCAGGCGCCGAACGGCGAGTTGAAGGAGAAGGAACGGGGCTCCAGCTCCTCGAAGGACAGGTCGTCGTACGGGCAGTACAGGTGCTCCGAGTACATGCGCTCGCGCTCGGGGTCGTCCTCGGGGAGGTCGACGAAGTCGAGCACGACCATGCCTCCGGAGAGGCCGAGGGCGGTCTCCACGGAGTCGGTGAGGCGGCGCTTGGCGGAGTCCTTCACCGTGAGGCGGTCGACGACCACCTCGATGGTGTGCTTCTCCTGCTTCTTCAGCGTGGGCGGCTCGGTGAGCTGGATCGTCTCGCCGTCGACCCGGGCCCGGCTGTACCCCTTGGTCTGGAGATCGGCGAAGAGGTCGACGAACTCGCCCTTGCGCTCGCGCACCAGCGGCGACAGGACCTGGAAGCGGCTCCCCTCCGGCAGCTCCAGGACCTTGTCGACGATGGCCTGCGGCGACTGGCGCGTGATCGGGCGGCCGCACTCGGGGCAGTGCGGCTTGCCGATGCGCGCGAAGAGCAGACGCAGATAGTCGTAGACCTCGGTGATGGTGCCGACCGTCGAGCGCGGGTTGCGCGAGGTCGACTTCTGGTCGATGGAGACCGCCGGGGAGAGGCCCTCGATGAAGTCGACGTCCGGCTTGTCCATCTGACCGAGGAACTGCCGGGCGTACGAGGACAGCGACTCGACATAGCGGCGCTGGCCCTCGGCGAAGATCGTGTCGAAGGCGAGGGAGGACTTGCCCGACCCCGACAGGCCCGTGAAGACGATGAGCGAATCGCGCGGGAGGTCGAGCGAGACGTTCTTCAGGTTGTGCTCGCGCGCTCCACGGACGATGAGACGGTCGGCCACGCCGGTCCGCACCTTTCTTGAGAGAAGTGACAGGGGCGGGGCCCCCGTCTTTTTTCAGACTAGGGGGAGCCACTGACAACGCCGGTCTGGTTTCCCTGGTTGGTAACAATCCCGGACCACCAAGCATGCCCGACGCCGCGTCCGAGCTTATAGCACGCACATTCGATTTACGGGGGTGGTCGACCGCCTTCACCCGAACGTGTGGCGGGGCTATCGTCGAGCCCATGAACGATCATGTGCGTGACCTGGCGTCTGTACGTGACGCGACCGAACAGCTGCTCACCGCAGCGGCCAAACTGGACAACGCTTCCCTGACCGAGCCGTCACGGCTTCCCGGCTGGAGCCGTGGCCATGTGCTCGCCCACCTCGCCCGCAACGCGGACGCTCTGGTGAACGTCCTCGCCGGACGCCCCATGTACGTCACCGGGGACGCCCGTGACGCGGACATCGAACGGGACGCGCCGCGCCCTCTCGACGTGCAGCTCGCGGACGTACGCGAGAGCGCGGCCCGCTTCCAGGAGGCGGGGGCCGCTCCCGCCGACTGGTCCCGCATCGTGGAGCTGCGCAACGGGGTCACGGACTCCGCGGCCCGGGTGCCGTTCCGGCGGTGGGTCGAGGTCGAGCTGCATCACGTGGATCTGGGGATCGGATACGAGCTGGAGGATCTTCCGGAGGAGTTCGTGGAGCGGGAGATCGAGTTTCTCGCCGACCGCTTCGCCGGGCACCCCGATGTGCCTCCCACCCGCGTCACCGACGGCACGCGCGCGTGGAGCACGGGGCGCGCCACGGAGAGCGGCCCGGAGGTCACCGTGACCGGTCCGGCGCCCGCGCTGCTCGGCTGGCTGGCGGGGCGGCGCGACGGAGCCGGTCTGACCGTCGACGGCGGTCCGCTTCCCGCCCTTCCCCCGCTATAGGCTGCCGTCATGACGTACAGCGGAGCGGTGAAGGTCGGCGGCCCTGCCGATGTGCACGAGCTGCAGGACCTGATGATCTCCAAGGTCGCGGTCGGCCCCATGGACAACAACGCCTATCTGCTGCGCTGCCGGGCCACCGACGAGCAGCTGCTGATCGACGCGGCGAACGACGCCTCGACACTGCTCACCCTGATCGGTGACGACGGCATCGCGTCCGTCGTCACCACCCATCAGCACGGCGACCACTGGCAGGCGCTCGCGGAGGTCGTGGCGGCCACGGGCGCGCGCACCTACGCGGGCCGGCACGACGCCGACGGCATCCCGGTGCCCACCGATGTCCTCCTCGACGACGGCGACACGATCCGGGTGGGGCGCGTGGAACTCACCGCGCGCCACCTGGTGGGCCACACGCCGGGCTCGATCGCTCTCGTCTACGACGATCCGCACGGGCATCCGCACGTCTTCACCGGGGACTGTCTCTTCCCGGGAGGCGTGGGCAACACACGTAAGGACCCGAAGGCCTTCGCCAGCCTCATCCACGACGTCGAGACGAAGATCTTCGACGTGCTGCCGGACGAGACCTGGGTCTACGCGGGCCACGGCAACGACACGACGCTGGGCGCGGAGCGCCCGCATCTGCCGGAGTGGCGCGCGCGGGGGTGGTGAACCCGGGCGTGACCCGGGCGTGAACCCGGCTCAGGGGCGCGTGCTCGCGAGCACGCGCCCCGCGCGTGACGGGCGAGCGCACACCCCGCGTGCGCGACCACGGCGGCCATGGGCGCCACGTGATGCGTGAGCACGCGCCCCGCGCGAACGTAAGCACGCACGCCCCGCGCAATGCCTGAACACGCGCCCCGTGTGAACCGAACGCACGCGCCGGTGTCACGCGCGCGCTCCCGGCGCAGGCACTGGTGCAGTCCACTGGAGACAGCCCCGCACAGGATGACGGCTCCTGCGCGGAACGGGCCGTCGGCCCTTCGATCCCCGCCCTCGGCCGACGGCCCCGGCTGAGCCGTTCGTCACGCACCAGGCCGGGCTTCTCAACGGGCGTTCACAAGAACGCAACACGCGTTCCCAGTATGCGGACATTTGCCCCTGTGACCTCGACAAACGGCAGGGTGCACTGTCACTCTCCCGCCATGCATCTCGCCCAACGCGCCCTGCGCCGCGCCGCTTCCGGCGCCACCGTCGCCCTGCTCGCCCTCGCCGTGGGCTGTGCTCCGCAGCCGGAGGAGAAGGCGACCGACAAGGCCTCCGGGACAACCGGGGAGACCTGCGCGAAGGGCGCGCTGGGCACCCAGACGTCCGGCAAGCTGACGATCGCGACCGACGAGCCCGCGTACGAACCGTGGTTCCAGGACGACAAGCCCGCCAACGGCAAGGGCTTCGAGTCGGCGGTCGCCTACGCCGTGGCGAAGCAACTCGGTTATGCCAAGGGCGACGTCGTCTGGCAGTCCGTCCCCTTCAACAAGGCATTCGCGCCCGGCGAGAAGACCTTCGACTTCGACATCAACCAGGTGTCGATCAGCGCCGAGCGCAAGAAGGCGGTGGACTTCTCCTCCGGCTACTACGACGTGCGCCAGGCCGTCATCGCGCTGAAGGGCACCAAGGCCGCGAAGGCGACGAGCATCGCGGACCTGAAGGGCCTGAAGCTGGGCGCCCAGGTCGGCACCACCAGCCTGAACTACATCAACGACGTGGTGAAGCCGAGTCAGCAGCCCGCCGCGTACGCGAAGAACGACCAGGCCAAGTCCGCGCTGAAGAACGGCCAGGTCGACGCCATCGTGACCGACCTGCCTACCGCCTTCTACATCACGGCGGCCGAGGTGACCGACGCGAAGATCGTCGGGCAGTTCGAGAACCAGGGTGGTGCGTCCGAGCAGTTCGGGCTCGTCCTCGACAAGGGCAGCGCGCTGACCTCCTGCGTGACGAAGGCCGTGGACACGCTGCGCGAGGACGGCACGCTGGCCTCGATCGAGAAGCAGTGGCTGTCCGACGCCGTCGACGCTCCGGTGCTCAAGTGACGGTCCTGAAGGAGGAGTCGGGAGAGGACTCCGGCGAAGGAGACATGCCCGAGGCGTACGTCCCGTCGCAGCGGCGGATCGAGCGGGACCGCTACAAGCGTGTCCGCGCCCGCCGCGCTACGGCGATCGCCGCGCTCTCCACCCTGGTCACCGGCGTCGTCCTGTACCTCGTCGTGGTCAACGCGCCCGGCTGGCCGCGCACCAAGGAGACGTTCTTCAACGGGCAGTACGCGCGCGAGGCGTTCCCCAAGGTCCTCGAAGGACTCTGGCTCAATGTCCGGCTGCTGCTGATCTGTGGCGTCGCGGTTCTCATCCTCGGCATGCTGATAGCCATCGCCCGCACCCTGCGCGGCCCGGTGTTCTTCCCGCTGCGGGCGCTGGCCGCCGCGTACACGGACTTCTTCCGCGGACTCCCGCTGATCATCAACCTGATGATCGTGGTGCTGGGCGTCCCCGCGCTGCGGCTGCAGGGCATCACGGTGGACCCGGTCCTCCTCGGCGGTACGGCGCTGACGCTGACGTACTCGGCGTATGTCGCCGAGGTGTTCCGCGCCGGCATCGAGTCCATCCACCCCTCGCAGCGCGCCGCCGCCCGTTCGCTGGGCCTCACCAACCGGCAGGCCCTGCGCTACGTCGTCCTCCCTCAGGCCGTACGCCGCCAGGTGCCGCCCCTCCTCAACGACCTGGTGTCCCTCCAGAAGGACACCGGACTCGTCTCGATCGGCGGCGCGGTCGACGCGGTGCGCGCCGCCGACATCATCGTGGGCCGCAGCCTCAACTACACGCCGTACATCATCGCGGGACTGGTCTTCGTCGCCCTGACCATCCCGATGACCCGCTTCACGGACTGGATCACGGGCCGGATGGACCGTCAGCGGGCACAGGGAGGGACCATATGACCGGCACTCCGGTGCTGCGGATGGAATCGGTCCGCAAGACCTTCGGCGACACTGTCGTGCTGCGGGACGTCGACCTGGAGGTCGCCCCGCACACGGTGACCGCCCTGATCGGCGCCTCCGGCTCCGGCAAGTCGACCTTGCTGCGCTGCGCGAACCTCCTTGAGGAGATCGACGACGGCGCGATCTGGCTGGACGACGAGGAGATCACCGACCCGCGGTCCGACCAGGACGCGGTGCGCCGCCGGATCGGCGTGGTCTTCCAGGCGTACAACCTCTTTCCGCACATGACCGTCCTGGAGAACATCACGCTCGCCCCGCGCCGCGTGCACGGCGTGAACCGCGCGGAGGCGGAGGCGCACGCGCGTGAGCTGCTCGACCGGCTCGGGCTCGGTGCCAAGGCGGGCGAGTACCCGGACCGGCTGAGCGGCGGCCAGCAGCAACGGGCGGCGATCGTCCGCGCGTTGGCCGTACGCCCGCGGCTGCTGCTCCTCGACGAGATCACCGCGGCCCTCGACCCGGAACTCGTGGGCGAAGTCCTCTCCGTCGTCCGGGACTTGAAGGACGACGGCATGACCATGGTCCTGGCCACGCACGAGATGGGCTTCGCCCGCGACGTCGCGGACCAGGTCTGCTTCCTGGACGGCGGCGTGGTCCTGGAGCGCGGTACGGCCGACGAGGTCTTCGGGAACCCGCGCGAGGAACGCACCCAGCAGTTCCTGCGACGGATCGTGGAGGCGGGGCGGCTCTGACCTCCCTGCCCCCCTGCCTCCCGACCTCTCGGCCTCCCGGCCTTCCTGCGTCAGGCGTCCGCCAGCCCCGCCCCCGCCAGCGCGGCAACCCGCTCCACCCCGAACGCGTACCCCTGCATACCGCAGCCCGCGATGACCCCGTCGGCGCGGAGCGAGACGTACGAGTGGTGCCGGAACTCCTCGCGCTGGTGGATGTTGGAGATGTGGACCTCCACCACCGGAAGGCCGTCACAGGTGTTGAGCGCATCCAGGATCGCGACGGACGTGTGGGAGTAGGCGGCCGGGTTGATCACGATCCCGGCGTGGTTCAGGCGCGCCTCGTGGATCCAGTCCACCAGCTCGCCCTCGTGGTTGGACTGCCGGAAGTCCACCGTGCCGCCGTGCGCGGCCGCCGCCTTCGCGCACAGGGCCTCGACGTCGGCGAGCGTGTCGGAGCCGTAGATCTCCGGCTGGCGCTGGCCGAGCAGGTTGAGGTTGGGCCCGTTGAGAATCATGATCGGGGCGTTGGCCAGGGTGCGGGGCACGGTTCCTCCGGTCCTTCAGGTCTGTCGGCCCGTCGAGGACCGCTACTCAGACCCGGTTTATCACGGTGCGCCTGAGCGGTGACGGCCCGTACCCTCCCGTCATGACGACGCCCGCGTACCCTCCCAAGCCCTCACCCGGCGACCGTATAGCCGTGATCTCGCCGTCCGCGGGGCTGCCGGGGCTCCTCCCGCTCCCGTACGAACTGGGCCTTGAGCGGCTGCGCAAGGAGTACGGCCTCGAGCCGGTCGAGTATCCGACGACCCGGAAGATGGGCTCGACGCCGCAGGAGCGGGCCGACGACATCCACGCGGCGTTCGCCGATCCGACCGTCAAGGCAGTCATCGCGTCGATCGGCGGCGACGACCAGATCACCGTGCTGCCGCTGCTGGACCGGGACTTGATCCGCGCGAACCCGAAGCCGTTCTTCGGCATGAGCGACAACACGAATCTCCTCGCGTATCTGTGCCGCACCGGAATCGTCGGCTACCACGGAGCGACCGTGATGTGCGAGCTGGGCCGTCCCGGCGCCATGCATCCGCTGACGGCCGAGTCCCTGCGGGCCGCGCTCTTCACTTCGGGCGAGTACCAGCTGCGGCCCGCCGAGCGCTGGCGCGACGTCAGCCGCGACTGGGCGGACCCGGCGACGTTCGACGCGGAGCCGGAGACCCGGCCCGGCACCGGATGGACCTGGCTGAACGCCGACCGGGTGGTCGAGGGGCGCGGTTGGGGCGGCTGCCTGGAGATCGTCGGCTCGCTGCTGATGGCCGACCGCGAGATCTCGCACGACCTCACCGAGTACGACGGCGGAGTGCTCATCCTGGAGACCTCGGAGGAGATGCCGAGCGGTGAAGAGGTCTTCCGTACCCTCCGGAACATGGGCGAGCGCGGACTGCTCCAACGCTTCTCCGCACTCCTGATGGCGCGTCCCAAAACCTGGTCCTTCGAGCGCCCCAACAGCCCCGAGGAGGGCGCCCGTTATGCCACCGAGCAGCGCGAGGCCGTCATACGCGCCCTGCGTGTGTATGCCCCCAACACCATGACCGTCTTCGACGTGGACTTCGGACACACCGATCCGCAAGTCGTCCTCCCCTACGGGGGCGTGATCCGGGTGGACGGCCCCGCACGGCGCATCACGGTCACCTACTGATCCCCGTCGCCCCCGCGCGCCCCCGTAACCGACGGTCACCGTGGGTAGTTGACGCGGCATGCACGACGTACGCACCGTAAGGGCGCCCTCCATGCTCCGGCTCGCGGCCGCCTCGCTCGCCGGGACGGCCATCGAGTTCTACGACTTCTTCGTCTACGGGACCGCGGCCGCGCTGGTCCTCGGACCGCTGTTCTTCCCGACCTTCTCACCACTGGCGGGGACACTGGCGGCCTTCGCGACCTTCGGCGTCGGGTTCGTCGCACGCCCGCTCGGTTCGGTGCTCTTCGGGCACATCGGGGACCGGCGCGGGCGGCGGCCGGTCATGGTCGCCTCGCTGCTGCTGACCGGTGCGGCGACCATCGCCGTCGGCTGCGTACCGACGTACGACAGCATCGGTGTGGCCGCTCCCGTGCTCCTTCTTGTGCTGCGTTTTCTGCAGGGGCTCGGACTCGGCGGGGAGTGGGGCGGAGCGGTGCTGCTGACCGCGGAGCACGCGCCCGCCGAGCGGCGCGGGCTGTGGTCGAGCTTCCCGCAGATCGGTCCTTCGGTGGGGTTCGTGCTGGCCAACGGCGTGATGCTGGTGCTGTCGGCGACGCTGTCCGACGCGCAGTTCGCGGCGTGGGGGTGGCGGGTGCCGTTCTGGGCGGCGGGCGTGCTCGCGGCGGCGGGGCTGTGGCTGCGTGGCTCGCTCGCGGAGAGTCCGCGTTTTCTGGAAATGCAGGACCACGCGCGCGTGCCGCTCGTCGAGGTGGTGCGCGGTCACTGGCGGCTCGTGCTGCTGACGGCCGGCGGACTCGCGGTCGGCTACGCGGTGTTCTACGCGGTGACGACCTGGGCGCTCGCCTACGGCGTCGAGCGCCTCGGTGTGAGCCGTACCGTCATGCTGACCTGCATCATGGCCGCCGTGGTGGTGAAGGGCTCCCTGACGCCGCTGGTGGCCCTGCTCGGCGACCGCTACGGGCGGCGGCCGATGTGTCTGGCGGGCTGCGCGGGCGCGGCGCTGTGGATGTTCCCGATGGTCGCGCTGCTGTCGACCGGCGAGCCTCTGCTGATGTTCCTCGGCTTCCTGGTGGCCCTGATCACGTTCATCACGATGTTCGCCGTGATCGCCGCGTATCTGCCGGAGCTGTACGAGCCCCGGGTGCGCTGCACGGGCGCGGCGGTGGGCTACAACCTGGGCGGGGTCCTGGGCGGCGCGCTCACGCCGATCGTGGCGACGGCGGTGGCCCAGGGGGAACGGATCCCCTGGGGCGTGGCCGCGTACCTGACCGGGATCGCGCTCCTCAGCCTGGGCTGCTTCGCGCTGCTGCCGGAGACGCGGCCGGTACCGCGACTGGCCGCCGCACAGGCCACCGAGTGACCGTCGGCGAGGGTTGGCCGTCGGCCACCGAGTGACCGCCGGCCAAGGGGTGACCGCCGGTCAGGGTCTGCCGTCGGTCAGGGATTGATCGCCAGCTCCAAGTACGCCGCGAACAGCACCAGATGGACGCCTCCCTGGAGGGGAGTCGCGCGCCCGGGAACCACCGTCAGGGAGCTCACCACCACGGTCAGCGCGAGCAGCACCATCTGGGTGGAGCCGAGGCCGAGGACGAGCGGCCCGGAGAGCCAGACCGTCGCCAGGGCGACGGCGGGGATCGTCAGTCCGATGCTGGCCATGGCCGAGCCGTGGGCGAGGTTGAGGCTGGTCTGCACCCGGTCGCGACGGGCCGACCGCAGCGCGGCGATGGTCTCGGGGAGCAGCACGAGCAGCGCGATGATCACACCGACCACGGACTGCGGCATACCGGCCGCCTGGACCCCGGACTCGATGGTGGGCGACACGCCCTTGGCGAGACCGACGACGCCGACGAGGGCCAGGCCGAGCAGCCCCAGGCTGATACCGGCGGTACGGGCGGACGGGGCGTCGGCGTGGTCGTCCGCGTCGATCACCTCGCCCTGCCGGGTGATCGGCAGGAAGTAGTCGCGGTGGCGCACGGTCTGGGTCGTCACGAAGAGGCCGTACAGAACCAGCGAGGCGAGCGCGGCGAAGGTGAGCTGGGTGGCGGAGAACTCCGGGCCGGGCTTGCTGGTGGTGAAGGTCGGGAACACCAGGCTGAGCGTGGCCAGCGTCGCGACGGTCGCGAGCGCGGCGCCGGTGCCCTCGGCGTTGAAGACCGCGAGCCCGTGCCGCAGCGAGGCGACGAGCAGGCAGATCCCGACGATGCCGTTGCAGGTGATCATCACGGCCGCGAACACCGTGTCGCGGGCCAGGGTCGAGCTCTTGTCTCCGCCGTCCACCATCAGGGTGACGATCAGCGCGACCTCGATGATCGTGACGGCGACGGCGAGTACGAGCGAACCGAAGGGTTCACCGACCCGGTGTGCGATCACCTCGGCGTGATGAACGGCCGCGAGCACGGCTCCGGCGAGGACCAGCGTCACCAGCGCGACGACCGCGCCGGGCAGGTCGCGACCCCAGGTGAAGGCCAGCAGGACCACCGCGAGCACGGGCACGACGGCCGTCCACTGCGTCACGAGTGACCAGAGCCGAACGATCATGCAGCGATCGTCGCAGCCGGACGCGGGCCCCGCACTCCGGTGGCGCGGAGCCCCCGGGCCGGGGAGCGCTCAGCACTCAAGCAAGCACCGGGAGCGGTGGCCGGCAATTCACCGTGCACCGCTCCCGGAGGTGGTTGTCACTACGTCCGAGGGTGGTCAGACGTCGATGCTGTCCTTCGGAGCGCTCTTGACCTCGTCCTGCGCCGCCTGCTTCTTGGAGGCGATCAGGCTGGTGATCGTGGTGACCACCAGGACCGCGCAGATCACGCCGAGCGAGACCGGGATGGAGATCTCGGGGACATGGACCCCGGACTCGTGCAGCGCGTGCAGCACCAGCTTGACGCCGATGAAGCCGAGGATGACCGAGAGGCCGTAGCTGAGGTGGACCAGCTTCCTGAGCAGGCCGCCGATGAGGAAGTACAGCTGCCGCAGACCCATCAGCGCGAACGCGTTGGCCGTGAAGACGATGTACGGGTCCTGGGTCAGGCCGAAGATCGCGGGGATCGAGTCGAGCGCGAAGAGCACGTCGGTGGTGCCGATCGCGAGCATCACGACCAGCATCGGCGTCATGACGCGCTTGCCGTTCCGCTGGATCCACAGCTTGGTGCCGTGGTAGCGGTCGGCCACGCCGAAGCGTCGCTCGGCGGCCTTGAGCAGCCGGTTCTCCTCGAACCCCTCGTCCTCCTCGTCGGCCCGGGCCTCCTGGATCAGCTTCCAGGCGGTGTAGATGAGGAACGCGCCGAAGATGTAGAAGACCCACGCGAAGCTCGCGAGAATCGCGGCGCCCGCGGCGATGAATATCGCGCGCAGGACGAGGGCTATCAGCACACCGACGAGGAGCACCCGCTGCTGGTACTGCGAGGGCACCGCGAACTTCGCCATGATCAGGACGAAGACGAAGAGGTTGTCGACGCTCAGCGACTTCTCGGTGATGAAGCCCGCGAAGAACTCTCCGGCGGGCTCACCGCCGGAGAAGACGAGCAGTCCCAGGCCGAACAGTCCGGCCAGGACGATCCAGACGATCGTCCAGATTCCGGCTTCCTTCATCGACACGTCGTGCGGCTTACGGCCGATGAAGAAGTCGACCGCGATCAGGGCTGCGAGGCCCGCGATTGTCAGGACCCACAGGGTCACGGAAACATCCACTGCGCCTCCGGCAGTACGTAACGGCAGATTTCAGCGTCGTCGCTACCGGAGGTCTCTTCCACCCGTGGTGTACGGGCCGACGCCCCGGGATCTGGCCTGATCCGTATTGACGGGGACGCCGCAGCAGGTAGGGAGTACTCCCCTCCGTGGAAAAGAGAGTACCCGAATCACCAAGGAAAGGTAAAGTGAATAGTAAAAGAAGTGCCAAATTCCCTGGTCAAACGCCTTTACGAGTACTTGGCACGGGACTCAGCGGTTCCAAGGACGGCGGGCCGCCGCCACCTGCGTGAGCACCTGCTGGAGCACCTGGCTGCCCGGCGGTACGAGCCCGGGCTCGTAGGTCCATGCGTGCCCGACCCACGGGTCGGCGAGGTGGTCGTCCGGCACCGGAGTGAGCCGCAGCAGCGAGCGCCAGAGCGGCTCGAGCAGCGGCCCGTAGGCGGCGGCGTCCTCCCGGTCGGCCACCATCATCAGATGGACGCCGACGGCCGGACCCTCGTCCGCGAGATAGCGCAGCTGGGTCACGGCGCGGTCGTCGAAGCCGTGCGGGAAGTCGTTCACGATCAGCAGTTGCTCGGCGGTGTCCAGGCCCGGCGGCAGCGAGTCGGCCGCGCCGCCGCGCACCGCCATCTGCACCAGGTCCACCCGCTGGGTGAGCCGCGCCAGGACGTCGGCCACACCGGCGGCACCGGCGGCAGGCGGGCTGTCGAGCACCCCGGTCTGCACCAGCGGCGCGAGAGACGAGGCTCCCGAACCGGCCGGATCGATGACGTGCACGCTGAACTCGCCCGCGGGATAGACGGCGAGCAGCCGCGCGGCCTGCGCCACCGCCGTGTCCATGGCGAGGCGACGCAGCTCGTCGGAGTCGGCGAGCGAGTCGTCGAGGGTGGCACGACCGCTGTCGATCCACAGGCCACGCTCCAGTGGCAGCCGGACCAGCATCGGAACGCTCAGGCCCTCGCTCTCGGGCAGGTGGAGGTCGCCGAGGCGCACGGCCATGGGGATCTCCATCGGCACCCGGTAGCCGTGCCAGACCGGGTTGTCCCAGCGCGCGTACGCCGCGGGCAGCGCGGGCTCGACGACCTCTGCCTCGGCGGTGAGCTGGGCGAGGTCCCGGTCGAGGGCCGCCCTGGCCTGGTCGACCAGGTGGACGTGCTTGGCGTGGGCCTCCTCGCGCGCCGCGTCACCCTGCCCGCCGATCCGGCCGCGCGGGTCGGAAAGGACCTTGTCGAGCTCCTGCTCCAGGCGCGAGTCGGCGAAGTCGACGGCGCTGCGGTAGGCGGCAGTGGTGCGGGCCAGGTCCTCGAACATGCCCCACACCTGGTTGTAGAGCCGCTCCTCCATGGACCAGCCGGTCGCGTCGCCCGCGACGGGCCGAGCGGGCTGCCCGGGCGGCGCGGGTGGGGCGGTCGGCGGAGGCGGAGGCGGAGGCGGCGCCGCGTTCTGCCGGCCGGGGTGGCTGTAGTCGACCGGGCCGCCGGCGGCGGGCCCGGACGGCTGGGTGACGGCAGAAGGGTCGGAGGGTGTGAGTCCTCCGGGATGGCTTCCCTGCGGCGCGGTGGTGCCTTGCGGACCGGGCGCGTCGTACGGGGAGGACGGCTGGGCCCCCTGCGCGGGTACGGTCCCGGAGGCGCCCTGGGTCCCGGCGTACGGCTGGTCCGGTCCCATTGCAGGCGTGGCCGCCTGTCGTGAGCGGTCGGCGTCGCTCGTACGGGGCGGGGGCGCCGCCACCGAGCGCGCGAGACCCTGGGCCACCGCCTCGTTGATGCTGCCCGCGAGCTGGTGGGCCTCGGGCAGGCCCTGGTCGGTGAGGAGTTCGGCGAGACCGCCCGCGTACCCCTGCCCGACCGCGCGGACCTTCCAGGCGCCCTGTCTGCGGTAGAGCTCCAGGGCGACGACGGCCGACTCCGCGTCGAGCCCTGTGATGGTGTAGCTGGCGACCTCGGAGCCGTCGAGGCCGGTGACCGCGACAAAGGGGGCGGCGACGGCGCCGAACCGGACCGGGCCACCGGCCCCGGACGGCAGTGCGAGCAGCACACTGGCCCGGTGCACGGTCTCCGGCAGCGCGTCCAGGTCGAACGCGAGGCGGTGGTCGGCCGCCGCCTGCTTGGAGACCTCGAGTCCGGGCAGCGTGGGCGCGCCCGGGTGGGCCACCCACTCGACGCCGCGGACCTTGCCCTGCTCGTCGCTGAGCGTGGCCCCGGCCACGATCGGCTTGCCGGCCGAAACACGGACCTCAAGACGGACCTGGGAGAGCGGATGGTTCTGCCCCCGGACCAGCTCGGCCGTCATCGCCTTGTCCCCCTATGTCGCTTTGTGTGCTGTGCGCCCGGCTGCCTACAGGTGCGGCAGGATCGAGGGCATCAGGTCCTGGAACGTACGGCCGTTGGCCGGCGTGCCGAGGGCCGTCATCTGCCATCCCGCGCCCGCCCGGTGCACCTTCGCCATGATCTGGGCGGTGTAGTTGCCGCCACCGTCCAGCGTGTAGCGGGCCAGCTCCTGGCCGTTGGTCTCGTCGACCAGACGGCAGAACGCGTTCTGTACTTCCTGGAAGGTCTGGCCCGTGAAGGAGTTCACGGTGAAGACGATCTGGTCGATGTGGACCGGGAGGCGCTGCAGGTCGACGAGGATCGCCTCGTCGTCGCCGCCCTGGCCGACGCCGCCCACCAGGTTGTCACCGGTGTGCCGCACGGAGCCGTCGTCGCTGACGAGGTGACGGAAGAACACCACGTCGACGGGCTGCTTGTCCGCGAACAGCACGGCGGAGGCGTCGAGGTCGATCTCCCGGGTGCGCGAGCCGAACAGGCCGCGCCGGGGGGCCGCCTGCCAGCCGAGCCCCATCCGCACCGCGGTCAGGGTGCCCCCGTCGTTCTTCTGCAGACTGATGGCCTGACCCTTGGTCATGTTGACCGTCACGCGCTGTTCCCCTCTCGAACTGTCCCCTGTTGCCGCGGAGTCCGCGGATGACCAGAACCCTACGCAGCGGCACTGACAGCGCCGAACCCTGGGGAGCACTTTGTGTCGGTCTTGCAACACAGCGCGCATATGCCGAGGTCCGGCGCCGGCAGCGGGGGCGTCAGGCCAGCCCCGCCTCCTTCATCTGCCGCAGCTCCTTCTTCATCTCGGAGACCTCGTCGCGCAGCCGGGCCGCGATCTCGAACTGGAGATCGGCCGCGGCGGCGCGCATCCGCTCCGTCATCTCCTCGATCTGCCCGGCGAGTTCGGCCGCGGGACGGTCGGTCGGCACCGTCTCCTTGGCCTTGCCCTTGGCGGACTTGGCCGCCTTGCCGCCGAGCGAGGGCACCGGGGCCTTGGCGCCCTGGCCGTCCTTCGACTTGCGGTAGCCGGAGCCGAGCAGCTGCTCCGTGTCGACGTCCTCGCGGGCGATCTGCGCCACGATGTCGTTGATCTTCTTGCGGAGGGGCTGCGGGTCGATGCCCCTCTCCTTGTTGTACGCGACCTGCTTCTCCCGGCGCCGGTTGGTCTCCTCGATGGCCTTCTCCATCGCCGGGGTGATCTTGTCGGCATACATGTGGACCTGGCCGGACACGTTACGCGCGGCGCGGCCGATGGTCTGGATCAGTGAGGTGCCCGAGCGCAGGAAGCCCTCCTTGTCGGCGTCGAGGATCGCCACCAGGGAGACCTCGGGTAGGTCGAGGCCCTCCCTCAGGAGGTTGATGCCGACCAGAACGTCGTACTCGCCGGCGCGCAGCTCGCGCAGCAGCTCGACGCGGCGCAGGGTGTCGACGTCGCTGTGGAGGTAGCGCACCTGGATGCCGAGCTCCAGGAAGTAGTCGGTCAGGTCCTCGGCCATCTTCTTGGTGAGCGTGGTGACCAGGACGCGCTCGTCCTTCTCGGTGCGCTTGCGGATCTCGTGCACCAGGTCGTCGATCTGGCCCTCGGTGGGCTTGACGACGACCTCGGGGTCGATCAGGCCGGTGGGGCGGATGATCTGCTCGACCTGGCCGTCGGAGCGAGAGAGCTCGTACTGCCCCGGGGTCGCCGAGAGGTAGACCGTCTGCCCGATGCGCTCCTGGAACTCCTCCCACTTCAGGGGGCGGTTGTCCAGCGCGGACGGCAGTCGGAAGCCGTGGTCCACGAGGGTGCGCTTGCGGGACGCGTCGCCCTCGTACATCGCTCCGATCTGGGGCACGGTGACGTGCGACTCGTCGATGACGAGCAGGAAGTCGTCCGGGAAGTAGTCGATCAGGGTGTTCGGCGGGGAGCCGGGTTCGCGGCCGTCGAAGTGCATCGAGTAGTTCTCCACGCCGGAGCAGGAGCCGATCTGGCGGAGCATCTCGATGTCGTACGTCGTGCGCATGCGCAGGCGCTGGGCCTCCAGGAGCTTGCCCTGCTTCTCCAGCTCGGCGAGGCGCTCCCCCAGCTCCTTCTCGATGTCGTTGACGGCGCGCTCCATGCGCTCGGGGCCCGCCACATAGTGCGACGCCGGGAAGACGTGCAGCGAGGTGTCGTCGCTGATGACCTCGCCGGTGAGCGGGTGCAGCGTGGAGAGGGCCTCGATCTCGTCGCCGAACATCTCGATACGGACGGCCAGCTCTTCGTAGACCGGGAAGATCTCGATGGTGTCTCCGCGGACCCGGAAGGTGCCGCGCGCGAACGCCACGTCGTTGCGCGTGTACTGGATGTCGACGAAGCGGCGCAGCAGGTCGTCGCGGTCGATCTCGTCGCCGACCTTGAGCTGAACCATCCGGTCCACGTACTCCTGCGGCGTGCCGAGGCCGTAGATGCAGGAGACCGACGCGACCACGATGACATCACGGCGGGTGAGCAGTGAGTTGGTCGCGGAGTGGCGCAGGCGCTCGACCTCCTCGTTGATCGAGGAGTCCTTCTCGATGTAGGTGTCCGACTGCGGGACGTACGCCTCGGGCTGGTAGTAGTCGTAGTACGACACGAAGTATTCGACCGCGTTGTTCGGCAGCAGCTCGCGGAACTCGTTGGCCAGCTGGGCGGCCAGCGTCTTGTTCGGCGCCATGACGAGCGTGGGGCGCTGGAGCTTCTCAATCATCCACGCGGTGGTGGCGGACTTGCCGGTACCGGTCGCGCCCAGCAGGACGACATCCTTCTCACCTGCGCTGATGCGCTTTTCCAGCTCGGCGATGGCCGCGGGCTGGTCACCGCTCGGCTGGTAGGGGCTGACGACCTCGAAGGGCGCCACCGAACGTTCGATCTTGGATACGGGCCGCATGGAATCCACCGTACGACCCCGCACTGACAACCGGGCCGGATCACCAGCTCTGCGGGGTGCGGGAGCTGCGGTGTCCGCGGTCCTGGCCGGTACGGGGCGGGGGACGGCGGCCGGGGTGCGGGCCGGTGGGGTGGGCCGGGACTCCGGGCCTGTTCTCCGTGGGGGTCCAGTCGGGCCTGCCCATCACCATCTGGGGGTCGAACATCACGACGACGCCCGCCAGACACAGGAAGACCAGCGGGCCGATCATCATGGGCGCGAGAAGGGCGGCGGCCGAGTCTCCGCCGGGGCTGGTGGACGTGCCGTGGAGATGAACTCTCAGGGCGGCCATGCCCGTGTAGTGCATGCCGCTGACGGCCAGCCCCATGACGAGACTGGCGCCCACGCTCCAGAGGAATCCCCGTACTTGTCCCGCCGCCCACAGCGCTGCCGTGGCGGCGACGACAGCTATGACGACCGAGGCGGAAACGGTGAGGGTGTTGTACTCGAGTTTTCCGTTGAGGCGCATACCGGCCATGCCCAGGTAGTGCATCGAGGCGACTCCGAGGCCGGTGATGGTGCCTCCGGTGAAGAGCGCCGTTCCGGTGGCGCCCCGGTAGCCGACGATGAAGATCCCTATGCCGACCATCACGATGGCCACGCCCAGGCTCGCGAACGTGATCGGTTTGTCGTAGTGGATCGGGGTTTCCTTGACCGAGAACCCCATCATCGCGATGAAGTGCATGGTCCATATACCCGACCCGATCGCGGCGGACCCGAGGGCGAGCCAGCCCGCGCGCCACGAGCGGACGACGAGCATCGATCTGGTGGTACAGCGCAGCCCCAGCGCTCCGCCCAGGCAGGCCATGAGGTACGCCACCAGCGGTGTGACGAGTCCGTAAGTGAAGCCGTCGACCGTGCCCTGCATGCGCGGCTGCCCTTCCCGCCCTGTTGCTCCCGGAATTCCCTGAAATGCCCCCACCCTCGGGACCGTAAGAACCGTCAGGGTTGAGGCAGAGAGTATGACCCCCACCGGAATGGTCGAACGATTTTCCGGCAAAGAATCACGGCCTCGCCCCACTTGTGCGGTGCCAGTGAGCGGACTTGGACAACTCCATTCAATCTGTGGCCATCTCGCACCCTCCGTCGTTGACCCTCTGCTGTCACTCTTGTGCTGTCTGTGATCGCTCGACGCGAGGAGTACGTATGCACACGCGCGTTGCCGCCGCCACGACCGCCGCGCTCATCGGGGGCGCCGTGCTGATACTGCCCGGCCCCAGCGCCAAGGCCGGGTCCGGGCCCCAGGGCGCCGGTCCGGTGATCGTCTCCCACCGAGGTGCCTCGGCGTACGCGCCCGAGAACACCCTGGCCGCCATCGACAAGGCGGCCGCGATGGGGTTCGGCTGGGTCGAGAACGACGTCCAGCGCACCAGGGACGGCGAACTCGTCGTCCTCCACGACGCCACGCTGGCACGTACGACCGACGTCGAGCAGGTCTATCCCGACCGGGCTCCCTGGAAGGTCAAGGACTTCACTGCCGCGGAGATCTCACGTCTGGACGCGGGGAGCTGGTTCAGCCGCCGGTACGCGGGCGTACGCGTGCCGACGCTGAAGCAGTACATGAACCGCGTCTCGCACAACCATCAGAAGCTCGTCCTGGAGATCAAGAATCCCAAGCTCTACCCGGGCATCGAGCGGCAGACCCTCAAGCTCCTGAGCAACGAGGGCTGGCTCGACCCGGCGCATCTCAGCAGCAGGCTGGTCGTCCAGAGCTTCAGTGCGCCCAGTGTGCGGACGGTCCACGATCTGCGCCCCGGCATCAAGACGGCCTTCCTTGGCACGCCGTCGACGGCTCAGCTGTCCGACTACGCGCGGTTCGCCGACCAGATCAACTCGGATCAGACCTCCCTCTCGTCCGACTACGTCTCCGCGGTCCACACGTTCGACGGACCGCACGGCAGGCCGATGGAGGTCTTCGCCTGGACCGTGAACGACACGGACGCGGCCCGCCGCGTGGCAAGCCTCGGCGTGGACGGCATCATCACGAACGTGCCGGACGTGGTCCAGCGGGCTCTGCGATAGCAGCGCGCGGCTCCCCAGCCCGTGGTGCGGACGTGTGCCGGTGTCCGCACCACGGGCGTTGTCAGTGGCGCGCCGTACGGTGGAGCGCATGGACAGCCATGGGCAGTACGAGCAGCAGGTCGTGTGGACCGTCGTGCGCACGGGCATCGGCCCGCTGCTGCTGGCGGCGACGCGCGAAGGCCTGGTGAACGTCGTGTTCCACGCCACGGACGCGGTGCGCGACAAGGCGCTCGACAGGCTCGCGTCCCGTCTGGGCAGCGAGCCCGTGGAGGCACCGGACTCCCCGCTGCTGGCCGAGGCGATACGCCAGGTCACGGCGTACTTCGCGGGCGAACGACACGCCTTCGAGCTGCCGCTGGACTGGTCGCTGATCTCCGGATTCAACCGCCAGGTGCTGCGCGAGCTGGCCTCCGGCGTCCCGTACGGCTCGGTCGTGGGCTATGGCGACCTGGCCGGTCGGGTCGGTCAGCCGGGCGCGGCGCAGGCCGTGGGCGTGGCCATGGGCTCCAACCCGCTGCCGGTCGTCGTGCCGTGCCACCGGGTCGTCGAGCGCGACGGCGGGATCGGCGGGTTCGGGGGCGGGCTGGAGACCAAGCGGAAGCTGCTGGCGCTGGAAGGGGTGCTTCCGGAGCCGCTGTTCTGACATCGCGTATCGCCCCCTGTGCGACAACCCTTGTTCGCACGGGGGTACGAGCTGAGAAACTGCGCCGATGACCGGATCCGGTTCCGCCACAACCACAGCCTCCGCCTCCGCCGCAGCCACAGCCACAGCCACAGCCACAGCCACAGCCGAGTGTTCGCCGTGACCTCCACCGGCAGGAAGACCGCCGTGCCCGTCGACGCGGACGCGATACCGGCACTGCGGCGCCGGATCACCGCCGTGCTGATAGCCGGTCAGATCCTCGGTGGGCTCGGCGTCGCCACCGGCATCGCGCTCGCCACCGTCCTGGCCAAGCAGGTCAGTGGCACCGAGTCGCTGTCCGGGCTCGCGCCCACCGCGACCGTCGCCGGTACGGCGGTGCTGTCCGTGCCGCTGGCCGCCCTGATGACCGCACGCGGCCGCCGGCCCGGACTCGTGCTGGCGTATCTCATCGGTGCGACGGGGGCGGGTGTCGTCGTGGTCGCGGCGAGCATCGGGAGCTTTCCGCTGCTGCTGCTCGGCATGGCGGGGTTCGGCGCGGCCTCGTCGGCGAATCTGCAGTCGCGGTTCGCGGCGGCGGATCTGGCCGAGCCGCAGCGGCGGGCGCGCGCCATCTCGAACGTGGTGTGGGCCACCACGATCGGGGCCGTGCTGGGGCCCAACATCGCCGCGCCCGCGGGACGCAGCGTCTCCGGGCTCGGGATTCCCGCGGCGGCGGGGCCCTTCCTCTGGGCGGCCGGGGTATTTCTCGTGTCGGCGCTGCTGGTGGCCGTACTGCTGCGTCCCGATCCGCTGCTGACCGCGCGGGCGCTCGCGCCGGTGGAGGAGCGGTCGGCCGACGCGCGTTCCCTGCGGGCCGGGATCGCCGCCGTCGCCGCCTCGTCGCGCGCCCGGCTGGCACTCGTGACGGTGGCCGTCTCGCACACCGCGATGGTCTCGATCATGTCGATGACCCCAGTGGACCTGGGGCACCACGGGGCGAGCATCGATCTGATCGGGCTGGTGATCAGCGGTCACATCGCGGGCATGTACGCGTTCTCGCCCCTGATGGGGCGGCTCTCGGACCGGCTCGGACGGCTCTCCGGGATCGGGCTCGCCGTGGGCCTGCTGGCCTGTGCGGCGCTGCTCGCCGGAACGGCGGGCGACAGCCATGGGCAGACCGCCGCGGGCCTCTTCGTGCTGGGCCTGGGCTGGTCGTCCGGTCTGGTGTCGGGCTCGGCGCTCCTCACGGACTCCGTGCCGCAGGCCGCGCGGGCCGCCGCGCAGGGGCTGTCCGACCTGACCATGAACACGGCGGCCGGTCTCGGTGGAGCGGCCGCCGGTCTGGTGGTCGCGCGGGCGAGTTACGGGTGGCTGAACCTGCTCGCCGCGTGTCTGCTGCTGCCGCTGGGCGGGCTGGCGTTGTTCACGCGGGGCCGCCGCTCCCGGGCATCAGCGGCTTCCCAAGGCCTCAGAGGCTGATGTGGTACGCCTTGCGGAGCGTCTCGTGCACCGTCCAGGTCGTGCGGTCGCCCTCGCGCAGGATCGCCGCGTCACCCGGGCCCACCTCGATGACGTCGCCGCCCTCGACCTCGATCGTGGCGCGGCCGCTGACGACGACGAAGAGCTCGTTCGCCTCCGTGTCGGTCACCACACCGGGCGTGATCTGCCAGATGCCGCGCAGCTGCTTGCCGTCGGCGGACTCCCACAACACCTTGCCCGTCACGACCGGAGCGCCGGAGACGATCTGCTCCGGATCCAGCGGCTCCGGTTCGAGCTCGGCGTCAGGGATGTGTACGGCGAAGGACGGGGTGGCCTCGGTGTGCGTGGTCATGAGCGGTCACCTTAAGGGCATTCGAGAAAGGCCGCGCGCGGAGGGTGGCCGGGACGCGCGACCGGTAGCAGACTCCGCCCTGCGCACAGCCGCTGGCATCCGAAGTCACGGAGCCGAAGGGACGGCGATCTCGTATGGGCGGAAGCGGAAACAGGGCAGTCGCGTATCTCAAGCCGGGTGCGGTGGAGGTCAGGACCATCGACCATCCGACGCTTGAACTGCAGGACGGGCCGGGAGTGGCCCCCGAGAACGTCGGTCGCAAGTGCCGGCACGGGGTCATTCTCAAGGTGCTCGCCAGCAACATCTGCGGAAGTGACCAGCACATGGTGCGGGGCCGTACGACCGCGCCCGAGGGGCTGGTCCTCGGACACGAAATCACCGGAGAGGTACTGGAACGCGGTCCGGACGTCGAGTTCATCGAGGTCGGGGACATCGTCTCGGTGCCGTTCAACATCGCCTGCGGGCGGTGCCGCAACTGCAAGGAGCGCAAGACCGGCCTCTGCCTGAACGTCAACCCGGCCCGCCCGGGAGCGGCTTATGGCTATGTCGACATGGGCGGCTGGGTCGGCGGCCAGGCCGAGTACGCCATGGTCCCGTACGCGGACTTCAACCTGCTGCGGTTCCCGGACCGGGACCAGGCACGGGAGAAGCTCCTGGACCTGACCATGCTGTCGGACATCTTCCCGACCGGCTTCCACGGCGCGGTCACCGCCGGCGCCGGGGTCGGCTCGACGGTGTACGTCGCCGGAGCGGGCCCGGTCGGTCTGGCCGCGGCCGCCTCGGCGCAGCTCCTCGGTGCCGCCGTCGTCATCGTCGGGGACCTCAACGCCGAACGCCTTGCCCAGGCACGGAGTTTCGACTGTGAGACCGTCGACGTGTCACAGGGCGGTGTGGCGGACCAGATCGCGCAGATCCTCGGAGAACCCGAGGTCGACGCGGCCGTCGACGCGGTCGGCTTCGAGGCGCGGGCCCACGGCCCGAACGCCCAGGAGGCCCCCGCGACCGTCCTCAACTCATTGATGGGCATCACGAGCGCGGGCGGCGCCCTGGGAATCCCCGGGCTGTACGTCACGGACGACCCCGGCGGGATCGACCAGGACGCGCGGACCGGGACGCTGAAGGTGCGGCTCGGCCTGGGGTGGGCGAAGAGCCATCGCCTCACCACGGGGCAGTGCCCGGTGATGCGGTACCACCGGGGGCTGATGAAGGCGATCCTGCACGAGCGGGTACACATCGCCAAGGCCGTCAACGCGACGGTGATCAGCCTGGAGGACGCACCGCGCGGCTACGCCGAGTTCGACCAGGGCGCCAGCCGCAAGTACGTACTCGATCCGCATGGGGCGCTGAACGGCGTACGGCCCGTCTGACGTCTCGAAGGACCTCCCGAAGGGGTGCCCCCGCGCGCGTGGGAGCACCCCTTCCCACCCGAGGGTTACTCGTAGTGCCGTGCCTCGAAGACGTTTCCGTCCGGGTCACGAAAGTAGAAACTGCGCTTGGCCATACCGCGGGCGCCGAAGGAGTCGTACGAGAAGCCCGAGACAGGGACGGACCGCTCCTCCAGACGTGCCCGCAGCGCGTCGAAATCGCCTCCCCGAAGGGACAGGCATACGTGGTTGACCGGGTGACCGGCGCTGTCGGCGCCTCCGGGGACCATGTTCATGTACGCCGCCAGCGGCAGGGGCGCGAGGTCGAAAATGGTCTCTTCATTGAGGCGTACGGAGGGGAACGACGCCTTTCCCGCCGAAAATTCGGTGACCCTCAGGGGCTCCAGGCCGACCGCCTTCTCGTAGAAGTCGGCCGAGGCCACCGGATCGCGCACCCAGAGGACGACATGGTCGAGACGTGTCGAGTTGTCCGTCATGCCCCCAGGCTGGTGTCGTGCGGCGAGGGCCGCAAGGGTTTGGCCGGGCGTGCCGCCCGCCAGAGATGAGGAAAGACGACCGACAGCAGGAGGCAGGCGCGTGATCGTGGTGTCCGAAGAGGTGCGGGAGGCGCTCGACGCGCGCCGGCCGGTGGTGGCCCTGGAGTCGACGATCATCGCGCACGGGCTGCCACGCCCGCGCAACCTGCAGGTCGCGCTGGAACTGGAGGATGTCGTACGGCAGGAGGGCGCCGTACCCGCGACGATCGCCGTGCTCGACGGCCGGCCCCATGTGGGCCTGGACAAGGAGCAGTTGGAGCGGGTCGCGAACGAGGACGGGATCCGCAAGCTGGGCCACCGCGATCTGCCGCTCGCGGTGGCCGCGGGCGCGAGCGGGGCGACGACCGTGTCCGCGACGGCGCTGCTGGCGGCCCGCGCGGGTGTACGGGTGTTCGCGACGGGCGGGCTCGGCGGGGTGCACCGGGAGTGGACGGTGACGCAGGACGAGTCGGCCGACCTGGGCCTGCTGGCACGTACCCGGATCACGGTGGTGTGCGCGGGCGTGAAGTCGATCCTGGACGTGCCCGCGACACTGCAACGCCTGGAGACGCTGGGCGTGGCGGTGGCCGGGTACGGCACGGAGCGCTTCCCCGGCTTCTATCTGTCCGACTCGGGACATCCGGTGGACTGGACGCTGGAGTCGCCCGCGCAGGTGGCGGATGTCATGCGCGCGCAGGACGCGCTGGCCGGTCCGGAGTCGGCGCTCATCGTCGCGAACCCGGTCCCTGAAGAGGAGCAGCTCGCTCCCGCGCTCCACGCGCGCGTGCTGGCCGACGCGCTGCACGCGTGCGAGGCGGAGGGTGTGACCGGGCAGGCGGTGACGCCGTTCCTGCTCGACTATCTGGTGCGGCACACCGACGGCGCCTCACTGAGCGCCAATCTGGCGGCGGTCCGCGGCAACGTAAGGCTCGCGGGGCGGATCGCGGCGGCCTGGGCCGGGGCGTGAGCGGAACGGATCACGAGAGTGCCGGGGCGGGCACGGGCGTGTCGCCGGGGGCGCTGCTCGTCATCGGAGACGTGGTCACGGACGTCGTCGCCCGGCACCGCGGTCCGCTCGCGGCGGGCACCGACACGGCCGCGGCGATCCGGACCGTGCCGGGCGGCGCGGGCGCCAACGTGGCCTGCTGGGCGGCGCATGGGGGCTGCCCCGATGTACGGCTGCTCGGCCGGGTGGGCGCGGACGCGGTCGCGTGGCATGAGCGCGAGCTGGCGGCCTGTGGCGTACGTCCCCTTCTCGTCGTCGATCCGGACGCGCCGACGGGGACGGTGATCTGTCTGGTGGACGCGGGCGCCTCGGCGGAGCGCACGTTCCTCACGGACAGCGGGGCCTCGCTGCGGCTCGGCCCCGGCGACTGGTCGCCCGCGCTGCTCGACGGTGTCGCGCGGCTGCACCTGTCGGGCTACCTGTTCTTCTCCGAGCCGAGCCGGGCCCTGGTGTCGGTGGTGCTGGAGGCGGCACGCGCGCGTGGCGTACCGGTGAGTCTGGACCCGGCGTCGGCGGGGTTCCTCACGGAGCTGGGGGTGGACCGCTTCCTCGAACTCGCCGAGGGCGTCGACATTCTGCTGCCCAGCCGTGACGAGGCGTACTTGCTGACCGGACTGCCCGATCCCGCGGACGCGGCGGCCAAGTTGAGCCGCCACGTCCCCTTGGTCGTCGCCAAACAGGGCCGTGACGGAGCCCTGGTGGCCCGTTCGGGCGCCGTGCGGGCCCGGGTCCCGGCGGCGCCCGCCACACCCCGCGACACCACGGGCGCGGGGGACGCTTTCACGGGCGCGTTCCTCGCCGCCCTGCTCGGGGGCGCGGAGCCCGAGGAGGCGGCCGTGAAGGGGTGCGGGGCGGGGGCGACGGCCGTGGAGCGGATCGGCGGGAGGCCGCCGGTGGGCGCCTGACGGTGCCGGCAGTCGGGGGTGAGCAGGGCAGGTGAGCAGAGCGTGGGCGGCCCGGCGGGCCACGGCAGGCGACAGCACGGGGCATGGCAAGCCACGGCAGCAGCGCGGGGCACGCCGGTGGCGCGGCCAGGGCAGCAGCGCGGGGCACGCCGGTGGCGCGGCCAGGGCAGCAGCGCGGGGCACGCCGGTGGCGCGCCCCGCCGATTCCCCTTCCCCGCCAATTCCCCTTCCCCGCCTACCCCTTGCGCCCCCACGCCGAGATCATCGGTGCCGTCGCCAGGTCCATGGAGCCGGAGGCGACGTTCGCCAGGTGGCGGTCGATTTCCTGGTGGGTGGCCAGGCCCGCGGCGACGAGCCGGTCGCGGATCTGACGGATCGTCGCGGTCTCCAGAGCGGCGCAGTCGGGCGAGGTGACGGGGAAGTACGCGTCGGCCTCCACACCGCGCAGCCCCGCCTCGCGCAGCAGGCGCGGGAGTTTGCGGCCGTAGGCGAGGTCGGCGCCGCGCTCGGCGAGCAGGCTGCGGAAGCCCTGGCGCAGCCGGTTCGCGAGCTGCTGCTCGGGGCCGTGCTCGTCGGGGCAGAGCAGGGGTTGCAGGGCGGGGTCGGCATCCTCGACGAGGAGTCGGCCACCGGGCCGCAGGGCCTTGACCATCGACTGCAACGCGCGCTCCCGGTCCGGCACATGGACCAGCACGAGCCGGGCGTGCACCAGGTCGAAGCCCTCCCCCGGCGGTTCCTCGGCGCCCACGTCGTGGACGCGGACCTCGACCGGCGGGCGCGCCGCGGAGGCCGCCCACGACGTGTCGATGTCGGTCGCGATGACCCGTCCGGTCGGGCCGACCTTCTTGGCGAGCCAGGACACCACGGACGTACCGCCCGCGCCCGCCTCCCAGCAGCGCCAGCCGGACCCGATGCCGAAGCGCTCGATGTGCCGGAAGGTCGTGGGGTCGAAGAGGGTGGCGAAGGCGTCGAAGCGCTGTCCCGCCTCGGTCTGCCGGTTGTCGAGGAGATACCCGTCGGATCGCGTCATGGGGGAATCATCCCAGTTGAATACCTTGTCCGGAATCGCCGACGCTCCCAAGCGCCCTCAGCCGGCTCCGCCCCCGACCAGCCCCACCCCCGGCTCCCCCGCCCGCACAACCGCACACACCGGAACGGAATGTTCCGTTCCCACAGGGTTTTCCGGCGATCGATTCGGCCTGGCAGACTGGCGCGGCAAGGCGCAAAGTGCGGCGCGAGGAGATCCACGGCAAGGAGATCCAGATGTCCATGGCAGGGAATCTGCGGAAGGTCACGGCCCTCGGCAAGGTCGGCGGCCTCCGCAAGGTGGCACAGCTGACACGGCGGCGTACCCGTGTCGACCTGAGCCACCCCGCCCGGTCTCCGCTGGGCTCCGCCGTGGTGAACTGCGTGGCGTACCAGGACGGCACCCGAGTCCCCGGCGGCCGCGATCTGGTCGACACCGTGGAGCGGATCCGCAAGAGCGACGAGGGATTCGTCTGGCTCGGGCTGCACGAACCGACGGACCGGGAGTTCGCAGGCATCGCCGAGCTCTTCGACCTGCACCCGCTGGCCGTCGAGGACGCGGTCGAGGCCCATCAGCGCCCGAAGCTGGAGCGGTACGGCGACACACTCTTCGCGGTGTTCAAGACGGTCTGCTACGTCGAGCACAAGGAACTGACGGCGACCAGCGAAGTGGTGAACACCGGCGAGATCATGGTCTTCGTCGGGCCCGACTTCGTCATCACCGTGCGGCACGGACGGCACGGGTCCCTGGGCCCGCTGCGCGAGGAGCTGGAGGCCGATCCACTTCAGCTCTCCAAGGGGCCGGCCGCGGTGCTGCACGCGATCGCGGACCACGTGGTCGACGACTATGTGAATGTCACGGCCTCGGTCCAGGCGGACATCGACCAGGTCGAGGCCGATGTGTTCGCCGAGAACGGCGCACGGGCCGACGCGGGCCGCATCTACCAGCTCAAGCGTGAACTCCTCGAGCTGAAGCGCGCCGTGGTCCCGCTCGCCCGCCCGGTCCAGGAGCTCTCCACCCGGCCGATACGGGTGGTCGACCCGGAGATACAGGCCTACTTCCGGGACGTCTCCGACCATCTGCTGAGGGTCACCGAGCAGATCGCCGCCTTCGACGAACTGCTCAACTCGATCCTGCAGGCGCACCTCGCGCAGGTGACGGTGGCGCAGAACGAGGACATGCGGAAGATCACGGCATGGGCGGCGGTCATTGCCGTACCGACGATGGTCTGCGGGGTGTACGGCATGAACTTCGACAACATGCCGGAACTGCACTGGAGGTTCGGCTACCCCATAGTCATCGGCGTGATAACCGTCTCCTGCCTCGTCCTGTACCGGGGTTTCCGGCGCAACGGCTGGCTCTGAGCCACTCCTCGCCCGGCACGGCCGGCCGGACGAAGAGCGCGCACTCGGAAACGGCCGGAAAGCGGGAACAGGCGGATCGAGAAGATCGGGATCGGGAGGATCGGCGAGGTCAGCTCGTCCCGCTCCTCGCGTAGACGCTCTCAACCCAGGCGGCCAGCTGGTCGTCCGTAAGGTGCTGGGCCAGATCGGCCTCGCTGATCATGCCGACCAGGCGCTTGTTCTCGATCACGGGAAGCCGGCGGATCTGGTGTCCCTTCATCTCCTGGAGCACCTCGCCGACATCGGCGCCCGATTCGATCCAGCGCGGTGTGCCCTGGGCCATCTCGCCGGCGGTGACCCGTGCCGGGTCGTGGCCCATGGCCACACAGCCGACGACGATGTCGCGGTCCGTGAGGATGCCGCAGAGCCGTTCGTTCTCGTCGCTGATGGGCAGGGCGCCCACGTTGAGATCGCGCATCAGCTGGGCGGCGCGGTCCAGGGTCTCGTGGGCGGGAATCCACTGGGCACCACGGTGCATGATGTCTCCGGCGGTGGTCATGAAGTACCTCCCGGTGCCGGACGGCCGGCGCGGCGCGGAACACACCGCAAGTCCCGGCGCCCTACATTCTCGCCGTGTCCCCAGGGATACGCACCCGGAAGTTCCCGGTGACCGAGGGGGCCCGGCACGCCGCCCGGGGTCAGACCGAGAATCCGACGATCTTCCGCGGGACGACGCGGATGATCACGCGGACCTCGTCGTCCTTCTCCGCCGGGGGGTCGATGCCGAGGTACTTGTGCGAGAGCTCGTACGGGAGGCGCTTGGCGTCGTCGGGGACGATCTCGGCGGTGCCGCGGATCTCGACCGAGGTGTAGGGGTTGGCGAGGTCGAAGACCGAGAGGCTGATGCGGGGGTCGCGCTGGAGGTTGCGCACCTTCTGACGTCCGGGGGTCGAGGAGAAGAGGACGGTGTCGCCCTCGCGTTTGATCCAGACCACCGAGTTCTGGGGATCGCCGGCGGGGCCGAGGGTGGCGACGCTGGCGAAGTTCTTGCCGTCGAGGAGGGTGCGAACGGAATCGTCGAAGGAGGCCGAGTGACCGGCGGAGTTCGTCATGGGCACAGACTAACTACATGCACGTGCATATAAAAGCCTTTCGGGGGCGGCACTTGCGATCACCCCTCACGGCCGGCAGCTGCGATCAGCCGTTCCACGCCGGATGGCGTGGGTCGTCGGCACGCACCAGGACGTCGGCCGCGGCGCCCGGGTCCACCTCGGTCTCGTAGCGCTGGAAGGCGGGGAGGGTCCACTGCTCGGCCTCGGGGGTACGGCGGCGGAGGGCTCCCGGGGAGAGGAGCACATGGACGCTGAGGTCGAAGGGGAACCAGTGGCGCAACAGGAGGGGGCCGTGCAGCAACAGGAGGGTGCCGGGCGGGAGTTGGACGTAGGGAGTGCGGGTGGCGCGGTCGGTGGCCGGGTCCCAGAGGTCGGGCAGGACACGGCCGTCGCCGCCCGGTTCGAGGGGGCCGAAGACCTCGCGCCACAGGGCGCCGGTGTCGAACCAGCCGTCGTAGTACGCCTCGACGTCCTGGCGGCCGTACTCCAGCCGCAGGGACGCGGGGCGCAGGAAGCCCTCCGTGCCGACCACGAGCGAGGACCGGCCGCGTATGCGCAGCGCCTCGGAGACTCGGTGCGCCAGATCGCCGGGGTGGGCGGCCGGGGCTCCGTCGAAGGCGATCCGCGGCCAGGGACTGCCGTCGTCCGGCTTCAGGTCGAGCAGACGCTCGGCGAGGAGTTCGCCGAGCCGTTCCCAGGTGATCGCTTCGAGTCGCACAGGGCCCATGATGCCGCGCTCACGAGGCCGTTCGGGGCGGGCGGGCGCGCGGGGAGGGCGGTAACGGATGAGGCGCGCAGTCGGGGGCACCGGGTGACGGCTGTCGTGCGGGACCCGGGGCGGTATCCGGGGCTCGGGGCGGACGGTGTCTCGGTCGTACGGGGTGATGTCACCGATCCGGTGTCGGTCGCCGGGTTGGTCGGCGGGCATGCCGCGGCCGTGCACGCGGTGTCGCCGTTCAGTGGCCCGGAGCAGGGGTTCGACTCGCTCGACCCGGAGTTCTTCGTCAAGGCCGCGGACGCGCTCCTCGGCGGGCTCGCCGGGGCGGGAGTCTCCCGGCTCGTCGCCGTCGGGCTCTTCGCGAACCTCGTCGGGGCGGACGGGCGGGCGGTGATGGACGATCCGGCGGCGCTCCCGGCGGAGATCCGGCCGTTCGCGCTGGCGCACACGGCGGGATTGCGGCGGCTTCGGGAGGCGACCGAGGAGGGCGCGGGCAAGGAAGGTGCGGACGAGAAGGGCACGGACGAGAAGGGCACGGGCGCAGGCGTCGGCGTCGACTGGGTGATGCTCACGCCGCCCGCCCGGTTGGAGCACGGTGGCCCGCGCACCGGGCGGTACCGGTTTGGCGGCGAGACCGTGCCGGACGGCGCCGCGCATCTCTCCTACGCGGACCTCGCGGTGGCGGTGCTCGACGAGATCGAGACGCCGACGCTGCACCGCACGCGCGTGTCGGTCTTCAACCCGGCAATCACCTCCGCACTCACCACCGGGGACGGCTCCACAGCAACGTAGATCCGGGCCGGACGGGGGAATGAACCGCGTATGGCACCGATCGCAACTCCCCCGCACCGCACCGGACTTCTCGTCATCCAGCCGCTCAAGAAGCGGCACTGCGCCGAGTGCCGAACTGGGCCGCTGGCGCTGCTGGTGCTGGAGGAGGGGTCGCCGCGGTGTCTGGACTGCGCGGATCTCGGTCATCTGGTGTTCCTGCCGCGGGGCGACACCGCGCTGACACGGCGGTCGCGGGAGGAGAGTGCGCTGTCGGCGGTGGTGGTGCGGTTCAACCGGCGGCGGAGCCGGTACGAGCGGCAGGGCGTCCTGGTCGAGGAGGCGGCGCTCGGCCTGGCCGAGGAGAGGTGCCTGGCGGACGCGGAGGCACGGCGGCGGCGCCGGGTGCGGGACGCGCGGCGGCGGGAGACGGAGGATCTGCGGTTCACGGACGCGTTCGCTCGGGAGATCGGCCGGCTGTTTCCCGGGTGTCCGGCCGACCGGGCGCGGGCGATCGCCGCGCACGCGTCGGTGCGCGGGAGCGGTCGGGTCGGGCGCAGCGCGGCGGGCCGCGCGCTGTCCGAGGCCGCGGTGACCTCGGCGGTCCGCGCGTCCGTGCGGCACACGGACACGCCGTACGACCAGCTGCTGATGAGCGGCATACCGCGGTACGAGGCGCGGCGCCGGATCGCGACCGCGGTCGAGGACACCCTGCGCGCGTGGCACACCGGGCGGACGCCGACCTGACCGACATAGCCCACCCGGCAGCCCACCCGGCCGACCTGACCGGCCCGACCAGACCCCGACACACGCCCCCTGGACGCTCGCGCATGCCCTCGCGCGGCTCGGTCATGGTCACCCTCGCGGCTCGGGTTTTCACTTGTGGTGATGGTTGGTGCCGGGCAGGATCATTTGACTCGGGGGGGCGACGCGGGAGTGGACATGATCGATGGGCCGTATTTCGTGCTGACGGTGCTGGGGGTGCTCGGCTGCGGGCTGGTGGCCGGGGTGTTCTGCGGTTTCTCGACGTTCGTGATGAGGGCGATCGCCGAGTTGCCGCCCGCGCAGGGGGTCGCCGCGATGCAGGCGATCAATGTGGCCGCGCTGGGCCCGGCGTTCATGCTGGTGTTTTTCGGGTCGTCCGGACTGTGCGCCGTGCTCGCCGTGGTCACGTTCGTGCTGCTGCCGGACGACGGGACGGTGGAACTACTGCTGGGCAGCGCGCTGTATCTGTTCGGCGCGTTCGGGGTGACGGTCGTCGCGCACGTCCCGCGCAACGACACGCTCGCCACGTTGGACCCCGGCAGCCCGGAGACGGCCGTGTACTGGCGTTCGTACGTGCGCGAGTGGACGATGTGGAACCACGTCCGCACGATCGCGTCGGCCGCCGCGGCCCTCTCGTACACGCTTGCCCTTACCTGAGGCAGCCGCCTGCCCTCACCTGAGGCAGCCACCTGCCCTCACCCGGGGCAACCGCCTGCTCGCACCCAAGGCAACCGCTTGCCCTCACCTGAGCGGCGCAGCCCACTCGGGCGACGTATCGTGGCGGGAAAGGAGTGCCGCCCGAAGGCCGTGGGCCTATGACGTCCGACGGTCGCGCGGCCCCTACCGGTATGCGTACGCGAGGGAGACGGCCATGGCCGATCCCAAGGGATTCATGACCACACCGCGCGAGGAGTACCCGCGCCGGCCCGTCGAAGAACGCGTGCGGGACTGGAACGAGGTGTACGTCCCCGGGGCCCTGCTGCCGATCATCAACAAACAGGCCGACCGCTGCATGGACTGCGGAATCCCGTTCTGCCACGACGCCTGTCCGCTGGGCAATCTGATCCCCGAGTGGAACGACCTCGTCTCGCGGGACGACTGGCGGGCGGCGAGCGACCGGCTGCACGCCACGAACAACTTCCCCGAATTCACCGGGCGGTTGTGCCCGGCGCCGTGCGAGGCGGGCTGTGTGCTGGCGATCAACCAGCCCGCGGTCACCATCAAGAACGTCGAGGTCGCCATCGCCGACCGCGCCTGGGAGGACGGTTTCACGCCGCCGCGCCCGCCGGAACGGCTCTCCGGACGGACGGTCGCGGTCATCGGGTCTGGGCCCACCGGGCTTGCCGCGGCACAGCAGCTGACCCGGGCCGGGCACACCGTCGCCGTGTACGAGCGGGCCGACCGGATCGGCGGGCTGCTGCGGTACGGGATCCCCGCGTTCAAGATGGAGAAGCGGCACCTGGACCGGCGCCTCGAGCAAATGCGGGCGGAGGGAACCAAGTTCCGTACGTCGACGGCGGTCGGGCGGGACATCGGGGCGGCGGAGCTGCGGGCCCGCTACGACGCCGTCGTCCTCGCCGTGGGTGCCACGGCCTGGCGTGAACTGGACGTGCCAGGACGCGAGTTGGGCGGAATCCATCAGGCGATGGAGTATCTGCCGCTGGCCGACCGGGTGTGCGAGGGGGACTTGGAGACGTCCCCGCTGTCCGCCGCCGGGAAGCACGTCGTCATCGTCGGCGGCGGTGACACGGGCGCCGACTGCCTGGGCACGGCCGTGCGCGAAGGCGCGGCGTCCGTGACGCAGCTCGACATCTATCCGCAGCCGGAGGCGGAGCGCGACGAGGACGCCGAGCCGTGGCCGACGTACCCGAAGATCTACCGGCTCTCGGCGGCGCACGAGGAAGCGGGCGTACTGGAGACGGCGCCCGCGGCGGACGCGGACGCCCGGCTGTTCGCGGCGTCCACGCTCCGCTTCACCGGGGACGCGGCGGGGCGGGTGAGCGCGCTGCACCTCGTCGAGGTGGACGCGCGGCGCCGGCCGGTCCCGGGCTCCGGGCGGACCCTCCCCGCCGACCTCGTGCTGCTCGCCCTCGGCTTCTCGGGCCCCGACCGCCACGACGGGCTGATCGACCAGCTCGGTCTCGCCCTCGACCCGCGCGGCACGATCACCCGCGACGCGGACTTCGCGACCAACGTCCCCGGGGTGTACGCCGCCGGTGACGCGGCCCGCGGCCAGTCCCTCATCGTCTGGGCCATCGCCGAGGGCCGGGCGGTCGCCGCCGCCGTGGACCGCGCCCTCACGGGGGCCTCCCGCCTGCCGACGCCGATAGGGCCGTACGACCGCCCGATGACGGTGTAGCCGTACGACCGGCCGGGCGCGTCAGCGGCGCTCGTCCGCGCCTGCCATCTTGGCGGTCGACAGGGCGACCCTGTTCCACGTGTTGATCGTGAAGATCAGGGCCAGGACGTGGGCCAGTTCCTGGTCGTCGAAGTGGGCGGCGGCCTCCGCGTAGACGTCGTCGGGCACACCCGCGTCGGCGACGCGTGTGACCGCCTCCGTCAGGGCGAGGGCCGCCTGCTCCTTCGGCGTGAAGAAGTGGCGGGCCTCGCGCCACACCGCGACCATGTGCAGCCGGTCCTCGCTCTCCCCGGCCTTGCGGGCGTCATTGGTGTGCATGTGGAGGCAGTACGCGCAGTGGTTGATGTGCGAGGCGCGGATCTGGATCAGTTCGACGAGGGCCGGGTCGAGACCCTCGCGGGCCGCCGCGTCGAAGCCGATGAGGGCGCGGAAGACCTTCGGGGCGGACTTCGCGAAGTCGAGACGAGGGTTTCCGGCCACCGCCTTTCCAGCGACCGCACCCGTGTTCGCGTGCGTCGTGGTCGTCGTGTCCGTCGTAATCGTCGCGTCCGTCGCGTCCGTCGTGTGCATCGTGTTCGTCGTCATGACCATGAATCTACGAGCCCGAAAGACCCGCTGTAGGGTGCATTTTCATGGCGGAATCATGGGTCAATTCTGCGGAGCGGATCGGCGCCGACCTGCATCTGGAGATCTCCGGCTCGGGCGGGCGGCGGGCCGCGTTGATCCGCGCGCTGCGCGAGGCCGTGCGCAGCGGCAGGCTCGCGCCGGGCACCCGGCTGCCGCCGTACCGCTCGCTCGCCGCCGACCTGGGCGTCGCGCGCAACACGGTCGCCGACGCGTACGCCGAACTCGTCGCGGAGGGCTGGCTGACCGCCCGGCAGGGCTCGGGCACGCGGGTCGCCGTGGGGGTACCGCCCACGCCCTTGAGGCAGTGGGGGAGCACCGAACCGCTGGGCGCCCCCGCGCGCGTACCCAAAAAGGCACCCACGCGGGCGCGTGGACCGCGTCACGATCTGCGGCAGGGCGCACCGGACGCGTCCTCGTTCCCTCGCGCGGCCTGGCTCGCGTCGTACCGGCGGGCTCTCCAGCAGGCGCCCAACGAGGCCTTCGGACCCGGCGACCCCGCGGGCCGGATCGAGCTGCGCGAGGCCCTCGCCGAATATCTGGCACGCACGCGGGGCGTGCGCACGGAGCCGGGGCGGATCGTGATCTGCTCGGGTTTCGCGCATGCGTTGCGGCTCCTCTTCCCTCAGGTCCTGCGCGGCCCACTGGCCGTCGAGTCGTACGGCCTCGGCTTCCACCGCGAGCTGCTGGCGGCCGCGTCCGTACGGACCGTGCCGCTGTCCCTGGACGAAGACGGCGCTCAGGTGGGCGAGTTGCGCCAGGAGCGGGCCGTACTGCTCACGCCCGCACACCAGTTCCCGACCGGCGATCCGCTGCATCCCGCGCGGCGTTCCGCCGTGATCGACTGGGCACGCGCGCGTGGCGGGGTGATTCTGGAGGACGACTACGACGGGGAGTTCCGCTACGACCGCAAGCCCGTCGGCGCCGTACAGGGCCTGGACCCCGACCGGGTCATCCACATCGGTTCGGTCAGCAAGAGTCTGTCGCCCGCACTGCGGCTCGGCTGGATGGCCCTTCCGGAGCGGTACGTCGACGGGGTGCTGGCGGCCAAAGGCGAGCGGGAGGCCTGGGCGAGCGTCCTGGAGCAGCTGACGCTCGCGGACTTCATCGTCTCCGGGTCGTACGACCGTCACGTGCGGCGCATGCGGCAGCGCTACCGGGGCCGCCGCGACCGTCTCGTCGCCACGCTCGCCGCGCAGGCACCGCACATCGAGGTCACGGGGATCGCGGCCGGGCTCCACGCGGTGCTGCGGCTGCCGCCCGGGACCGAGCGGTCGACGCTCAAGGCCGCGGCCTGGCAGGGCGTCGCGCTCGACGGGCTCACCGCGTTCCGTCATCCCGAGGCGGTGATGTGCGCGACGGACGGGCTGGTCGTGGGGTACGCGACGCCTTCGGAGCACGCGTACGGGGCGGCTCTGGAGGCATTGTGCGGAGTGCTGCCGCCGGGCTGACCGTGCCCGTCGACGGCCGGAAAGTGACCTCCAACCGACATGGAACACAACAGCGGTGGGATCATTGAGGGCAGGAGGCGTGCTGCCGTCGCGGCCGTGAACCGGTTGTGGCCGTGGCCGCCCCCATCCTTCGTTCCGCCGTCAGGCGCAGGGCCACCCCCGCGCGTTCCCCCTGCGCGCGCCGGATTACCGGTGCTGGTGGCGGCCGTGAGCCGCCTGGTGGACGCCCCACGGCCCATGTGGTCCTGGCTGTAGCGCAACGGCCAGAACCACATGTGGTCCTGGCTGTAGGGCTGTAGCACAACGGCCAAAAAGACCCTACGGCTTGCGGCCCACCGCCCCGTACCCGGGGATGACCCCGTCGTCCTGCCCGGGAATCGGCTCGCCCAGCTCCGGATGCCATTTGTCGACCACGGCGACACCCGGCTCGACCAGGTCGAGGCCGTGGTAGAAGCGGGCGAACTCGTCGCGGGAGCGCAGCGCCAGCGTGACGCCGACCGCCTTGAGCTTCTCGATCGCCGCCTGCGACTCCTGCGGGGTGAAGTCCGCGGTGGCGTGGATCATCATCAGGTAGCTGCCGGAGGGCAGTTCGGACAGCAGCCGGTCGACCAGGGCGTGCGCGCCGTCCTCGTCGGAAATGAAGTGCAGCAGCGCGACGAGGGAGAGCGCCACGGGCCGGCTGAAGTCCAGGATCTTCTTCGTGCCGTCGATGATGGCGTCCGGGTCCCGCACGTCGGCCTGGAGGTACTCGGTCGCCCCCTCGGGCGTGCTGCGCAGCAGGGCCGCCGCGTGGGCCAGCACGATCGGGTCGTTGTCGCAGTACACGACGCGCGCGTCGGGCGCGACGCCCTGAGCGATCTGGTGCAGGTTGGGCTCGGTCGGGATGCCGGTGCCGATGTCCAGGAACTGCCGCACGCCGTTCTGGGCCAGCCTGGGGGTCCCCCCAGGCGTTTAGCACTGGGGGAGCGTGGCCCGGTGCATGAAGGCGCGGTTGACCCGTGCCATCACCGGCACCCTCGGGTCCAGGGCGAGCATCTGCCGACCCATCGCCTCGTCCACGGGGTAGTTGTCCTTGCCGCCGAGATACCAGTCGTACATCCGTGCGGGATGCGGCTTGCTCGTGTCGATCTCGATGGGCGCCTGCCCGGTCATGACCATCTCCGTAAGTCCGTACCGCGGTTATTGATCAACTCAGTACCAAGATTAGGGAAGTTGGCAGAAAAATGAGCAAGTGGATCAGGAGAGAAGGAAGTCCGCCTCCCCCGCCTTCGCACCCTGGATGAACGCGGTCATCTCGCCGGGGGTGTAGATCAGGGCGGGTCCGTCCGGATCCGCCGACTGGCGGACCGCGATGCGCCCGTCGGCGAGCTTCATCGCCTCCAGGCAGTTGCCGCCGTTGCCGCCGCTCCACGGCTTGCGCCAGCCCTCGGTGCCCAGTTCACGGGCGGGCATTCCGTTGTAGATGCGCACGGGGCGTATCCGCGGCTTCATGCGTTCCATTCACAGCTCCTTGCGGAGATCCCGGAGGATCTCCTTCGTGCGATGTGCCGTGGCGGCCTGAGCCGCCATGCGGTCCATGACCTCGAGGTGGGTCGCCACCTCCGAGCGCGCGTCCAGGTAGACGGCGCCGGTCAAGTACTCGCTGTAGACCATGTCCGGGAGTTCCGGCATGGCAAAGCGGAACAGCACGAAGGGCCCGTACGTGCCGGGGTGCGGACCCGAGGAGAACGGGATCACCTGCAACGTCACGTGGGGCAGCTTCGCCGCCTGGAGCAGCTTGTCGATCTGGGCACGCATCACCTCGGGACCGCCGATGGGGCGGCGCAGGGCCGTCTCGTCCATCAAGGCCCAGATCCGGGGTGCGTCCTCACGGGTGAGCAGATCCTGGCGTTGCATGCGCAGCGCCACATGGCGCTCGATGTCCTCGGGGCTGGTCTGGCCGATGGCGCCCGACTTCAGCACGCCGCGCGCGTACTCCTCGGTCTGCAGGAGGCCGGGCACGAAGTGGGGCTCGTACGAGCGGATGAGCGCGGCCGCGCCCTCCAGGCTGACGTACATCGAGAACCAGCCCGGCAGGATGTCGTGGAACCGCTGCCACCAGCCGGGCCTGTTGGCCTCCTCGGCCAGTTGGACGAAGGCCTCGGCCTCGTCGTCGCAGACGCCGTACGACTTCAGGAGGAGCTGGAGGTACGGGATTTTGAGGGCGACCTCGGCCATCTCCATACGCCGGACCGTGGCAGGCGCGACACGCAGGATGCGCGCGGCCTCCTCACGCTTGAGACCCGCGCGTTCCCGCAGGTCCAGCAGACGCCGGCCGAGGACGACCTGGCCGACCGTCGGCGCGGACCGCGGTTCGCTCACGCCCCACCTCCACTGAGTCCTGACAGCCGCTTCACAGAGTCCTGACAGCCCGGACGGCGCCGTTCGGAGTCTTGGTCGACGATCCCAACTGGCGCCGCTCGGCGTGCTGTTGCGAGCAGTGTGCCACGCACCCTCACGGAGTCACACAGCACTCTGCATTTTCCAGAGTGACACTTGCCAAGTGTTCACGGCGGGGCGATAGTGGCAAGCGTGATTCCGTCCGCGCCGTTAGGAACAGACGCCGTCGAAGACCGGTTCGGTCTCCGTGCCGCCACAGGGCCCCGCCCCGGCGCAGCCACCGAGCGCCGGTTCCGCTTCGAGCTGGCCGCCCACCCCGGCTCCGTGTCCCGGGCGAGACATCTGACGCACGCCCGGCTGTCCGGCTGGGCGGTGTGCGAGGACACCTGCGACACGGCGGCCCTCGTCGTCTCCGAGCTCGTCACCAACGCGATCGTGCACGCCGCCGGCGAGCGCGTCCTCTGCGAGCTGCACGACGGCGACGACCTGGTGCGGATAGCCGTACGTGACGAAGGATGCGCTCCGGGTGAGCCGCACGCCTCGCCGCAGCGGCCCGAGGAGGAGCACGGGAGGGGATTGCTCCTCGTCGCGGCCGTGAGCCGGGCCTGGGGGGCTCAGGACACCGGTCCCGGCATGCTGGTCTGGGCGGAGCTGGAGCGCTCGGCGGACGGGCCCGCCCCGGACACCGAGGCGCGGTCGGACCTGGGGTGGAGCGCGAAGAAGCCACCGGCCGACGGCCGGGGTGCCGGGACGGAAGCGTCCTGGGGAACGGGGACCACGGGGGTCCCTGCCATGGGGACCACGGGGATCCCTCCGATCGAGCGGAGCCGGGATCGGAGGAGGGCGTGAGGGGTACGTCGGCGGCAGGGCCCGGAGCACAGGTCCTGAGCCTGGACACGCTGGTCCGCCTGAAGCGCGGCCGGCGGGTGGCCGGGCCGCCGAGACGTCTCCCCGTGCCCGCGGGCATGACCGTGCCGCTGGGGTGCGACGCGGTGTCGGTGCCCGCCCGGATCGGCCCGCTGCTGCTGCACCGGCTGCCCCGTGTGGGCTGCGTCTACGCCGACGGGGCGCGCTGGTGGTGGCTCGTGCCCTCCGACTCCGACGTCGCCCTGGAGTGGCCGGCGCCCGCGTACTACGCCACGGGGGCGGTCGTCCCGGACGCACCGCACGCTCCCGGGCTCATCCACAAACCGGACGGTACCCTTCCGTACACCCCGCCGATCCCCCTCTATCTGGCCCTGTGCAGGGTGACGGGGACGACGCCCGTTTGGTCGCGTCCGATCAGCGCGTAGCCCCGGCCGGGGCAGGCGTGTCCGAAGTGCGCCGGTCGCCGCGCCGGTCGCCGCGAAAATCCGTTGCCGTCGTGGATGAAAAGCCGCGTTCCTGGGGAAAGCACCGTTCGTCCACTCCCGGGGGAGGCCAACGGTGGGTAAGCAGAAAAGCGGCGAGGACACGCCGCCGTCCGACTCGGAACACCTGCTCTTCGGCGGCCCGCTCCGCTACGACATGGGCTGGTCCCAACACGCCGACGCATTCCTCGAGTTGAACTTCCGCGCGATGGCCACGCGGCTGCCGTCGCTGCTCGCGTCGAGCTTCGGGCTCGCCTGGAAGGCGGACCGCCGCGCCGCCCGTATCGTGCTGGCCGCCGAGCTGGCCCGGGGCGCGGCCCAGGCGGTGAGCCTGCTGGCCGTCAACAGCGTGCTGGGGCGGCTGATGACCAGCGGCCCGGTCGAGGACCGGTTACGCGGCGCGCTCCCCGCGCTGGTCACGGTCGCCGCCGTGATGCTGGTCGCCACGCTGCTGCGGGCCGCGTCCACGTACGCCACCGGCCGCCTGGAGCCGAAGGTGGAGCGCGTGGCGACCGAGCTGTATCTGGAGCGGGCGGCGTCCGTCGAACTGTCCGCGATCGAGGACGACGCCTTCCACAAACTGCTGGACACCGCGCAGTACGGCGCCCAGTCCGCCCGGCGCATGATCACGATCGCCACCCGGGTGGTGAACGCGATGATCTCGCTGTGCGCGGCGGCCGGCGTCCTCACCGTGCTGCACCCCGCGCTGCTGCCGCTGCTCGTGACGATGACGCTGCCGAGCGCCTGGAGCGCCCTGACGATCGCCCGGCGCCGCTACGAGTCCTTCCACACCTGGGTGCAGCACGCCCGCGCCGGGCATCTGATCAGCAGTCTGCTCACCGAGCCCGCCGCCGCCCCGGAGATCCGCGTGCACGGCGTCGGGCCGTTCCTGCTGCGACACTTCCACTCGATGTCGGAGACCGCGGAGGCGGAACAGGCGCGCCTCGCCCGGCTCTCGGCCCGCACCGGCCTGATCGCCGCGGCCTGGACGGGGCTCGCCACGGTGGCGACGTACGCGACCCTCGGCGCACTGCTGCTCACCGGCGCGATGGCGCTCTCCGTCGCCGGTACGGCCGTGATCGCCATCCGCACCGGCTCCGCGAGCCTCGATACACTCGTCCTGGAGGTCAACTCCCTTCACGAGGAGGCCCTGTTCGTGGGCGACCTGCAGCGCCTGTACGTCGAGGCGGCCGAGCGCGCGATCCCGGTGGGCGGCGATCCGCTCCCCGACGATCCGCGCGAAATCCACTTCGAGAACGTCACGTTCAGCTATCCGGGCGCCTCGACCAGGCCCGCCCTGACGGACGTGACGCTCAGCGTGCCGCTCGGCAAGATCGTGGCGCTGGTCGGCGAGAACGGCTCGGGCAAGACGACCCTGGTGAAGCTGCTCGCGGGCCTGTACGCGCCCGAGCGCGGCCGGATCCTGTGGGACGACGTCGACGCGGCGACCGCGGACCGGCATCAACTCGCCGAACGCATCGCGATGGTGGCGCAGGACTTCAAGCGGTGGCCGTTCACGGCCCGCGTCAATGTCGCGGTCGGCCGCGCCTCGGCGCCGCTCACGGGCGAGCGTCTGGCCTCGTCGGTGGCCGAGGCCGGGGCGGAGGACGTGGTCGCCGATCTCCCCCGCGGTCTCGACACGTTGCTGGCCCGCGGCTTCAGCGGCGGACACGAGCTGTCGGGCGGGCAGTGGCAGCGCCTCGGCATCGCGCGGGCCGCCTACCGGCGCGGCCGGATCCTGATCGTGGACGAGCCGACGGCGGCGCTCGACGCGCGGGCCGAGCTGGAGGTCTTCGAGAAGATCAGGGCCCTGGCGGGAACCGGCCAGACGGTCATCCTCATCACGCACCGGCTGGCGTCCGTGCGCCACGCCGATCTCGTGCACGTCCTCGACCAGGGCCGCCTGGTGGAGTCCGGCAGCCCGGACGAACTCCTGGCCACGGGCGGCGTCTACGCGGAGCTGTACTCACTGCAGGCCGAGCAGTTCACGGCGAAAGTGCCCGCCCCCAAGGCGGGTTGACCTCGTCAAGCGGCGTCGACGTCCACACCTCGCACGATCACCAGGAACGCGTCCGTGGCGAGATCCATGACGACCTCCGCGGCCTGGCCCTCCAGGCGGCGCGCCTGTGCGAACTCCTCCGCGGGCCACGACCCGCGCGGCCCACCGGCGGGAAAGCGCTCCAGCACCGTTCGCCCGTTCACCCTGCACCTCCATGTAGTGCTGCTCTCGTAAGAGTTAAACGCCCTCCATGGGGGAAACGCCTCGCCAAGTGACCGTACTGAGACGTAGCCGACACTCGTTCACTGGTTCGTTGTGAGGGAATCCTCAGTTTCGCTTACTCACCGTGCGGTTTTCCTCACCCACCGTGTCAGTCCTCGTACTCATCGTGATACCTGATCCGCTCACTGCCCGCAGAGGCCCCCAGCGCCGACGCGCGTCCCTTGGGTTCCTCCCACTCCTCCTGCCGCCCCAAGGCGGTGAGGTCCAGGAGGCTGGTCGTGGAGCCGAGCCCGTCGAGGCCGCGTTCATACGTGGAGTACGTGTGGAAGACCCGGTCGTGATCCCGCAGGAAGCAGCTCACGCCGGGACGTTCGAAAGGATCGTCACCCCCGAAGGACACCTGGAAGTCGTGGTTGAAGTCGCTGTCGTACGACGAGTACCACGGCAGCGTCCAGCCCATGCGGGCCTTGAAGGGCAGAATCTTCGTGTACGGCGCTCGGGACACGGCGGCGAACTCGGTCCCGCGGGCGCGCAGATGCGCGAGATGCCCGATCTGGTCGAGGAACGCCGAGCAGCTGCGGCAGCCCGCGTCCCACTCCGGGGCGAACATGAAGTGGTAGACGACGAGTTGCTGCCGCCCCCGGAAGAGATCGAGCAGCGTCGCCTTCCCGTCGCCGCCCTCGAACAGGTACTCCTTGTCGATCTCGACCATCGGCAGCGCGCGCCGCTCCGCGCCCAGTGCGTCACGCGCGTGCGTGACGGCCTTCTCCTTGACCAGCAGTTCCTGGCGCGCGGCGCGCCACTCCTCGCGCGAGACGATCTGCGGAAGCGTCATGTGCCCCTCCTGCGAAACGATGCCTTGAGGGGGTGGACCGGCGGAGGGAGCGGAACTCATCGGTGAATCGCCGTATCGCCGTATCGCCGTATCGCCGTATCGCCGAAAAGGATTTCTCAGTACGTCACCGGAAGCGCGAGCAGACCGCGGGCGCGCAGGGAGGGACGCCACCGCAGCTCGGCCGGATCCGCGTCGAGCGCGAGGTCCGGAAGGCGTTCCAGGAGGGCGGAAAGGGCGATCTCCGTCTCCAGGCGGGGCTGCCGTCGGGCCCGGCGATCCGGTGCGCGGGCGCGGTGTCGCGGAGGCGGTCGTAGACGGCGTACGGGTTGTCGATGAGGCCCGCTGCGGGGTCCTGGTCCATGGACATGGGTGCCACCCTAGGCAGAGTGGATCAGGTGTCGTACTCCTGGATCCGCTTCCCATGACTGCGGTCGACGAGCGCGGGCAGCCGCTCCCCCAACTCCCGTACGGTCGACGGAAGATCGAGCGTCAGCAGCTCGCGATCCCGCATCAGCACCCGCCCGTCGACGATCGTCGTCCGTACGTCACTGGAGCGGGCGCTGTGCACGAGCGTGGCCGCGAGGTCGTGGACGGGCTGGGTGTGCGGGCCGGTGAGGTCCACCAGGACGATGTCGGCCCGGCGTCCCGGAGCGAGGCTGCCGATCCGTTCGCCGAGACCGACGGCCCGTGCGCTCTGGAGCGTGGCGTGGTGCAGGGCTTGACGGGACGTCAGCCATCGTGGATCACCTTCGGCCGACTTCTGCACGAGCGCGGTGAGCGCCATGGCCTCCCAGACGTCCAGGGAGTTGTTCGACGCCGCGCCGTCCGTGGCGAGCCCGACCGGAATGCCGATGCCGCGCAGGGCCCGTACGGGCGTGGGATCCCAGGCGAACTTGAGGTACCCGCGGGGCGCGGTCGCGACGGCGACACGACCCGTGGCGCGCTCCAGCACGGGCAGGTCACGCTCGATGATCCCGGTGCCGTGCGCGATGAGGAGATCCTCGTCCAGGAGTCCGGTGCGTTCCAGGATCTCGATCGGTGTACGGCCGTACCGGGCAAGGCTGTTGTCGGTCTGGTCGCGGCTCTCGGAGGCGTGGATGTGCACGGGAAGGCCGTGCGTGCGGGCGAGTTCGGCGGTCGCGGCGAGGTCGGCGTCGTCCACGGTGTACGGCGCGTGCGGAGCGAGCGCGGTGGTGATGCGCCCGCCGGCGGAACCCCGGTGCCGCAGCGCGAACTCCAGTGACTTCTCCCGCCCTTCGGCACCCTGCGAGGAGAAGAAGGCCTCCCCCAGGTGGGCGCGCAACCCGCTCTCGGCGGCCACGGCGGCGACGGTGTCCATCGAGAAGTAGTGGTCGGCGAAGCAGGTGACCCCGCCGCGGATCATCTCCGCGCAGGCGAGCCGCGCGCCCAACTCCACATCCCGCCGGGTGAGGTTGGACTCGATGGGCCAGATGAAGTCGTTGAACCACTCCTCGGCGGGCAGGTCCTCGGCGATCCCGCGCAGGGCGACCATCGGCGAGTGGGTGTGGCAGTTGATCAGGCCGGGCATCGCCACCTGGCCGCGCGCGTCGATGCGCTCGACCGCGTCCACACCGGCGTCCACACCGGCGTCCGGACCGCTCGCGTCGCCGGTGATCGCCTCGATGACCCCTCCTCGTACGACGATCGAGGCGTCCTCGACGAACCCGACCCGCTCATGATCGTCGTGCACGAGGGCGGTGCAGCCGGTGATGATGAGATCAGCGGGAGACTGCGTCATTGCGTCACCGTACGACGGTGTCGTACCGCCGGGGGACGTGAACCGCGCATCCCGTCCCAGCCCTGTCGCGGCGGCGGATACGCGGGCACGCTGACCTCACCACAGCGAGCCTTCTGGCTCGTGGTTTCTCCCTTCTGCCTCCTGCCTTCTGGCTTCTGGCTTCTGGCTTCTGGCTTCTGGCTTCTGGAAAGGAGCCCGGCATGCTCCTCGGCACCTGGAACCTGGAGAATCTGTACCGGCCCGGCGGTCCCTTCGGCCCGAAGGACAAGGCCGCGTACGAGACCAAGCTCGCCGCCCTGGCCGCCGTCATCACCGAACTCGACCCGACGCTGCTCGGCGTACAGGAAGTCGGCGACCCGCAGGCACTCGAGGACCTGGCCGGGATGCTGGACGGCGACTGGCACATCGCGCTCTCGGAACACGAGGACGACCGCGGCATCAGGGTCGGCTTCCTCAGCCACCACCTCGTACCGGAGGTGCTCGCCGACACGAACGTCTTCCCCGAACGGCTGCGCCCCGTCCAGGGCGACGACACCGGGAACACCGTGGCGCACACGGGCCGCGGATTCCTGGCGGTGGAGATCACCACCAGGGCCCTGTCCCTGAAGGTGGCCGTCTGCCATCTGAAGTCGAAGCTGCTGTCGTACCCCGGCGGGCGCTTCCAGCCGCGCGACGAGGGCGAGCGGGCGCGTTACGGCGCGTACGCCCTGTACCGGCGGGCCGCCGAGGCCACGGCGCTGCGCGCGCTGGCCGACGAACTCCTGGCCGGTGAGGGCCGCACCCGCGACGTGGCGGTGCTCGGGGACCTCAACGACGAGGTACAGGCCGCGACCACCCAGATCCTCCTCGGCCCGACCGGCTCCGAGATCGGCACCCCCGGGTACGACCGTCCGGACGGGGGCGACGCGATGCGCCTGTGGGACGTCGCTCCGCTCATCCCGGCCGACCAGCGCTACTCGCGCATCAACTCCGGTCGCCGCGAACTGATCGACCACATCCTGGTCAGCCATCGCCTGGTCCACCGGGTGACCGCGGCCGGCACGGGGCTGCCCGGCACGGAGCAGCTGCGGCTGCCGTCGGTGGGCGCGGATCCGGGCGAGCGGCGCGGGGCGCCGGGGTCGGACCACGCGCCGGTGTGGGTGCGGGTGCAGCCGTAACCGCCGGACAGGCCCTAGGTGTTCTGTCCACGGAGGTTGGTGACAGTGATCACGGCTGGGTGATCTTGAACGAGTGAGGGCCTTCCGGGTTCGGTGTGGATTGCGACG
>NZ_JBVHXR010000035.1:0-83909 GCF_055569295.1 Streptomyces sp. NPDC029292
CAACTTCGCCCGAGCCCGGTTCACTTCATGTGCGTCCACACCCCCAACATGCCCCCAAACAGGACCGAGACGCAGACGTAACGGAGTCCTACTAGTGCCGCATCAAGCAACGTTCGCCCCGTTGTGATGTGGGAGGGCGAGCTGTAGATGGCGATCCGGCGTGACCACCGTGCAGGCCTGTCGATGCGGGCCCGCGCCGAGCATGCCAACGCCGGTGGGCCGCCACCGGGTCCCCCTGGACGGCCTGCCACTTCCGGCGACGACTGCCCCACCCTCATGTTCGGTGGCACCATCCGGCCGGCCTTGGACAATGCGTCCATGCATATTCGAGCAGTGCACCTGGACGAACTGCCTCTCCTCCAGGACATCGAGATAGCCGCCGGGCGGTGCTTCCGAGACATCGGCATGCCAGAGATCGCCGATGACGAGCCGCTCCCGCTCGGCGAGCTCGCCCGCTACCACCAGGCCGGGCTGGCCTGGGTCGGGGTCCACGACGCCGACATCCCGGTCGCCTACCTGATCGCCGACCGCGTCGACGACAACCTCCATGTCGAGCAGGTGTCGGTGCACCCGGACAGTGCGCGCCGCGGTATCGGCCGGTCCCTATTGGGCCATCTGGCGGACTACGCCGCCAGCGAGGGGGCGCCCGCACTGACGCTCACCACGTTCACCGAGGTCCCGTGGAACGCCCCCTACTACGCGCGCTGCGGCTTCCAGCTCCTGGAGGACAGCGGGCTTACTCCCGGCCTACGGAAGATCCGCGAACGCGAGGCGGCACATGGCCTGGACCAGTGGCCTCGGGCCTGCATGCGCCGGGCGCTGTGACACCGCGGTGCTGTCACTTTGCGGGTGCCCCGCCGCCGCGGCACCGGGTCGGTGGTGACCTGGCGGCGGGCCCAGATGGTGTTGCTGTCCGCGCAGGGCATGCCGGTGGCGAAGATTGCTGAGGTCACCTTCACCAGTGCGGATCGGGTCCCGGAACGTGATCCACAACTTCAACACCGATGGCTTCGACTCCCTCTACCCAAAATACAAAGGCGGTCGGCCGAAGACCTTCACGCTGCCCGAGCGGCGTGAGATCAAGACGATCGTCAAGTCCAGGCCTGCCGAGCACGGCCTGCCGTTTTCGACCTGGAGCCTGGCCCCAACTCGCGGACTTCCTGGTTGCCGAGGGGGTGGTCGACGACATCAGCCACGAGGGCCTGCGCATTCTGCTCCGCGAGGAAGACGTCTCCTTTCAACGGATAAAGACCTGGAAGGCCGCCTCCCGCGATCCGGACTACGCGGCCAAGATGGCGCGCGTCGAGCACCTCTACGTGATCGCCGACCGTCTGAAACCGCACGAAGGCAGAGAAGATGACCACACATCCCCACCGCGTCGATCACGAACTCATCCAGGCCGCGGCCCACGTCGCGCGCACTCGATGCCGCGGCGACAACCACACCATGGCGGCCGCGGCCCGCGTCCGGGACGGCCGGATCGTCACCGCGGTGAACGCCTACCACTTCACGGGAGGCCCGTGCGCCGAGTTGGTCCTCATCGGCGCGGCGGCTGCCCAGGGCGCGTACGAGCTGGACACGATCGTCGCCGTGGGCGACCGCGACCGGGGGGTTGTTCCCCCATGCGGCCGGTGCCGTCAGGTCCTCCTCGACTACTTCCCGACCCTGAAGATCATCGTGGGCGCAGGCGACCGCCTCCGAACCGTCTCTATCACCGACCTGCTCCCCGAAAGCTACGTCTGGGCCGACCACCAACTCGACGCTGAGCAAACCACGCCACTCAGCACGAGCTGACACCGCCAGGCAGCAACGGGGCGAACGTTGCTTGATGCGGCACTGGGTCGCGGAAGTCGCGGGCCAGATCGCAGGCTCGGGCGATGTCCGGGCAGGCGAGGCGGACTTGTTCAAGTTGCTCGACTTCGCTCGTGGTGAGCCGGTCACGGTCCCGCATGATCCAGCCCGCGATCTTGCGAGGACTGGGAATGGTGGCTCAAAAGGTGCTCAGGCCGACGTGCTGATGAGCTCGTCGGTGACCCACCGTGCGACGTCGGCGGGGTAGGGCGCTGGCAGCCCAAGGACGATGTGCCGGAAGCCGGCGTTGATCGCCTCGCCGATCGCGTCCTGGGTGGCACCAGGCCGGTCGTAGGAGACGGGCAGGAAGATCGAGCGGGTGACCGAGGCGGGGTCGCGGCCGATCTCGGCGCAGTAGCGGTCCAGCAGTGCGCTGCGGCGGACGACGTCGTCGATGTCGCCGCCGGGGATGTTCCACAGGTCGGCGTGTTCGGCGACCACGCGCAGCGTCGCGGACGAGCGTCCGCCGATGAGGATCGGCGGGTGGGGGCGTTGGACGGGTTTGGGGTTGCCGAACGCTCCGGTGAGGTGGTGGTAGGTGCCGTGGACGTCGAACGGTTCCTCCTCGGTCCACAGCCGCCGGATCACCGTGCAGGCTTCGGCGAGGCTCCCCACGGCGTGCGCGGAGTCGTGGAAGGGCAGGCCGTGTGCTTCGTACTCGCGCCGGGCCAGGGGGTGGCTGGGGCGTGATCCGACGCCGATGCCGAACTCGAGCCGTCCGCCGGAGACGATGTCGACCGTCGTGGCGATCTTGGCCAGCATCGCGGGCGGCCGGAACCGGTTACTGGTCACCAGCACGCCGAGCCGCAGTCGTCGGGTGTGGGCGGCGAGGGCCGAGAGGAGCGTCCAGCCCTCGTAGGTCGGTCCGTCCGGGTCGCCGCCGATCGGCATGAGGTGATCGAACAGCCACGCATGCTCGATCTCCGGAATCGTGTCCGCCTCGCGCCAGACGCGCAAGATGTCGTGGTAGTCGACCTGCGAGGGGGCGGTCATGATCCCGAAACGGGGCCGGGGTGTGTGCGGCATGGAGTCGGTGGTCCTTTCGACACCGGCAGCGTCGGCTGGGGCGCGCTACCGAGGTTCAAGCGGAACATGTTTCTGGAAGGATGCGATCTTGATTCGCTTGGTCGATTGCAGCGAAGACGTAGCGTTCACCCGCGACGAGCTGCAGCACGTCCATCTCGGCGGGCGCCGGCGAGCTGGAGGAAGAACACCTTCTCGCCGGGCACCTGCGCGATTCCCGCGGGCGCGAGAGCCGCGGGAGAGGATGTGGAGGCCGTCCCTCAGATGATCAGCGGCGCCGCAGTGACGGGTCGAGCAGGGCGGGCGGAGTGTCGTACTTCTCGTGCGCGGCCAGGTCGGTGCCGGGGGCGACGATGGCGTCGATCGCGTCGAGCACGTCGGCGGAGAGCACAGTGTCAGCGGCGGCGAGTTGCGAGTGCAGGTGGTCCAGCGTGCGGGGGCCGATGAGCGCGCTGGTCACAGCGGGATGCGCGGTCACGAATCCGAGCGCGAGCTGGATCATGGTCAGGCCGGCCTCGTCGGCGACCTCGGCCAGCTGCTCGACGGCGTCGAGCCTGGCCCGGTTGGAGGGGATGGTGGTGTCGAAGCGTTGCGGCATGAACGTCGAGCGGCTGGTGGTGATTTCCTGGCCCTCGCGGATCGCGCCCGACAGCCAGCCCGAGGCCAGCGGGCTCCACACCAGCACACCGAGCCCGTACTGCTCGGTCACGGGCAGGACGTGGGTCTCGATCCCGCGCTGCAGGATCGAGTAGCTGGGCTGTTCGGTGACGTAACGGCTCAGGTGGTTGTCGCGGGCGGCCCACTGTGCTTGCACGATGCGGTACGCCGGGAAGGTCGAGGAGCCGAAGTAACGGATCTTTCCCGCGCGTTGCAGGTCGGTCAGAGCCGACAGCGTCTCCTCGTCGCTGGTGCTCGGGTCCCACCGGTGGATCTGGTAGAGATCGACGTGGTCGACACCGAGACGGCGCAGGCTGTTGTCCAGCTCGGTGACCAGCCAGCGGCGCGAGCTGCCCTGGTGGTTGCGCTCGTCACCCATGGGCATGCTCGCCTTCGTGGCCAGCACGATGTCGTCGCGGCGGCCGGCGATGGCTTTGCCGACCATCTCTTCCGATTCGCCGTCGCTGTACATGTCGGCGGTGTCGATGACGTTGATCCCGCCCTCGAGAGCGGCGTCGACGATAGCGGTGGCCTCGTCCTGGGTGGTGCGCCCGATCTTGCCGAAGTTCATCGCGCCGAGCGCGAGGGAGCTGACCTGCACACCGGTGCGGCCCAAGGTGCGGTACTGCATGACCGTGTTCCTCCATTGCTGGTGAAGCGTGGTGGCAATGCGTGGCTTGGTTGTCGGGCCCCTGCTCTGGCATCATGAGCAAACGGAACCTTGTTCCGGAAACATACGGAACGCTGTTCCGTTTGGCAAGCTCGGTAGCGGAGGGAGCGGCGCGGTGAGCGACAGCGACGAGGGCGCAGGGCAGGCAGCCCAGTCCAAGCGGGCGGACGCCCGGCGTAACAAGGAGACTCTGCTCGACGCGGCCGCCGCGGTCTTCGTCACGTCAGGCGTGGAAGCGCCGGTACGCGACATCGCGGCCAAGGCCGGCGTCGGGCTGGGCACGATCTACCGCCACTTCCCGACGCGAGCGGATCTCATCATCGCCGTCTACCGGCACCAGGTCGACGCCTGCGCCGAGGCCGGTCCAGCCCTGCTGGCGACCAGCGCAACTCCTCACGCTGCACTAGGGCAATGGATCAACCTCTTCGTTGATTTCCTGGTCACCAAACACGGACTCGCCGCCGCGCTGCAGTCCGACGACGCCGGCTTCGACACGCTGCACGCCTACTTCCTCGACCGCCTCGTGCCCGTGTGCACCCAACTGCTCGACGCCGCAGCCCGTTCCGGCGAGATTCGATCCGACCTGGAGGCCTACGAGCTCATGCGCGGCGTCGGAAACCTCTGCATCGGCGCGGACAGCGATCCCCGCTACGACGCACGTCGACTGGTCGAGCTCCTCATCGCAGGACTACGCCGACCGCACTGACCATCGGCCAGGCAGCTGATGCAGGCCGGCCACCCCGGCCGCGATGAGCGCGAGGCGCGGACTCTCGGCAGCCCCGCTACGGCCACTCTCTCAAGTGGTGCGTAGCCGGAGCGGGATGGCTCGTAGGACGAGTGCGCCGCGGGCGACCAGGCGCCAGTGGACCACGTCGGCCGCCAGCCATCCGCCACTGGCGGCAAGGAGGTGAAGGGGGATGTGCCACTGACTGGGGTTGACCGCCTGGACGCACTCAACGCGTGCGTAGTAGGCAATGCTGGTCCCGGCCAGGGTGGTCAGCCTCTAACGAGCTCGTGCATGGTTGGCGGTGGCACGTCGAGGAGCCCGGTTCCGCCTCGTGTTCACACTTGCTGATCGGTCGTCAAGGTGGCGGTCTGCTGATGTGAGAGCAGTCCGGCGATGGCTTGGATGGTGTCGGCCATGTGCTCGCGGCGGCCGTGGTGGCGGGCGAAGGCTCGCCAGTTCTCGAGGTGGGCGATGCCGTGCTCGACGCGGATACGGCGGGAGGAGTGGGGCCTTGCGCCGGCGTTCGTGGATTTCCTCGAACCAGTCGGGGGCGTTCTTCTTGAACTTGCGGTGCGGTGGTGTCACCACACGCCCGCCTGTCTGGGCGCCCAGCCCCTGGTAACCGGCGTCGGCCAGGATCTCCACGACGGGCCCACCTGCACGTAGCCTGACCAGGCCTCACTGTCGGGCATGGGTGATGTCCGCGCAGCCGGCCGGCTCGGCAGGGCTGCAGAACAGCAGCCTGCCGTCGGCGTCCGTGACGACCATGGACCTGACGGCGTTCTGCTGGTTCTTGCCGGAGATGAAACGGTCCCGGTCCTTGCGCCCGGCGGCCGGGCGGCGCACCCGGATCTCGGTGCCGTCGATGCGGCCCGCACGACTCCCGAGGTCAGTTCGGCTGCCGGCGGGCCTGCTTCAGCTCGCGGTCGATGGCCCAGGCGTCGGCGACCGGCCCAATGTGGCCGAGCTTGTCGGGATTGACCACCGCGCGGATGGTCTGAATCTGCCCGTCGAGCACCTCGAGGACCAGGGTGTGCAGGACCTTGCCGTCCCGGTCGCGGAAGATCGCGCCGGGCTGACCGTTGACCTCGTGCGGCTCGAACGACACGTCGATCCGGATCAGCCAGGGGAAGACCGTGCCCAACACCCGGGCCACGTTATCCGCGCCCATGATGGCCTTGGCCAGCTGCGGGGCCTTGCCGCCGCCATCCCCGACGAACTGCACATCGGCGGCCAGCAGATCCTGCAGCCCGCCCACATCGCCGTCCTTCAGCGCGTCGAAGAACCGCGTCGCCAGCTCCTGCCGCTCCTGACGGTCCGCCGCGAACCGCGGCCGCCCGGCCTCCATATGGCGCCGCGCCCGCACCAGCAGTTGCCGGCATGCCGACTCCGAACGCCCCACCGCCGCGGCGATCTCGTCGAACCCGAAGGCGAACACCTCCCGCAGCACAAACACCGCCCGCTCCAGCGGGCTGAGCCGCTCCAGCAGCAGCAGCGCCGCCATCGACACCGAGTCGGCCAGCTCCACCGACCGCGCCGGATCCTGATACGGATCGCTCAGCAGTGGCTCGGGAAACCACGGCCCGACATACTCCTCCCGCCGCACCCGCGCGGAACGCAGCACATCGATCGAGATCCGCGTCACCGCGGCCGACAGAAAAGCCTTGGTCGACGTGGGCCGGGTCGCCGAGCCGTCAAAGCGCAGCCATGTCTCCTGCACCGCATCCTCGGCCTCACCCACACTGCCCAGAATCCGATAGGCGATCGAAAACAGCAGCGGCCGCAGCTCCTCGAACTCCTCGACCTTGCTCACGCCGAATCCCCTCCCCCCTTGAAGCCCTCCCACCTGGCCGCACTCGCCGGCGCAGGCATCCTCTGGTGATCATCCGGACCACCGGCAGGCCAGAGTAACGCCCGCGAGCCCGGGGGCCCGGAGCCCGCAGCCGGACCCCGAGCCAGTTGCTGATGCCGTTCAGTGGAACTGCCCGGGCTCGTAGTTGCCGGCCGGCTGCTGGGTGATGACGTTCAGCCGGTTCACCGCGTTCATGAAGGAAACCAGGATCACCAGGGCGGTGAGCGGCTCCTCGTCGTAGTGCTTGGCGGCGTACGCCCACACCTCGTCGCTGACCCCACCGGCCGCATCCGCGACCCGGGTCCCCTCCTCCGCCAGCTCCAGCGCGGCACGCTCGGCCTCGGTGAAGACTGTGGCCTCCCGCCACGCCGCGACCAGGTTCAGCCGCACCGAGGTCTCGCCGGCAGCGGCAGCCTCCTTGGTGTGCATGTCGATGCAGACGGCGCAGCCGTTGATCTGACTTACGCGAAGCGCCACCAGCTCCTGCGTGGCGGTCGGCAGCGGCGAGTCCTTGAGCGCCTTGCCCATCGACATGAAGTACTTGAGGGCCTTGCCGGCGGTCGGGCTGGCGAAGTAGTTCAGTCGCGCGTCCATGGTGTGCTCCTCCGTGTTCGTCAGTGGCTACACCCCTTGAGACGAGGTAGCCCGACCCCCTGTGACATGGACGAATGTGACCTGCGTCTCGGCCGTCGGCGCACGTCAGCCGACGAATTCGGCGTCACCCGCGGTTCGGCACCAGCGTGCCGTCCACGATCAGCACCGCGTCCTTGGCCAACCGCTTGCGGGGCTGCAGCGCGAGCTTCGGCCCGAGAGGGGCGGTGACCCGGTCGGCGGCCGACTTCGACACCCCGAACAACGGCGCCAGTTGCCGCAGCGTCAGGTTGGTACGTCAGTAAACGGCCGCCCGCAGCACCCGGTCCTCCAGCGACAGCTTCCAGGGCCGACCCCGGCCCGGCACGTCGGCGCCCTCGCGGCGCAGCTGAGCCGGCAACTTCCCGAAGGCGCGCGGGCTCAGCCCGGTGAACGGGGCTGTCCAGGATGACTCCGCCCCCGTGATCACGCCAGCCATGACGCAAGATCATCACACATCAAGATCACTTACGGGACAGCCCTTGGTCTCGCGCGTCCGTGAGGCTGGATGTGGAGCGGAATCCTGTCCCTTCATCGCGTCTTGGCGGTCGGCTGGGCCTTGAACTTCCCGTGTCGATACGCGACTTCTTCGCGGGTCGGAGGCCGGGTCAGCAGGGTGATCTCCGCCCAGGTGATCAGCGTTTCGGAGTGCTGGACCAGGCGCTCGTAGTCGCGTGTGTGACGGCGAGGGTGGATGATCCGCGCGAGACTCCGCTCAGCGACCCTGCGGGGCAGCACGACAAATCCGGAGGTGTCCTTGGGACGGCTGACGGTGTTGATGGCGAGGTTGAGGTGCAGTTTCGCCCAGCTGACGAGTTTTCCGGCGTAGGCGGAGGCGGCCCAGACGATGGTGATCTCCGGGTGCATCAGGCGGAGGCGGAAGAGGACTTCCTTGGCCGCGTCGCGGTCGCTGAGCGAGGCGGGGGTGACCATGACCAGCAGCGGAAGGCCGCGGGTGTCCACCACCAGGTACCGCTTACGACCGTTGATTTTCTTCGCGCCGTCGTAGCCGCGGGAGGCTTTGCCGACGGTGTCGGCGGCCTTCACGCTCTGGGAGTCGATCACGGTGGCCACCGCTCTGGGTCCTTTTCGTCTCGCGGCGGATCCTGCCGGCGAGGTGGCTGCGGATCTGGCCGATGAGGCCAACGGCGGCCCAGCGGGCCATGAAGCCCCAAACCGTCCACCAGGGCGTTCTGTGGAATCGGATTTGTCAAGATTATCCCGTCTCGCGCTGTCCAGTGTCGGCGATCGGCACCAGCGTTGCGGTGGCGGGAACTCCGATCTGACGAGATGTCCGTGAGGCCGGGGCGGGGACGTCGGTGAGCCGTTCCAGGAGTTGATCCACGGCGGCTTGTCCGCCGTCGACCGCGGCGCGTCGGTGGTCCATCGGTGATCCGACGACCACGAGAAAGAGTTTCCCTTTTCAGTACCGGCTGCTTCAGGATCACGAGGGCGCGAGGATCCAAATCGACCATAAGGGGGGATCTGTGACCTCAACGGCGCGACCGGTGCTGATTCTTGTCTGCGGGCTTCCTGGCTCAGGGAAGACGACGCTGGCCATGCGCCTCGCGGAGCATGTTCCCGCTGTGCGGCTGTGCCCGGACGAGTGGATGACTGACCTCGGATTGGACCTCTTCGACGAGGCTGCGCGGGACCGTCTTGAGAGACGGTTGTCGAGTCATGCCCAGGACTTGCTCAGGCTCGGACAGAGCGTGATCTTGGAGTTCGGCTTCTGGGGGCGCCCAGAGCGCGACGAAAAGCGGCTGGCCGCACGTGCGCTCGGGGTTGCGGTCGAGCTGCACTACCTCACGGCCTCGCTCGATGAGCTGTGCAAACGGATCGAGTCCCGGAGCGCAAACGGCACCTGGGGTACAGCCCTGGTAACCCGCAAGATGCTCGAAGAGTACGCCGAGCACTTCGAGGCCCCCGAAGAGGATGAACTAGAGCTCTTCGACCAGTCTCCGCCTGGCCGCTTCCGGTGGACGCTCTCGAAGCGCGCCGTATCCAATGAAGTACGCGGGGAGACGGCGTAGCAACCGTGACCCGGTGAGCAGACCCGCGATGCGCTGTGCCCTGTCCACGCTGCCAAAGGGTGGCTGCCCCTGCAGGACGGGAGCGATGAAACGGGCATGGGCCATCCGCTGGAGCGCCTGCGTGACGACCGTGGTGGGACGGCGGCGGCGCTGCACACCGCGCACGTCGCGCAGACCCACGCTCCCGCGACGCAGCGGCTCGACCAGGTACCGAGCGGCAGCCACGGCGTCCTCCACCGCGAGATTGATACCTATGCCGAAGACCGGAGACATCGCGTGCGCGGCGTCGCCGATGCACAGCAGCCCAGGGCGGTGCCAGCGGCGCAGCCGGTCCAGGCGTACGTCGAGGAGCTTGACCTCGTCCCACGAGCGCAGTTGGTACGTGCGGTCTGCGATCCAGGGGACGGCGGCGGCGTAGTCGGCCATGAAGCGGTCGAGACCGGCGGCGCGGCGCTGCGTGTCGGTGCCCTTGGGGATGAGCGCGGCGCACTGCCAGTAGTCCCCGCGGTCGATCATCGCGGTCAGGAAACGGTCGCCGGCCCCACCGACCAGTCCACGCGGGTCCCCTTCGCGCCGCGGCAGCCGGAACCACCAGGCGTCCATCGGGCAGCCGAAGCGGCGCAGTCCCAGTTCCGGCCGGGAGCGCGCCAGTGATCCGCGGCCGTCGCAGGCGACCGTAAGGAGGGCACGCAGCTCGCCGACGCGACCGTCGCAGGTGCGGTAGCGCACCCCAGTCACCCGTCCGCCTTCGATCAGGAAGGAGGTCGCCTCGGTACTCATCCGCAGTTGGAAGGACCGCTCCTGCCGGGCCTCGTCCGCGAGGAGGTCGAGCAGGTCCCACTGGGGCACCATCGCCACGTAGTTGTACGGGCCGCGCAGCACCGCGAGGTCCGCGACTGTGACCATCGACCGGCCGGTCCCGACAGGCAACTGGATGGTGCGCACCCGGCGCTGAGGCAGCCGGGCGAAACGCTCAGCCAAACCCAAGTCGTCCAGCAACGCCAGCGTTGAGGGGTGCACGGTATCGCCGCGAAAGTCACGCAGGAAGTCACGGTGCTTCTCCAGCACCGTGACAGCGACGCCGGCCCGGGCCAGCAGCAGGGCGAGCACCATGCCTGCGGGGCCACCCCCCACCACACAACACGTGGTCCGCTCCATCACAGCCCTGCCCTTCAGGAGAGCCCTAATTCATCACTCGATGAATATTATACTCCCCCGGACCGCAACCCATCCCCAGACGGCCCCCTCCCGCACCTGCGGGGGGGCAGACCCATGCCGACCAGCCGCTGACACGCCGGCAGGCAACGAAGCGGCAACTGCCGGTGCCGTAGATCCACACCCTCCGGGAAACTCGTCGACAGCGGGGATCTCCGAGCGGGCGCGCAGCCGTCCCGCGAGGCGCCCGGCCCGCACGACCTACGCACGCGGCCGCAGCAGCGCGACGGCGGCGAAGCACAAGTGGTCGTTTCAGTGTCTGCTTCGTAGCGCGAACCACCGCACGGAGGGCTGCCCCTCCGAGGAGGCGTCGGCTGTGTTGCGCCGCGGGCGTGTCCCTCAGGGTTCAAAGACTCAGCGTGATCGCAGCGCCGATACCGCCCAGGCCGAGGGCAAGGGCGGCCTCGCCCCAGCCGCCCGCGCCCCAGCGGAAGAACCGGTCGACAGCGAGCCGGCCCGGGCCGATGGCCGCGATGGCCAGAGCAACCACGGCGATGCAGACGCTGTACTCCACGCCGCCGTCCGCCTCCCACAAACCATGGGCGCCAGTGACGGTCGCCATGGCATTGATCATCACGCCGATCAGGGCGGCGGCCGCGAGTGGAGTGAGCAGCCCGAGGGCCAGGCCGAGGCCACCGAGGAATTCGGACAGGCCACCTATCACGGCGAATAGTTTTCCCGGGTGGTAACCGAGGGCGGCGAACCCCTTGCCGGTCGCCGTCAGGCCATCGCCTCCGAAAAGCCCGAACAGTTTTTGAGCGCCGTGCGCGGCCATCAACAGTCCGAAGGTCAGTCTGATGAGCAAAAGGCCCCAGTCGGCGGCGGACGACGTCGGCGCGGTGGTGACGTGCGCGCGCGATTCCGCAGGACTCGAAAGACGGTGCAAGATGCGCTTCGTATACATTTCAATGCTCCGGTAAGAACGCCGGAACGGACGTTACCCCCAGCTCGGACAGAGGCCGAGGCACCGGTCGGCGGTGAGCCCTGCGCAGCCTCGCAGAGCGCAGACCACCCCTCCCGATCCTTCCGCAACGCCCATGATCATGCATCTGGGCGCCAGCGGTTGCACAGCAAACACCGCATCCGCAAACGACCGACACCGGGAGAGGTGTCGACATGGCCGCCCCAGCCGACGAAGCGGCCACACGGCGTCCGGGACACCACTGTCCCGACGAGCCCCGCGTCGCAGGACGGCCCAGCTGCCCCCATCCGGCCCGGGCCTCGACGGCCTGCCGGCTCCCGGAAAGGGCGGCGGCGACGTCTTTGACCCGAAGGCACAGCGAGCCGTCTTCGCCGCACTGCGAGCAACACCCTCCTCCCGACGCCAACCAGAGCCCGCCCACTACGGCAAGCCGCTCGGCATCTTCGCCAGCAGCTCTCGCACGCCGCGGTCGACGGCGCGCAGCACCTTCCGCCGACAAGGTGCAAGTCACAGCTGCGTGAGGATCCGGGTGCGGAGGAGTTCGAAGGAGGCCCGCCCCTACATCGCCCTCTTGAGGGTTTTTGATCCTGTTGACTTGGCCTTCGACAGCGCCGGAGCCGCAGGGCAGGGTGAGGCCGGCAGTGACGGCATCAAGGTGCTGGCGGAGGGAGCCGGCGAAGGAGCGGATCGGCCTCGAGCCGCAGTGTTCGGCTTGTCGGATCCACTCACCCAGCAGGTGGCCGCGGCGGCGACGGACCAGGTCGGTGAAGGCGCGGGCCAGGTCGCAGTCAGTGGTGATGTCCGGGCAGGCCAGCCGGACTTGCTCCAGAGCATCGGCCTCGCGCGGTGAGAGGTTCTCCCACGGCCGCAGGGTCCACCCGATGATCTTGCGGGGAGCCGGGATGGGAGCGAGGGTCGGCACGGCCGTGCCGTCACGTAGGGCCCCCACGTAGCGGAAGAGCGTTGAGTACCCGCCGCGGAAGCCACGTTCGTGAATCTGCTGATACAGCTCCGTGCATCGGTGCTGCCGGCGGCGAACTCGGCCTGCAGGTAAGGCTTGAACCGGTCGAGGGGCCTGTTCCTGCGGTCGCGGGCGGATGCGAGGAGAACCTCGAAGCTGCTATCGCGGTAGTGTCGGCGTACACGTGAACGTCCCCAGCCTCGTACGGATGAAAAGGGACAGTTGCTGATGCGGTAAGACTTGCTGCTCGGCACTCTGCTGCTTGGGCGATTCGGGCGGCGGAGGTGGCTGGCAGTGGTCTTGGATCCGCAGCGTTGGCTGGAACTTCGGCGCTTTCGCGGCCTGCTGGAGTCCGGGGCGATGAGCCTGTCGGAGATCGCCAGGGAGACCGGGCTGGACCGCAAGACGGTCCGCAAGTACCTGTCGGCACCGGGGCCGGCAACCCCTCCGCGGCGATCCCCGAGCGGGCGGTCGCGGGCAAGAGTGATTGACGAGTTCGGGCCGCTGATCGACTCGATGCTCCGGGCCGAGATCCTGATGAAGGCCGCGGTCATTCATGAGCGGCTGGCCCAGGAGTACGGCTTCACCGGGAACTATCAGCGGGTCAAGCTCTACGTTCAGACGGCCCGGCCCCGGATCGCGGAAGAGCTGGGGATCACGCCCAAGGAATTGGCGGGGATGCACCGCCGGTTCGAGGTGATCCCAGGGGCCCAGGCCCAAGTGGACTGGGGAGATGAGGGCAAGATCCTCGCCCACATGGGCATCGCGAAGGTCTACTCCTTCCACATGACGCTCTCGTACTCGCGGGACCCGTTCTGCTGCTTCACCACCAGCCAGGACCTGCAGACGTTCTTCGACTGCCACCGCCGGGCATTCGCGCACTTCGGCGGGGCGCCGATGACGATCGTCTACGACCGGACCAAGACTGTTGTGCGCCGGCACGTCGCCCCCGGTGAGGCGGTCCCGCTGCATCCGGAAGCGGTCGGCTTCGCCGGCCACTACGACTTCGACATCGACGTCCTGGCCGCCTACCGCCCGCAGGGCAAGGACCGGGTCGAGCGGCAGGTGCTGATCGTCCGCGACCACGTTCTGTCCGGCCGGTCCTTCTCCTCCGTCGAGGAGATGGACGCCGCGTTCACCTCCTGGGTGCCCGTGCGGCGGGCCCAGATCCACAAGACGCACCGGGAGGTCATCGCGGAGCGGGCGGCGCGGGACCACGCGGCTCTCAAGCCGCTGCCGCAGACCCCGTATCTGGTGGCCGAACGGCAGCTGCGGCACGTCGGCAAGGACTGCCTGGTCGCCTTCGACGGCAACCTCTACTCGGTGCCGGCCCGCCGGGTCCGCCCGCGGCAGCTGGTCGAGATCCGGGCAACGAAGTCCCAGGTCATGCTGCATTCCACCCTCTCCGACGCCCACGGCAGCACGCTGCTGGCGGCCCATCCCCGGGCGATCGGCCGCGGTGCCCGTGTCGTCGACGAGTCCCATTGGGACGGCCTGCCCACCGGTCAGGGACGCCGGACCACCACCGGCGACATCCCGGTCCAGCCTCGTCAAGAGCGGCCGCGAGGAGAGGAGTCCGGACCCTTGCAGGCCCTGCTGAACAGGGCCGCGGCCACCCGGATCGAGGTCGGGCGCCGACCGTTGTCGGTCTATGACGAGCTGACCGGCACCCGGCCCTTCACCACTAACTCCCCGACGAAGGAGTCGTCTTGAGCGAGCTGACCGGCAACCGCATCCGCACTACGGCCGGCAAGCTCGGCCTGCCCCACCTCGCGGAAACCATCAATGAGTTCACCCGCCGGGCTGACGAAGCGAAGATGGGCTACCTCGACTTCCTCGACCTGGTCCTCTCCGAGGAACTGGCCGTCCGCGACGACCGTCGCTTCCGCCAGGGCCTGCGACTCTCCCGGCTGCCGCACCACAAGACGCTCGACGAGTACGACTTCTCGTTCCAGCCCGACCTCGACCCGCGCAAGGTCAAGGACCTTGCCACCCTCTCGTTCGTCGAGGCCAAGGCCAACGCGGCTCTCCTGGGTCCGCCGGGGGTGGGCAAGACACACATCGCCGTCGCTCTCGCCGTTGCCGCTTGCCGGGCCGGCTACTCGGTCTACTTCACCAGCCTCGACGACATGGTCCGCAACCTCAAAGCCGCCGAAGCCGCCGGGCGCCTGGCCAACAAGCTCGGCACCTACCTCCGGCCGGGCGTCCTCGTTGTCGACGAGGTGGGCTACGAGATCCTCGAACGCGGAGAAGCGAACCTGGTCTTCCAGGTCATCTCAAAGCGGTATGAAAAGGGCTCGATCATCCTGACCTCGAACAAGACCTTCAGCGAGTGGGGACAGGTGTTCGGCGACGAAGTCCTCGCCACCGCCATCCTCGACCGCCTCCTGCACCACTGCGACGTGATCTCCATCAACGGACCAAGCTACCGGCTCAAAAACCGGCTCAAGGCCATCGAGCGGGATACAGACGTGGCCTAACAGGCACGTCGCGATCGCGGCCGAGGGCGTGCTCACTCGCTGTCGAGTCGTTGGAAGATCCCCCGAGAACTCGTCGGTCTCGATCAGTCCGGCGATCACAAGGGTCATGTTGTCGATGCCGGGATCCCGGACGATCAGGCCGTCCGAGACCCAGAAGTAGCGGCCGCCGAGAGCCTCGCCGCTTCCTGCCCAGGTCTCCATCAAGCGTTCGACTTCGGTGACCGTGAAGACAGTCGCGCTCCACCGGGAGCCGTCTTTGAGGTCCACGAAGACATCAACGTTGCACACCGTCTCCAACTCCTCGTCCGGGCCAGGCAAGAATGACGCCTCGAAGGCGTCCGTGCGAACCCGGTACCACGGCCCGTCCCAACCTCGTTCAACCGATTCGGACGATGCGCTACGACTCATCGTGCGAGTGTCTCCGGCCAGCCTGACGATCTCAACCAAGATCTCAGCCGTGCGGCTTCCCGCGACATAGCTGGGGACGTTCATCCGTACGCAGCTGGGGAGCTTAGGTCGTACGCCGACAGGTAGCGGCGCACGGTCTTGCCGTCCCGCCCGAGGCCGAGGTTGTGTGCCGGGACCGGCGTCGGCGTTACAGCGGCAGCTTGAATCCGTCGTGGCTTGGGGCGAAGCCGAGCGAGCCGTAGAAACGGTGAGCTTCGGTGCGCCGCTTGTTACTGGTCAGCTGCACCAAAGTGCAGCCACGGGTGCGTGCCCGGTCGATAGCCCGGATGAGCAGCTCACGGCCGAGACCAGCACCGCGCCTGTCAGCGCGTACCCGCACGCCCTCGACGAGCGCGCGCTCCTGGCCGTGGCGCCCCAGGCCAGGGATATAAGTGAGTTGCAGGTAGCCGAGGACCGTACCGTCGCCCTCGTCCAGGACCACCATCTCGTTACGTCCGTCAGCGTCCACGGCCTCAAAGGCTTGCGCATACGCCTCGTCGACCTCCACCGTCCGGGGATCCACCACGGTGTCCTCATCAGAGAGAAGTGCAATGATCGCGGGCAGGTCCCGCCGAGTCGCTGTACGGAAGATCATGCCGGAAAGCATGCCAGGAGCCCTCTGACCCGACCCACCGGGCCCTCAACCAGCCGACACCGCAGTCAGCGCGGCCACGCAGGGATCCGCCTCCGGCGTCAGCGCGCGGACGGGTTGCCCTGCTGCCCGCGTTGGCCGTGAGGGACAGCGCCGTGGGACGTGGCCCGCACACCATGGGAGATCTTCAAGCCGGGCGAGCAGGCCTACGGCAGTGACGACCGCCGCGACGGCACAGCGCAGGCCCACGACGCGCCTCGCTACTGGTCCACTCTTCAGTCGCCGCCGACACCGCAATCGGTGGATTTCCAGGTCAACCCGCGTCTCGGGTGTCGACGTCGGCTGGATCGGGCCGCGCCACAGGCTTCGTAGCAGCAGGAACCGCGCCAGATGCGGTTGGTCTTCGCAGATCTCCGACCTGGCCCAGCCGACAGTATCGGCCGCGCCGAGTGTTTCGAACCGGGCACGCAGCGACTCGGCTGCTGTCCTTCGGGCCGCGTCCAGACTGTTCAGCCAAGCCTGCCACTCGGATGGGGAGTCGCTCACCGCGACAGCATGCCCTACGGTCACCGCTACCGAACGAGAGACCAGCGCCAGCTGGCTGCCGACGCATCGAGACTCCGCCGACAGCCGTTCACGAAACCGCGAACTGAAAACCACCCAGGCCGCCGGCGCGACGGCGGCACGCGCCGGTCGACCTCAGCCGGCTCCCCCGTTGCCGCCGCGACCGCCCTGGCCGCTGCTCTGGCAGCCGGCGCCGATGCAGATCCCGCCGTTGCCGCCCCTGCCGCCACCACCGCCGTCACCGGAGCCCACCGCGTCCCCGCCATTGCCGCCGTTGCCCCCGTTGGCGCTGTTGCCGCAGATCCCGGCGCAGATCCCGCCGCCCCCGCCGTCTGTCCCGTCTCGACCCGGCCCGCCGGCCGTGCCGTTGCCGCCATTGGCGCTGCCGTTGCAGATCCCGGCACAGATCCCGCCGCCCGCGCCACTGGTTCCGTTGACCGTCCCGTTGCAGTTGCCCGCGCACACCCGGTCACCGACACGGACGCTGCCGCCTCCCACCTTGATGGTGCCCAACGCCCCGGTGCGGCCGAGCGCAGTGCCGCCCGGCTGCGTGCCCCCGCCGTCCGCGGCCGGGAGATGCCGGGCGGCATGCGCCGTGGCCACGTGCCCCTGCGGCATCGGCGCCGCCATCGCGGCCGGCGCCAGCGCGCCGGCCGCCAGACCAGCGGTCAGGGCAGTCGAGACCGTGAGACCGAGACGGATTTTCCAAGAGCTCATACGCATGAAATTCTCCCTTCCCGAAGAATTCGTTTCCGTGACGCGGTTTCCTTTTCCCGCCCCTTCCGGTCCGTCCGCGAGGACGGTACGGAAGAAACGGAAGGGGCCACCGGGCGGACCCCGTATCGAGCAGGCCAGCCCGGCCCCAGGCCCCTCAGGAGCCGAAGAGGAAGTTCACTCCCATCAGCGCGGCCCAGTCACCGTCGCGGAACTGCTTGATCCAGGTGCCGACCTCCTTTTCCGAGACCTTGTACTTCTTGGCGACCTCGGCCTTCTTCGCCTGCCCGGACTCCACCGTCATCACGATCCGTATCTTGTCCAACACCGTGAGCTTCGACTTGGGTTTGTCGGGCAGATCGCCAAACCGGAAGCAGCCGGACGTGCCGGGCTTGCCGGGCTCACCCGGCCGGCCGGGCTCACCGCCCCTGCCGCCTTCCCCGCCCTTCCCGCCTTCCCCGCCCTTGCCGCAGTGGGAGGACTGGTCGGCCAGGGCCACGCGGCTGGTGCCTGCCGTGGCACTCGGCGACGCCTGCGCGGCGCACGCGGTGCCGGTGGCGAGGGCCACCGAGGCCACCGCCAGGATGAGGGGACGCTGCCAGAACCTTCTGGACATGGGGGTTCTCCGTTTCCGTCACGAGGTGTCACACGAGGTGAAAATTGAGGGAGGTGGGGGGTGGGGGGTGGAGGCCACTCGGACCTCCACCCCGTCGAGGCGGGCCACCAGGGCCCGGACGCCGCAGCCCCTTTTCGGGGCCGCCGGCGCGGGAGCATCAGAAGATGCTGCTGCCTCCGGCGCCACCACCGCCGCCCAGGCCGCCGAAGAGACCACCGAGGCCGCCCTTGCCGCCCTTGCCTCCGTTGCCGCCCTGGAAGACACCGTCGCCGCCGTTGCCGCCCTTGCCGCCGTTGCCGCCCTGCAGGACGCCGTCGCCGCCGCCACCGCCACCGCCGGCGTTGCCGCCGAACAGGCCGGTGCCTCCGTTGCCGCCCTTGCCGCCGTTGCCGCCGATGACACCGTCGCCGCCGCCACCGCCGCCGCCACCGCCACCGCCGGACAGGACGCCGTTGCCGCCATTGCCGCCCTTGCCGCCGTCACCGCCGACGCCCAGGACGCTGCCGCCACCAGAGCCCCCGGAGCCGCCGCCACCGCCGATGAGGCCGCCGCCGCCATCCCCTCCGTCACCGCCGACGCCGCCGCCGTGAACGAAGCTCACAACGTGCGAGGCCGGCATCGGGGCGGCCATCGCGGAGGACGCCGGGAGGAGAATGCCCCCCGAGATCACCGCGGCCGAGGCGAAGAGCGTCGCAAAACGCAGGCCCCGACGTCGGGGACGGACATCACTGTGGGTGTGAACAATACGAGTCATGGTTTTTCTCCTAGCGATACAGAGGGGCTCTTTGACGCGCCCCAGGAATTCTGGATGATTGCCGACGGACCGATTCAGACCGGAACCGCCATACCGGAACAACTGCGGACCGGTGAAAGCGATAACCTCGGTGAGGATTTCCGCCCTACCCTGCTGCCTCATTTCCTTTCCGGTGAGGCCCGCACTTCAAGTAGGCCCGACGGACCCGCCACGGTCACGCTCCGACAAGTCGTGGCTTGACCAATCCGCACACATCAGGTAAAAGGCCACAAGAATGCTGCCGACGAACGCGCACACCCCACTACCTGCCTTGGGCTGCGTTCAGCGAGCTCCGGCTCCCGGACGGTGATGGCCCCGTCTCCGCGGCATCTGACGGTGTTCAGGCATCCGGCCCTGCCCCTGTCCCGTCGTCCACGACTACGGGTTGCGCCACGGCGATGAAGGTCCACTCGGCCCTGGTCAATGCCGTGAAGGTCTCTGCGGCCCGATAAAGGAACTCTTCACTGGCTGAGGCGACCGGGCTGGCCAAGGAAGGATCCACCTATTGCCAGATCTGCACGCACACCTGGGTGAAGCTTCCGGCCGCGTCGGCCACGCTGATCGGCCCTTCCCGCAGGACAGTCATGCCGGCGGGACGCCGCCCAGCACGGACAGCGCCTGAACGTGCCCCTCGAAGAACGCCTCCCGGCCGCAGGACACGAACACCCCATGGACCGCGTGGCCCGAATACGACAGCCGGAAGAAGACCTGGCTCCCCACCTCCGGAACGGACAGATGGTTCCTGATCCTTCGGCTGTACCGGCCCCACCCGGAAGTGATCACCGCATCCTGGCGCTGCCCGGGCGTTGTGCATCAGCCAGGCCAGGGTGCGTTCGACGACCCAGCGGCGGGGCAGCACGGCGAACCCGGACATACCGTCGCTGCGTTTGACGACGGTCAGATCGATGCCCTGCAGGGCGGCCCAGTCGACGAGCCAGCCCGCATAGCCGCCGTCGGCCCACACCCGCGTGACCGTGCGGTGCAGGCGGCGCAGGTCTTCCAGCACCGGCCGTGCGGCGTCGCGGTCCTGCACGCTCGCGGCCGTGACCAGCACCACCAGCGCAAGGCCGAGGCAGTCCACCACCAGATGGCGCTTGCGTCCGGACACCTTCTTCCCGCCGTCCCAGCCACGTGAGCCGGCGCCGACGGTGTCGGGCGCCCGCACCGACTGGGAGTCCACGATCGCGGCCGTCGGCTCCGTCGAGCGGCCCTCCATCCGGCGCACCCGCGAGCACAGCCGGTCGCGGAACTCGGCGATCAGATCCTGCCCTCATGCACGGATCGCTCCGCGGTCACCCGAACAGGACACCTGTTCGACCGGGTAAGCCCGTCGATCAATACGACAACGGCTTCTGAGTCTCTGACCTGCTGGGCTGCCAGATGGTCTGAGAAGGCGGTCTGGCGTCATTTTCAAATGAGCTGGCCTTCGCGGAAGGGATCACGCGGCTGGCAAAGGTGCCGGTTCGTCGGGGCCTTTCCGCCAGATGAAGACCTCGGTGCTCGGCTGGCGTTCGGAGAACCGGCCCGACGGGGAGGCCTCCCGCAGTAGTCGACGCAGATCTGCCTCGAAGTCGTCGCGACGGGTGCCGAACAGGTGTGGAGCCGAGAACGACATCGAGAACACCCCCGCGACGACGTCGTCAGCCGTGCGTTCCAGCGCCTGCCCGCCGGGAACGACATGGCGCTGGGGACCGGAGAACCCCGCCCGGGTGAGCACCGCTGCCTCACCGCCGGGTGTTCCATGCAGCAGCACCCCGCGGCCGGCTCGTCGGATCGGTCCTAGGTAGTGCCTGACCAGCTCCTCCGTGGCCGCATAGGGCACCGCCGGATGCGGAAGACCGTCGACGGATCGAATCTCCGTTTTCAAATCGGAGATGTGCACCAGCGCCCCGCCGGGCTGGAGCATGTCCCTGATGGTTGCCGCCACCAGGTCGCGATCCATCCAGTGGAAGGACTGGCCGAAGGTCGCGACGGTGAACGTTCCAAGGGCAGCGGGCAGATCCTCGGCCCGGGCCTGCACCCACTCCTGTTTCCCGCTCACTGCGCGCTCGGCGGCTTCGCGGGTGGCTTCGGCGATCATCCCGCTGTCCGGGTCCACGCCGACGACCTCGCTGAACACGTGCGCCAGGCTCAGGGCAAGGGTGCCCGGTCCGCATCCCACGTCGATGAGGCGTCCTCGCCCGTCGAGCTTGAGAACCTTGGCGAGCACGTCCGCCAGCCCGGGGGCGTAAGGGAGCCTCCCGCGCTGGTAGTAGGCGGCCGTACCCGAGAACAGCGTGTCGTCCCACTCCCAGTTGGCAGCCATATCCACCCACCACCCTCACAGAGATCACGTTCCTATCCGGCGGCCCGATGATTCCACGGCTTGATCGGGGTTGAGGCGCTTGGATCACGGAAGGGGCAACACGTCTGGCAGAGGTACCGGTGAAGGGGGGTTCCGGGTTCCCAGCGTGGTGCAGATCCGTGAGAGTCGACGGCTGAGTTCGGCTGTGGTCGCCAGGTAGAGGTCTTTCGGTTCGATGCGGTGTGCGGGTGGATCGAGGACGAGTTATGTCAGCGCGACGGTTTCGGGGAAGGCCGCCAGGCGACGTCGGTCGACGAGTGGAATCCCCCTGCCGACCAGACCGGCAGCGATGTGGTTGGTCCTACGTTGTTGGTGGGTCGGATGGGCTGTCGTAGGGTCCGGAAGATCCAGTGGCCCGGGTAAGGCTTGTGGTTGGTTGCCCGCGATGGCTCGCTCTACCTGGCCGCCCGGTCCACACGACGACTCGACCACTGATGAGGAGCTGCGCACCCCTGGGTGATCGCTGAGTAGGACGCCGGGGTGTTCCCGTGCCGCCGGGGACGGAGGAACCGGGCCGGCTAGAAGTCGTCCGCGCCGTTGCGCAGTTCCGGCGTCCAGTAGCCGGTCACCCACTTCGCCGGGTCGACGGCGATGCCCGCGCTGCCGGGGTCCTGGACGGTGGCCAGGCCGCTGCTTCCCTGGAGGGTGACGGAGAATGCCGTCACGGGCTCGGTGTTCTCGTCCGTTCCGCCGTCGGACAGCTTCACCAAGGCGTAGGCAGGTCCGCCGACGGTGAGGACGACGGGGGCGGCCGGCTTGCTCTTGGCGACGGCCGGCACGTTCTCCCGGTGGCTTTCGAGGAACTGGATCTGTGGGAAGCCGTTCAGCCGGCAGCTGCGGCTGGAGGTGTTCTTCGCCGTCAGGACGATGTGGGTGTAGGGCGGGCCGTCCTGGTAGGCGGCGCTGATGGCGACGTCCTTGGTAGTGCAGGGCGAGCGCGGTCTTTCCCACGCCGGCCGGTCCGGTGACCAGGCAGACGGGTGCCTCGCCGGTGGCAGCCCGGGTGAGTGCGGTCAGTTCGGTGCCGCGTCCGGTGAAGCCGCGGGGTGCGCGGGGCAGCAGATCGGTGGGGTAGGGCGGGCCGGCCAGGGGCGGCAGGGCGACGGGCCGCGTCAGGGCGGGCCGGGGGTACTGTCCGTGCGGGCCGGGGCGGGCGTGGCCGGGCCGGCCGGGTTGCTTGACCAGTCGGCCGATGCAGCGCCCACCTGTGACCCGTTGGTCGCTGTCCGGGCGGCGACGGCGGCCGGGGTGTCGGTGTGTTCGCGCTGTCGTCGGCCGGGCCGGCTCCGGCTGCGGATCGCCGGTACCGGCACGGCGGCTGCTTCTTCGTTTCGTCTGCTGTCCGGTGCGGGCCGGCCGCTCAGGATCAGCGCGTACGCATCGGCGAGTTCGCGTCCCGGGTCGATGCCCAGTTCGCTGGCGAGCAGTCGCCTGGTGCGGTGGAACCAGTCCAGCGCAACCGCCTGACGCCCCGCCCGGTACAGCGCGGTCATCAGTGCTGCTGCCAGGGGTTCCCGCATCGGGTACGCGACCGCTTCCGTCCGCAGCACGGCTGCGGCCCGGTCGTGCTCCCCCAGTTGCGTGTAGGCGTCGGCCAGTTGCCCGACCGCCGCCAGTCGTGATTCCTCCAGCGCGTGTGCGGCCGCCTGGAGCGGTGGGCCGGGGAACGCGCCGGCGAGCGCCGGGCCCTGCCACAGGGACAGGGCCTCCTTGAACATCAGCACGGTGTCGTCGGGGGTGTGCTGTTTCCGCGCCAGCGTCAGCAGTTCCTCGAACCGCTGCGAGTCCAGCAGGGTTTCGGGTGACTGCAAGGTGTAGGCGTCGCTGAGCGTGACCAGTTCCACCCCGTAGGCGTTCGCGTCGGCGCCTGCGAGCAGGGCGCGCGCAGCCGGGACACGTGTCCCTGTATGACGCTGCGGGCGTGCAGGGGTGGTGTGTCGTTCCACAGGCAGTCCGTCAGGCGGGCGACGGGTACGGGGTGTTGGCGGACAGCAGAAGTGCGGCGAGCAGGCTTCGGCGTTTGGCCGGGCCGAGAGGCAGCGGTCCCACCAGGGTGTCGACGGAGACGGTGCCGAGCAGCCGGAACTCCACGGGCGCATTCCCTTCCAGGTGGGAGGCACCCGAAGTCGGAGGTATGGAAGAAGTCCCAGGATATCGGGGGTGTCGTGGGGGTGACAAAGGGTCCGGGCCGGGCCGTGTGGCGCGGTCTCACGAACCGTCAGGACAAAGAGCAGAGCCAGAGCGAGGCGAGAGGAGGCCGAGACTGTCGGGCCCGCCAGCCGGTCCGGGCCCCGGGCGCGGGAGCGGGCAGTGGCCCCGGGTTCGTGGACGGGCTCTGGGGGCAAGTCGGCGAGCCAGAGGATTCCGCCAGATGGGTGAATACCTGCGGGAAGTTGCCCAACTGGCGTCCTGACAGGTCGATTTCCTCCGAGTACAACCCCAGATGGTTCGCGTACGTCAGCATCCACCTGTCCACCGGCGTCAATCTCACCCAGGGCGACAACGGATGGGGGCGGCGGACAGGCTCGCGTCGGTCGGATACGGGGCGCGCGCCCGTCAGGAGGTGCCCCCGCCCGGTATCGAGGTAGGTTCAGTGACGAAGAGGGCGGCCGCACCGCCCGGCCCCCGAGGAGACTGGGGTGAGGAAATGCCGGACGGCCCCATGTCCAGCTGGCGTGACGGCACCACGCGCGGCAGCCGAACATGACAGGACGTCACCCCACCGATCCCGGCGGTCCGAGCAGTCCGCACGAGCCGGAGCCGCACCAGCCGGCGTACGGCGAGGCCCGCTGGCCGATGGCCGTGGCCGTGGTCGCCGCCATGGCGCTCACCCTGCTGCTGCCCGACGACTTGCGCCTGGGGCCCCGCTGGCTGCTCCCACTGGTCGAAGGGCTGCTCCTGGTGACATTGATCGCGGGAGACCCGGGGCGGATCAGCCGCCGCTTGGCTACCCTGCGTGCGGTGTCGATCGCCCTGGCCGGCGTGCTGGCGGTCAGCGCCATCTGGTCGACCGTCCAGCTGATCGACGACCTCATCCACGGCGGGACCGAGACCAATTCCGCCGCCGGCCTGCTGCAGGCCGGCGGCAGCGTCTGGGCCTCCACCGTCCTCGCCTTCTCCCTGCTGTACTTCGAACTCGACAGCGGCGGAGCTGCCGCCCGGGCCCACCGCATGCCCACCACCCCCGAACTCGCCTTCCCTCAGCAGCTCAGCCCCGACCTGAACGCCACACACTGGCGCCCCCGCTTCATCGACTACCTCTACCTGGGGCTCACCAACTCCACTGCCTTCAGCCCCACCGACGTCATGCCACTGGCCCCCTGGGCCAAGATCGCCATGGCCGTCCAGTCCCTCGTCTCCCTGCTCATCCTCGGACTCGTGATCGCCCGAGCCGTCAACGTCCTCGCCTGAGAACCGGCCGCCGCAAACCACCGGATCGTGCGTCATGCGCAGGAGATCGGCGCCAAAGTCGCGCGCATGCCCCCGGTCCGACCTTGTCCGGTGGAGTACGTAGGCCCGGCACATGGTGGGTACACAGCCGCGCGAGGCGGCACGGGGCCGGGGCGACCGCGGGAGGAGTGGGTCACAGGGGCGGTTCTGAAGACGGTCGTCGACCTGATCACCGAGCAGGGGATCGGGGCCGTCACGATGGACGCCGTTGCCGCACGGGCCGGGTAAGTAGGCCCGCCATCTACCGGCGGTGGCCCACCAAGCAGGACCTGATCATCGCCGCTGCCCTGCGCGGAAACTCAGCGCGGCCGGATCACCGGTGGCGGGTCCCACGGCCCTGGTCCGCTCCCAGGTTCGGGGAAGTCGGCACCGGGTTCCCAAAGTAGTCCCGGGTGATCCGTCGGCGACCGAGGCGCCGGCGCCGAGGACCGGGGAGCCCGAGGGGAACAGCGGGTTCGCGGTGACCGCGGCGGTGTCGCTCGGCTGGGCGGTGCGCCAGTACAGATCGTTCTCGTAGACGCTCTGGGTGTGCGGCCCTGGTGGTTCTGTAGTCGAGGCTCCGCCCCGCCCAGCGGGGCTGCGGATCACTCAGCGCGTGGGAAGGTCAATTCGCTGCGGGCGGATCTGAAACCCTCTTCCGAGCTGGCTTCGCGGCGACCTGGCGCTGGGCGACCACGGTCTGGCAGGCGTGCGGCGCGGCGGCGAGCAGATGGACCACCTCGCCGTCTGTGCGGGATCCGCGCACGGTCTTTGCCGTCGACGGCCAGGCCGACCAGCCTGTCGCCGGGTTCGTCGACCGGATCAGCGGCATACGGGGCGAGTCAGGCGCCACGGTGTCGTCGCGGGCGTCGTCGTCCAGACGGGACAGGAGTCGTCCCGGCGTGGAGGTGTTTCGTGTGCGGGAGGTCAGTCCAAGTGGTTCGCGCAGGCCGCAGTGGGTATCGGCGGCGACGCGGGCGATGGCGGCCAGGGACGTGGGTCCGCCGAGGACGGCGACCAGGCACAGCGCGAGGAGGGAGCCCGGGCGGCGGGCCGGCCCGGGGCGGGCAGGGCCCGGGGCGCCTGCCCCGTCCGAGCGGTGTCACGGCGCCGACATGCCGCTGCTTGCTGGTCCGGGCCGAGGTGGGAACTCGGCCCGGGCCGGTGAGCAGCGGCGGTGCGGCGAGGCGTGTGCCGGGGATGTGCAGCGCGGCTGTGCCAGTGGGTGGGCGCGGGCGCCGGATCGCCTCCTTGACGGCTTCCCGCTCGGGTCTCGGGCTGTCACATGCCCAGGGAGATGGCCAGTCGGGTGAGTTCGGCGGTGCTGTTGATGTTGAGCTTGGCCCGGATACGGCGGAGATAGGCGTCGACCGTGTGCTTGGACAGCCCCATCTGACGAGCTGCTTGCAGGTAGGTGCATCCTGAGGCGATATGTCGCAGCGTCTCCCGCTCACGCGGGGCCAGCTCAGCGGCGGGGGCTTCAGCGTGCGGCGTGGTGAGTGTGAGGCTCATGGGACTTCCTCCGACGGATCGGTTCGGTCATCACTGCTCACACCCTCGAGAGCAGGGGACAAATGCCTGATTTCTGCAATTTGTCCGGTTCCGAAAAGACTGCCCGGGCGACTTCATGACGGTGTCCGCCGACTGTCACAGGCGTGTCACAGGCCACACCCGCGGGCGCGCCGCCGGGCGCTCACACACAAGAGCCGTATCGCCACGGAGATGATCCCCCTCCCCCTCTCTTACTGTCTCCGCAGCCCGCAACGGCGTTACCGGCCTTCGGAGTTGGCGTAACCACCTCCCCGAGGCGGGGCGGGGCGGGGGCCGGGGCGCGGCAACACAAACGGGTGACTGCCGGCGCACACGTGAACCTGCCCTGGCGCTGTGGAGTACGGCGCGCTGTGCACGTTCGCGTGTACCGGGCTGCGCTTTCACGCGAACGCGGACAGTGACCGCCACCGGGGGCCGCGGGCGCCGCGGGCCCCCGGCCGGGTGGGAAGCCAGGGCGAGCGTGCCGGGCCCGCGGTGAGCCGCCGGACGTCACCTTGGGCATGGCCGGCGCCGGTGCCTGCGACAGAGCCCCTCGTGGCAGCGCTGGGTTGGTGCTCCGCGCCCCTCAGGATCATGCTTGTCAGGAGGGCCACGGCCGTGCAGGTTCCCGAAGGGCGAGATGAGCGGCGATGGAGCGACTTCCTACCCCTCCCGGTGAGCAGGCGCAGGCGGACGCCTTGCCTGAATCGGCCTACACGGCCACCGCCACCGTCAATGAGCACGGCATCGTGACCGGGTGGAGCGAAGGTGCCCGGCGGCTGCTCGGCTACGAGTCCTCGGAGATTGTGGGACAGCGGGCCGCCCGCCTGCTCGCCGATGACGTCGATGAGACGGCACGGCGGGATGCGGCCGGGCGCCAGCGGTGGAGCGGCACCGTGGCGCTGCGGCACCGGGAAGGTCACCGGCTCCAGCGGGCACTGCTCGCGCACCGCCGGACGCCGGACAGCGCGACCGCCGAGTGGCTCGTGGTGTCCGCCGTGGCAGGCGGGCCGCGCACGCCTGGGGGCGAAGCGCTGAGCGAAAGGGTGTTCCGCCAGTCCCCCTGCCTCCTGGCGGTCTTCGATGCGGACTTGCGGCTGGTGCGGGCCAACGCCGGCATGGAGCAGGCGCTGTCCCTCACCGAGGAGCAGATGCGCGGACTGCGCCTGCCGGACATCGCGCCGCATCCCGTGAGCGACGAGACCGAGGCGAAGATGCGCCTGGCCCTTGAGAGCGGCGAGCCGCAGCAGGTGGAGGCCTACATCCGCCCCACGGGTGTCAGCGCGGAGCACGGCTGGTCGACCTCGCTGGCCCCGCTGAAAGACCCCGACGGCCAGGTGCGAGCCGTGTGCCTGGCCGCGCACCACACGCTGCAGGAGCACCTCGCCCGGCAGCGGATGCTCCTGCTGAACGACGCCGGAGCCCGCATCGGCACCACCTCCGACAGCCGGCGCACCGCGCAGGAACTGACCGACGTCGCCGTCCCCCGGCTAGCCGACTTCGCCGCCGTCGACCTGCTGGAACCCGCCCAGCACGGCGGTGAGGTGCCGCCCGTCCCGCCGGCAGGGCCCCTCACCATGGGCCGCGCCGCTGTGCGATCGGTCCTCGACGACAGCACCGTCTCCCCCCTCGCGGCGGGCGAGCAGTCCCTCTACCCCGAGCTGTCACCGGTGGCCCAGTGCCTGGCCCAAGGCCACGGCGCCCTGTACGAGGGGAGCGACCCCGCCCTCGCCCGGTGGGCAGCCCAGGCCCCCCGGGCCGCCTGGCTCCACGAGGCGGGGACACACTCGGTCATGGTGGTGCCGATGCGGGCCCACGGCACCACGCTCGGCGTGGCCCTCTTCAGCCGTCACCGACGCCCGGAGCCCTTCGAACCGGACGACCTGTGGCTGGCCGAGGAGCTCACGGCCAGAGCGGCCGTCAGCATCCACAACGCCCGCCGCCCCACCCGCGAGCACACCTCCACCATGGCCCTGCAACGCAGCCTGCTCCCGCAGACCCTGCCCGACCAGGGGGCCCTGGACATCGCAACCCGCTACCTGCCCGCCGGCAGCCGGGCCGGCGTGGGCGGCGACTGGTTCGACGTGATTCCGCTGTCCGGTGCGCGGGTGGCCCTCGTCGTGGGCGACGTGGTCGGCCACGGCATCCGCGCCTCCGCCACCATGGGCCGGGTGCGCACCGCGGTACGCACCCTGGCCGACGTCGACCTGCCGCCCGACGAACTGCTCACCCACCTCGACGACCTTGTCATCCACCTGTCCGCCGAAGAGGGCGGCGCCGACGGCGCCGCCGAAACCGCCGGGGGCATCGGCACTACCTGCCTATACGCGGTCTACGACCCGGTCTCCCGCCGCTGCACGCTGGCCCGGGCCGGCCACCCCCCGCCCGCCGTGGTCACCCCGGACGGTGCCGTCCGCTTCCTCAATGTCCCGGCCGGCCCGCCGCTGGGCCTGGGAGGCCTGCCGTTCGAAGCCTTCGAGATCGAACTGCCCGAGGGCAGCCTCCTGGTCCTCTACACCGACGGTCTGCTCGAAGCCCGCGACCACGACATCGACGAAGCCCTGGACAAGATGTTCGCCGCCCTCGCCCGCCCCGCGAGGACGCTGGACACGGTCTGCGACAGGGTCCTCACGTCCATGCTGACCCACCGCCCCGACGACGACATCGCCCTGCTCATCGCCCGCACCCGCGCCCTGCACGCCGACCGGGTCGCCGTCTGGGACCTGGCCTTCGACACCGCCATCGTCGCCCAAGCACGCCAGCACGCCACCGGCCAGCTGACCACCTGGGGGCTGGACGACGCCGCCTTCATCACCGAACTGGTGGTCAGCGAACTGGTCACCAACGCCATCCGCTACGGCAAGCCCCCCATCCAGCTCCGCCTCATCCACGAAAGCAGCACCCTGATCTGCGAAGTCTTCGACTCCAGCAGCACCGCCCCGCACATGCGGCGCGCCCGCACCTTCGACGAAGGCGGACGCGGCCTCCTCCTCGTCGGCCAGCTCGCCCAGCGCTGGGGCACCCGGCACGCCTCCACCGGCAAAACCGTCTGGGCCGAACAATTCCTCACCACAGACTGAAAACCACCCAGACCCAGGCCCTCAACCCTGCCCACGCGGCCCTTCCCCTGGCTTCAGGAACGGGCCTTGGACCCACCTTCGGGCCGGACTCGGCCCCGCCCTGGGGACTCGGAGAGGCTTGACCGCCCGGTCTGAACTGACCCCACCTCGTGGGTTCTGGCCCGGTGAGGGTGGAGCCAGAACTTGATGGAACCGACTCCCGGAAACCCGAGCAGGGGCCGACACCCGCCCGCAGGCGGGCCAGGAGTCGTTCCCGAAACCATCCCCCACCACGGGCCGAGAACCGTCCAGCTCCCTCACCCGTACACGGGCCCCATCCTGCCCCCGGGCACCCCGGCCCGACGCGATCACGCACCTGCACACCCCAAAGCCCCCGCCGAAGGTGCTGCGGCCTCGCCACACCGCCGGGCCGGCCGGACCCGGGCCGGATACCGTCTGCGCAACGCTGCCCGGCCCAGCCGCATCCGGACCGGATCAGCAGCCGCCGTACACGGGGCGTCGCCACCCTTCCGTCGGGCAGGTGCGCGAAACCGGCGGCGCACCGGACCAGATCTTGTCTTGGCCCCTGGCCGGCCGCGCACACAAGAACGGCCCGCGACACGCCCGGATCACGGGCCACCAGGATCGGCGGACCCCGGCTTTCAACGACAACCCAATGCTGCCCGGGAAAGCATCCAGCCCGGCCACCCCGTTGAGCAAAGAACTCCCGAGCCGTGGCCGACAGACCGACGGCCGCCTCTCCCGCACTCTGCCTCCCCCGGCAGCAGCGGCTAGGCAGACCACCACGACGAGCCCCAGCACGGTCGGTCCGCCGGACAGACCTAACCGGGCAGACGCCCGAAGACCGGCCGCGCCCAGACAGGCGGCTCCGGAGCCGACCCCGGCCGCTGCCCGCCGCCTGTGTCACCCCCGGACTCCACCGCTGCCGGCGGACGCGGACCGCCAGCACCGCTCGCAGCGGCGCGCAAAGCCGCGACGAATTCCAGACAGGAGCCGTAACGGTCCTCGGGAACCTTCGCCAGCGCCTTCGCCAGCACACCGTCCAACCCAGGCTCGATCCCCGGCCGTTTCTCACTCAGCGCAGGCGGCTGATCGTACTGATGCGCCCAGAGCAGCGCGATGTCCTCATCCCGCTGGAAAGGCGGCCCACCCGCAAGCGTTTCGTACACGACACAGGCAAGACTGTAAAGATCGCACCGGCCATCCACCGGACGGCCCGAAATCTGCTCCGGAGCCACATAGTCAAGCGTGCCCACGAACTCGCCCACCGTCGTGAACCCGGTCAGCGACAACGACTTCTTCGTCAGCCCGAAATCCGTCAGATACACATGCTCAGGATGATCACTGTCCGTGCCCTGAGCCACGAGAATATTGCCCGGCTTGACGTCCCGGTGCACCAAATCATGCTCGTGAGCGGCATCGAGCGCCGACGCCACCTGCCCAGCAATACGCAACGCCGTCTCCACCGTCAACGGACCGTCCCGGTCAAGCAGAGCCCGCAGATCCAGCCCCGACACATAACGCATCGCGATATACAGGACACCGTCCATCTCGCCGGCCTCGAAAATCGGCACGATATGCGGATGATCAATCGCGGCAGCCACACGCGACTCATGCGTGAAACGGCGACGGAACGTGTCATTACGGGCCATCTCCGGAGCCAGCAGCTTCAGCGCAACCGTGCGGTCCAGACGCAAATCCCTCGCGCAATACACCACCGCCATGCCCCCACGACCGATCTCACGCTCCACCCGATAACCCGCAATCCGCTTCCCGATCAGACCCGAAGCCCGACCCGAATACACATCCGACACACCCGACGCCTCCGACGCCATCACGCACCCCCCACGCCAATGCCTGCGGCAGCCACTGAACAGACACCCGCCATCAGCCGGACCACCGGAACACACACCCCACCCGCACGCCCGCATGCCACACGAACACCACCGGAACCGGCCTCGAAGACACATCCCGGCACAGTCAAACCGACAAACCGCCCACCCATGCTCAAATCCTATCCATCGATCCCCACAATCGCCTGACTAAGATCAACCCCCACCCCACAGCCAACCCGCCCGACCCACCACCCAGCAGCACCACTCCCCCCGGCAGCATCAGCCGGAGCGAACACTGGGGGGAACACCAGCCCTCGGCATCAATCCGGCTCTTCGCAGATGAGTCTGGGTGAGCCGCTTTTCAGGCAGCCGAACCGTCGCAGATGGGTCACCTTCACCGGGCACTTCATCGGCCGGGTCTATTGAGACACCACGCCTCCAGCGCGCATGTCGTCGCCGCTGAGCTTCCCCGCCGGCAACGCGTCGTGCAGCTGGTCTCGACCCGTCTACTCACTTTGAGGCGACCGCTCTGTCCACGGGGCCGCGCCAAGTGCCGCGGGAAAGTCCGAGCGCGACCCGTCAGCGACACCGGCGGGCGTTGAGCCGGGCGGCCTGGCGCGTCAGGTGGTCGCGCTCGGCGACCCGGCGGCCGCCGCAGTCCGCGACTACAGACGCAGCACCTCCACCACGTACACCGATGCCCCAGCCATCCCCGCCTGGGGAGCCTCGCCCGCCTGCCCCACCCGCGCCGGGCACCTGCTGGCGCAGCCCGAACGTCCTCGCCTGGGGGCGGGTGGCTCAGGGGTGGCTGAGGGGTGACCCAGAACACGTACGAAACGGTTTCGTTTCGCAAACTCCTGCGCTAGATTCATGTAAAAAGTCGAGCTACGAAACAGTGTCGTTCGGAGTGGGAAGGGTGAGTGGCATGACTGAGATCGCAACGGCGCGGCGCAGTCGGATCACGCCCGAGCGTGAGGCCGAGTTGTACGAGGCCGCGCTCGACCTGCTCCGGGAGGTCGGCTACGACGCCCTCACCATGGACGCCGTGGCCGCTCGCACACGGTCCAGTAAGGCGACGCTCTACCGCCAGTGGGGCGGCAAGGCCGAGCTGGTGGCCAGCGCGATGCGGCACGTAAAGCCGGGTCGTATCGCCGACGGGGGCACCGGATCCCTCCGCAGCGACCTGCACGCCCTCGTGCAGCGCGAGGACGACTGCTGGATAGAGCAGTACGCCGCCCTGATGCGGGGTCTGGCCATGGCGACGCACACGAACCCGGATCTCCTGCGGGCGTTCAAGGAACTGCTCGTCGAACCCGAGTTGGACGAGTTCCGCCTGGTGATGCAACGCGCCGTCGACCAGAGTGAAGTGCGTGCGGACAACCCGGCGTTGGAGTATGTGGTGCACATGGTGCTCGGCGGGTTCGCCACCCGCACGCTGATCGACGAGCTGCCGCCGACGCAGGATTTCCTCGTTTCCTACATCGACGCCGGGATCCTCCCCGCCCTCGGCGTTCCCACCGTCTGACAAGTCCCCCGCTGCTACGCCCGTTACCCGTCGCGGAGCCCGGGGCATCGATCGGGCCCGTACGCCCGTGCGTGGTGGTGCGCACGTGAGGGACTCGTCATCTGCGGATCGTCTTGGCGGCGCAGAACGTGAACGGGTGGGCGCGGTTGTGCCGGCTGGTGCCGCGCATGTCGGCGCCGACGGCGCTCTCCCGGTCCTGTCCGGCTTCTGTGCGGCGTGCACAGGCGCGCCATGGATGACTTCTGCGCGAAACGGGCGATCCCTGGTTGTTCCGTTTGGTCACCAAGCGCTTCGGGGACCAGGTGGGCTATGGGTGACTACAGCGAGAGCATCATTGTGCAGGTGTCGCCGGACCGGCTCTTTGCCTACCTGTCCGACCTGCAGCATCTGCCGTCGTACATGCCGCGGCTGACGTCCGCGCGCCCTCATGACGGCGACAGGGTCACCGTCACCGCCCACATCAATCCCCCTGATGCGTCGGAACAGGACGTGACCAGCGAGGCGTGGATCCACGTAATGAGGGACGGCAAAAGCCTGGAGTGGGGCGCGCCGGGACCGCACGACTACCGGGGCCGGCTGCACGTCGACGAAGGTGAGGGCGCCGGCAGCTCCCGCCTTACTGTGGAGCTGCATACCGAGCACGCGGAAGGCGAGCAGATCGACCACGGGCTCGACGAGGCATTGCGCGGCATTAAGCAAGCGGCGGAAGACGCTGAACGCTGACACCGCTTCAGCATGAGGGACGACCCGTCGGCGCGGCAGCTCGAGAGCGTGCTCTTTGACGGGGCAGCAGAGTGCTGCATACCTGGGGCTGGCTAACACCGACACGCAGCGAGTAGGGTCGCGGTAAGCGATCGCTTACCCGCTCTCGGCCCCTTGGGGCCAGTGGCGCGAAGCAGGACGCGAGTCCGGTCACCGAGGTGTGGATGCGGCACTCCACGCTCCGTCACTCCCATCACGAGATGTTCGAGTCGTTGCGCCGGTAAACGAGGCAGGGGCTGCTGGAAGAGTCGCTGCCGACCAAGTTCCCCGTGGCAGCGATGGCGGCGGCCGACGTCGAGATCGGGCTGTCAGCGGCCTGGTACGGGCCCCAGGGCCGTTGATCAGCGACGACGAGGTGACCGGAGTTCGCCGCCTAGTTCGACGGGCGGCTACGCGGAGTAGCCGGCGTGGACCTCACCCGACCGGTCGAGGCCGCGCGCGAACTGCACCGCACGGTGAAGGAAGCCCGGGCGGACGGATGGACCGCTGTCGTGCTCTCGCGAGCGCGGAACCTCGCGACTCGCTCGTTGGCAATCTGCTCGGCGACCTCCACATCGAACCCGCGTTCGATGTGGACGATCTTCGTCTTCCAGTGGGCGAGGGTGTCGGTGCTGCTCGATGCGATCGATGCCGGCGTCGGCTGTGCCAGGCCAAGGTGGTGGACCCCCGTCACAGCGGGGAGGCCGCGGCAGAGCTCCTGGGCGCGGACCCCGGGGCGGTCACCCACGCCACGTTCACCGAACGCTCCGGTGACGGCCGAGCCACGGTCTACCGCCACCGGCCGCAGCAGCATCTCCTTCTCGGCAGTAGCCTGACCGGCCCCGACAGCAGCGGGCGGGACTCCGACACATTCGCCACGGCGAAGCCCGGGACCGTCCCGCTCTAGATATTCGTGCCGGTGTCGCCCTCGTCATTCGAAGAGTCCCGCTGCTTCCTCTCCCCCGGAGCGGAGAGGTCCTCGTGCTCGTCCAGCAGCTCCTGGAGCGCGGCATCCGCCTTCCGCCTGTCCTCTTTCGTCAGTTCAAGAGGTGCGTTGCTGTAGACGGTGTACCGGTCGCAATCAATGATGTTGGCGGCCCTCAAGGTGAACGTCAGAAGGGTGCGCCACCCCTTGCGGTGGCCGACCCTCGCCTGAATCTGGACCTTGTAATTGCGAGGCTCCGGAACGAATCCGGAAAACGGTGCCTCGAACTCGATGAAGAGTTGCTGCGCTTCTCTGCCGGCCACGGCGAATACGGCTGGCAACTTCGGCTCCTCCTCCGGCCCAGGTTGGAGACGGGACGGTGAAGAGATCCACAGGAATGGCAGATGGGAGGCGCGCTCATCAGGGAAGGCCAACCTGAGATCCTGCACGACTATCGGCTTGGCACCGGTGTTGTGAAGGACAACCGGAAGCCTCAGGCGAGCCATGGAGCCGTGGGCAATCGCGGCAAAGGAATGAGGCTCCCAGGACTTCAGGTGCCCTCGCCTGGCGTTGATCCACCAGAAGGATGCGACGGTAAAGATCAACGCGCAAACCGACACAACGCCGGCGCCAGGAATCGATGGAAACACATCCTGAACTGAAGCGGCCATCAGCGGAAGCACAAATTCAGTGTGCCAGCCTCAGGGTGGGCGCGCTAACAGAACTCGGTGAGGCGGGGCCCTTGAGCGACCCAGCCACTCGGTGCGGAGCAGCTGGGTTCCTTCATCCTTCGGCGTTGAGGTGCGCCAACAAAGCGTCCAGGTCGATGTGCCCGGGCTCGGTCCCTCTGGGCACCACCGCCTCCGTTTCCTGCAGGAACGCCTTGATTTCATGCGCTGGGGCCTTGAGCAGGGCCGTACCGGCCGGCGGATTGAGAAGGAGGTGCAGGTCGCAGACGCCATGCTCCTCGGCGGGCCATACGCGTATGTCCCCCGCGCCGGTGGGACCCTCCAGGCCATCGGCCAGAAGATCTCGCCCAATGATCCATTCCACCGTCTCGTCGCTGCCGACAACGGTGAATGCGGCGCGGACAGCGTAGGGATCGCTGGGCTCGTACTGCAGCCTCATGCTCGCGGAGAAGGACGTCTCATGCGAGACGACAAGCTGTACAGGCAGCCCCCGAACCACGGTTTTCAACGACTTCATTGGTCTTACTCCTGGTGCCTCGACTCATCCGGGGAGGGCCATCGGAAGGGATACCGCCGGAGCCCGAGAGGCCCATGCGGTGATACGCAGAGGTTCCATACACCGTACGGAACCTCTGTTCAGGTTCAGTAGTACCATACGTCGTATGGAAAGTAGGAGAGTGCTATCAGCGCCCGCCCCGGCGGAGACGACCGGGAGCGTGGCACCGGAGGGCCACGGCACCGCGGTCCTGACCAAGCCGGCTGTGTCGGAGGTCCTGACCAAGCCGGCTGTGTCGGGTACCGACGTGCGCCCGCCTTCCTTCGGCATGGTGCTGACGCTGATCGTCCTGCCGATCCTCCTCGGCACCATCGGCCAGAACACCCTCGCCGCGGACTCGGCCCTGCGGTCCGTGCTCACCGTGGTCGGAGCCCCGATGGTGGCGCTGCTGATCGACCTCGCCCTGTGCGCGTACTTCCTCGGGGCCCGGCGTGGCTGGAACCGGGCACGCATCGCCGAGGTGATGGGGTCGGCGTTGCCGCCCGTCGCGACGGTGATCCTGGTGGCGGGCGCGGGCGGTGTCTTCGGGAAGGTGCTGGTCGCCAGCGGCATCGGCAACGCGGTCGCCGACGTCCTGGAGCGCACCGGACTGCCCGTCCTGCTGCTGGCGTTCCTGACGTCCCTGGCACTGCGCGCCGCCCAGGGTTCGGCGACCGTCGCGCTCATCACCACCGCGGGCATTCTCACGCCACTGCTGGACCGAGCCGACCTGTCGGCGAGTCACCTGTCGCTGGTGGCGCTGGCGATGGGTGCGGGCGCCCTCGCGCTCTCGCACGTCAACGACGCCGGGTTCTGGATGTTCACCAGGCTCGCCGGCCTCGACGTCGCCACCGGCCTGCGGACGTGGACGGTCCAGACGACCGCCATGGGCCTCATGGGCTTCGCCCTCACCGCAGCGCTGTGGCCACTGGTGTGACCTTCCACCGCGCGGATCGGTGAACGTGGGGGTGCCCGCCCCGGCCTTCGGCGGCCGGGGCGGGCACCCTGTGCGTTGCGTGGTGATGTGCGGGGCGAGGGCGAGGCGCTGTTCTGGATCGGCACTTTCCACCAGGTCGTCCGCGACGACACGGAGACCTCTTTTGCCCGCCTTCAAACGCTCCCTCGACCCTGGCTGCCCAGGCCAGCGACCGGCTGACCATGTCCCATGCGCTTCGAGGAGCGCATGGCCGGTGACGGCGGCGATGCACGCGAAGTACCGGTCGCGGTGCGGCCGGGTCAGGTCCCAGAGCGCCTCACCACCGGGATGGTGTTCGGCCCACGGGGCTGGCCGGCGCGGTGATGTCGAACTCGCCGTAAGGACCGACGGCGCAACGGGTTCCGAAGACCCGGCCGGTGCTCCCTTGGAAGTGGACGTGGCAGTGGTAGTGGTGTGCCCGCGCCGAATTCCCGTGGGGGGGGAGCCCGCCAACGGGAACACTCGTCATCGACTTCGACCGATGAGACCTCTGTGTGTGCGAGGAGGCCGGCCGGAGTGCAGCCGGAGGCGCGGAGGGCCCAGGTGGAGTGATCGATGCCGGGGCCGGACCAGATAGTCCAGATGCCGAGCGGCGTGTAGGCGCGCGCGGTGAAGGCGTCGAATCCCGCTTCGGTGTATGCATTCCACCACGCCGCTGACCTGGGGGAAATGGGGTTTCCGCAGTAATTACGGCTGGACAGGCGGCACATGACGTGGATCCCCGCTCATGGCATGGCCAGTCAGCTTTCCGGCGCCAGGCCCCTCAGCCGTGCGGCCACGCCGCTGAAGAAGCTGGGTGCTCGGTTCCTTTGGGCCGTAAGATCGGTGATCTCGTGGGGAGGTGGTCATGGGCAGGCGACGCCCTGGCGCGCCGACGCTGGAGGAGGTGGCCGCCCACGCCGGGGTGGGACGGGGCACGGTCTCCCGCGTCATCAACAACGCGGCCGGTGTGAAGGAGTCGACGCGCCGGGCTGTGCGGCAAGCCATCGAGGAACTGGGCTACGTGCCCAATCTCGCCGCCCGGTCCCTGGCCGGGCAGCGGGCCGACGCCGTCGCCCTCGTCTTGACGGAGCCGGACTGGAGGCAGTTCGCGGAGCCGTTCTTCTCCGAGATCGTCCGCTCGCTCGGGGACGCGCTGGCAGACACCGGGATGCAACTGCTGCTGACCTTGGTCCGCTCGGACGCCGAGCGGCAGCGCTTCCTCGAGTACGCGCGTGGCGGCCGGGTCGACGGAGCCCTGCTTGTGTCCGTGCACGCCGGCGATCAACTGCCGGACATGCTCGTCGAGGCCGGGTTGCCGACCGTACTGCTGGGACGCCGCTCGGGCGACGAGTACGTCAGCTACGTCGACGCGGACAACGTCGGCGGTGCCCGCAGCGCCGTCTCCCACCTGCTGAAACGGGGCCGCAGAGCGATCGCCACCATCACCGGGCCACTCGATATGCACGTCGCCCAGTGCCGACTGCGCGGCTACCAGGAGGCCCTGGCGATGGCGGGTCTCAGGGGCGAGCCGTCTCGGGTCGCCGAGAGTGACTTCACGGAAGAGAGCGGGCGCCGCGCCATGGCCGAGCTCATCGAACGGCATCCGGAGATCGACGGCGTCATCGCCGCGTCGGACACCACGGCGGCGGGGGCTCTTCAGGCGCTGCGCGCGGCGGGACGCCGGGTGCCCGAGGACGTCGCCGTGATCGGTTTCGACGACTTTCCGCTGGCTCAGCAGACCGAACCGCGACTGACCACGGTTCGTCAGCCGCTGGAGGAGATCGGGCGGGCCATGGTCCGGCTGCTCCTCGAGGAGGTGGAGGAGCCTGCCATCGCCTGGCGCCACGTCATCCTCCGTACGGAGTTGGTGGTGCGCGAGTCGGCCTGACCGCCGTCGGCGAGCACAGCGGTTTGGGAGCGCTCCCAAACCAGGGTCCGACAACGGCGCGTCGCGCACCTCTCCCCTCTGATCTGGCGTCTTTCGAAAAGTTTCGACGGGTCACGTCCCCCGTCTTGTCAGGAGCATGAACCCTCCCTAAAGTCCCTGCCGAAACCGAGGGAATGGGAGCGCTCCCATTTTTCATGGCGTGGGAGCGCTCCCGTACCTACTCCCCGCTCCCTTCGGAGAGGATCCGCATGCGACCGTCACCGCACCATGTCCGTAGCGCGCGTGGCCTGTTCGGCGTCCTGCTCACCGCGCTCGTCTCGCTGGCCGCGTTGCTGACCACCGCCTCGGTGGCGCAGGCCGACACCACCATCTGCGAACCGTTCGGGTCGACGACGATCCAGGGCCGCTACGTCGTCCAGAACAACCGCTGGGGCACCAGCGAGACCCAGTGCATCACCGCCACCGACTCGGGATTCAGGATCACTCAGGCCGACGGCTCGGTACCCACGAACGGCGCCCCGAAGTCCTACCCGTCCATCTACAATGGCTGCCACTACACCAACTGCTCGCCCGGCACGAGCCTTCCGGCCCAGCTCAGCACCATCTCCACCGCGCCCACCGGCATCTCCTACAGCTATGTCAGCAACGCGATGTACGACGCCGCGTACGACATCTGGCTCGACCCCACGCCCCGCACCGACGGCGTCAACCGGACCGAGATCATGGTCTGGTTCAACAAGGTCGGATCCGTTCAGCCCGTGGGCTCGCAGGTCGGCACGGCCACCGTGGCCGGGCGTCAGTGGCAGGTGTGGTCCGGCAACAACGGCTCCAACGACGTGCTGTCCTTCGTCGCACCGTCGGCGATCACCAGCTGGAACTTCGACGTCATGGACTTCGCCCGGCAGGCCGTCTCCCGCGGGCTGGCGCAGAACAGCTGGTACCTGACCAGCGTTCAGGCAGGCTTCGAGCCCTGGCAGAACGGCGCAGGCCTCGCCGTGACCTCGTTCTCCTCCACGGTCAACACCGGCGGCAACCCCGGTGACCCCGGCAGCCCCACGGCCTGCAAGGTGGCCTACGCGACGAACGTCTGGCAGGGCGGCTTCACCGCCGACGTCACCGTCACCAACACCGGTTCCTCCCCCGTCAACGGCTGGAAGCTGGCGTTCACCCTGCCCGCCGGACAGCAGATCACCAGCAGCTGGAACGCCGGCGTCTCCCCGTCATCTGGAGCGGTCACGGCAAGCAGTCCCGCGTACAACGCGCAGATCGCGCCCGGTGGGCGGGTGTCCTTCGGCTTCCAGGGCACCTACGCCGGCACCTTCGCCGCGGCCGCCGGCTTCGGCCTGAACGGCGCCGCCTGCACCACCGCCTGACACCTCCGCTCACTCCGGGACCCGCCCGCCTTCCCGCCGCGGACCGGGCGGGCCCCGGCCCTCGCTCGGCGCCGCCCCGCTTCCCGGCCCCCTCCCGGAAAGGCCAACCCCCATGCGCCTCCTGACCGCCCGCCGCGGCCCGGCGACGGCCGCCCTGGCCCTGTGCGCCGCCGCTCTGCCCCTCATCGGGCCGGCCGCCACCGTCCCGGAGCCCGCCGCCACCTCGTCCGCCGCCGGGCTCCCCTACCAGGACGCCTCCTTACCAGTGGCCGCCGACCGCGTCGACGACCTGCTGTCGCGTATGACGCTGGACGACAAGCTCGGCCAGATGACGCAGATCGAGAAGGACGCCCTCGTCCCGCAGTCCGACCTCGCCACGTACCGCATCGGGTCCGTGCTGTCCGGGGGCGACTCCACGGTCAGCCCCAACAACGCCCAGACCTGGGCCGACACGTACGACAGCCTCCAGCGCACCGCGCTGACCACCCCGCTCGGCATCCCGATGATCTACGGGATCGACGCCGTGCACGGCCACAACGCGGTGCGCGGCGCCACCCTCTTCCCGCACAACATCGGCATCGGCGCCACCCGTGACCCCGCGCTCGTCCAGCGCATCGGACTGGCGGTCGCCGAGGAGGTGTCCGGCACCGGCATCGACTGGGACTTCGCCCCCTGCCTGTGCGTGGCCCGCAACGACCGGTGGGGCCGTACCTACGAGTCGTACGGTGAGACACCCGAACTGCCCTCCGCCATGACGACGTTCGTCACCGGCCTGCAGGGCGAGACCCTGGGAGCCGGCCCCGCCTCCGTGCTCGCCACCGCCAAGCACTACCTCGGCGACGGCGGCACCACCGGCGGCGTGGACCAGGGCAACACCGAGCTGTCCGAGACCGAGCTGCGGGCCATCCACCTGCCGCCGTTCAAGGAGGCGGTACGCCGCGGCGTGGGGGCGGTGATGCTGTCGTGCAGCAGCTGGAACGGCATCAAGTCCCATGCGAACAAGTACCTGGTGACCGATGTCCTCAAGGGGGAACTGGGCTTCACCGGGTTCGTCGTCTCCGACTGGGCCGCCGTCGACCAGCTCGACGGGCAGAACGGCTTCACCGGCGCCGAGATCAGCACGGCCGTCAATGCGGGCGTCGACATGGTGATGGTGCCGCACGACTACAAGAACTTCCTGACCCTGCTGCGCGGCGAGGTCACTGCGGGCCGGATCCCGCAGTCCCGGATCGACGACGCCAACCGCCGCGTCCTGACGAAAAAGTTCCAACTCGGGCTGTTCGAGCGGCCGTTCACCGACCGCTCGTACACTGCCACGGTCGGGTCGGCCGCGCACCGCAACCTTGCCCGGCAGGCGGTGCGCGAGTCCCAGGTGCTGTTGAAGAACGACAGCGGGATCCTGCCGCTGCCCAAGTCCGCGAAGCTCTTCGTCGCCGGCAAGTCCGCCGACGACATCGGCAACCAGAGCGGGGGCTGGACCGTGGGCTGGCAGGGCCGCAGCGGTCCCGTCACCGACGGCACCACCGTCCTCCAGGGCATCCGCGCCGCCGTCACCGACCCGTCCCGGGTCACCTACGACCGCTACGGCAACGGCGTCGACGCGAGCTACGGCGCCGCTGCCGCCGTCGTCGGCGAGACACCGTACGCCGAAGGCAAGGGCGACCGGCCGAACGGCATGGGGCTGGACCAGGAGGATCTGCAGACCCTCGCCCGGCTGAAGGCGAGCGGGGTGCCGGTCGTCGTGGTCCTGGTCTCCGGCCGGCCGCTCGACATCTCCGCCCAGTTGCCCGACTGGAAGGCGCTGCTCGCCGCCTGGCTGCCCGGCACCGAGGGCGCCGGCGTCTCCGACGTACTGTTCGGCGACTACGCCCCCACCGGCAAGGTGCCGGTGACCTGGATGAAGAGCGCCTCGCAGGAGCCGATCAACGACGGCGACGGCAAGGCTGCGCTCTTCCCGTACGGGTACGGGCTGACGTACGACGCCACGGACCCGACCCCGACGCCGACGCCCACTCCGATCCCGACGCAGGGCGCGTGCACCGCGCAGTTCCACCCTGTTTCCTCCTGGCAGGGCGGCTACCAGGCGGAGGTCACCGTCGAGAACACCGGCTCCGCTGCACTGACGGGCTGGTCGGTCGACTGGGATCCGGCCGGCTCCACCCTCACCAGCCTGTGGAACGGCTCACTGACCACCGCCCAGGACCGGGCCACCGTCCGCAACGCCGCCTTCAACGGCTCCCTGCTCCCCGGCGCCACCACCTCGTTCGGCTTCACCGCGAACGGCACCGCGGGCACACCCGCCCTGCACTGCACGGGCAGCTGACCGCAAGCCGGCCCCCGTGCCCCACGGACCACACCCTGCAGCTCCACCCCGCACCACCTCGTACCACCCGCAGATCACCCACGAGGAGGGCACATGACACACCGAACCGGCCGAGCACCGGAACACCGGCCGAGACCGGGCCGTCGACGGCGCCGGACGACCTCACTGGCCGCGACGCTCGCCGCCCTGGCACTAAGCCTGGCAGGGCAGCTCGCCGGGCACCCGGCAGCGGCCGCCGAGGCCCACGCCGACAACCCGTTCGCCGGAGCGAGCTTCTACGTCAACCCCGACTACACCGACCTCGTCGGCACCTCGGTGGCGCAGACCTCGGACGCCACGCTCAAGGCCAGGATGCAGAAGGTGGGGACCTATCCCACCGCGGTGTGGCTCGACCGCATCGCCGCCATCACGGGCGGTGCCGCCAACGCCGGACGCAAGAGCCTCGCCGACCACCTCGATCTGGCTTTGGCCCAGAAGAAGCCCGGGCAGCCGATCACCGCGACGTTCGTGGTTTACGACCTGCCCGACCGGGACTGCGCGGCGCTCGCCTCCAATGGCGAACTGCCGCTCACCCAGGCCGGTCTCGACCGCTACAAGAGCGAGTACATCAACGCCATCGCGAACGTCCTCAAGAACCCGAAGTACCAGGACATCCGCATCACGACGGTCATCGAGCCGGACGGCTTGCCCAACCTCGTGACCAACACGGCCGACCCGGAGTGCGCCCAGGCCAAGAGCAGCGGCATCTACGTCAAGGGCATCCAGTACGCCCTCGACAAGCTGCACGCCATCCCCAACGTCTACACGTACCTGGACTTCGCGCACTCCGGCTGGCTCGGCTGGGACAACAACCTGTCCCAGACCGTGCAGCTCTACACCGATGTCGCCAAGGGCACCGCGGCCGGGTTCGCCAGCGTCGACGGGCTGATCACCAACGTCGCCAACTACACGCCGCTCAAAGAGCCGTTCCTGACCGATCCGGACAAGACCGTCGGCGGGAACATGGCCAAGTCCGGCAAGTTCTACGAGTGGAACCCCAACTTCGACGAGTCGGACTTCACCGGGAACGTCCACCGGGCGCTCGTCGCGGCCGGCTGGCCCGCGTCGACGGGCATGGTGATCGACACCTCCCGCAACGGATGGGGCGGCACCGGACGTCCCACCGCGGAGAGCACCAGCACCACCCTCGACACCTACGTCAACGAATCCCGCGTCGACCGACGGGCACACCGGGGACTGTGGTGCAACGTCAGCGACGCCGGACTCGGGCTGCCCCCGCAGGCCGCGCCCTCCGGCTACCCCGACTCCCACCTCGACGCGTTCCTGTGGATCAAGCCGCCGGGCGAGTCGGACGGCGCCAGCTCCGACATCCCCAACGACGAGGGCAAGCGCATGGACCCCATGTGCGACCCGACGTACACGGCGCCCAACGCGGGCAACAACAAGACCGGCGCACTGCCGAACGCCCCCCTTGCGGGCCACTGGTTCCCCGAGCAGTTCGCGATGCTGGTGAGGAACGCCTACCCGGCCGTGCCCACGGACGGTGGCGGCACCCCGGGCGGTGACACCACCGCGCCGACCGCGCCGACCGGCCTGAAGGCCACCGCGAAGACCGCGTCCAGCGTCTCCCTGTCCTGGACGGCGTCCACCGACGACACGGGCGTGAGCGGGTACGACGTCTACCGCGACGGCACGAAGGTCACGGCCGCGCCGGTGGCCGGCACCGCGTTCACGGACACGGGGCTCAGCGCGGGCACCGCGTACAGCTACACCGTCCGCGCCCGTGACGCCGCCGGGAACGTCTCGGCGCCTTCCGCCGCGCTGAGCGTCACCACCGACACGTCCGGCGGCACGCCGGACCCCTCGGGCGGCCTCAAAGTCCTCTACAAGAGCAACGACTCCTCGGCCACCGACAACGCCATCCGGTCAGGCCTTCAGATCGTCAACACCGGCAGCGGCTCCCTCGACCTGTCCAAGGTCACGGCCCGCTACTACTTCACCCGGGACGGCGGCTCGCCCACCGTAAACGCCTGGTGCGACTACGCGGCCGTCGGCTGCTCCAACGTCAGCCTGAAGGTCGTACCCCTGACCACGCCCGTGCCGGGAGCCGACGCCTACCTCGAAGTCGGCTTCACAGGCGGCACCCTGGCCGTCGGCCACAACACCGGCGACCTGCAACTGCGGATGAGCAAGTCCGACTGGTCGAACTTCGACGAGGTCGGCGACTACAGCCGCGGCACCTCCACTACATACACCGACGCCGCAGCGATCCCCGCGTACCTCGGTACCACGCCAGCCTGGGGAGCCCCGCCCGCCTGACCCACCCGCGCCGGGCACCTGCCGGCGCAGCCCGAACGTCCTCGCCCGCCCGGTCGGCACACGCCCCGAGCGGGCGAGGACCCCACTCTTCGTCCACAACGCCGTCCTCGCCGACAGCCGCCCCGGCCTCCGAGCTCCCTCAGGGAATTCGGGGCCTTCGCCTGCCCGGCAGACGGGCCGACCAACCGTGTCCTCCAAGGAACTCGCGGGCACCCCTGGCAGGGTTGGCCGGGCGGACGCGGCTCGGCATGGGCCCGAAGCCAGTCGTCGAGCCCCAGCTGGGTCTGCCCGCGAGCAAACTGGTGTCGCCACTGCGAGGAGTGTGGGGTGCACGCGCCGAGCGTCGCGGCCTCCAAAGCGCACCGCACCCCGTTTCGCTCGACCAAGCAGGGCGGCCGCGACCCGGGCAGCGAGCGCACCAACGCCCGTCGGCCCCTCGGGGAGCGGCTCCACCTCATAGCGGCGGGCGTCGAAGCCTCCTTCGCTGACGTGCCGCCACGAGTGCCTGCGCTGCTGCCACCTCTGGCACCAGTCGGATGCGGTCGGGATCTCCGCCTGGGCCGCGAAGGGCAGGTGCTCCCGGGAGCTCAGGGCGTCGGTGGACGTCATACGGATCTCCTTGCGGGCAGGACCCGCCCGTCCCTGGGGCTGGCGCCACGCGGGCGGCGGCCCCAGGCGCATGCCGAACGACGCGGCAAACGGCTCGTCAGCGAAGACTTCCGCGAGACGGTCCCGCACCCGTATCGGCAGACTGCCGTGCGGGAACGCGGCCCGGGCCACCAGCGCGGTCCGCTCCGGGATCTTCGGCAACCCCTCCGGCCGCAGCGACATCCACACCACCCCCGCGACCGCACGACAGGTCAACGGCCGCGCAGACGATCATCCCGCACCCACGGCCCGCTCACCCCAGCCCCCCGGAATTGCGCAGCAGAGTCTCGGTCCGCCGCAAGCCACGTCTTGGCCGCTCAGCAGGCCGGCGCGCCCAGGCCGCGACCAGATCCGGTGCGCTGCACCTCAGCGCCGCGAACCGTGCATTCGACATTTCCGGACATTCTCTGATATCACTGTAGTTCCATACAGCGTATGGAACGCAGCGGAGTGCCGCCGGATCGGCGTCCTCCGTTTCGACTGATGGTCGCCGGCTGCACCCTCACGAGGGGTGAACTCGCCGATACGACTTCGACACAGATGGGGCGCACCGCATCACCTGCAGAGCAATCGCTGGGTTTGCGGACGACGCCAACACGAAGGAGATAACCATGAGGAAGCTCACGAAGCGCATTTCTCTCGCTGCCGCCTCCGCCGCGGTCGCGGGTGGCGCCGTTCTCGGCGCCGGGGGCACCGCCTCGGCCGCGGTTCCTGAGTCTGCGCACGTGCAGCGCCCGGCCGTCAGCGTCAAGGCCGACGACTACCGCGGGGACCGCGGTGTCACCTACCGGCACAACTCCGAGGAGGACTACAGCCGGGACGGATACCGCGCCCGCCAGCACAGCGACCACTTCACCGACTCGGACCGGTACGACCGCCGCGGTCACTTCTACTACTGGGACGACGAGGACTGCAGCTGGAAGCACGACAGGAACCACCGCTACGACTGGGACCGGAACGACCGCGACTCGAACCGGTACGACCGCGACTGGGACCGGTACAACCACGACTCGAAGCGGTATGACCACGACTCGAAGCGGTCCGACAACGACTGAGGCCGCGACAACCGGTGAGACAGGCGCCGTCGGCACGGGTGGGCTCAGACCGTGCACGTCGCCGTGACAACCGCTGGCGGTAGGGAGGCGGACGCTGATCTCGGGATCAGCGACTCTTGACCGCACCCGGGAGGCAGGCAGGAGGGGCTCAACGACACCCTCCTGCCTGCACCTGTCGGCATTCCATACGACGTACGGAACAGGTGATACCGTACAGCGTATGAAATGTCCGCGCCGACTTCGCCCGGCCGGAGGACCCCCCTGGGCGGGGGCTCGGGTCTGCTCGTCGGAGTCGGCAGCAGCACCGACGGGAGCCGCGGCCGGCGACGAGGTGAGAACGGCTGCTGCCCGGCGAGAGCCGCGCACCTTGATCACGTTCTTTCAGAAGTGAGGGAAGACCGCGCATGACAGCCGCGCCCACGGCCACCGGCGGCCTCCGCTCCCGATGGCGACGCATATCCGGCTCGATGAGCCGCGCCGAGTGGGGCCGCGCAGGCGGGATGGCCGCCTTCATCATCGCGCTCCACGTCATCGGGTGGTTCACGCTGGTGGCGATCGTGGCCCCGGAGCACTACAGCCTGGGTACCAAGGGCTTCGGGATCGGCATCGGGGTGGAGAAGTGGACCGCCGGGCTGCGGTCCGCCGAGCAACAGGCCGACTGACAGCGGGTGATGCGTGAGCTCGGCAGGACGGCGCACTTATTGTCACGGTGCCGATCGGCGCCCTGGTCTCGTTCTCGTGCCCTGACACCTCTGCAGAAAATCCGTCACAGCCACCTCGGTAAAAATGGGCGCCGGTACTCGGAAGAGCACCGGCGCCCACGGCATGGCGCCTCTCACCTACCAGGCGGCGTCAGTGCCCTCAGGCATAGGCGACGGCGTCCTCGACGGGCACGCGGGGCAGCCGCGGGAACCACGGGTCGGCACCGGGGTGACCGATGTTGACCACCAGATGCGAGCGCCAGCTCTTACCGGCGAAGAACTCTCCGTCCACGCCGGCCTTGTCGAAGCCCACCATGGGACCGGCCGCGAGCCCCGCCGCGCGGACCGCGAGCAGGAAGACCCCGGTCTGCAGTGCCGAGTTGTAGGCCGCGATGCTCTCGCGCGTGTCGATCTGGTCGGCGAACGCCGCTCGCAGCATGTCACCGCGGGCCGGGAAGACTGTCGGCATCTGCTCGTGGAAGTCGACGTCGTACGCCAGGATCGCCACGGCCGGCGCACTGAGCGTCTTGGCCCTGTTGCCCTCGTCGAGATGCCGGACGAGCCGCTCCTTGCCCTCGTGGGTACGCACGAAGAGCACGCGCAGAGGCTGGCCGTTGGCGGCGCTCGGCGACCAGCGGGCGAGTTCCCAGATCATGGCGAGTTCGTCGTCGGCAACGGCCACCTCGGCGAAGGTGTTCGCGGTGCGGGCCTCGGTGAACAGCACCTTTCGTCCGGCGTCGTCGAGGACATCGAGGGCCTGCGGTTCGCGGTCGGTCATGCTCATCGTTTCTCTCTTACTTCGGTTGTGTGTGGTGGGGGGGGGGGGGGGGCCCCCCCCCCCCCCCCCCGGGGGGGGGGGGTTTTCTGGGGCAGACGGGGGGAAAGGAACCCCCCCTTGCCCCCTGGTCTATTTTTTCCCTTTCGGCCCCTCTTTTTTTTTTTTCCTCTTTTTTTTCTTCTTCTTTTTTCTTTCTCCTCCCTCCTCCCCCCCCCCCCCCCCCCCCCCCCCCCCCCACCCCGTGGGGACGGGGTTTTGCGGAGCCGGGCGGGGCACAAGGACCCGGTGCTGTCACGTGGGCCTGTGGTTCCCTGGCCGACTCATGTGTCGTGTGCTGACCGCTTGTTCCGCTCCGCGCCCAGGCGGGCGAAGTAGGCGATCAGGTCGGGGTTGTCGACCGCCGCGGGGTTCAGGACGTGCTCGGCGGGGGCACCCTGGAGCAGGCGCTTGACGGGAACCTCGAGCTTCTTGCCGGTCTTCGTGTGCGGGAGGGCCGGTACGGCGAGGATCTCGTCGGGCACGTGGCGGGGTGAGGCGCCGGCGCGGATCGCGTCGCGGATCCGGTCGCGCAGGGAGTCGTCCAGGCCGACCCCGTCGGCGAGGACCACGAAGAGCGGCATCCAGTAGCCGCCGTCGGGTTCCTCCGCGCCGATGACGAGGGCCTCGGTGATCTCGGGGAGATGTTCGACGACGTCGTGGATGTCGGCACTGCCCAGGCGCACGCCGTTGCGGTTGAGGGTGGCGTCGGAGCGGCCGTGCACGATCACCGAGCCGTGCGAGGTGAGCGTGATCCAGTCGCCGTGCCGCCACACACCGGCGTAGGCGCCGAAGTAGGCGTCGCGGTAGCGGCTGCCGTCGGGGTCGTTCCAGAAATACAGCGGCATGGACGGCATGGGGCGGGTGACGACCAGTTCGCCGAGCTGGTCGAGGACAGGGGTGCCCGTCGCGTCGTAGGCGGCCAGCGCCACGCCCAGGCTGGGGGCGGACAACTCCCCCGCCCAGACAGGGGTCGTGGAGGCGCTGCCGGCGAAGCCGGAGACGATGTCGGTGCCGCCGCTGGTGGAGGCCAGCTGGACGCCGGCGCCCACGTGGTCGCGGACCCAGGGGTAGGCGGATGCGGGCAGAGCGGAGCCGGTGCAGCCGACGACGCGGATGGCCGACAGGTCGTGCACGGAGGGTTCGATGCCCAGTTTGGCCATGGCCAGCAGGTACTGAGGACTGGTGCCGAAGACGGTGACCCTGTGACGGGCCGCCAGCTCCCACAGGACGTCCGCACGCGCCTGCGGTCCCGGGCTGCCGTCGTAGGTGCAGGTGGTGGCACCGGTCAGCAGGGTGGAGACGACCAGGTTCCACATCATCCAGTGGGTGGTGGTGTACCACAGCAGGCGGTCGCCGGTGCCCAGATCGGTGTGCAGGCCGAGCATCTTGAGGTGTTCGAGCAGGACCCCGCCGTGCCCGTGGACGATGCCTTTGGGCAGTCCGGTGGTGCCAGAGGAGAAGACGACCCACAGCGGGTGGTCGAACGGCACCGGGGCGATGGTGAGGTACTCGACGCGGGTGGCCGCGTCCTCCCAGGGCACCGTCAGCCCCGAGTTCCCGCCCTCGGGCCAGGCAAGGCCCACGTGGTCCACGAGCACCGTGGCCTTCAGCGTCGGCAGGGCGGCGGCGAGTTCGAGCGAGGCGGCGCGGCGATCGTGGGTGGTGCCGTTGAACAGGTAGCCGTCCGCGGTGATGAGCACCGTGGGTTCGAGCTGGGCAAAACGGTCGGCGGCGGCCTTGGGTGCGTAGTCCTGGCCGCACACCGACCACACCGCGCCCAGGCTTGCGGTGGCGAGGAAGGCGACGATGGCGTGGGGGGTGTTGGGCAGATAGCCCACCACCCGGTCGCCCTGTCCGACGCCCAGGTCGCGCAGGCTGGCAGCGACGGAGGCGACCTGGGCGCGCAGCTCCCGGCCCGTGATCTCATAGCCGGCTCCGGTCTCGTCCAGGGCGGTGATCGCGGGAGCGTCCGGCTGCAGGTTGCGCAGCGCGTGATGGGCGTAGTTGAGGGTGGCGCCCGGGAACCAGCGGGCGCCGGGCATGGTCTCCTCGGCCAGCACCTGCTCGTACGGAGTCGTCGCGTCGATGTCGAAGTACTCCCACACCGCGGCCCAGAACCCTTCGAGGTCGGTGACGGACCACTGGTGCAGGGCTCGGTAGTCCGTGGGGTCCTGGATCCCTCCTGCGCCCCGGTTCCGGGCCGCCCATCGGGCGAAGTCCGCGATGCGGCTGTGGGCAGCCGACCTGGGGTCGGGAGTGAAGAAGGGTTCCGGATACGGCGCGGGGTGCGGGGTGGTCATGGTGTGGTGCTCCTCGTCAGGCGGGCCGGGCGTCGGCGGTACGGCGGGCCGTGTGCAGCAGGGGGGCCCAGGCGACGGTGTCCGTGAAGTCGCCGGTGCCGGCCGGGACGGTGTCCATCACGACGCGGTCGGGGCGCAGCAGGACGGCGCCGGCACGGCCGCGGGTCAGCCAGCCGGCCACGGTGCCGTCGTCGCCCAGGTCGTCGACGTGGATCGTCTGGGCGCCCAGTGCCGTGGCCACGGCCGTCATCTGCGCCGTGGGCGGCACAGCGGTCAGGACGGCGAAGGAGTCCCCGAGGACCTCATCGAGGCGCACTCGCCTGCCGTCATGCCGCACCCAGGGCTGCGGGCAGAAGGTGCCGGCCAGCACACGGCCGGTCAGCCTGGGGCGGCGCCGTACGAGTGGACCGGCGGTCAGGGCGGGGCTGAGATCACGGCTCACCGCCTCGGTCACGCCAGGGATACGACAGACCGCGCCCACCACGGCCCGGCGGAACGCCGCACCGCGGTCCTGCCCGCCGGTCATGGCCCAGCCGACGGCGACCGCCACGCGGATCACATGGCGGGCGTGTGGCTTGCGCTCGCGTTCGTAGGTGTCCAGCAGCCCCTCGTGTGCGCCCTGTTGGAGCACGCGGGCGAGCTTCCAGGTGAGGTTGTGGGCGTCGCGCAGGCCCGAGCACAGACCCTGCCCGACGAAGGGCGGGGTGAGGTGGGCGGCGTCGCCCAGCAGGAAGACACGCCCCCTGCGCCACCGGTCGGCGAGACGGGCCTGGAAGGTGTACTGCGCCTGCCGTATCACCTCGAAGTCGTCGCCCTGCGAGGCTGGTAGGTCCACCCAGGGGGCGACCAGCTCGCGCAGGCGCTCCCATCCGTCCGGGCCGTCCAGGTTCTGGTCGTCGGCCAGCCGGAACTCCCAGCGGTAGCGGTCCTCGCTGATGCGCATGAAGGTGGCCGGCCGGGTGGGGCAGCAGATCTGCTCGGCGCCTTCCCAGGTACGCACCGGGCGGCTGGTGCGCACGTCGATGACCCGCCAGCTCTCCTGGAAGTGCAGGTCCTCCCAGTCGGTGCCGATGGCGTCACGGGTGAGACTGCCCGCACCGTCGCAGCCAAGGACGGCATCGGCCCACAGGTGCTCCTCCTCGTCGCTGCCGTCGCGCCGGAAGGTGACCCGGACCGGACCCGTCGGATCGTCGGGTGCGTCGGTGTTCTGCGTGTCGCACTGGGTGACGGACACGACCTCCACCCCGCTCCACAGCTCGCACTCCGGGCGGCGCGCCAAGGCGTCACGCAGCAGGCGTTCCAGCTCGGGCTGGTTGAACATGCTCAGCTGCGGGAAGCCGTGGAGTCCGTGCAGGGACCGCGGGAATTCGGTGATCACGCGGCGCCGGGCGTCCAGCAGCCGCAGCCCGGGCGCCGGGCGGGCGAGGGCGGCGAACTCCTCGTGGACACCGACGCTCTGCAGGATCCGGCGGATCTCGTCGTCCACGACGACGGCGCGCGGCAGGGGGTAGATGTCCCGGTGGCGTTCGAGGATCAAGCTGCGCGTTCCGTGCCGGGCGAGCAGCAGGGCGGCCATGACCCCGACGGGTCCCCCACCGATGATCACCACCGGTCTCCGGGATGCGGCCTTCATGCTGCGTCCGTAACGGGGGTCCGCTGCTCGCCGAGGTCGATCCGTCCGTCCGGGGTGGCGATCGTGGCGGTGATGAGGTCGCCGTTGCGCAGGTACTTGGGGTTCTTGGCCTGGCCCTTGAAGAACGCCTTCCACTTCAGGGCGGGCGGCAGCAGCGCAGCGATCTTCTCGGCCGCCTTGGGCGGGGCCTTCAGGGCCGTGCCGCCGGGAGTGCCGGTCAGCAGCAGGTCGCCCGAGTCGAGGGTCTGGAAGCGGGCGAGCAGGGTGAGCGCCTGTGCGGGGCGTACGATCATGTCGGCCAGCGTGCGGTCCTGGCGCGACACGCCGTTGACCGACAGCCGCAGCCGCAGGTTCAGCAGATGGGCGAAGTCCTCGGGCTCCAGCAGGGTCAGGTACGGCCCTGTCGGGGTGAAGGTCGGATAGGACTTGCTCTCGTAGAACTGGGTCTTGGTCAGCTGGACGTCGCGGGCGCTGACGTCGTTGGTCAGGACGAGGCCGGCGACGTAGCGCGGCACGTCCTGCTCCTCGACGACGGTGCCCACGGGCAGGGTCGCGCCCATGACGAGGCCGAGTTCCACCTCGTAGTCGAGGAACTTCACGTGCGCGGGGCGGATGATCGTGTCATGGGGGCCGCTGACCGAGCCGGACGCCTTGCGGAAGAAGGTGGGCGGGATGTCGCCGGTGAAGCCCGAATCCTTGGCGTGGCTGCGGTAGTTGACCATCTGGGCGACCACCCGGCACGGGGTGGTGACCGGAGGCAGCGCCACCAGGTCGGCGACGGGCGTGCCGCTCTCGGTGGAGGCGGCGGCTTCGCGGACGGCGTCCCGGTCGGCGAGCAGTTCGGCGGTGGTGGCCGCCTTGGTCTCGACGCGGACGGCGCGTTCGTCCCGGACGACCCACCAGCCGTCGGTGGTGCGCAGAATGTTGGTACTCATGAGCTCATCGCTTTCATCAGGCCCAGCAGGCGTGCGGGGTCGAGTTCGTTGTCGCCACGCAGGGCCGTCATGACCTCGCGCAGCTTGGCGGGGGACGGGTTGGCGCCCAGGAAGTCTCGGGTGACGGGCGGGCCCCACTGGGCCAGGCCGCTCGCCGACATCGGGGCCCAGCCGGGGTCCAGGTCGCAGGAGAAGAGGTCGCCGTCGGCGAAGTGCTCCAGCATGAAGTGGTCGGGGTCGCGCCAGTAGTCGAACAGCTGGCTGCCCTGGACGTGCCGGCCGATGCCCCAGCTGCGCTTGTAGCCGCGCTCGGCGAGGTACTCCCCACCGGCGGCGATCGTGTCGAGGTCGGTGACCTGGTAGGCGGAGTGGACGTAGCCGGTTCCGGGCCCCAGGTGCAGGGCCAGCGTGTGGTGATCGACGGCCACGCTCCCCTGGTCGCACCGGATGAACGCCATCGTCGGCCCGCGCCCGCGCTGCCCGTCCAGGAACAGGAAGTCGGACACGATCATCCCGAGGGTGTCCAGGTACCAGTCCAGGGTGCGGGCGAACACCCGTGTCTCCAGCACCACATGGCCCAGCCGCTGAATACGGGACGGCTCCCGGGGCGGACGCTGGGTGGCGTTCGTACGACGGTGATCGGTACCGAAGTTGAGGATCAGCGGCTCCTGCTCGGGCAGGGCGGGCAGCTGCTCGGCGCAGTGCACGACCCGGACCGGCAGGCCCGAAGGATCGAGCAGGGCGACCGACTGCCCACCGCCCGGTACGCCGATGTCCCGGACGGTACTGCCGGTGGCGCTGGCCAGCCGGTCCAGGTCGGCTCGCTCGGCCGCGCGGAACGCCGGCCCGATGAACCGGGACGCACGCCCCCGCCGGATGACCATGCAGGGTGAGCCCGCGAAGGTACCGCGCAGCCACAGCTCCCCCTCGGTGCGGGCGGCGATCGCGAACCCGAAGTCACGCGCGAAGACCTCGGCCCGGTCCAGGTCCGGCTTCTCGAACTCGAGCCAGGCCAGGTCCGCCGCCTTGATCACGGGGTTCCGGGAACGTCCGGGGTGCTCTCCGCGCAGGGCGCCCTGTTCACTGTGGAGGTCTTGGTGGGGCGTCTGGGGAGCGGCCCTGTTAACGGGGGTGTGGGACATGGTGTCCTCCAAGCAACACTGCTGTAATGAGGAAATCATCAACTTTGCCGTTACCCATCGTCAATAGGGTGGACCCAAATAATTGATGATCTCATCAGTAATGGCAGACTCATCGCGCCGGTTGTTACACTCGGCGCATGCCGACGTCAGCCCCGCCCAAGAACCGCTTCGAGCGGCGCCGTGCCGAGACCCGCCAGGCGCTCGTCCGTGCGGCCCGGCAGATCCTCGCGGAGACCGGGGACACCAGCGCCAGCATCCAGGCCATCGCCGAGCGCGCGGACGTCGGTTTCGGCTCCTTCTACAACCACTTCGAGTCCAAGACGGAGCTGTTCGACGCCGCGGTGACAGACGCCCTGGACGAGTTCGGGCAGGTCATCGACGAGCGCGTACAAGGAATCGACGACCCGGCCGAGCTCGTCGCCGCGGGCTTCCGGCTCACCGCCCGCATGGCCGACTCGCACCCTGAACTCATGCGGATCCTGCGTGACCGCGGTCTGGCCCAGATCCACACCGACCGGGGCCTCGCCCCTCGAGCCCTGCGCGACCTGGACATCGGCATCGCCTCGGGCCGCTTCACCTGCTCCAACCCGACCACCGCCCTGTCCGCCCTCGGCGGCACCCTGCTGTCCCTCGTGGCGCTGCGGCTGGCCCGCCCCGACCTCGACGGCGACGAGTCCGCCTCCGACCTGGCCGAGATGGTCCTGCGCATGCTCGGCGTCCCACCGGACGACGCCCATCAGGTGACCCGGCGCCCGCTGCCCGACCTCGACTGACCCGAGCACCGGCTGCGCCAGGCCCCGTGGACACCGGAAAGCCGTGGGCGCCTCCGCCGGTGGCCGCGCGGACCCTTGCCCTCGACCACACCCAGCCCGTGAGACCGGGTTCCTCCCGGACGCCGCGCAGCCAGATGCGGCCGGCTGAGGCTTCGCGGTCCACCAGGGCGGCGTAACGTCGTCAGAGTGGACTTCACCGCGGACAGTCTTCTGTCCCGTGCCGCACATGAACTCAGCCCGCGAGCGGACGAGCTGATCCACGACGTAGAGCAATGCCTGCGGCGCGAGGTCCCCGAACTGTGGGACGAACCGGACATCGCACAGATGACGGGGGAGAACGTCGCCGAGCACGTAGTCGCCCTACTTTTCGGCATCGAGCACGACATCGAGCCAAGGCGGATCGATCCGCCGGCCGCCGACGCAGAGCGCGCGCGTCGGCTGGCTCAGCGCGGGAAGCCGGTCACAGCGATGCTGCGCGCCTTCCGGCTCGCGCAGGGCCTCGTCCTCGACCGGCTACTCGGAGAGCTGCCCCGGCTCACCAGCGATGCCGAGCCGATCAACGCGGCGACACGCAAGCTGATCGCACTGGCGACCGAGTACATGGACCGCATATCGGAGACGGGCGTCCTGGCCTTCCAGGAGGAGCGGGATCGCCGGGTGCAGTGGCGGCTGTCGGTGGTGAACGAGGCGAGCGCACGCGTCGGAACGACCCTGGACATCGCCCGTACCGCCCAGGAGTTGGCGGACCTGGCCACCGAGCGATTCGCCGACGCCGGCACCGTCGACCTCCTCGAAACGCCTTTCGGAGACGACCCTCCCGCGAAGGGCACACTCGTGGTCCGCCGGGTTGCCCAGCAGTCGGTGACGGACGGTTACCCCGAGACGACGAGCCTGGAAGCGATCTACGGGGAATCGTCGGTTCGGCCGCAGCAGCTCCACAGGTATCCGGACGGATCACCACCGGCTCGCGCCCTGGTCACCGGCCGACCCTCACGGCACCACCTCGGCCCGTCCGCATCAATGCTGCTGGTACCGCTGTGCGCCCGTGGCACCACGCTGGGTGTCGCTCAGTTCTTCCGCCACCACAAGCCCGACGCGTACGGGGACGAGGACCTGCTCCTCGCCCAGGAGATCGCGGCCAGGGCGGCGGTGGCCATCGACAACGCCCGCCGATACACGCACGCGCGCGCCACCGCCCTCGCCCTCCAGCGCAGTCTCCTCCCGCGCGGTACACCCGCGCAGTCCGCCGTGGAGGTCGCCTGCCGCTACCTGCCTGCTGCCGCCCAGCTCGGCGTGGGCGGCGACTGGTACGACGTCATCCCGCTGTCCGGTGCCCGGGTCGCCCTCGTGGTGGGCGACGTGGTCGGCCACGGCATCCACGCCGCCGCCACCATGGGCCGGCTGCGGACCGCCGTACGCACCCTCGCCGACATCGACCTGCCGCCCGACGAACTCCTCACCCACCTGGACGACGTCGTCATCCGCCTGTCTGCCGAAGTCTCTGCCCAAACGGACACCGAATCCGCTGGGGACATCGGGGCCACCTGCCTGTACGCCGTCTACGATCCCGTCGCCGGCCGCTGCACCCTCGCCCGCGCGGGCCACGTCCTGCCCGTCGTGATGACCCGGGACGGAACCGCCGACATCCTCGAGCTGCCCGCCGGCCCGCCACTCGGTCTGGGCGGCCTGCCGTTCGAGGCGGCGGAGATCGACCTGCCCGAGGGCAGCCTCCTCGCCCTCTACACCGACGGCCTGATCGAGGCCCGCGACCACGACGTCGAGGCGGGCCTGACCCGACTGTGCCACGCCCTCGCGCAGTCCTCCGCCTCCCTGGAGGCGACCTGCGACACCGTCCTCGAAGCGCTGCTGCCCGCAGACCGACCGCACGACGACGTGGCACTCCTCCTGGCCCGCACCCACACCCTCGGAGACCGTCAGGTCGCCACTTGGGACGTGGATGCCGACCCGGCCGAGGTCGCCCGGGCCAGAGCGAGCGTCTCCGAGCAGCTGACCACCTGGGGACTGGAGGAACTCGACTTCACCACCGAACTGGTCGTCAGCGAACTCGTCACCAACGCCATCCGCTACGGCCGGCCTCCCATCCAGCTGCGTCTCATCCACGATCGCACCCTCATGTGCGAGGTCGCGGATGCCGGCAGCACGACTCCGCACCTGCGCCGGGCCCGTGTCTTCGACGAGGGCGGGCGAGGTCTGTTCCTCGTCGCCCAACTCACCGAGCACTGGGGAACGCGCCATGCCCGAAGTGGCAAGACGGTCTGGGCGGAGTGCGCCCTGGCCGCGCCGGAGCTCTTCTCGGACGCGGCAGCGCTGGACGTGGAGGGTATTCCTGGGGTCGTATGAGCACCATCTCGCCCGGCCCGCCGGGTCGATCGCGAGGTTCCTCGGGGGCTTCGACCGGCTGACGATGCAGCACCTGTCGGCGTACCCCTGAACGCGCCCAGGTTCACGTACCGATAAACGTGCCCAGTTCTTGATGTGCTGCGGGTTGTCGGTGGGCAGTCTGCCCGGTCGCCCCGCCCCGTCGGGCCGCGCGCGATCCGCCACCACATGGCCCTGCAACTTCTGCCCGCGACGCCTCATGTCGTCACTCAGCGGCACCTTCGCCACGTCGGCAAGGACTGTCTGGTTGCCTTCGACGCCCCCCGCGTCGGCGGGCGACCCGGCTGTCGCCCTCCGGTGATGTCCAGCCGTCGCGGCAAACGCCGCCGCCCGCTGCATCCTCCTCCGCGCGGCCAACAGCCCTGTCGGCTCCGCGCTCACCAAGACCCTTGTGAACTGACCGTCCACACAAGACCGTGGGCGCCTGTGCTCCCTCAAGCACCGGCGCCCACTCACCCCTGCCCGAGGTGGTCTTGATGAACTTTCTGTTCAGTTATCAGGGAACGAGGATGAGGCGGATGGGGTCGCCGATCTTGTTCTCCAGCCGGTTGACCGCGTCGGCGGCCTCGGCGAGCGGGATGTGGTCGGTGATGGAGGGGGCCAGGTCGAGACGGCCTACCTCGGCCAGCCGGACCAGCTCGGTGACGGACTCGGGGCTGCCGCCGTAGTGGCCACGCACCTGCTTGCCCAGGTAGTTGAAGGTCAGACCCTCGGTGATGGTGAGGGGCCTGGGGCTGATGCCGACCAGGATGAGGACTCCGCCCAGGCCGAGTGCGGCGGCGGCCTGCTCGCGGACCGCCGGCACGCCGGCGCAGTCGAAGGCGAAGTCGAGGCCTCGTCCGGCGGTGGCCGCGCGGACCTGGTCGGCGAAGTCGGGGGCGGCCGGGTCGAGGGCGAAGTCCGCGCCGAAGGCCAGGGCGCGTTCCCGGGCGCTGGGCAGCGGGTCGACGGCGATGATCGGTGCGGCGCCGGCCAGGCGGGCGAGGCGTACGTTGTGGGCGCCGACTCCGCCCACGCCCCAGACGCCGACGGACTGGGCGGGGCGTACGCCCGCGGTGGTGACGACGGCGGCGTAGGGGGTGGAGACCGCGTCGGGGATGATCGCGGCCTGGTCGAAGGGGAGGTGGTCGGGGATGGGGATGAGGGTGTCCTCGCGGGCGACGGTGTACTGGGCCCAGCCGCCGTCGTAGTCGATGCCGGCGGTGAGCATCTGGGTGCAGGGGCGGCTGCGCACGCAGCCGGCACACTGGCCGCAGGTCTTGCCGGCCTCCAGGGTGACGCGGGTGCCGACGGTCAGGCCGCGCTTGAGGTCGGGGCCGAGGGTGTGGATCACACCGGAGACCTCATGCCCGACGGTGACCGTGTCGGAAGTGGCGAACAGCGGGACGAGGGAGCCGTCGAGCAGGTGGACGTCCGAGAGGCAGACGCCTGCGGCCTTGACCTCGATGAGGACCTCGCCCGGGCCGGGCACGGGGACGGGGACCTCCTCCACAGCGAACTTCTTGCTGTCCAGGTGGAAGCGTCCGGCGAGCATGGTGTCCATGGTGCTCTGCTTTCTGTGAGCGGCACTCCCGGCGGTTCGGGCCGATGGGGTGCCGTGTGGTGCCTCGTGGGTGAGTGGTGGCCGGGAGGGGTGCGGGGTGTCAGGACCGCCGCACCCTCCCGGCGTCTGGGGGTCAGGCGAAGACGTCCTGCTGGTAGCGCTCGTCCGCTTCGAGCTGGGCGAGCCACTGCTGGGCGGCCTCGTCGTCGCTGCCGGTGTGCTTGCGGTAGATGGCGGCGAGCGCCTCGCGCACGGCGGGTGCCATGCGGCGGCCGTCGCCGCAGACGTAGAGGTACGCGCCGTCCTGGATGGCCTGCCACACGGTGTCGGCGGCACCTACGATGGCGTCCTGGACGAACCGGGCCGGGTGTCCGGTCACCGCGGAGAAGGCGGTGTGCACCTGGGCGATCCCGGCCTGCTCCCAGTCCTGCATCTCCTGCCGGTAGAAGTAGTCGTGCTCCGGGTGGCGGCAGCCGACGAAGACCTGGGACAGGCCCACCTGGGTGCCGTTCGCGTGCTGGTGGGCACGCTCCTCCAGGAAGCCGCGCAGCGGCGCGATGCCGGTGCCGGGGCCGATGAGGAGCAGCGGCGTGGCGGGGTCGGCCGGCGGCGCGAACGTCGGGGAGGGCACGCGCACGTAGCCGTAGAAGACGTCACCGGGATTGAGGCCTGCGATGTAGGAGGAGCAGGTGCCGCGGTACCGGCCATCGCCGGACAGGGCCGGGCCTTCCAGCAGACCGACGGTCAGCCGCACGTGCCGGGGATTGGCCAGCGGGGAGGAGGAGATGGAGTAGAAGCGGGGGCGGATCGGGCCCAACATGTCCAGGAAGACCGCCAGCGGCAGTTCGACCGCGGGGAAGCGCTCCAGCAGGTTGAGCACGGAGACTCGCTTGCCCAGGACCTCGGTCTGGTAGCGCTCCTCGGCCTCGGCGGTGTCGGCCGTGTAGGCCTCGAGCTGCGGCCGGGTCCACGGGCACTCGGTGTGCCCGGCCAGCGTCTGTATCTGCGAGCGGGTGGCCACGTCCTGCAGCTCCACGAACTCGGTGAACAGCAGACCCGCGGTGACGGGCGTGCCCACCGGGAGGTGCGTACGGCCGCCGGCGGGCTGGTCCAGACGCAGGACCTGGTCGCGATCGACGCCGAGCCGCGCGAGGGCGCGGTTGACCAGCGCGGGCTCGTTCTTGGCGAAGACGGCCAGGTGGTTGCCGGTGTCATAGGTGACACCGTCGGGGAGTTCGATGGTGATGGACTTCGCGGCCGGGCGCGGCGGCTCGATGCTGAAGTCCCACAGCCCGGTCGCGTCGCTGACCAGCTCCTCGTTGGCGACCACGGTGAGGGGGTAGGCCTGCTCGGAGACGATCGCGGGACGCACCTCCGCCTCGGTCAGCAGCTGCACCTCGAAGCGCGGCCCGGTGGTTTCGGAGGTGTCGGCGGCGTACTCCTCGGCCAGGGTGGCCCACAGGGTGTCCATCCAGCGGGTGGCCATGCCGTCGAAGTCACCGGCGGCGTCCGCGATGCCGCGCTCGATGACGCGGGTGGCGCCGGCGGCCAGCAGGCCTGCCTCGATCCGCTTGGGGAAGCCCTGGTAGGTGGCCACCCACTGGGTGTTGCCGGCACCCAGCAGCGCGAACCGCACATTGGACAGCGAGCCCTCCGGGAGTCCGGCGGCGAGCAGGTCGTCGAAACGCTGCGCGTTGTCCGGAGCCTTGCCGTTGTAGCTGGAGGCCACGACGACGAGCAGGCCCTCGGTGGGCAGGTTGTCACCCAGCTCGTCCAGGCCGACCAGGGTGGTGCCGAATCCGGAGCGCTCACCGCGGTCGGCGATGGTGCGCGCCAGGTCCTCGCACGAGCCCAGGCTGGAGCCGTAGGCGACGGTCAGGTTCACCCCGACACCGCTGACCGCGGCCTGCGCCCGCGTGTCGTCGGTCTGCAGGTCCACTGCGCCGAACACGGTCCGCTCGTGCTCCTGACGGGCCCGCACGTTCAGTTCGAAGCCGCCGGGCTTGCGCGTCAGCGCCTCCTTGACGTCCATCTTGTAGTCGTCGGTGTCGGCGAACTTGAACTTCTGCAGCACCAGCGCGAGGGCCAGACGGGCCTCGGTGAGCGCGAACTGCCGGCCGATGCAGGCACGCACGCCGTTGCCGAACGGCTTGTAGGCGTGCGGGTGGTGGTTGACCCGGTTCTCCGGCAGCCACCGGTTGATGTCGAACTCCTCCGGCCGCTCCCACGCCTTGGGGTGGGTGTGCAGCGGACCTTCAAGGATGTTGACCCGCGCTCCCTTCTTCAGCCCGTAGCAGCCGCCGATGACGGTGTCCTCCAGCGGGGACTTGCCGATCATCGGGATGGGAGCCCACAGGCGCAGGGTCTCCTCCAGGATCCGCGGGATCACGTCCATCTGCATGATCGTGTCGTAGTCCGGGACCGTGTCGCCCGGAAGCAGCCGGTCCACCTCTGCGTAGGCCTGGGCCAGGATGTGCGGGTTGCGCATCAGCGAGTACGTGGCGAACGACAGCAGACCGCTGGTGGTCTCGTGACCGGCGATCAGGAACGTCAGCACCTGGTCACGGACGTTGTCGTCCTCCAGCCCCTTGCCGGTCTCCGGGTCGGTGGCCTCCAGCATCAGGCCCAGCAGGTCATCCTCACCGGTTCCCTTCCCATCACGGCGCTCCTTGATCACGTTCTCGACCAGGTCCCGCATCAGCCGGATGTTCTCGCGGTACTTCCTGTCATCGGCCTTGCGCATCTTGGTCATCATCGGCAGCTCCTGCGAGCGCCGCAGCGACTCCACCAGCGCCTGCAGCAGCGCGTTGAGGAAGGGGTGCAGATCCTCCTTGGCGAAGGAGTCGAACCGGTAACCGAACCCCGTCAGGGCGATGGTGTCCAGGGTCAGCCGGGTGTAGTCGTCGGTGATGTTGACCGGCTGGCCCTCCTTGCGCTCCCACTTGCCCACCAGGTTCTGGGCGATCTCCAGCATCTGCCCGAAGTAGCCCTTCATCGCCCGCTGGCTGAAGGCCGGGAGGAGGACTCGGTGCGCCATACCCCATTCCTCTTCGTGCTGGTGGGCCGTGAACAGGGCGGCTCCCGCGTAGTCCCGGACATGGGCCAGCGGCGTCTTGTCGATCTGCTTGAAGAACCGCGTCTCGTCACAGACCTCGGCCACCAGATCCGGGTCCCAGACGAAGACCTGCTCGATGCCGGCGATCTCCATGCCGTAGAGCCCCTCGGGGAACTGCTTGGACAGCTTGCCGAAGTACTCCACCGGGTTGGTGCTGGGGATCTGCGGCGTGTGGCCGAAGAGCGGGACGCCCCGCGGAGACCGGATGGGCCGCAGGTCGGTCTCGGGCTGTGTGGTCATGGCTGGCTCCTCCAAGGGGAAAGGCGGGCAGGGCGCCATTCGGTGTGACGGGGCGCCGGTACGGCAGCACCCGGTTTCCATACGCTGTATGCCTACAGTAGTACCATACGACGTATGGAAACTCAATCGGCAGACCTGGGGCCGAGAAACAGGAATGTTTCGGCTCATCAGGGACGGCGTCGCTCGCGCAGCGGGGTCGCATCAAGATCAGGCGCTTCCGAACGCGCTCCCGGCTGGAGGAGGTGAGGGGCGAGGCCGGTCGTCGTCAGTCGGCGGCTTGACCGGGCTTCTCCTGGTGGGTGCGACCCGTGGAGGACATCTACGGTCCGCGACGGCGGCCGCGGCGACATCCCGGTGAGCAGCCAATGCCCCTGCCGGCCAGTACGCATCGCGGCGGTCGGGTCTGCACCCCTGCGCGTTGGCGACTGACGGCAGCGCCGGAAAAGCAGGCGCGTGCGCCGCCTCGCGGCGGCGCCTCTGATCTCTACGCCGCGCTCGATCGGTCCGGCATCAGTCCGTGAGAGCGGGCAAGCCGGATTCGCCAGAGTCCCCTCGGCAGGGCATACCCGCGATCTGCTGCCGCAGGCGAGCACACCAGGGAAGGGGGACGGTCGACACGCCTCGCCTGGTTCTATGCCCGCACGCGTCAGGCGGCAGTGCGCCGAGGCCGCTGCTCGAGCGTCTTGCCGCACTCCTCGAGCGCAGCTTCCAGTCGAGCCTTTTCCTGTTCAAGGCGCGCCTTGGGGACCTCGTCGCCCACCAAGGCCAACCGGTCCGGGACTGTCCGCGAAGCCGGAGGAACGGGGGGCTGAAAACGGTGCCACTGCCCTCCACGTTGGCGAAGGCTGGTACCGTACACCGTATGGCGACTGAACGGAAGCCCCCTCGGGGCACGAGAAAGAGGGACGTACCGCTCACCAAGGACGGCATCTACGCCATGGCGTTGCAGCTCATCGATACCGACGGGGTCGAGGCGCTCACCATGCGCAAACTCGCGACCGCGCTCGATGCGAACCCGATGTCGCTGTACCACCACGTGCCGAACAAGGACGCCGTGCTGCGCGGCGTGGCCCACCGGGTCGGTTCGCAGTTCAGCGCGGAGGAGCGGGGAGACATCCCCTGGCAGGACCGACTGCGTGAACTGGCCCGGGACTTCCGCGAACTGTCGCACCGTCACCCGAAACTGATGGGGTATTCCTTCACGCGCCCCGACTACGTGCAGCCGGAGGACCCCTTCTGGCAGGCACTGATCGACATCCTGGCCACCGCGAAACTGCCCGAGGAGGAGATTCCGCGCGTCGCCGCGACCCTGGTCGGTGTGTTCACAGGTTTGCTGCTCAGCGAACTGAACGGGGCACTGCAGCGGTGGGCCACTCTGCCACCGGCACCGTCGGGCCCCGACGAGGAAGAAGCGCCCCCGCCCTCCAAGGACGTGATCGACACCATGTTCAACTCCACGCTGGACGCCGCGGTCGCCGGAGTGGAGAACCATGTCGCACGAGCCCGCGAGAGGGTGTGACGGAAGCGGAACGGCTCCGGTGGGGCGGTGCGCGGTCGCGGCGTCCCCGCCGGGCCGGCCTGGTGCCGCCGCGACAGCGAAGGGCCATAGTGGAGGCAGGAGCATAGAGAGGCCGCTGCGATGTCCGGAGCGCGCCGACACAGCACACGTCAGCCCGGTACCTGCCGATCGCCGAGCACGGCCTGATCGGGGATCTACGCACAGCGGCCCTGGTGGGTACCGACGGGACCATCGACTGGTACTGCTGCCCGTCCTTCGACTCCCCGAGCGTGTTCGCCGCCATCCTGGACGCGGACCTGGGCGGGGCGTTCGAACTGTCCGCGGCCGTGCCTGCCGGCACGAAGCAGTTCTACTTCCCCGACACCAACGTACTGATCACCCGGTTCTTCACCGAGGACGGGCTCGGGGAGATCCAGGAGTTCATGCCCGTGACACACGCCGACGAGTCCGACCGCCACCGGCTGATCCGGCGGGTGGTGTGCGTCCGCGGGACGATCCCGTTCCGAGCCCGGGTGGCTCCCCGCTTCGGCTACGGCACCCAACCGCACACCCTGCGGATACTGGAGGGCGCCGCTCTGTTCGCTTCCGAGGCGCTGTCGCTGACGCTGACCGCGACGGTGCCGCTCGAGTCCGACGGGAAGGACGTACGGACCGAGTTCACGCTGTCCCAGGGCGACACGGCGGTCTTCGCGCTCGACCGGGTCACCGACGAGACTCCGCCGCGCGGCTGCCCGCACGCCGAGGCCGAGCGGGAGTTCACCGCCACGGTCGCCTTCTGGCGGCGCTGGCTGCAGCAGTCCCGCTACCGCGGCCGCTGGCGGGAGATGGTGCACCGCTCCGCCCTCACCCTGAAGCTGCTCACCTACGCACCCACCGGTGCGATCGTGGCGGCCCCGACCACGAGCCTGCCCGAGCAGCTCGGCGGCGGCCGCAACTGGGACTACCGCTACACGTGGATACGCGACTCCGCGTTCGCCGTCTATGCGCTGCTCAGACTCGGCTTCGCCGAGGAGGCCGAGGCGTTCATTGGCTTCCTCACCCAGCACATCGACCGGCGCGACGACGGACCGTCCGGCCCGCTGCAGATCATGTACGGCATCGACGGACGGGCCGAGCTCCCCGAACACGAGCTGCCCCACCTGGAGGGCTACCGGGGCTCGGCGCCCGTGCGGGTCGGCAACGGCGCGGCCACCCAGCTGCAACTCGACATCTACGGCGCGCTGATCGACTCCGTGTACCTGTACGACAAGTGGTGCCGGCCCCTGTCCAGTGGCCACTGGCGCGCGGTGTGCGCCCTGGTGGACTGGGTCTGCGAGCACTGGGACCAGCCGGACGAGGGCGCGTGGGAGACCCGCGGCGGGCGGAAGAAGTTCCTCTACTCCCGGCTGATGTGCTGGGTGGCCATCGAACGCGCCATCCGCATGGCCCTGCGCCGCAGCCTGCCCGCCGAACTCGGCCGCTGGGGTCCGGTCCGGGACCGGATCTACTGGCAGATCATGGACAAGGGCTGGTCGCCCACCCGGCAGGCCTTCGTCCAGCACGAGGAGGGCGACGTACTGGACGCCGCGGTGCTGATGATGCCGCTGACCAAGTTCGTCTCCCACACCGATCCCGTCTGGCTGTCCACCCTCGATGCCCTCGGCAAGGAACTCGTCTCCGACTCCCTCGTCTGGCCCTACGACCCAGAGGCCAGCCCCGACGGCCTCGAAGGCGACGAAGGCACGTTCTCCATCTGCTCCTTCTGGTACGTCGAGGCCCTCACCCGCGCCGGACGACTGGACGAAGCCCGCCTGGCCTTCGAGAAGATGCTCACCTACGCCAACCATGTCGGCCTGTACGCCGAGGAGATCAGCCACACAGGTGAGCAACTGGGCAACTTCCCCCAGGCATTCACCCACCTCGCCCTCATCAGCGCGGCCTTCAACCTCGACCGCGCCCTGGGCTGACGACCGACCGACGGCGTTCCTCGATGAGTCGCCGTGCGAGCCTCCCGTTCCGCCCCCATACGGGAAGAAAACGACATTTCCGGGCTTTTGATCCTCACTGCTCTTTCGGTTCGAAACGGGCCGCCATGTCCGAGATGGGATTCCCCGGGGGCTCTCCTTCGCAGCGTGCGGCCGGTGGGCGGAGTTGACGGGGGATGCGTCCGGAGGCGCGCAAGGAGTTCTGCGGGGGCTGACCGTCCCGCCCACCGGCGTGATCGACTGTGAGCCGGCTTTCCAAGCCGCTGATGATCGTGTCCAGCACCAGGCGGAACATCCGGTCCTCGCCGAAGCCCTCGTTCGTCGGCCCGTCCTCGCCGGAGGCGGGTGTTGTGGGCTGGAGGTTCGACCACCGGTGGAGCGCGCCGTTGAGCTCGGCGATCATCACGCCGATGACGACGGCGCAAACGAGCGCGGCGAGCTGCGGGATCTCCGCCTGCGGCACCCCTGCGGCGTCCAGTACGGCGGTGAGCGCGACCCAGAAGGGATCTTCGGGCTGGATGAAGTCCGGCTGGCTGAACGAGTAGGCCATGAGGTTGGGATGGCGGTGTGCCAACGTCCGGAAATCCGTGGCAAGTAGGCGCATGCGCTCCTGCCAGGGAGCGTCCTCCAGTGTCACGGTGCGGAACCGGGCGCCGACCATTCTCGCCACGCCACGCAGCAATGCTTCCTTGTTCGGCACGTGGTGGTACAGCGACATCGGGTTCGCGTCCAGCGCGGCGGCGAGCTTGCGCATCGTGAGCGCCTCGACCCCGTCCGCGTCGATGAGCCGCAGGGCGGAGGTGCAGATCCCTGCCTCGGTCAGAGGCACATCCCTCTTCCGAGTACCTCTAGGGGTACGCTTCGCTCTTTCCATACGGTGTATGTTATCAAGCCGTAGGCCAGCAAGGGGGACTCGCCGCCGTGGTGGCGGTCACTCCTGCGGACCTACGTACGGCACCCGAACGGGCAGGACGGGCCGTGATTCCTGTCCCTGGAGGTCGCCTGCGGCCCGGGGTCGGGCGGGTTCAGGCTGCGGCGCATGAGGAGGCACCCATCACACCCGGGAAGGCCCTCTCCATGCGGCCGCTGCAGATGCGCGGTGTGCTGCGGCTGGGCCGGGCGACCGATCCGTGGCCGACTTGATGGTGTACACCGTCGGCGGATCCACGTGCGCGCTCTGCGGGCGACAGCCCGCCCTGAGCCACCTCGCGCTCACCCTTGCCGCTGGTTCGCTCGCTTACTGACACGCACTCAACCGGGTCTTCCGCAACTCCCCCGACCTCGCCGATCTCACCCATGCCCGCTGCCTTCCGGCGAGCGCCTTGGAGGAGTTGCACGGCGTTCTGACACGAACGACAAGCCCCTGCAGACTTCGAGCGGCTCGATACCTGTCACTGCAAGGGTGAGTCGGCGGTGGGCGTCAGGACGGACTCGGCGACGCCGACGATCTGGCTGATGTCGAAGCCCTCCATGTCCGCACGGAATTCGGGGCTGGACAGGTACGCCTCCAGCCGCTCCTGAACGTCGTCGGCGTCCCGGTAGGAAACGAGGGCGTACAGCTGAGGCGCCTCACTCCCGGGGGCCGCAGGCACCGTCCAGACACCGTGCGTGGCGATCCTGTGCTTGGCCATACCGGGAATGTGCTTGGCCCAGATGTTCTCGTAGGCGACGAGCGCCTCAGGGCTGCGCAGTGTGTAGACACGAAGCTGGTACTGGGACATGAACACTCTTTCCTTCTCTTCTGCCGCCAGGTCAAAGGTCCCCAGCGGCACGGCGGTTGGGAGGCTTCTCTCAGCCTTTCGCGAACAGATTCGCCAGTTCGAGCTCCCAGTCGATGTGTCCGGACTCGGTACCCCGTGGCACCAGCGCCTCCGTGTCCTCCAGGAAGGTCCTGACGTCCTGCACGGGAACCTCGAGCAAGGCGGTGCCCGCGGGAGCCCCGAGGACGATGTACATCGCATGGTCACCACGGCCGACGGCCGGCCACACCCGGATGTCCCCACAGCCCGCGGAACCCCTCAGGCCATCGGCCAGAAGATCACGCCCCAGGACCCATTCAGCCAGCTCGTCGGTGTCGGTGAAAAAGGTGGCACGGACGACATAGGGATCAGTGGGCTCGTAGCGCAGGCTCATACACATGGACAGCGAGTAGGTGCGCGAGATGACAAGCTCTACGGCCACCCCCTGCATGACGGTCTTCAAAGACTCCATCGACTTTCACTCCTGCCTGGGCGGCGTTCAGCGACCGCTGATCTCATCCCGGCCGTCGTGGTGCCAGCCATGGATCTCGTCCCAGGAGTAGCCCAGTTCGAGCAGGTAGCCGACACCGTGGTCCCAGCGGTAGTAGCCGGCGTTGACGCTCAAGGCCGGGCGCTGGACGTGCGCGGATGCAGAAGTCGCGGCCGAAGCGGTGTCCCCGGTGCCGAGAACGGCGACACCCGCGACCGCCACGGAGAAAGCGGTGACGGCAACGCGCCTCGTGAGCTTCTTCATGATCTTTCCTTCCCGATTGTGCGATCTGCACCATCGGCTGCATGCAGGCGATGTGCGGCGCCTGGCGTGGTCCGAGCAGACTGTTCCATACGACGTATGGAAGCACTCCCCCAGGATTACCATACGACGTATGGAACTGTCGAGGCGGCGAAAATGGCCCCGCACGGCCGGCAGCGGCATAAACAGCTCGACGTCCTCGCCGAGACCGCGTCGGCCGCCTGGACGAAGTCCGACTGGCCTTCGAGAAGATACTCACCTGCATCGACCATCTCGGGCTCTACACCGAGAAGATCAGCCACACCGGTGAGCAACTGTGCAGCAATTCCGCGGCGTTCACCCAGCTTTCCCTCTTCGGCGCGGCCTTCGGACTCGGCCACGCCCTGGGCTGAGCCGTCGCCCTGGGCGGACGAGCTGCCCGGGATTTCCGTCTCCGGAGCCGTGGCATGCGGGCGCCCAGGTCCGGCCCCATGCTGGAAACGAGGGGGTGAGACAACGGAGGGAGTGGTGGGGATGCAGACCGTTGTGGATCTCACGCGCTGCCAGGGCTATGCGCAATGCGTGTTTCTCGCGCCGGAGGTGTTCCAGCTGCACGGGGAGGAGGGGTTGCTGTACGCCACGGCCGTCCCCGACGACCAGGTCGAGCGCGTGCGCCAGGCCGCGGCGGCGTGCCCGGTGCAGGCGATCCTCCTCGGTGAGGAGGTGAGCGCCGGTGCCCGGTGACCTCAAGGACGGCCGTATCGTCATCGTCGGCGCGTCGCTGGCCGGGCTCAGGGCCGCGGAGGCGCTGCGCGAGGAGGGCTTCACCGGCTCACTGACCGTGGTCGGGGACGAGCCCCACCCGCCCTACGACCGGCCGCCGCTGTCCAAGCAGGTGCTGCTCGGCCAGGCGACGGCGGACACCACCGGGCTGCCGATGCGCCGGGACCCGAACGCCGATTGGCGGCTGGGCGTGCGCGCCACCGGCGTGGATCTGCTCGCGAAACAGGTGCTGCTGGAGGACGGCGAGTCACTGCCGTACGACCGGCTGCTGATCGCCACCGGGACCCGCGCGCGGCCCTGGCCGAACCCGGAGGAATCCGCCCTGGACGGGGTGTTCACCCTGCGCACCCGCGAGGACGCCGGGGGACTGGCCCAGCGGCTGGCCTCCGGGCCGGCGCGGGTGCTGGTGATCGGCGCCGGTTTCACGGGCTCGGAGATCGCCTCGGCCTGCCGGGAACGAGGACTGGAGGTCACGGTCGCCGAACGCGGCCCCGCACCCCTGGTGGGCGCGCTCGGTGGCACCCTGTCGAAGCTCGCGGCCGTCATGCAGCGCAACCACGGCGTGGACCTGCGCACCGGGGTGACGGTCACCGCCCTGCGCGGGAACGGCAGCTTCACCGGTGCGGAGCTGTCCGACGGCAGCCGCGTCGACGCGGACGTGTGCGTCGTGGCGCTGGGCGCGGTCCGCAACGTCGAATGGCTGGCGGAGTCCGGGCTGGCGGCGGGCCCGCGCGGGATCGCCTGCGACGCAGGATGCCGGGCCTTCAACATGTACGGAATCGTCACCGACGACGTCTTCGTGGCCGGCGACGTCTCCCGGTTCCCGCACCCGCTGTTCGGGTACCAGATGCTCTCCCTGGAGCACTGGGGAAACGCGGTCGAGCAGGCCGAGGTGGCGGCCCACAACATGGTCAATCCGGGGCCCCTGCAGCGCCCGCACCTGGCCGTCCCGTCGTTCTGGTCGACCCAGTTCGGGCTCAACATCAAGTCGGTGGGCGTGCCCACCTACTCCGACCATGTGGTCATCGCCCAAGGCTCTCTGGAGGCGCGCCGCCTGGCAATGGTCTACGGCTACAAGGGGCGGGTCACCGCCGCGGTCACCGTCGACATGGCCAAGTCGCTCGACTACTACAAGCACCTGATCGAGACGGCTGCTCCGTTCCCGCCCCCGCCTGGCGCGGCGGACCGTGCGATCGCGGCCGACATCACGATTCCGTCCGACGTGCCGGACCCGAGTGGGCTGTCCCATGGCCCCACCGTGGCGCTCACCGGTCACCTGCCCGACCGCCGACTGACGGTGGTGCAGCCCACCCACTGACCCAGGTACCGACCCACCACGAGGAGCCACGATGGCCTCCGAGACCTTGCTGGCACGGATCACCGACTACGCCAGTCGCCCCGACCCCTACCCGCTGTACGCGGAACTCCGCGAGGCGGGGCCCGCGGTGCGGCAGGCGGACGGCAGCTACCTGATCGGCACCTACCACGAGATCGTCGCGCTGCTGCACGACCCCCGGATGAGTGCCGATCCGCGCTCGCGCACCGCTCCCGCTCCCGCTCCGTACGAGGTGACACGACAACCGTCGTTCCTGCGGCTCGACGACCCCGAGCACCACCGGCTGCGCAACTCGGCCATGCGGCCGTTCGGCCCGCCGCACAGTCCGGGCCGGGTCGACTCCATGCGCGGGGAGATCGTCCAGCTGACCAAGGAACTGGCGGAAGTGTTCCAGGAGGGCAGGCAGATCGACGTCGTCGACGACTTCGCCTACCCACTGCCCGTGACCGTGATCTGCCGCCTGCTCGGCATCCCGGACAAGGACGAGCAGCTCTTCCAGGACTGGACCGACACCCTCGTCGCGTCCGCCGACATCGGGCCCGAAGGTGACACCGCCGAACGGGACCAGGCGGCCGGCCAGGCGCAGCAGGAGATGGGTCAGTACCTGGTCCAACTCGCCGAACAGCGCCGCGGTCGGCCCACCGGCGACATGCTCTCCGACCTCGTCAACGAACCGGACCCGGCCGTACGGCTCAGCGAGGAGGACCTGGCGGTGAACACCATCCTGCTGTTCATCGCCGGACACGAGACCACGGTCAATCTGATCGCCAACGGCGTCCTCACCCTGTTGCGCCGGCCCGACCAGCTGGACCGTCTGCGCGAAGACCCCGGCCTGCTGCCGCGAGCGGTGGAGGAACTGCTGCGCTACGAGCCCCCGGTCCACATGCGCGAGCGGGTTCCCCTCGTCGACATCGACGTCGCCGGCACCACGATCCCCGGCGGCACGTCCGTCATCCTGGCGCTGGCCTCGGGCAGCCGCGACCCCATGCGGTTCAGCGAACCCGACCGGTTCGACCCCACCCGCCCGGACAACCAGCACGTCGGCTTCGGCAGCGGTATCCACCTGTGCTTCGGCGCGCCACTCGCCCGCATCGAAGCCGAGGCCGCGCTCGGCGCGCTGATCCCCCACCTCGGCACGGCACACCTGGTCCAGGACCCGCCCTCCTACCGGCAGAACGCCATGCTGCGCGGCCCCCGCCACCTGCCCATCCAACTCTGAGGCTGAGGGGCGGCGACAGCAGGCGAGAGAGGCCAGCCACCCCGGTCCATTTACGCAGGCCGCGGGAGCCGGTGCGCAGTCGGCGCCAGTCGGCCGGTGCGTGACAGGATCCTCTTCACGCTGCGGCGGGAAGGGGCCGCCGGGCGAGGTCACGGGCCTCGTCCGGGGAGAGGCCGAGCATGTGCAGGATCATCTCGGCCATCGTGCCTGCGGCCTGGTCGCCGTCGGCCCCGGGCTGGTTGCACCACAGCTCCAGGAGCGCCAGCAGGCTGCCGTTCAGCACGGTCAGGGCGATCACCGGGTCGACCACGGTGAACCGGCCTGCGGCCATGCCCTCCTCCACGTCGCGCTTCGCCCGCGGAGCCAGTCCGTCGCCGGCGCATATCCGACCGAGCTGGCTGTGGCACAGGATCTGCATGATCTCCGGGTATGACTCGGCCATGCGCGCGCTGAGCCGCACGCCCCCGGCGAGGCGCTCGGCGGGATCGTCGACGCCGTGCAGGCGTTCGTCGACGGCTTGGGCGTACTCCTCCAGTGCATCGGCCACGGCCGCGTCGAACAGGTCCGGTTTGCCCGTGAAGTGGTTGTAGAAGGAGCCGAGGCCCACGTCCGCGCGCTCCGCGATGGCATGGATGCTGGCGCTGGCGCCGCCGGAGTCGGCCAGGATCTGCCGCGCGGCGCGGACGAGTGCCTGGCGGGTCTCGGCGCGACGGCGTTCGAATCGGTTCCTGCGTGTGACTGGCATCGGCGTGCTCCATAAATAAGAGCAGCAATTCTGATGAATTCATCATTACACTGCCCGCCCCAACTGTCCACCCTGGCCCACCAGTCCCGACTCCGCGATGGCGTGACGTGACAGCGCACGGTCATATCTGGGCATTTAATCAGTTTCGGGGGACTTGACGATGAAGCGGTCGTATCTGACTATTTCATCAGAAGTGGACAAAGTCGTCCAAGGTTGGCAGACGTCGTGCCGGCTTCCACCACGGCCACAGATCGGGCCGACGCCGCACATGCCGACGCTGTCTCACACCCGTACCGATGGGAAGAACCGGATGACGAAGACCGACCACATGCCACTCGCCGAGCCTGTGAGCCCCCGAGAGACACCCGATGCGGCAATAGCGATGCTCGATGCGGAGGGGACCGTGGTGGGGTGGACGCACGCCGCCGAGCAGCTTGTCGGGTACTCGGCCGGGGAAGTGGTGGGCCGGTCCGCCGCACACGTGCTGCCGCCCGCCGAGGACGCCCCGAGTGCTCCGGCGTTCGCCGAGCAGTGCCGTGCCCAGGATGGCTGGTCCGGCACCGTGGCGGTCCGCCACCGCGACGGCCACGCCATCAAAATGACGCTGCGGATCTCGCTGCTGTGGGGGCAGGACGCCGGCACCCGGTGGCTGGTGTCCGTGACCGACATAGGCACCCTGTCCTCGGGGGCGTCCGACGGAGCTGTGCGGGAGTCGCTCCTGGCCCACACACCGATCGGCATCGCCGTCTATGACCCGCAGCTGCGCTGTACCTGGGTCAACGACGTCATGGAGCGCCACCACGGCACTCCTCGTGAGCGATGGTTCGGACGTCGCCTGCGGGACTCACTGCCCGCCGTCGAGGCCGAAGCGCTCGAGGTGGTGATGCGGCAGGTACTGGAAAGTGGCACCACCATGGTCCACGAGTACCGGGCGTGGTCGTCGACGGACCGGCGCCGGGAGCACGCGTTCTCGGCCTCGTTCTTCTGCCTCTTGGACGCGGACGGCACGGCACTGGCAGTGTGCTCCATGAACGTGGACGTCACGGGCAACCGGCGGGCACGCGAGCGCCTTGCCATCCTCAGCGAAGCCAGTACGCGCATCGGCAGCACCCTCGAGGTCATGCGGACCGGGCAGGAACTGGCCGACCTTGCCGTGCCCCTGCTGGCCGACCACGCAGTCGTCGACCTGATGGAGTCGGTTCCGTTCGGCGTGGATCCCTCGGCGGCGACCGGCAAGGCGAACGACCGCCCACCTGTGCTGCGCCGTGCCGGTGTGGCCTCCATCGACCCGGGTGTCCTCAAGTTGCCGTGGGTGCGCCAAGATGTGATCCGCCCCTTCCCGACCTCGCTGTTCGCCACCGCCCTGCGCACGGGCAGGTCTTACCTGGAATCGGTGCTGGACACCTATTCAGGCCCCTGGGTCAGTCACGACCCAGTGCGGACGCAGAAGCTCCGTGACAGCGGCGTCCACTCTTTGATGGTCGTACCCATCCGTGCGCGGCGCTGTGTGCTGGGACTGGCCGTGTTCGGCCGCTCCGAGGAGCCGACGCCGTTCCACGAGGACGACCTCCTCCTCGCCGAGGAGCTCGTCACCCGGGCCGCGCTCAGCCTGGACAACGCTCTCCAGTACGCTCGCCAACGCACCGCGGCCCTGACGCTCCAACGCGACCTGCTCCCCCACCATGTGGGAGGCGGCGCCGCCCTCGATGTGGCCTCGCGCTATGTGCCGGCTGACATGGACCACGGCGTGGGGGGCGACTGGTTCGACGTGATCAAGCTGTCCGGCGCCCGGGTGGCCCTCGTCGTCGGAGATGTGGTCGGACACGGTATCAACGCCGCGGCGACGATGGGCCGAATGCGCACCGCCGTCCGCACGCTCGCGAACATGGAACTGCCTCCCCACGAACTGCTGGCGCGCCTCGATGACACGGTCAGGCGGCTGAGCGAGGAAGATGCCGACGCTCCGGACCAGCTCCCCGCGGCGGTGGGCGCCACCTGTCTGTATGCCGTCTACGACCCGGTCACCCGGCGGTGCACGATGGCGCGGGCCGGGCATCCCCCGCCCGCGATCATCGCCCCGCAGGGCCGTGCCACTTTCCCCGACATGCCCGCCGGGGCCCCGCTCGGCCTCGGCCTCGGTCTGGTCCCCTTCGAGTCCCTGGAACTGGAACTGCCCGAGGGAACTCTGCTCGCGCTCTACACCGACGGTCTGGTCGAGTCCCGCGACGACGACATCGACGTGGGCCTGGATCGCCTGGGCGCCGCCCTGGCAGAGTCCGGTTCGTCCCTGGAAGACCTGTGCTCTCAGGTGATCGAGACCTTGCCGACTCAGGCCCCGGCCGACGATGTCACCTTGCTCCTTGCGCGGACTCGCGGACTCGAACCGGCCCAGGTCGCCTCCTGGGAACTGCCGAACGACCCGGCCGCCGTCCGCATCGCCCGGCAGGCAGCCGCCCGCCAGCTCAGCGAATGGGGGCTTGATCATCTGGTGGCCACCGAGCAGCTGATCGTCAGTGAACTGGTCACCAACGCCATCCGCTACAGCGGCGGGCCGATCCACCTACGGCTCATCCAGCACCAGGTCTTGACGTGCGAAGTCTCCGACAGCAACCCCAGCCACCCACGCCCCCGTCATCCCCACACCATCGACGAGAACGGCCGCGGTCTTTCCCTCATCGCTCAGTTGTCCCACAGGTGGGGCTCCCGCTCCGCAACGGACGGCAAGGTCGTCTGGGCCGAACAAGACCTGCCCTCCAAAGCCCTTGCGGCGTGACGCGCTTCCGACCGGGCGGCCGACGGCCGCCACAGCGTGCCGATCTCTCGAGCCGCAGGCTCTCGCAAAGGAAGCCACAGAAGGAAGCCACGGATGGACATAGAGAATGTCAAGAACGCCTACTCGGCAGGCGCCTCCCAAGGATCGGGCGTCTCCGGTTCCGGTCCCAGCGGCAGGTCGCACGCCTGCGACGGTCCGGCAGCCGCCGTGCTCGACAATCGAGGTGCGGTGGTGCGGTGGACCGGAGCAGCAGAGGAGCTGACGGGGTTCCGCGCCGAGGAGGTCTGTGGCCGCCCCGTGCAGGAACTGGTGGCCGGCCTCCCGGACGACCTGCGCGACGCGGAGATACCGGCGTCCGGCCGGGTACGGCTGTGGCACCAGTGCGGCGACACAGTCGATGTCACCTTCCGGACCACCAAGGTGGGGGGCTCCGGCTCGGCGGAAGTCCTCGTCCTGGCGGCCCCAACCCACCACGTCGCCGGCCACGAGCAGGGCGCGGCGCTGCTGCGTGCACTGTCCGCACAGCACCGGATCACCATCGCTGTGTACGACACGGATCTCACCACTGTGCAGACGAACGCCGCGCCGGACACTTTCGACGGCCGTCCGGTACAGCCCGGCGCTCGGCTGAGCGACGTGCTGGACGCCAAGGACGCCGAGAACCTCGAGGCACTACTGCGCCAGGTAATCGAGACGGGTGCCCCAGTGATCCGCAGAGACCAGCACGTGAGCTGCCGGAACGGTTCGGCGCGGCAGCGCGCGCTGTCGCTGTCCGCCTTCCGTCTGGAGGACGCGCGAGGACGCCCTACGGGGGTCGCAGCCCTGTACTTCGACAACGCCGACCAGATGCGCGCCCGCCGTCATCTGGATCTGGCCCGCGAGGTGGCCGAGCGAGTAGGAAAATCCCTGGATGTCGTGCGCACCGCACAGGACCTTGCGGACGTTCTCGCACCTGCGTTCGGGGATCTCGCCGCGGTCGACCTTGCGCACTCCGTTCTCGACGGGGAAGAACCCTCGAAGCAGCTGAACGGTGGAAACATGGGCAACGCGGCCCTTGCGCCGGCCACCGCGGTGTGGCCGGCCGGCATCGAGCGCGGCCAGCCCATCCCGCCCTTTACCGACCACCCCCTGCTGCGCAGTTTCCGACACGGCGAGCCAGTGGTCTTCGGCCTTGACGACTTCATCGCCATGGTCAGAGACCCGCGGCTGGTCGAGTATCTCGTCCCGAAGGACGCCCATTCGGTGATGGTGGCACCGTTGCATGCCCGCGGGCACACGCTCGGCGCCATATCGGCCTGGCGCTGCGGCCGATCCGACACCTTCACCGAGGACGAGGCGGATCTCATGAAGCAGATCGCCTCACGGGGTGCGCTCGCCATCGACAACGCCCGCCGTTACACGCGCGAGCACAGGGCGGCCGTAGCGCTGCAGCAGCGACTCCTTCCCCCGGCCACGACCGACACTCCGGCAGCCGAGACCGCCGGCGTCTACCTGCCGGCAGGCGGCGGAGCGGGCAGCAGCGGCGACTGGTACGACGCCATTGCTCTGCCCTCTCTCCGGGTGGCCCTTGTCGCCGGAGACGTGGTCGGCCACGGCATACCCGCAAGCGCCACCATGGGCCGCCTACGCGCCGCCATCCAGACACTCGCGGACCTGGAACTCGAACCGGACGAGTTGCTCACCCGGATCGCGGACCTGATCCAGCGCCTCGCGGCCGAAGCCCCACCCGGCGACCACGACATCGTCGGCGGCACATGCCTGTACGCGGTCTACGACCCGGTCACCAGGCGCTGCGCCATGGCCAGTGCCGGGCACCCGCCACCCGTCCTGGTCCGGCCCGACGGGACCGCCGAAGCCGTCGAGATCTCCCCAGGGCCGCCACTCGCCCTCAGCGGCATGCCCTACGAGACCACCATCATCGACGTTGAGCCGGGCAGCGTCCTCGCTCTCTACACCGACGGCCTGGTCGAACGAGGCGACCGCGATCTCGGCCAGGGCCTGCGGCACCTGACGGATGCCCTCGCCGCGTCCTGCCGTCCGGATCGTGCCCTGGACGAAACCGGCCGGGCTCTCCTCGCCGACCTGGCAGACCAAGTGCCGCGCGACGACGCGGCCCTGCTGCTGGCCCGCACCCGCGCCGTCCCAGCGGCCGACACCGCTCACTGGGAGATCCCGGCCGATCCGGCCGCCGTCTCCAAGGCCCGAGAATGGACAACCCGCCAACTCACGCTGTGGGGCCTGGACGACCTCCTCTTCACCACCGAACTCATCGTCAGCGAACTGGTGACCAACGCCATCCGCTACGGTCGTCCGCCGATGGACCTCCGTCTGCTTCGCCACAACGTCCTGGTGTGCGAGGTCACCGACTCCAACAGCACCCAACCCCGCCTGCGGCGTGCCCGCATGACCGACGAGGGAGGACGCGGCCTGTTCCTCGTCGCTCAACTCGGCGGACGATGGGGCTGCCGCCATGGCCAGAACGGCAAGACGATCTGGTCCGAGCAAGCCATCCAGGGTTCCCCCTGAAGCTACAGCTCACCGAGGTGGGTCGCGGCAGAGTCACCCACAGCCCTGATGTCTCTCGATCCGGTGTGCCATGACTGCAGCCACCCGAGGCCGGAGTCTGCGAACAGGAGCAGACTCCCGCCTCGTGGCCGCGGCGCGGCTCGACTCGATGGAGGCGGAGCGACCGGAATCAGATGCCATGGGCGGCGGCACAGGATTTCCCGCTGTCGGGGTCCGCGAGTGACCACGACCTGGCGCGTTGTGGTGCGCTCGGACCGATGAGTTGTTCGGCGTGGAGGGCATGCACGTCATCGACATCACCCGCGATCCCGACGTCGGCGGTGGACAGGGTCTGGTGGTACCGGCCGTCGCGTGGCGGTCGGCTCCGGTGAAGTCGCCCAGAGCGCTGCGGGCCTGCAGACGAATGAGATGGCCGAGGATCTCGAACGTGGACAGGCCGTGTGGGGCGCAGACCACGACCAGTTCCGCGCCGAACTCGTCACGGAGCTCCGCCGGCCCGGCCCGGTGGAAGCAGTGCATGAAGGCGGCGTTGAGAGCGAACGCCAGCAGTGCCGGATCGTTGAGCCGACGGGCGATCCCCTCGGCCTGGCGGGCGGCCTGCGGACCGCGCAGGGGCGGGGTGCCGCGCGACTCCAGCGCGATGGTGGCCAGCGACCGGGCCATGGTTGCCTCGTGGCCCTCGGAAGGCAGGGCGGTGAGGGTGCGCTCGGCAGCCGCGACGATCCACGCTGCCTGCTCCGGGTCGTCCAGGTGCCAGCCGAAGATGTCGGTAGTGCCCGAAGCATTCGGTTGGTCCTGGTCGGTGCCGTTCTTCGCGGCGAAGCCGGACGGGAGCCTGGCTGCCTGGCTCGACGCCGGCTGCGCCGCTGGTGCCGGGTGTCCGGTTCGCCAAGACCAGCCGGATCCTCGCGGATCTCGCCGGCGGGCACGCGGACCGCGCCTGAGAGGAACGGATCCGCGAGCTCGTCCGCCCCGACGTCCTCATCCTCGACGACTTCCTCGAACAGCTTCTCGACGAGGCCGGATTCGCACCGCCGGACATCCAGCGCATCATCGTCCCGGGGCTCAGCCGCCTTCTCCTCGAGGCCACCGTCACCGGACCACTCGGCCTCGACATCGACCGCACCACCTGGACCCTGGTTCGCCGAACCGGCCACATTGGACCTTGCGACCAACTCCTCGCTCTGGACCATCTACTCCGCCACCGTCGGCTCCGCTCCGGCCGGCACATCCTCGCCATCAACATCGGAGCAGGTTTCACCTGGACCAACGCCACCCTCGTCCGCCTAGGTGAATCCCTAGAGCAACTAAAGGTTGCGCATTCCGAAGGAAGGTCCTACAGTCATGTGCAACCAAAGGTTGCGAGAGGAAGGAGGGGCGGGATGGAGTACGGCAGCATCGAGCGGGAGATCCACGTCGAAGCCACGCCCGAGGTGGTCTACGAGGTCATCAGCACCCCCGAACACCTGCGGGAGTGGTGGCCGGACGAGGCAGAGCTGCAGCCGGTGCCCGGCGCCACCGGGGTCATCTCGTTTGGCGACACGTCTACGCCGGAGGCGAAGGTCGTACAACTCACGGTGGTGGAGGCCGACCCGCCCCGACGGTTCTCCTTCCGGTGGGTGTACGACGAGGGTGAGGCCGCGACGTCGGCCAACTCACTCCTGGTGACCTTCGAGCTGGTTCCGTCGGGTGCGGGCACACTGCTGCGCTTCACCGAGTCGGGGTTCCGGGAGAAGGGCTGGGAGGCGGCCGTGCTCGAGGAGCAGTACCGCGACCACGTCACCGGCTGGGACTACTTCCTGCCCCGCCTCGTCACGTACGTCGCTCGGCTGGTGTCGACGCCATGACCATCACCATCGACGACGAGCTCTGGTCGGCGGTGGGGGACCCTATCCGGCGGCGGATACTCGATCTGCTGTTGACCGACGGCGACGGGACGGCGACCACACTGAGTGAGGAGCTGCCGGTCACGCGGCAGGCGGTCGCCAAACACCTCGGCGTACTCGACCGGGTCGGGCTGGTCCACGTCACCCCGTCCGGACGCGAGCGCCTCTACGAGGTGGACGAGGCCCAGCTCGCCCGCGCAGTCGCGCAGCTGTCGTCGGTCGGGGCCACCTGGGATGCCCGACTGCATCGCATCAAGCGGATCGCCGAAGCGATCCAGCGGAGCCAGGAGGGCTGACGCCTCACGAACGAACGTCGCCACATCCGTGGCAGCGCTGATGAACCGTGCCCGAATGCGGGCGCCTACCCGAGAAAGAGGTATCGAGATGGTGGACATCCTGCACCGGATCGGAGTCACGTCGTCTCCCGACGACGTCTACGCAGCCTTGACCACGGTCGATGGGCTGGCGAGCTGGTGGACGCAGGACACGGACGGCGACAGCAATGTAGGGGGAGTAATCCGGTTCCGCTTCGAGCCCGGCGGGTTCGACATGAAGGTCCTGGAGGCTCAGCCCGCCGAGCGCGTGCTCTGGGAGGTCGTCGACGGTCCCGAGGAGTGGATCGGCACGCAGATTCGCTTCGACCTCAAGCAGGAGGACGGCTTCACGATCGTATTGTTCCGGCACGAAGGCTGGAAGGAGCCGGTGGAGTTCATGTACCACTGCAGCACCAAGTGGGCGACCTTCCTGATGAGCCTCAAGAAGCTGGTCGAAACCGGCAAGGGCGAGCCCGCGCCGCACGACGTCAAGATCAGCAACTGGCACTAGATGCCGATCCTCACCGAGCAGGCACTGGACGAGTCGGTCGCCAAACCCGCGCTGAAGCCGTTGTCGTGTCACGCGTCTGAGGCGCGTTGACGGCGTACGGCGCAGGCATCAGCCGTGGACCGGCTCGTGGCATTCCTCGGACGCCAACCGGTGTCGTCTGGAACCCGAGCTCGCCGCCCTGGCCCGTACCCGCCTGAAGAAGGTGTCGGGTCAGCAGGCTCGGACCCTCCGGTGGCCGCGGCACATCGTGCAGACTCGACGACGTCACGGACCTTGGCTAGGTGCCAGGGTGAATCGTGCCGTCCACTGGGTTGGTGCAGATCTTCGACGCGGACGATGCCCGCCCCCGTCGCCGCCCCAACGCGTGGGTGCCACCGCCGGAAGTCGAACCGGAGGCCCGACTTCCCCCGGCAGAACTCCGAGCAACTCAAAGGTGATCTCACGAGGCGGTCATCGCCCTGAGGTGCAGCGACCGAACGATCCCCATGAAGGAATGTAGTTATAAGTCCGACTCTCTGATTCTTGAGAGTGCGGGTGAAGACGGTCTGAACTCGTCCGCGGCGCCGGCGGTGTAGACGGACGTCTAGGAAGCGGTCGGCGGGTTCAGGTCGCGGTTGATGGCGCGGGCAGCGCCCTCGACGGTGGCAACGCCGTCGCCCATCGTTCGGCTGCCTTGCGAGAGCACGACCATTCCGTAGTCGTGACCACCGCCGGTGAACACACCGACGCTGTGCACCCGCCAGCCGTTGGTCACACGCGGCAGCCAGCCGTTTTTGACCTGAACGGTCGCGGTCGCGGGTGCCCCGGCCGGTGCTCCCCAACGCTGCTCGGGAACGACTCGGTTCATCAGACGGAGGGCGTAGGCGCGGGCATCCCGGTCGAGGACCGAGTTGTCCGAGGTGAGCAGTCGGAGCAGCTTCAACTGGTCGCCGGCCGTGATCTGGGTGTGCCCCCAGTAGCCCTTGGGCCCGGGGACGGTGTCCCGCATGCCGGCCACGGTCAGGAAATGCCGGATGCCGACGGGGCCGACCTGGTGCCACAGGGCATTGGTCGAGTCGTTGTCCGACTTGGTGATCATGGCGGTGGTCAGTTCCACCTCGCGAGGGGTCAGGCTGCGGTGTTGCTCCATGGTCTGACGCAGCAGTGCCCCCAATACCGTGACCTTGACCACGCTCGCCGAGTCGAAGGCGGCTTCGGCCCGGTAGGTGCACGAGGTCGCCGTGGTGCGGTCGTACAGGGCGAGCGCCGAGGCGCCTTCGCGCCCGCGGAGGGCACCAGCGATGTCCTGCGACAACCGGCCCGCGAGCCCAGGCCGCTGCGAGGTGCACTTCACCTGTGAGCCGCCGACGGTGGCGCCGGCGGTGCTCGCCTGGGCAGGGGTGGCGGTAGCGAGTGCTGCGAGCGCTGTCCCTGCAGCCAGGGCCGCGGCCAGTCCCCGCTGCGCGCGGCGCAGTGCATGCATTCCCGGCATGGAGATTCCGTCCTGCTCTGTGTTCGCGGTCACTTCGGCAGCCCGCTCGCAAAGGACTGCGGGCCGACGCCCTTTCACCCTCGGCGGACTTCGGTCGCCGACGCGCCTCCGGAGCGAGGCGCCCCGAGAGGACTGGTACGGCAAGCCCTGAACCGGACGCGAGGAAGAAGCCTTCGACGCGTTCACCGGCGGGCGATGCGACGAGCGTCCCGATTCCCGAGTGACGGCGACGCTACAGGGACAGAGGAGACACCAGAGCGCAAGAGATGCGCATATGTCGGAATTGCGAGCTTTTCAGGCGTGTGACATTCATCAACCCATTCATCCCAGGGTGGGCGGTGCACATCACCGGCCCGGAACGGCACGCCCTCCTCGTCGGTCGCGTGCAGGCGCGAGCCGGCCGGGGCGGCTTCCACGGCCAGCCCGAACAGGCGCGCCGCGTCGAGCCGGTGCACGGCGGGCCAGCGGTCAGATCGCCGCGGTGCGCCTTACGCCGACCGCCGACAAGGCCGCGTCCGAGCGGGCCAGGCCGAGGACCTGATGCCCTGCGTCAAGCAGCTCGCGGGCGACTGCGGATCCGATATATCCCGTCGCGCCCGTGACAAAAACACGCACAGTAAAAATTCCTCAGGTTGGATTCGAGTCGATCCGGCGTCAAAAGGTGGCGGGTCCGTGCCGCACACGCCAAGAGCGTCCCGAGACGTGTGTCGTGTGTCCAAGGCCTGTTTCGCATCGAGTCATACGCTGCAAGCATCACAACAGGTCACGACTATTGCTCGGCCGTTCCACGGTCCGCACGCTTCGGTCAGGCCACTGCCACTCGCTCGCGCTTGGTGCCTCCGCCCGTCCAGCCACTCCTCACGGCACAGTGGAGACATGAACGCAGACAACAGGAACATTCTGGCCCGGGCACGCGTGGCAACCAGACTTCCCGCCCAGGACCTGGAGCGGGCCCGGCGTTTCTACTCCGAGCAACTCGGTCTGGAGCCCGTCGATGAGCGGCCCGGTGGGCTGCTGTATCGGTGCGAAGGCGCGGACTTCGTAGTGTTTCGATCGGCGGGAGCCTCGCCAGGAACTTTCACTCAGATGGCGTTGGAGGTCGACGACATCGAATCAGTCGTGTCGGAACTCAAGAGGCGTGGCGTGGTGTTCGAGGAGGTCGACGCGCCTCGGTTCCGGACACGGGACGGGATCGCCGAGATCGAGGGGAATTACCCCAGCAAGGGCGCACGGGGCGAACGCGGTGCCTGGTTCCGTGACAGCGAGGGGAACCTGCTGGGTATCGGCCAGTTGGTCTTCTGAGCCATATGCGCCATGGAGCGCCCGGCACATGACCAGGGCACGGCGGGTGAGGGTTGTGTTCGATTCCCGGGTTCACGGTGGGGTGCGCCGTGCCGCACCCCACCACATCTGACGCACCGACAAGTGCTTCGGGATCAGGCTGGTCGGACTCCCCTGAAGGGATCGTCGAGTATGCGGGAGTAATGGCGATCCACCCCTCCCCCGTTGCCGTCATCACGATGTGCGCGTGCGGCTTTACCGTTGCAGCCACACGCATGTGTCACTCAGTACCGCGCGCCGCCCGTCGGCGTGCGTGTCCAGCGGACCGCTGCTCACCTCGATGCCGTGGGAAAGGGGCACCGGCGTCGCCGCGGGGTTGGCCAGGAAGCGGAAGCCGCCGGCCCGGTCGAAACTCACGGTGGCTTCGCCTGTCTCCGCCCAGGTCAGGGTCTCGGGGAGGTCGGCCAGTCGCGCCACGGCGCAGGGCCAGGGCCATGCGGTAGAGGTTGAGGACCGACTCCGGGTCGGCAAACTGGGCGTTCACGCTGAGCAGGGTCCAGTCGGCGGTTGTGGCAGCCAGGGGCCGGTGGCACCCGCGGGCGAGAAGCCGAGTGACGGCTCGCCGGTGGTCCACGCCAGCGGGATGCGGCAGCCGTCCCGGCTATGGTCGGCGCCGCCCGAGCGGACGAACGTGGGGTCCTGGATCAGGGCGTCGGGCAGGTGTTACACCTCCGGCAGGCCGAGTTCGTCGCCCCGGTAGACGTACACGGCTGTTTGTCGGATATGTCGAAAACGTGTCCTGTCGGCCGCAACGGGTGACGGGCAGCGACAGCCGGCGGACCGAGGTGCCGTTGGCGTAAACGGTGATGGTCGCGGCGGTGGCGTCGGGCCTGCGGTAGCGCACGTCGCAGGGGTAGATCTGCCTTGGTGCTCGGGGCGGCCGCGTTCGCACCCGTGCCGTGCAGCCGCCACGCATCTGGCTGGACCCATGCGGGGCCGGCCGCCGTGATGCCTACGCGGAACCAGGTAGGCCGGCACGCCACACCTGAGTACGCGTACTCATGATCGATTCTCTTGCCTCGCGCAGGCTGGCCGCACAAGCCATCCAGAGGGAGCCAACTGTGCGCATCACAAGCCGAGTTCACCCCCCGTTGTCCGCGATCAGCAGTGGACCAGTGCGCATCGCCATGGGTCTCGCACTCGCCGGCGTGACCGTCGGGATGCTGACCGGCTGCTCCATCCAGGACGCGAGCTGCGGCGGTGGCGAGTACCCGGTCATGGCCGTGGGCAGCACCGGCAGCTCCTGCGTGTCCAACAGCGAGGAGCCGCCGAAGGGGTACGTCCGCTATCCGGAAGGGAAAGTCCCCCAGCATGTCGGCGACAAGTGGGACACCTACTGGAGCACCCACACGATCGACAAGAACGGCAAAACCATCAAGGTCCCCGACAGCGAGTGAAAGCCGAGTGAAGTGACGTCGACTACCCGGGACTGAAGTCCCGGGCTTGCTGCTCGGATCATCACTGGCGGTGATGGGTTCCGGCTGCGTCCAGTCCTCACGCGATGAGCGT